>JAHEYQ010000015.1:19128-74549 GCA_023251515.1 Bacteroidales bacterium
ATTAGTTCTTGAAGTTTTTTTACTTCATTTTCAATGATAATATCAAGATTTTCATTAATACTGCCTTTTGCAGTTAATCTTAATCTGATTAAGCCGGGTTGTGGTAAATATGCCAGGCTAATTGATTTATGTAATTCAGCCTCCCAATCTTTAATTAAATCCGCTAGAAATGACTCTCCAATACCTTGTATATGAATTGTTTTATGCTTTATTTGAATACTGATATTTTTTGATAATTCAGGAATAATATAATCATTCATCATGGTTTTCATTTCGAATGGAACACCAGGCATTGATATTAATATTTTCCCATTTTTATCAAACCACATCCCTGAGGCTGTGCCATTGTTATTTGGAATAACTTTACAGTTATCAGGAACTTCTGCTTGTTGTCGGTTTAATTCAGTAACTTCAAAACCTCGTTGAGCAAAAAGATTTTGTATTCTTTTGTAATTATTTTCATCAAAAACCAATTTGCTTCCAAAATATTCACAAAGTGTAAATTTGGTAATATCATCATTTGTTGGTCCTAATCCTCCTGTAATCAAAACAATATCATTATTTTTTAAGGCTGTATCAATGCTTTGTAATATTGCTTCTTTTTGATCAGAAATTACAGTAACTTTAACAACATCAATTCCAATAGCATTTAGCTCCTGAGCCATCCAGGAAGCATTGGTATTGATAACCTGACCAATAAGTAATTCATCTCCAATGTTTATGATTTCTGCAAACATTTAGAATCCTTTAGATTGAATGATGCCAATTTCTTTTGGAGCAATACACATAACCGGAATTTCTGATGTTCTGATTACTTCCTGAGCATTTGAATCCATAAAATAGTCGATAAATCCAACTTCTTTTTGAGTCATGATCATAATTAGGTCAACATCACCCTGTTCTGCAGCATAATTTAAAATAATTGGAATCATTGTTTTTTCATCTTCAGTGCTTTCAATAATTTCAGAATGACAAACTACACCTCTTTCTTCAATATAGGAATGTACCATATTTAATTGTTTTTTAAGTTTGTCAATAATTTCTTTGTCTTTTTTAGACCACAAAGCAGATACAACTTTAATAGTAGCACCAAAAATTTTAGCCATTTCTATTGCTTTTGTTACTTTCTGACGGGTTTCAATGGTTAAATCAAGAGGCAATAAAATGCTTCTGCACCCATTTTCGTGGTGTAATCCATTAATAGTAATAACCGGACATTTTGCCCATCTGATTACCTTATGTGTATTTGCACCAATAGTTTTTTTTGCTTCTGCTTCGCTATTGGTACCCATAATAATTAGTTGAGAATCTATCATCTCTGCAATTTCAACAATTTTACTTTGCACTTTTCCTTTGCCAAGCATTGTTTTTATTAAAACTCCGGATTTTGAACTATAACCGGAAGCAATTTCATCTAATTTTAATTGTAAGATTTCCAAAATTTTTTCTTCTCCTTTAGAATCAGAGAAAATTTTGGAAAAAATACCGGTTTCTTCATGCACATAAAGCAGCATAATATCGTATTTCAATAACTTAGCAACGTGAGTAGCTTGTTCAAGAGCAATTAAAGATTTTTGATTAAAATCTATTGGCACTAAAATATTTTTAATTTCTGACATTTTTTTAAAAATTTAAGTATTAGTAAATAAATAATTTATTACTTTTGAAAAAACAAACAAAATTAATCAATAATTTGTTTATACAATGGAAAAAATAAAAGAATCTGAATTGATAATCAGTCCTGATGGTAGTATTTATCATTTAAAACTACATCCTGATAATATCGCTGAAAACATCATTGTAGTCGGAGATCCGGGTAGAGTACCTGAAATCTCTGCATATTTCGACAAAATTGAGTTTAAAGTAATGAATCGGGAACTATGTACTCATACCGGTTATTACAATGGAAAGAGAATTAGTGTATTATCTACCGGAATGGGTACTGATAATATTGATATTGTGCTTAATGAGCTTGATGCTTTGGTAAATATTGATCTTGAAAAAAGAATTCCAAAAGACACACATACTTCTTTGAATATTATTAGAATAGGAACTTCAGGTGCATTACAAGGCGATTTGCCTATTGATTCATTTATGATGTCGGAATATGGTTTGGGATTGGATGGAATGCTTCATTTTTACAAAAAATCAACTGAGGTTTGTGATAATGAAATTGCCGATGCTTTTATGAAGCATTGTAATTGGGGAAATAATCTTCCAAAACCTTATGTTGTTAAAGGTTCCGAGTTGTTAATGAATAAGCTGGGGGAAGGATTTAACAAAGGTATAACTGCAACTGCTCCTGGTTTTTATGGACCTCAGGGAAGGCAAGTAAGATTGGAGTTGGCTTACCCTGATATTAATGAAAAAATTGAAACTTTCAGATTTCAAAACCATCGAATAAATAATCTGGAAATGGAAACTTCTGCACTTTATGGATTAGGTGCTATGTTAGGACATCAAACACTAACTGTTTGTGTTTTAATTGCAAACAGGGTTTCAAAGCAATTTAGTCAGGATTATAAAAAACCTGTGAAAAAACTGGTTGAAACCATTTTGGAAAGAATTTAAATTTTTAGGATTTATTATATGGTTAATAACGAATTAAGAGCTTTGGTAAGTTTGCTCGATGAGCCAAATGAGTCAAATTTTCTGCATATTCAAGATCGTATTTTTAAATATGGTGCTGAAGTAATTCCTGTTCTGGAGGAAGTATGGGAAAATTCCTTCGATGAATTAATTCAGCACCGTATTGAAAATATGATACATAAAATAAATTTTAAACAAATTAAAGAAGATTTGTATGATTGTATAACCAACACTCCTACAGATTTGTTAAGAGCATTTTTTTTGATTTCGAAACTTCAATATCCCGAACTTAATTATGATGTGATTTACAGTAAATTTAATGCTATTAGAAAAGATTTGTGGCTTGAAATGAATCCTAATCTTACTGCATTAGAACAAATTAAGGTTTTGAATCATGTTTTTTTTGAAATTCATCAGATAAAGGCAAACAAATATAACTTGAAATCTTTTAATCTGCTTTTTTTGAATAATTTGCTCGATTCTAAAAGTGGAAATCCACTATCGTTGGGGCTTTTGTATCTTATTTTGGCACAGAGTGTTCATTTGCCTGTGTTTGGTGTTGATATTCCTCAAAATTTTATACTTTGTTTTTCAAAAGGATTGTCAAAAACTGAAAAGTCAGATATTTTATTTTATTTAAATCCTTTTAATAAAGGTATAATCTTTTCCTTTAAAGAAATTGATATGTTTTTAAAACAATCTGAATTAGAAAAATCAGAAAAGTATTACAAACCTTGTCAGAATGCCGAGTTATTAATTTTGTTTTTGAATGCACTAAAATCAAAATATTTGAAAGATGTGGATAAAATGAGGATTGAAGAGATGAATGAATTAATTGAAATGCTGGAAAATACAGTTGAATAGTAGTTCCTTAATCAATTTATTTGTTTTTATATTCTCCAGGAGTAATCCCTGTTGATTTTTTAAATACTCTATTGAAAGTTGCCTTCGAATTAAACCCGCAATCATAAGCTATTCCTAATAAAGTCAGGTTTTTATTATTATTGTCCTTGCATTTAAGTTTAAATTCATTTACCCGATATTGGTTTATAAAATCAAAGAAATTTACATTTAATTTGTTATTTAAAATTACAGATAAATATTCTGCTGTAACAGAAAGTTGGTCTGCTAAGCGGGCAATATTTAAATCAGGATTCAAAAAAGGTTTTTGGGTTTTCATAATTTCTAAAAGGTTTTTTATAAATATTTCTTCATCTTCTTTTAATCGATTTTGAATTGGAACTGTTTCTATAGCCTTATTTAAGTCGAGATTTATTTTTGCACTACAGAATAAATTACCTTGCTTATGGCCATAAAATCCTAAGAATAATATATATACAGATCCTATACTGAAACTTATTGCATGCAACAAGCCGGGCGGAGTAAACTGATGTATAATATCTGCAATAAAAATTCCATAATTTATGCTGTAGCAAATAAGCGCAGCTATAAGTAATGTTCTCAGCCAATTAAGGTCGATGTTTTCGATTTGGGAAAAGAATGTTTTTATTTTTAAACGATAATTTTTTAAAAGAATTAAACTCCAGATGAAATAGCCAATTGAAGATACTGCCATCAAAATTACAAATATCGGATATGTTATGTAGCTTCGGTATAAGTCGCCACTTGCAATAAATATTTTTTCTTTAGAAGTAAGTGAATAGATTTCGATATATTGGTCGATAAAAAAAATAAGAAAAGGTATAAAATGAAAAAGATATAATGGTTTGATTCGGAAATTTTGTGATGTTTGCGATTTTATATAAAACCAAAGCATTGGGCCATGTAAAATTAATAATGGTACAGATGCATTAATAAAGAAATGATATGGAAAATTGTGAGTTCGATTATAAACCTCTAAATAGCTGAAAAAGATATTAAGTGCATAAAGCAAAAAAATCATAGTAAGTACCTTATCTGAAACTGATTTATTCTTTTTGCAAAGGAGTAAACCTGTTAGAAACAAGGCTTCGAAAACACCTAAAAGGATTATAAATTCCATGTATAAGACTTCTTTATTTGATGCAAATTTAGTAAAAGTTTAGTTTTGGCATTAATATTTAAAATTATTTCAATAGGAGATGTTATAAAAAATTTTCTAATTGGGAAAAAATCATCAATTTTGCAAAATATTAATGTAGTGCGAAAGTATTAATTATCAAATAAAAACTTATGCCGGTTATTAGTCAATCCATGCCTTTTGTTGTTGAATTATTGCTGCTATTATTGGTAGCACGTATGTTTGGCGAAATTATGGAACGTTTTAACCAGCCTGCAATGATTGGTGAAGTATTGGCTGGTATTATTTTGGGTCCTAGTTTGCTAGGATTTGCAGTTATTAATACAAATTTAAAAGTTATTTCTGATTTAGGTGTTTTCCTTTTAGTTATTCTAGCCGGTTTCGAAATTGATATCGATGAACTCAGAAAATCAATAAAAGGAAGAAATTCATGGATTGCAATACTTGGTTTTACAATACCGATGTTGAGTGGTTTTCTTATTGGAATTATTTTTAATCTGGATATAATGCTTAATGTATTTTTGTCGCTGTGTATTTCAATTACGGCTCTTCCTGTAAGTATCAGAATATTAATGGATCTTGGAAAGTTAAATACTGATATAGGTCAAAAAATTATTTCGGCAGCCATTTTTAACGATGTTTTGGCTTTATTAATTTTAGGAGTAATTCTTGATTTTAAAGAAAGCAGCACAGATATTAAACAACTAACAATTACAACCCTGCTTTCTGTGGCTAAAGTGTTGATGTTTATGATGTTGATGGTGGGTGCCTACCGTTTGTTTCATATTGCAAAATCTAAAGTAAACTTCCTGAATAATAAATTTGAAGTGTTTTTAAATTATTTAAAAGGTAAAGAATCATTATTTGCCATGATAATGGTTTTTGTATTGATTTTTGCCAGTTTATCCGAACTGGTTGGATTACATTTTGTTATAGGTGCTTTTTTCGGTGCTATACTTTTGCCGCGTGAAATGCTTGGTGTTGATAATTTTGAAACTGTTCAGAAAAACACATCCAGTATTACTATGGGGTTTTTGGCTCCTATCTTTTTCGCTACCATGGGTGTTGAATTTAACTTATTATCAATAAATAATCTGTATTTATTGCTTGTTGTTATTGCCGCTTCTTTTATTAGTAAAATATTGGGTGGATATCTGGGTGGTAAACTTGCCCGATTATCAGATATTAAATCAGTTACATTAGGTGTTGGATTAAATGCCAGAGGTATTATGGAACTGGTTATTGCTAATATTGCTTTACAAAATGGGTTTATTGATATCAGTTTATTTTCAATCTTGGTATTAATGGGCATAATTACTACGGTAGTAACTCCTTTCTTATTAAAAAGAGCTTTTACGGTTATCGATAGAAAAGCTTAATTTCTGTAATTTTTTCTTTCGTTTATTTCTGGCTTTTGTTGAAGTTGTTTTAATTATTATTAACTTTGACAAAAAAACAGTTTTTTATGCAAATAAATAAAGACTTAACTGAATTGGTTGATGTTGGTATTATATCAGAATCAACTGCGGAGAATATCAGAAATTATTTTTTGTCGAAAGAAAAGCCGCAAAGCAATCGATTGGTTATAGTATTTGGAATTTTGGGTGCAATTTTGGTTGGCTTGGGTATTATATTAATACTTGCTCATAATTGGGATAATTTAAGCACTTTTACAAAGACCATTTTAGCTTTTATTCCACTTCTTATAGGTCAGGGTTTATGTGCTTTTACCATTATAAAAAAAACAGATCGAATTGTATGGCGCGAAAGTAGTGCCGTTTTTCTTACTTTTGCTGTTGGAGCATCTATTTCATTGATTAGTCAGATTTATAATATATCGGGCGATATCAGTTCTTTTATTATGACCTGGGCTTTGTTGTGTTTGCCTTTGGTTTATCTGATGAAATCTTCTGCAACTTCTTTGTTATTTATTGTTGGGATAACTTATTATGCCTGCGAAACCAATTATTTTCACTATCCGCATCCTGAGAATTATCATTATTGGTGGCTAATGGTATTGATATTACCTTTTTATATAAACAAACTAAGATTGAAAATCAATGATAATTTTGTAGCATTTCACAATTGGTTGTTGCCAATATCTTTAATTATTGTATTGGGAACCTTGGCTAATAAGGCAGGAAATCTGATGTTTATTGCATATATGAGTTTGTTTTCAGCTTATTATCTTTTGGGTTCTTCGGATTGGTTTCAATCTCATAAAAAGATAAATAACGGATTTAAACAATTGGGCATTGCCGGAAGTTTTTATCTATTGCTAATGCTTAGTTTCGACTCGTTATGGAAAGATTTTCGTGATGATCATTATTTTGATATAATTATTACATTTGAAATTATAAGCATATTTCTTACTACGGCTTTGGCTTTGTTTTTATTGATCAGAAAGCTTAAAAAATCTGCTATAAATGAAGTTATGCCTTTTGATGTAAGTTTTCTGTTGTTTCTGCTTATTTTTGTTTTTTGCATAAATTCCTTTTTAGCTGCTGTATTAATTAATTTAATGGTACTTGCAATCGGAATATTAACTATAAAAAGCGGTTCTAAGAAAGATCATCTCGGAATATTAAATCTGGGTTTGCTAATAATAACTGCTTTGATTATATGCCGTTTTTTTGATACCAATATAAGTTTTGTATTGCGGGGTATTTTATTTATTTTGGTAGGTTTTGGTTTTTTTGTTACAAATTATTTAATGTTGAAAAGGAGAAAAACTAATGAAAAATAAATATCTGATTATTTCCGCTTTAATAATTCTCTTTTTAATTCAGATTTATGTACCTGTTTCGTTAATAACTGAAAGAGAAAGTGTTTTAAAAAATGGTAAGGAATACCGTTTCAAAACTTCACCAATAGACCCAGTTGATCCTTTCAGGGGCAATTATCTTACATTAAGTTTTGATGCCAATGAATTTATTGTGAAAACCAAAGCCGATTGGACGGAAGACGAAACCGTTTATGTAAGTTTAAAAGAGGATAGCATGGGTTTTGCTACTATAGCTTCAGTTGAAAAAAACAAACCACAATCTGCAAATGACTACATAAAAGCACTTTTAGCAAATATTTATGAAAATAATGGATACTTTACATTAATTATCGAATATCCTTTCGACAGATATTATATGGATGAATTTAAAGCTGAATATTCTACCGAAGTTTATTCAAAACATGCAAATGATTCATTATATCCTGCTTATGCAATTGTAAGTGTTTATAATGGAGAAAGTGTTCTGAAAGATATAATAGTAGGGGATAAGCCTATTAAAGCGTGGAAAAATAAATAAAAATGTGTTGAAAAATGAAAGATTTAAGCCTTTTAAGTAATGAGTTGGAAAGAGCTTTGTTAACACTTGACAAAGATTTGGCTGAAAAAGTAATTTTAAATGCAATAAAAGATAGTACACCTATCGATGTTGCGAGTGAACTTGTTTCATTGAGTCTTCATAATATTGGATATTTATGGGAAGAAGGAAAACTTGCTCTTTCTCAGGTATATATGAGCGGAATTATTTGTGAGGAAATAATTGATAAGGTTTTGCCTCCGTTAAGCAAAACCCGCAAAAATCAACCTAAAATGGCAATTGGTGTTTTTGAAGATTATCATTTGTTAGGCAAAAGAATTATTTGTTCATGCCTAAGAGCAAGTGGTATTGAAGTAATGGATTTAGGTGGTGGATTAACTACTGATAAAATAGCCGATATTGTCAGAAAAGAAGATATTAAAATTTTATTACTATCGGTATTAATGCTTACTTCTGCATTACATATAGCAGATTTGAAACAGAAATTATCTGATACAGATGTAAAAAAAGTTGTAGGAGGCGCACCTTTTCGTTTAGATGAAAATTTATGGAAAGAAGTAGGTGCTGATGCTTATGGTAAAGATTCTTCGGAAGCCATAGAAATAGTTAATAAATTAATGGAGGCATAAAAATTATGAAAAAAAAGAAATGACTTCAATGGAAAGGGTTTTAACTACCCTTTCGCATCAGGAACCTGATAGAGTTCCTTTGTTTTTGCTTGCAACTATGCATGGTGCTAAAGAATTGGGATTAAGTATTAAAGAATATTTTTCGAAAGCCGAAAATGTTTTCGAAGGTCAACTTAAAATAAGAGAAAAATACAAGACGGATTGTTTATATCCATTCTTTTATGCCCCAATTGAAGTTGAAGCTTTTGGTGGCGAAGTTATTTATACTGAAGATGGACCGCCAAATAGTGGACTTCCGTTTATAAAAGATATTGATTCGATAAAAACATTAGAAGCTCCTAAAGTAAGTGAAAGCAAAGTTTTACATAAAGTATTAAAATCAATTGAATTATTGAAACAAAAGGTAAATAATGAAGTGCCTATTATAGCAGTTGCTATTTCTCCATTTTCATTGCCTGTAATGCAGCTTGGGTTTGATAAATATTTGGAAATAATGCATTTTCGCAAAGATTTATTTCAGAAACTTATGCAGATAAATGTTGCATTTTGTACTGATTGGGCTAATAGCCAATTAAAAGCAGGTGCTACTGCAATATGTTATTTCGATCCGGTTTCTTCTTCTACCATAATCCCGAGGGATTTGTATTTAGAAACAGGTTTTGAAATTGCCAAACGTACGATTTCAAGTTTAAACGGACCAACAGCCACTCATTTTGCCTCTGGTAATTGTTTGCCTATTATTGATTTGGTTGCTCAAACCGGTACTGCGGTAGTTGGGGTAAGTGCCAATGAAAATATTGCTGAAATTAAAAATGCTTGTAAAAACAAGTTAACTGTTTTGGGAAACCTAAATGGTATAGAAATGCGCCATTGGTCAAAAGAGCAGTGTTATGAAATCGTGAAAAATACAATATATAATGCAGCTTCGGGAGGTGGATTTATTCTTGCTGATAATCATGGAGAAATACCATTTCAAGTGCCTGATAATGTATTGCAAAATATTTCGGAAGCAGTTCTTATTTATGGCCAATATCCATTAAATATTAAATAGAATGGATAAAAAACTTTGTATTTTTATTTGTAATTCACTCATTGTTGAAGCAACTCATATTATTAAAGAATTGAATTTTCATGATGTCGTTCTGAAAACATATCCAACTAATTGTGCTTCTAATTCATTGGATGTTGAGTTCGCCATCAAAAATGCTCACATCAATCAGGATGAATTTTCAAAAATATTATTTTTTGTAAGTTCTTGTTTCAAGAAAAAGAAAACTGATTTGATAGTGAATAATAAAATCGATTTTTATTTTTTAGATCAATGTTTTGAGTTATTAACCAGTAAAGAAATAGTCCAACATTTTATTAATCAAGGCTGTTATGTTGTTACCAATGGCTGGTTGGTCAATTATAAAGAGCATATAAATCAATGGGGTTTTGATGAAAATACATCTAAAGTGTTTTTTGGTGAATCAATAAAAAAAATTCTTTTTCTGGATACGGGATTGAAATGGGATTACAAGCCTTCAATATGCAAACTGTCTGATTATATGGGCTTGCCATGGGAAATCTTTCCAATTGGATTGACTTATTATCGTAATTTTTTAATCAAAATTATTTCTGAATGGCGAATTGAACGGCAAAATAAATCAATAAATGAAAAACTTGCTTTGGTTTCACGCGAAAATGCTGATTATTTATTGATTTTCTTTTTATTAAATAAACTGGTAAATTATACTGATGAAAGACTGATCATAAAAGAAATCTTTAATTTATTAAATATGCTGTTTTCGCCTCAAAATATTGTTTATTATCAGTTTGAAAATAATAAAAACAGTGAAAAACAATTGTTTAATAATAATTATGAGGTTTTAAATGAAGAAGAAGATATTTTATATAAAATAAATTATTTAAATGAAGACCTGGGTATATTTAAAATATATGAAGTAAAATTTCCTGAATATATTGAAAAATATAAAAAAATGGGGGCGATTATTTCTCAGATATCAAGTATGGCAATAGCAAATGCCAGAAAATTTGAAATAGTAGAAAATCAAAAACAATTGTTAGAAGAAAATTCAAAATACTTATTGGAAGCCAATCAGTCTAAAGATAAATTTTTCTCAATTATAGCACATGATTTAAGGAGTCCGTTTAATTCTTTTTTGGGATTAACTAAAATAATGTCCGATGATATTCAGTCATTAACTATGATGCAACTTCAGAATATTGCAATCAGAATGGAAAGATCTGCAACTAATTTGTTTGATTTGCTCGAAAATTTATTGCAATGGGCCAGAATGCAACAGGGGATTCTGCCATTTATACAAGTTGTTTATACACTAAAGCCAGAATTATATAAAATTATTGAATTAATGTATGATATAGCTAAATCAAAAGAAATTGAAATTACTTCTGATATTGAAATAGATGTTTGCATAAAAGTAGATATCAATATGTTTAATGCTGTTATTAGAAATTTGATATCAAATGCCATTAAATTTACAAATAAAAATGGGAAAATACACATTTCTACTCAAATAACTGATACACATTTTGTTGAAATTAAAATTTCTGACAATGGAATTGGAATGGAGGCGGAAGTTTTAAATAAACTATTCAAAATTGACGGTAATATTGGACGAAAGGGTACCAATGGTGAACCAAGTACGGGTTTGGGTTTGTTACTTTGCAAAGACTTTGTCGAAAAAAACGGTGGCACAATAAGAGCTGAAAGTAAAGAAGATATTGGAAGTAGCTTTTATGTTAGTTTGCCAATAAGAAGCAAAGACTAATGCAAAATTCATTATTGAATTAGTCTTTTCCAATCGTAATTAATTTAAAATTCATTCTTATTTAAGTAATATCTTAAGTCTTTTTTTTGTTGTGAATTTGCTATGAAAAGGTATCTTTTATAACTGCCACAATCGAACTGATTAAACAGAAACCGGATAGTTTGATAAGAAATTATTTCATAATCTTCTTTAGTATATTTTCGAAGCACGTTTAGCATATATTTTTGAAAATAATGGATAACTCCCATTAAATATTGTATATTTGTTCGTCAGATATTATATGGATGAATTTAAAGCTGAATATTATGCCGAAGTTTATTCAAAACATGCAAATGATTCATTATATCCCGCTTATGCAATTGTAAGTGTTTATAATGAAGAATGTGTTCTGAAAGACCTAATAGTAGGGGATAAGCCTATTAAAGCTTGGAAATAAAAATAATTTACCCTTTCTATTATAAATTTTAATGGCATAGGTTTTGAAGCGTGCCAAAGACTTTTGGATACTTGCCAAGAACTTTTGGATACTTGCCAAAGACTTTTGGAAGCGAGACCAATACTTTTGGAAGCGAGACTAATACTTTTGGAAACAAGACCAATGCTTTTGGAAGCGAGACCAATGCTTTTGGATGCAAATGGCTATTAACTAGAGGGTGTTTACACAAACTTATTTATACTCCCATATTTGCAGATAAAATACACATATAATGGCAAAAGCAATTAAAATTATAGTTTTATTTTGTTTATTATCTTACACTTTATGTGGACAGACAAATAAATTAGAAAAGTCAATTGTTGGTAAATGGTCAATATGTTATTCTTCAAAATTTGATAAAAGTAAAAATTGTGATAGTATTTTTAAATACGAATTTTTTGAAAATGGAACATATTTTGAAAACAGAAATACTACATGTAATTATCAACAATATATTGGTGTAAAAGGAAAATGGTTAAAAAAGAAAAATAAATTAACTTTGTCAGAAGATGAATATTGTGAAACCTTAAAAAAGAGACAAATAACTAGAAAGATTAAATGGATTAATAATGATAAATTTTATGAAGTAGGTCGGGAAGGGAAAAACGGTCCAAAAATTAATACATATTTCATGAGAATTAAATAAGAAAATAAAAATATATTCACCCATCATAAATAATTAGCTAAAAGATAGATACAGATAAAAAATATTTATGTCAAACAGACAATGATGCATATAAAACAAACAAATTCAAAAAAATATATCATTTGAATTTTCTAATTCAAGCATTGTAAAATATTTTTTCATCCGATTGTGTTTATAATTAAAATATTTTATACATTTGAAGTCTAAATCCATTTATTATGTTTTTACAAAAAGACCTATCGCAATTTCAGCAAATTGGAATACAAGTTGAAACCATTGAACAACAATTAGAGAACTTTAAAAAAGGGTTTCCTTTCGTTAATCTTACAAAACCAGCTACTTCTAAAGATGGAATTGTAATTCTCGATAAAGAACATATCGATTATTATATTACCATTTTCGAACTGACAGCCAAAAACCGTCAGGTAGTAAAATTTGTTCCGGCTTCGGGTGCTGCCAGCAGGATGTTTAAAAATTTGTATGAGTTCAAAGATAAATACAAAGCCGATGAAAAAGGATTGGCTCTGTTTGAAAGTGATAAAGGTTTTAATTCTGTGTATCGTTTTATTTCAGATATTAAAAAGTTTGCTTTTTATCTGGATTTAAAAGCAAAAATGGCTGCTGATAATCTGGATATTGAAGTATGTCTTGAACAGAAATTATATCATACGATTATTGAATATTTGCTTGATGAAAAAGGCTTGAATTATGGTAATCTGCCTAAAGGATTGCTTAAATTTCATCATTATGCAGATTACTCAAGAACATCAATAGAAGAGCATTTGGTTGAAGGTGTGCACTATGCAAAAGATGCTAACGGAAATGTAATAATTCATTTTACCATTTCGCCCGAGCATATCGAAAAGTTTTTAACGCATATTGCCGAGGTAAAAACCAGATATGAAAATCATTATCATGTAGTTTTCAAAATAAGCTATTCAATTCAAAAACCATCTACAGATACCATTGCTGTTGAAACAGATAATGAAGTTTTTAGAGAAAAAGACGGAAGCATTTTATTTCGTCCGGGTGGTCATGGTGCCTTAATCGAAAATCTGAACGACCTGAAAGGAGATATTATTTTTATTAAAAATATTGATAATGTAGTGCCTGATAAATTAAAAGAACAAACCTATGCCTATAAAAAGGCTTTGGGAGGTTATTTAATTAGTCTTCAGCTAAAATCATTTGAATATTTAAAAGTATTGGAAACACAAATACTAGATGATGGTAAGCTTGAAGAAATCATAGAATTTGCCCAACAAAAACTTCAACTCAGATGGAACGAAAGTTTCGAAGAACTTAACCGAACAGAGAAAATCCAATATATCTTTAATAAATTAAACCGACCAATCCGTATTTGTGGAATGGTTAAAAACGAAGGCGAACCGGGCGGCGGACCATTTTGGGTAAGAAACAATAGGGGAGAAGTATCATTGCAAATTATTGAATCTTCGCAGATAAATATGGAAAATTCGGGACAGTTGCAGGTATTTAAAACAGCCTCACATTTCAATCCGGTCGATTTGGTTTGCGTTGTAAGAAATTATAAAGGCGAAGTTTTCGATTTAAAGAATTTTATAGATCCTTCCACAGGCTTTATTTCTACGAAATCTAAAGATGGCAGAAATCTGAAAGCACAGGAACTTCCCGGTTTATGGAATGGTGCTATGGCCGAATGGATAAGTGTTTTTGTGGAAGTACCAATTATTACTTTTAATCCGGTAAAAACCATTAACGATTTGCTGAGGGTTGAACATCAATAATGATAATGTTTTTAATGTGTTAAAGAAAATATTTTGGGATACTGTAAAGTATTTTAAATTAATAATTAATACCAAAGAGTTAACCAGATCATTCCTTTTTTTGCTATTTGGTTTATCTTTTATATTTATGGATGTCTTTGGAGAAAGATTTGATTCTGAGCATGATTTTATTGAACTAAAAGCAATCTTTTATAATGGTCAAGTTAGAACTTATCATACCAGAAACCAAGAAAAACAAGAATACTATATTCATTTATTTGAATATAATGATGATTTTATTATTAGTGATTCTTATATTGATTATTTTGACAGAACCAATTTTGACTTTTTTGTAAAATCAAAAGATCCTGTTTTTATTCATATTGCGAAGAAAGACTTGCCAAATCTGAATACATCAGATAATATATATGTTTATGGAATTTCAAGTTTAAGAACATGCTACATGGATTATAGAAAAGCCATTGTAAATCCTGATGACAATACTACCTTATATATAGGTATAATTCTAATATTAATTGGTTCAGGAATGTTTTATTATTATAAAGGGAAATTTATTATTTGATATATGACAGTTGCAATGTAACTAAAATCATTAATATTTAGATAAACAATAAATTAATAATTAAAATAAATATGAGAAAATCTGCCACATATCTGTTATTGATTATTTTTGTAATATCGGCTTGTAATCAGACAAATAAAAAAGAAAAAACTGCTGCTGATATTAAAAAGGAAATTCAGAAGACAGAAAAGGATTTTGAAACAACAGTTAAAGATTTGGGGATAGCCGAAGCTTTTTTTGAGTTTGCTGATGAAAATGCAGTGATACTTCGCGAAAACGATAGCATTATTTCGGGGCGGGATAAAATAAAAGCGTATTATCAAAATCCTAAATTCCTGAAAACCACTGTTAGCTGGAAACCCGATTTTATTGAAGTATCCAATGATGCCACATTGGCTTATACTTATGGAAAATATCTATGGACTACAGCCGATTCAAGCGGAAAAGTATCTGAATTCAGAGGCGTATTTCACACGGTATGGAAAAAACAAAGCAATGGCAAATGGAAATATGTTTGGGATTAAAACGATAATTGTAATTGAATTTAGTTTCTTTTGTAAAACAATGTTTTGCGTAATAATTTAGATGTTTTGCAATACTTAGTTACAAATTCTTTTTGTTCGTCAATTTTTGCAAACATTTCATTAATGTTTTTATAAAGAAGCTGCATTTGTCCTGAAGTTTGTGCATCCGCATTTTTTATTTCATTAAGTTTGTTTAAAGACTTATTCAGCTCCAGTTCTACATCATCTATCATTTGTTTTATTTCTGCATCTTCTTTTTTAGGTGTAAACTGTTTATTTCTATAATCAATAAAAACATTAAATAATCTGATAGATTCGTTATAATAATTTATAGCAGCACTGTGTTTTTCGTTAATTTCTCTGATTTTGAAATTTTCGAGTTCAACTTTGATATGATGTAGTTTGTCGAAAATCATTGAATTTTTAACGCCATTCAATTCAATTCTGTTTGCAATAGCCATAAGTTGCTCCTCTTCCGTAAGATTTTCATAAGCAACTATACTGTCATTGAAGTTGAAAAAAGCTTTGTTTTTATTTATTGCAAATTTGCCTTCATAAAACTCCTGACTGGTAATCGGATAATTAAGTAATTGCCATAATGGATCAAAAGACATGTGCGATTTAATAAGTTTTTCGGGTCTAGCTCTGTAATAATCATTATTTATTTTGCGGATAAATTTATTGTTGAATATAACACCCGAACCCCAGGTAGGATCATACAAACACCATGTAGTATCAACTAAACCAACACACCAGGCATGAGGAATATAATCAACAAATTCGCTTTGCTTGGTATAGCCTGAAATTACAAAAGTTTTTAAACCTGCTTTATTGGAAATGTCGCTGAAAACTTCGGCATAATGCATACATATTCCTTTTCTTGTTCTGAGTGTTTTGCTGATTATCAATTCTTTTTTTTGATAAAAATCAATAGCAAACATATTTTCAATATCATACTGAATATTATTTGCAACCCAAATAAAAACAGCTCTCGATTTTTCTGACTGTGTTGTGAATTTGCTGTTTATGAAGTTTGCTATAGAAGCTGTAGTTTGAGTTAGCGAATCAGGTATTTGTCGTATAATATCATCTACAACTGCATAATCTTTTGCTTTTTGAGCCTTGAGCCCTAAAACTGTTAAAAGTATTAAAAATGTTATTATCGTCCTTTTCATATATATGTTTGTTTTATCTTATTTTTAGTTAATTGATTGATATTAAGCCTAAAATGTTTTAAAAAAACTTAGATTTATCGTGAATAATCATTTTTTTTGTGTCATGTTTACTTTGTAATGGATGTTATACCATTACAAAATGAACTAATTTATAAATCACTTTGGTATATCTGTTTATTTAATTTTCCCTGTCAATATGCCATTTACACACCAATGACTGAAACTGCCGCCTTCGGGTTTTCCCTGGTCAATAATTACTTCAATCTGATGTTTTCCTGTGCTTATGTTTTTTAATGGAATTACAAAGGGAGGTGTTAAAGTGCCCGGGCACCAGTTTGAGCGACTATAATCGCTTGATGATAAGCCATCGGGGAAATTGCCTGAAGCAGGATTAATCAGTCTGTAAGTGCCACAATCACTTCGCCATGGGGTAAGATCAAAAACTGTTTTCCCATCTATTTTTACCTGATTGTTCTTTTGTACAAATTCGTCACCATTTTCCCAGCCGCCATGTCCGGTTGTAGTAAATAATAGTTGAATTTCAGAAACAGAATCAGGGATTTCAAAGCTCATTCTTAAGGTGTCTTGTTCAAATAAGCGACCATAATTTTGTCCGGCTGCTTCCATAATATTTACGGTAGAAAACAATGAACTTATCCACTTTTTTTCTGGATTCGATTCTTCATCGGGATAATAATTAAGTCTTAAACTTACTTTATGTCCGCCTTTGTCATAATTTCCGATATAAACACCAATCCATACTTCATTGGCATCTGTCGGAATTAAATCTGTAACATCCTGTTTGTAAATAGCCGAATCGCTCCATTGGTATCCATCTATTATTCTTTTGTTATTGTAATGTCCTACGCCAAAAGGTGTATAAAAGCGCATAAGTTCGGTTACCGGCGAATAATTTTCTGTAGCATATACACCCTGATATTTGTTTTCTGACTTATCCTTAAATACAGGTAATGTTTCTGGCCCATTTTTAAAGGCATTCAGCATTGCATGTTGATTTTTGGCAGATAATGTAAAAACAGAACCCACTCTGTCGTAGGCATCTCCGTTTGACCAATCTGATAATTCAATAAAAAATCGTCCCTGATTTTTGGTGTCGGGGAGTTTTATCTTTTTCAGGATAATATTACCTTTGGAATAGCGATAAGTAATTCCGGTTTTTTCTTCGTCAATATTTTCGATATTGTTTTCGTAATTAATTACTTCCTTATCGAAAACCGGAATACGGATATATCTGGCTGCTATCTGCATTGCAGTAAACTGCGCATCATTAAGGTTTTCGTAATCAGTATCAGGTAGTTGTATTTCTTCATCTGTTTTTGAAATGGATTTGGCTATAAAACTTCTGTTACCATTAATTACTACTTTCAATACCAATGCTTCGGGCGGACAAAATGAGATGGAAGATGATGCTTTAAACCCTGCTTTTTGGGTAAACCAAACATCAAAATTATTTGAAAAAACATTATAAACTGCTTTGGTACATTCAAAACCTAATATACTGTCCTTTTGATTGCTGATAACTGCCTGACTTAATGATGAAAAATTATTGTGAACAGCATATTTTTTATCTTTTATTTTTGCAGTTTTTATGGTTTGTTTTTTTTTGTAATCAATTATTATTTTCTCTGTTGAATTTGGGTAACTGATTAATGCATAGTTTTTATCTGCCGTTACTTTAATAAGCTTATCAGCAATCAGTTTATTGTTTTCATATTGTTCGTAAACCACAATATGATTATTTTGAGCGGAAGCTAATACAAATGAGAATATTAAGCTAATAAAGCATAAATAAGAAATCAGTTTTTGCATGCCAGTATTTTTTTTAAAAGTATTGGCAAATATATGGATTTACTCCGATAATTCTTCGAGGAATTTGTTCTTTTCTTCCCTTACCAGATATAATTTGTTATCGTCCACATTATAATATAATGGAGCTACCATTACTTTGGGATATCTTAATCTTAGTCTATTAGCCTCATTTTTAATAAAACTGATTTCGTTTCCGATTTCAAATTTGTGGGCAAATTCATCAAAATGTTCATAAGCCTTTTGTTTTTGCCAGCCTGCAAATTCTACCAATCCGTTTACAAAATCTTCTTTTCGTGCCGAAACATTTACCATACCACAATTGTTGTGGGCAATAACGGCAATATGTCTGATTTTGCCAACTGCTATTGCATAAGACACTTTAAAAGCACTATATCTGAGATTTGCACCTCCGGCACGGATGATAAATGCAAAATTATTCGGAATTATTAATCGTTTACGATTATCCATACACATACCCACCAATAGCTCTGCTTTATCATAAGCTACATCAATGGGTTTTGACATATTGTGATATTGCAGCAAATCGGCAACAGGGGTGTTTAAATATTTTTTTGGAATATCATCTACAGAATTTATAGCTATCAGATTTGTCATTTTGCTTATCGGATTTTAATAATCTTATAAACAATAATGCTTTGATTTAGTTTTTTGTCTTTTTTAAGGCAAGCTGATATATTTTTCTGATACTGTTTTTTTCTTCACGCTCACAAATACTTTCAATAGCAGGTATTAATATATTGTTGTGTTGAGTTTTAAGTTTTAAAATTTCGCCCAATGCATAAGCCGAACTCCATCTAACTACTGTGCCTTCATGCTCTGAATTAATTAGCAAATTATTGATTGCTTTTTCCAGATTTTGTGGAAATAGTTTTGCAATATTTCCGATAACCCGGGCTGATTCCCATTTGATTCGCGGTGGTTTTTCGGTTAAAGTATTTGTTGTAAATTCGAGCCATTCTGCATTTGAAATTTCCGGATTCTGTTTGCTTGCATATTCCATAGCTTCTATGCAACCGGCTTTTTGAGCATCTTTTGATTGTTTGGCAAAATCTATCAATAAATTAATCTTATCCTGATTTTCAATTATCCATTTACTCAAAGTTTTGGTCTTTTCTTTAGCTTTAATGTTTTTGTCGTTTAGTAATTCTTTGAAATCCATTTGTGAATATGTGTTTATGTTTGATTGATTATTTTAATTTAAAATTTCATCCGGCCATTTCGACAAGCTCAATAAACGGATAAATTTTTAGATAACCTATTTTGCTTTATTCTAATTGTTAATATGTCCATGCAATAATGCGACTGATTTTATTACCTTGCCCCATTTCTATTGTTTTGTATTCTCTTACTTTTTGTTTTTCCAATAAATGGTAAAAAGTATCGAGATATGCTGATTTTGATACCAAAGTTGTAAACCATCTGATATTGCGGGCAAAATCCTTGCTTTCAACAATCATTTTTTTAATAAATTGTTCTTCGCCGCCTTCGCACCACAATTCGTTGCTTTTGCCTCCGAAATTTAATTCCAGACGGGCATTGCGGGTGTTTTTCAGATTGTTTAGCTTTTTCAGGTTGGCTGCCTGCGCTTCTTTTGCTGATGCATGAAATGGCGGATTACAAATACTAACATCAATCATATCTGTTTCTTTAACTACACTTCTGAACATATTTAAACTGTTTTCCTGTAGTCGAAGTTCTGTTTTGTTTTGAAGTATTGTATTTGAATCAATTATTTTTTGAGCAGATTTTAGCGAAGCAATATCTATATCACTACCAACAAAGTTCCAGTTATACTCAGCAATACCAATTATCGGATAAATAAAATTAGCACCTGTACCAATATCTAAGCATTTGATTTGATTATTATTTGTTATGTTTGAATCATTCAGTAAATCAGCAATATTGTGGATGTAATCGGCTCTGCCGGGTATGGGCGGACATAAATAATTATCAGGAATATCCCAATAATCAATTTTGTAATACTGTTTTAGCAAAGCTTTGTTTAATGCTTTTACAGCTTCCGGATTAAAGAAATCGATGGATTCGTTCTGGTATTTATTTATGATAATATATTGCTCCAGTGTAGGGTAGGAGATTGCTAATAACTTAAAATCATAGCTGCCTCTGTGCTTATTGCGAGGATGTAATTGCGTTTTTTCTGATGTTTTCTGATGTTTTTTTATTTGCATTTTTTCAGCAAGTATAATTTAAAATTAATAAAATGTACATAATTTCATATTTTAAACTTTTAATTTATACGTTAAAAAACATCAGAATGCTGATTACACAAAAACTTTCCGTAAACGCTCTCTTTACGCTTGCCTGACGGCAGTCAGGGATTATTTATTATAATAATCTGATTTTATACATTAAAATCCGCTATAAGCCTTGTTTTCAAATAAGAATTGTGCTATCAACATTCCAAAAATAAATTTTAAGGATTAATATTGTTTTTTAAAGTGTTTCAATAAATAATTCTTATTATTATCTTAAATTAAAAGCCTGTTTTTTAAGAATTATCATAAGCAAAGATAATAATTAAATTATCAAAATTTGTAAGTTTTGCGTTTTTTTAAATTTAATCTGGTATTTGTTGGAATAAGAATTTTTCAAAACATATTTGTAAAAAGAATATAATAACTCATTATAGCTTTAAGTGTTTGTATTTTAAAAAGATGTAATTATTTGAACAAGTATTCAAAGTATCGGGTTTTATACTTTCCTGTTTTATTCTCGCAATTTAAATAATTGGCAGAAACAGAAGTATTATATATAAAACTACTTGAACAGACGATCATTTTTAGGGTCAGCAATTCTGTTCCCTCTAGCAATAATGGCAATGAGTAACAAAGAAATATTTGATATGCTTTATGATACAAAAAACAATAATATAATGCCTACATTATTTGTCGGGCATGGCAATCCGATGAATGCAATAGAAGAAAACGAATTTGTAATAGGATTCCGCAATATGTCAGCCGCAATTTCAAAACCACGTGCTGTACTTTGTATTTCTGCCCATTGGGAAATCAAAGTGTAATAAACAAAAGAACTTTATCAGCTGCGCAAAAAAGGAGTTCTGATAATTGGAAGTGGAAATATGGTTCATAATTTAGGAAAAATTGATTGGGCAAATATGAATAAAATTGGTTTTGCTTACGATTGGGCTACTATTGCCAATGAAAAGATGAAAAACTTAATGCTGGCAAACGATCATAAACAACTGATAAATTATCGTTCGCTTGGCAGAGAAGTTGAATTGGCAATACCATCTCCCGAACATTATCTGCCTTTACTTTATATTCTGGCATTAAAACAGGAAAAAGAGCAATTGAGTTTTTTAACGACAAAGCAGTAGGTGGTTCACTTACGATGACTTCTGTGAAAATTGAAAGTGTTTAGCTTTATAAAAATAAAAAACTACCAATATCGATTTGATATTGATAGTTTTTTATCAAAATATAGAAAATTCTTTATTGCTTAAATTTCTCTATTTATTTTGATTTGTTGCAAAACTGATTATCCAGTTAATGTCAAATTTATCGGTAAACATACCAAAATAATCGCCCCAGAAAGTTACATCCATTGGCATAGCAACTTTTCCGCCTTCCGATAGTCCGTTGAACAATCTGTCAGCTTCCTCTTTGCTATCAGTTGTAATTGAAATTGAGAAATTATTACCTATAGTTGTAACCTGTCCGAAAGCTTCTGAGCTATCGCTGCCCATAATCATAGTTTCTGCACTGATGGGTAAACTCATATGCATTATTTTCTCCAAATCTTCTTCAGGAACACTGCAACCATCCATTGGAGGCATTTCTTTAAATCTGCCTACGTATGGAAACTCGCCACCAAATACTGATTTATAAAAATTGAATGCTTCTTCGCAATTACCTTTAAAGGTAAGATACACATTTACTGTTGTCATTGTATAAATTATTTAATTAATAAACTGATTTCTTATTCCATAACATTTAATATTCCTCTCAATCTGATATCTTTAGATGAAGCACCTATCACTATTCTGAAATCGCCTGCTTCAGTAATTCTTTTCATATTTACATCCAGCATACTCAGCATTTCCTGATTAATAATAAAACTTACTTCTTTGGTTTCTCCGGCTTTCAGAAATATCCTTTTAAAGCCTTTCAGTTCAGTAATTGGTCTGGCTACTGAAGAAATTTCATCGCGGATATATAATTGCACTACTTCATCACCATCTTTTTGCCCTGAATTTTTGAGTTTAAACTTAACAAGGCAACTATCGGTTTTGTTTATAACGTTTTTAGAAAATTCCATATCAGAATATTCAAAACTTGTATAGCTTAGTCCAAAACCAAATGGAAATAAAGGCTGACCTGTCAGATTATTATAATCATCGCCCCGTCCGGTAGGTTTATGATTGTAAACCAATGGTAATTGACCTTCAAATACAGGAAATGTTATTGGCAATCGCCCTGCCGGATTGTAATTGCCAAATAAAACTTCAGCTACTGCATTTCCACCTTCTTCTCCGGGATACCATACATCAATAACTGATGAAACATCATTTAACCAATTATTCATGGTAATAGCACTGCCTCCAACTAAAACAACCACTACTTTTTTTGATACGGCTGATACTTTTTTTATCAATTCTTCCTGTCGCCCTGGCAAGTTGAGGTAAGCCCTGTCGCGGAATTCACCTTCTTCGATACCTACAACAATTATTGTTACATCGCTTTTCTTTGCAGCTTCTAAGGCTTTGTTTATTTCTTCTGTTTCAGTATTGCTTGTTTCTGCATTCCATACCAAATTGAAAATGGCATTGCCTGTTGGTTCAAAATATTCAATTTTAATGTCATATTCCTTGTCTTTTTCAAAAGGGTAGTCTTTTACAATAGTTTGCTTAGTGAGTTTTTTCCAATTATCAATTATCAGCTTATTATTAATAAATAATCTGTAACCATCATTGCCATCAATACCAATTTTGAAATTTCCGGTTTTTGGCGATTTAATTTTACCAGTCCATCTTACAGAATAGAAATCATAAGTAAGTTTTTCAGGATCGGGCGAAAACAAAGTCCATTGAAATTGTATTCTTTCATCATTACGGATAAAAACCGGTTTGCCTTCCATGGTAATATTATTGTAATATTCGCCTTTTAATCCTTTAGTTTTTATATTTTCACTAATGTTAAAAAGATACTCGGAAGAAACCGGTGTATATTCTGTGTTGATTCTGTTGCAGCCTTTTACATATTGTATTTTAGTTTTTGCATCAATAATGTTTTTAATTCCATCAAGTAAATTTACAGGATTGTTGCCTGGTCCGCTATAACCACCAAGGCGTGCTTCAACTGCATCTGAACCTATAATACAGATAGATTTTATATTTTTTGATAAAGGTAATAAATTGTTTTCGTTTTTTAATAATACAACAGATTCTTTAGCTGCCTGTTTTGCCAATTGTTTGTGCAATTGGCTGCGATTTGTTGTTTTGGCTTCTTCTGCATTTCTATAAGGATGGTCGAATAATCCCAGTTCAAATTTCATACTGAGTACACGTGCAACTGCACTATCTATAGTTTGTTGCTTAATACTTTTGTCGAGCAAAGGTGGCGAAAATAATTTAAAGTGTTCATAATTGGTCTGAAAGATAACATCCTGTCCGTTGTTTAATGAATTTACTGCTGATGCAGGATAATCTTTTGCCGTAAAGTGTAATACATTGGCACCTCCGGTAGCTCCGGCATCTGAAATAACAAATCCTCTGAAATTCCATTCTTTCTTTAATAAAGTATTTAATAACCAATTATTGGCGCTGCATGGGCTGCCATCAAGAGAGTTATATGCTGTCATTACCGAACGCGAACCACCTCTTTTGAAACAGGCTTCAAAAGGAGGAAGATATTGTTCACGCAATAGTCTTTCGCTTAAATGTATTGGATAACTATCGCGACCTCCATCGCCTACATTTGCCAGAAAGTGCTTGGGTGTGGTAATAATTCCCATTTTCTCGAATTCGGAAACATAAGCTACCGCCATTTCAGATACTAAGAAAGGATCTTCGCCATAAGTTTCTTCGGTACGTCCCCAGCGAACATCGTTTGCAATATTTACTACCGGCGATAATATTTGTCGTAAACCTCTGGTTTTGCATTCGGTGGCAATTGCTTTTGAAACCTGATGCATCAGATCAATATTCCAGCTTGCCGCCAATCCGATTGATTGCGGAAATGCTGTGGCTCCTTTTCTTACCAAACCATGCAGTGCTTCGTCAAAGGGAATAATAGGGATACCCAAACGGCTTTGTTCGATGAAAAATTTCTGCATCTGATTTACTTTCAGTGCTGTTTCGTAAGCAGTACCACCTGCGTTATAATTTAAAAGTTGTTGTGCTGCATCGGTATTTTGCCCTTCGGTACTTACCTGAAATCCAAATATTCCGGTTTTGTATTTTTCTTTTTCGTTACCCAAATCGCCGGGAATCATAAACAATTGCCAAAACTTTTCTTCGGCAGTCATTCGCGAAAGCAAATCTTTTACACGATCGTCGGTTTTTGCAGTGGAATCTTTATATATCTGCGAATTGGATTGAAAACCAATAATTAAAAGTAATGATAAAATAAAAAGTTTTCTCATAGTGGCAACTGAAAGTTTGAAAATAAAGTATGCTGAAAATTGTTTTCAGAAATTGTATTTACTTTTCGTTATCTATTGTGTTTTGAGAATATGATAGAAGTAAGTTTTTTAAACTTACTTTTTAATTTTACCAACAAAATCTTTTTGATATGCTTCCCACGATTTTTTAAAATACTCGTTTTCGGCAAAATAGTGAAGTATTGGTTCAAAAGCTGAGGCTTCTACAAAACCCGGAACTACAGTAATGGGTCGGCTCATTTCATCAAGAAAAACATATGATGGGTAGGACATTCTGCCATTGAGCAGCATTTCGGCAATTTGATGTGTTGAGCGATTTCCTGTTGGATTTGGATTTATAAATAGTTTGTCGTCAAGTATCAAACTGTCTTTTCGTTCTGCATCTAGTTTTACGGCGTAATAATTTGCATTCATATATTCAATTATATCGGGTTGGCTAAATGTGGTGGCATCCATACGTTTGCACCATCCGCACCATTCGGTATATACATCAACAAAAATTTTCTTTTTGGGGTATTCTTTGTTTAATTTAATAGCTTCTTCAAACGAATACCATTTTATTGCTGTGGCTTTGGTTTCGGTTTGTTTTTGCGAAAATACATTAATACCCATTAGTATAGATAGTAACAGAACTGAAATTTTTTTCATTGAATTATATGTTTTCTGCAAAAATAAGAAGTTTTCCTGTTCATTAGCTACAGAATTATAAATAATTAACATTCGTTTGAGTTTCATAGCATTTTTTTTATGAATTTTGTAGTTTGAAAATAAGTAATAATAAAATGGAGAGTTTAAAATCTGATTTCAACAAATATATAGCTCAGGCATCTGTTTTTGAAGCCTTTCAATTGGAGGTGGCCAGGGCAGAGGGTATTTATGTTTATGATAAATTTGACAAAGATTATATCGATTTGATGTCGGGAATATCGGTAAGCAATCTGGGACACAGGCATCCGGAAGTTGTAAAGGCTGTAAAAGAACAGATTGATAAATATATGCATGTGATGGTTTATGGCGAATTTATCGAAAGTCCGCAGATAAAACTTGCTAAACGTTTGGCTGAGTTGCTTCCTCCGCAGTTATGCATGACGTATTTTGTAAATTCGGGTAGCGAAGCCATTGAAGGTGCAATGAAACTGGCAAGAAAATTTACCAAACGTTCTGAAATTATTGCTTTTAAGGATGCATATCATGGCAGCACTATGGGTGCTTTGGCTTTGCTAAGTAATGAAGATTTTAAACAGGATTTCCGTCCGTTGATGCCCGATGTGAAACTGCTCGATTTTAATGAAATAAGTCAGTTATCAGCCATTACCGAAAGGACAGCCTGTGTAATTACAGAAGTTATTCAGGCGGGTAGGGGAATTGTAGTTGCCGAAACTGAATTTCTGAAAGCATTGAGAAAGAGATGTGATGAAACAGGTACTTTGTTGATTTATGACGAAATTCAGACCTGTTACGGACGTACGGGCAAATTATTTGCTTTTGAACATTATCAGGTTGTTCCCGATATTTTGTGCATTGCCAAGAGCATGGGTGGCGAAATGCCTTTGGGGGCTTTTATTTCGTCTGCTAAAATTATGGATTGCCTTAATGGTTCGCATCCTTTGTATGGCCATGCCACAACTTTTGGTGGACATCCGGTTTCGTGTGCAGCTTCGTTGGCCACTTTAAATGTGATAGTTAACGAAAACCTTTTAGCAAATGTAGAATCGAAAGCACAACAAATCAGAACTTTGCTTAAAGACCATCCGGCAATTAAAGAAATACGTGGCAAGGGTTTATTTATGTCGGTTGAATTGAATAATCCCGAAAAAATTGAGGAAATAGTGGCTCAATCGATGGCAAACGGGCTAATAACCTTCTGGTTCTTGTTTAATCATAACAGCTTGTCTGTAATACCTCCGATTAATATCACTTCTGAAGAAATTAGTGTAGCAATGCAGCGTTTTTCGTCAGCATTAAATTCAGGACTACTCTAAGAAATCCAACTTACATATAGTCGCACAATTTTGTACAAGCAATCTGCATTACTTTTATGCAGTTAGAAATAATACGATATCTAAAAAGCGTGGAAATATAAGAAGCATTAAAAAGAATAGATAAAAACCGTATGGAAATAAAAATAATATTATAAATAAAAAAATAAATCCAATAGTATTTAATAGAATAATTATAAAGAATAATATATATCCATACGGAAATATCAGATTAAGAAAAAATAATTAAATAGATACATATGGAAATTTTAAAAACTAAATATATAATATAAATAATCCGTATGGAAAATATAAGATATATATAAATAATAAAACAAATCCGTGTATTTTATGTATGTTTTTTTATGTAACTTTGCCTGCAGAATAAATATTTTATCGTATGAAAAAATTATATCACTTCTTTCTTAATCCTTTTATGCCATCAGGTAAACGCAATTATAAAAAAATGCTCACATTATCATCCGATCATAATTCGGCATTATTCTCATCGAGCAACGAAACCCTGATACAAAGTTTATACACACGCACAGAGCCTGTTTTAACCAAATACAAAGATGTTTATGTGAAATATTTGAATGTTCAGGGGCAAAGCAAAGGTAATGTAATAGGTTTTAATCTTTATAAAAAAGAGATTCCAACTAAACTAAGGAAATGGGAACGTGATATCATTGGTGTAGTTGGAGAAAACAGCAAATTTTTAAGAGAATGTTTTCCGCAAGGGAAACGCAAATTATACAAAACAACTAATTCAAAAATATTAATCAATCTCAAACTGATAGAAAGTATCCTAAAAGACATTCCCGAATTGAGTTTAGTGTATCAGGAGGTGTCAGAATATAATACAATATTGCAAGAAGCAAGCGAATTTAAGGGGATGACATTGCATGAGAAAAATAGTATAAGAAATGAGATTAAGCAAATACATGATGAAATGGCGTTGATGCTATATCGTAATCTGTTGGCACTTACAGAGCATTATGCTCCAAATACCAAAAATGTTGAACATTTCTTTAAGCTCTATTTATTGCGTCAACATAAGCATAAAAAAGAGGAAACAAAAGAAAATAAGCCCGAAACAAAAAATTAATCACAATCAAAATAATCAATTTAAAATTGCATAATCGCAAACATAACAGATTTTTCAATTTATATCAAAAAGAATTTATTATTTTTGTAATATTAATAAAAGCAAAATGAGCAAACTTAAAGTATTATCAGTAAATATATCCGAAAAAAAAGGAACCATTAAACTTCCTGTAGAACATATTACACTAACTGCCACAGGCATTCCAAACGATGCACACTCGGGCAAATGGCACCGCATGATCAGCCTTTTGGGAACCGAAAGTATTGCAAAATTCGAGCACAAAGCCAATCGCAAAATAGCCTATGGCGAATTTGCCGAAAACATCACTACAGAAGGCTTCGAGATATTTAAAACCAAACCTTTAGATTTGCTGCAAAACGAAAATATCACTCTACAAGTTACCCAAATAGGTAAACATTGTCATGGCGATGGCTGTGCCATATACCGCGAAGTAGGCAATTGTGTAATGCCCAAAGAAGGCATATTTGCCAAAGTATTAAAAGGAGGCGAACTTAAAGCCGGCGACGAGCTAAATTATTATCCAAAAATATACAAAGCATTAATAATAACATTAAGCGATAGAGCAAGTGCCGGCGAATATGAAGATAGGAGCGGACCTCGCATAAAAGAACTGCTCGAAGAATTTGCCGCCAAAACCGACAAAGTTATAGCTATCAATACACAAATAATACCCGATGACGGAACGCTTTTGGCAATAGAAATACAAAAAGCTGTTTCGGAACATGTCGATTATATTTTTACCACCGGTGGCACAGGCATTGGCCCACGCGATATTACACCCGACGTTGTTAAGCAATTACTCGATAAAGAAATACCAGGCATTATGGAAATGATACGTTTCAAATACGGTCAGGAAAAACCAAATGCATTATTAAGTCGTGGAATTGCAGGCATCATGGGAAGTACTCAGGTTTACACTCTGCCCGGCAGCGTAAAAGCCGTAAACGAATACATGGCCGAAATTACCAAAACACTCGATCATTTAATTTATATGCTAAACGGATTAGATATTCATTAATCCAAAATATCAGATAAGTGGCAGAAGAAAAACCAAAAGATTACGAAATCAGGAGCGAAGAAATGGAAGACATCCTTGGCAAAGCTCCGCGAAATATAGTCAGATATGGAATCACCGTTATCTTTAGCGTAATATTAATAATAATAGTAGGTAGCTGGTTTTTCAAATATCCTGATTTAATCAATTCGCCTGTAGTAATTACATCCGAAAATATTCCGCTAACACTGGTAGCAAAAACTACCGGAAAAATCAGCCGTTTGTTTGTTACCGATGGCGAAACCGTAAGCAAAGGAAGTCCGCTTGCATTAATTGAAAACAATGCCAGTTACGAGCAAATAACAAACCTTACAGAGCAGTTACAATTAATCACACCACATACTTCCGATAATACATCAAATATATCAATAGATACCATCAGACTGAAGTCATATAATCAGTTGGGCGATGTACAACAAACATTTGCAGGTTTTGCCAAAGCATTAAATGAAATCAGAAACTTCAATGCACTTAATTACCATCATCAGAAAATAAAAGCAGTAAAAGACCAAATTGACATGACCAATTTGTATTACGAGCGGCAATATGCCCAACGTAATTTGCTAGAAAAAGATTTGCTGCTAATACAAAATCAATATCGCCGCGATTCTTCATTATTCAGCAGCAAAGTAATATCGGCTTCAGAATTTGAAAAGTCCGAAAGCATATTTTTGCAAAAGAAGTTCACAGTTGAAGGCATTCGTACCGCATTGGCAAATACCCGCATACAACTAACACAATTGCAACAACAAATACTCGATTTGCAACTACAGTATCAGGAACAAAGCAAAAAGGCAGCTCAGATTTATTCGCAAGCTTACGACGAACTAATCAATCAGTTACACACCTGGCAGCAAACATTTCTTTTAATGTCAAATATTGATGGCAAGGTGAGTTTTACAAAATTTTGGAGCGAAAACCAACAAGTAAATCAAAACGACAAAGTATTATCAGTAATACCAAACGGTAAAACACGGATATTTGGCAAATTAAGTCTTAACATTGATGGAGCAGGAAAAGTAAAACCAGGGCAAAAAGTAAATATACAACTTGCAGCATATCCCTCCGCCGAATACGGAACTGTAAACGCCAAAGTAAAAAGTATTTCGCTTATATCATCAGACAACAATTATTCGGTAGAGTTAGAGATAACAGATAGTTTGAAAACAAATTACGGTATCCCTATCGAAATGAAAAGCGAGCTTCAGGGAACAGCCGAAATAATAACAGATGATATCAGATTGCTGCAACGGTTTTTAAATCCTATAAAATCAATAATAAGAAAGCAGAAATAAAAACATTACACCAAATAAAAAAGGCTCTAACTATCAAAGTTAAAGCCTTTTTTTATATAAAGTAGTGAGCTTATTTAGCAAAACTCACTGCCCTCGTTTCTCTGATAACCGTAATTTTAATCTGACCCGGATAAGTCATTTCCTGTTGAATTTTATGAGACAAGTCAATAGATAATTGATTAGCTTCCACATCAGTCATTTTATCAGCACCAACAATAACTCTTAATTCTCTACCCGCCTGAATAGCATAAGTTTTAATTACACCTGGATAAGTAAGAGCCATATCTTCCAGTTTGTTCAATCTGTTTATGTAAGCATCCACCACTTCACGGCGGGCGCCAGGGCGAGCACCTGAAATAGCATCACAAACCTGAACAATAGGAGCAATCAACGATTCCATTTCAATTTCGTCATGGTGAGCACCAATTGCATTGCAAACTTCAGGTTTTTCTTTAAATTTCTCGGCTAATTTCATACCCAAAACAGCATGTGGCAAATCTGGTTCATTATCCGGAACTTTACCAATATCATGCAGCAAACCAGCACGTTTTGCAAGTTTAGAATTTAAACCCAATTCCGATGCCATAGTAGCACATAAGTTTGCAACTTCCTTAGAATGTTGTAGTAAATTCTGACCGTATGACGAACGGTATTTCATTTTACCTACCATTCTAATCAATTCATTGTGCATATTTAAAATGCCCAAATCAATTGTGGTACGTTTTCCAATTTCAATTATTTCTTGTTCAATCTGTTTTTTAACCTTTGCAACAACTTCTTCAATACGAGCAGGGTGTATTCTGCCATCAGTTACAAGTTTATGTAAAGATAATCGGGCAATTTCTCTTCTTACCGGATCAAACCCAGATATAATAATTGCATCAGGAGAATCGTCAATAATAATTTCAACACCGGTTAATGATTCCAATGCTCTGATGTTTCTACCTTCACGACCAATAATTCTACCTTTAACTTCGTCGTTTTCAAGATTAAATACCGAAACAGAATTTTCAATTGCATTTTCAACAGCAGTACGCTGAATAGATTCAATCACAATCTTTTTTGCTTCCATATTTGCAGTAATTTTAGCCTCATCCACCACATCTTTAATCATGTTCATGGCGTCATTTTTAGCTTCTTCACGCATGGCTTCAATCAATTGTTCTTTGGCTTCACCAGCAGTAAGTTCGGCAATAGCTTCCAGTTTTTCTACCTGACTTTTGTGAAGTTTGTCAAGTTCAGCATGTTTTTTGTTTAAAATCTCAAGCTGAGTATTCAGGTTTTCTTTTTGCTGATTAAGTTCATTTTGTTTGCGCTGAACTTCTTCCATCTTTTGGTTGAGAGTTGTTTCTTTCTGTTTTATTCTGTTCTCGCTTTTCAGAATATTGTTATTCTTTTCCTGAATAACTTTCTCATGTTCAGTTTTTAATTGTAAAAACTTTTCTTTTGCCTGAAGCATTTTTTCTTTCTTTATTACTTCAGCTTTTTCTTCAGTTTCTTTTAATAAGATCTGACTTTTTTTATCTACTATTTTTCTTAAAACGGTGGTTGCCAATACAGCGCCCAACATCAAAGAAAACAATGCAATGATAATAGTAATTAATACACTCATCTAAGTTTGTTTGTTAGTTATTAATATAATGAATGCATAAAGGGCTAAAAATTAAAAAATACCCGCAATTGACTCTAATTGGGAATAGTAAACCCCAAAAATAATGAATAGAGCTGCCAGAAATATCAAACGTCCACTGTTCCGAAATCGAAAACCCATTGCTGAGTTGAGGCCTGTTTTTAATCCCATTGAGCTTAGGCTCTAATGCTTGTAATGTTGAGTTTACAAACTGAATTGAGTCAACGCGGGTAGATTGTATATACCTGTGTATAAAATATATTTCAAAGAACGAATCTTTTAAATTATGCTATATTCTCATTTAAAACTTTGTCAATTTCATTCAATCTAATCACCAGATTATTATCTTTAAAATTTGCTTGTTCTTCAAATTGTAAAGAACTGGTGGTGTATTGTAATGCTACCAATGCCAGTAAGTCTTGTTTGTCTTTAAAGGCATAATTCTCAGCATATTCAATTAATTTATCTGCCAGAATCTTTGTAGCTTTCCGAAAAACCTCTTCTTCCTCTCTGCCAATAGACAACTTATATTGTCTGTCGGCTATTCTCACCGTTATAGAGATTTCTTCCATCTAGTTTATTTTTCAAATATTTCTATTTATTCAAAAGACCTATACACTTGTCAATTTCCCGCAACATTTCGTTAATCTTTATTTTTTGATCAAACGAATTTGTTTTGTTATCAATCGATTTTGCAATCTTTAGCACTTTATACTTTTCTTCTAATTCTTTAATTGTTTTATTCTGATTTTCAATTGTTTTCAACTGTTCAGCATTTTTTTTTGCCAAATGTAAGTTTTCAATTTTCAACTGATTTAACTTTTCTATAAGTTTACGTAACTTGTATTCAATTCCTGATATTAAAATAGTTAAATCCTGCATTTGTTTGAACTTATCTTACAAAAATCATGTTACAAATATACATTAATATTTAGCTTTATACAAATATTAATTTGTTTTTTTATGCTTTATAGCCTTTACATCCTCTGTTTGTTTTCTTTATGAAAAAAAATATTTTTTCTTTCTTTGATATTTTCAATAAAATTTATATTTTTACAAAAAAAATAAAACCATGACTGAGGAATTTTTACATTATTTATGGAAATACAAATTATTGTATAATAATTTGAAATCTACAGAAAATGAGAGTATTGAAATAATTAATCCGGGTTTTCATAATCGTGATTCAGGTCCTGATTTCTTTAATGCGAAAATCAGGATTAATGATACAATTTGGGCTGGAAACATTGAAATTCACATAAATGCATCTGATTGGCAATTACATAATCATCAAAATGATCAGGCTTATGACAATATTATTTTACATGTAGTCTATAACAACAACAAAACAATATTAAGAGAGAGTGGTGCAGCTATTCCTCAATTAGTTGTTGATAAGTGTTTTGATGAAAATATTTACCATAATTATCAGAATTTTATACAGAATAAAAATTGGATACCTTGCGAAAAATTAATTAAAGATGCCAATGAATTTACAATAAGTAATTGGTTGGAATATTTATTGATAGAACGATTAGAGCGAAAAACACTCGAGTTGAAGGAAGTATTTAAAAGAAATAATAGTAGTTGGGAAGAATCTTTTTATCAGTTACTTGCTAAAAATTTTGGGTTTAAAATCAATGCTTATCCTTTTGAGGTTTTGTCTCAATCATTGCCTCTTACCTATTTAGGAAAACATAAAAGTAATGAAAATCAAATTGCTGCATTAATATTTGGGCAAGCCGGATTATTAAATGCTGATTTTTCAGAAGATTATCCACAAATGTTGTATTCTGAATATGAATTTCTTAGAAAGAAATATAAATTAGTTCCATTGAAATTGCATTTGTGGAAATTTTTACGCCTTCGACCTGCAAATTTTCCAACAATCAGATTATCTCAGTTTAGCGATTTGATTTACAAATCATCGCATTTGTTTTCTAAAATACTTGAATGTAAAAAATTGAATGATATTTATAAATTATTCGATGTTAAAGCACATTCATATTTCGACAATCATTATATGTTTGATGATAAATTAATAATTTCAAAACAACGCTTATTAGGTAAATCAGCAATAGATCTGATAGTTATAAATACAATAGTGCCTATGTTGTTCTTTTATGCAGAAAACAAAGACGAAAAAGAGTTTCAGCATAGAGCTTTTGGTTTTCTTGAGCAAATAGTTGCAGAAAAAAATTCAATAATTACAAAATGGAAACAGCTTGGAATTAATGCACAAACAGCTTATGTTACTCAAGGTTTAATTGAATTAAAAAACAATTATTGTTCAAATAAACGTTGTTTGAATTGCAGAATAGGCAATGAATTGCTAAATAAGAACTACAATTTTAATGAATCGGCTAATTGATTGAAATCTATTCCATCAAAGTTTCCTGAGCTCATCATTAGTAAGTTTTTGTTACTCCATTCAATTGATTTTAAATATTTTACTAGTTCTGCAGAATCAGTAAAGACCATTAAATCGTTTCTTTTGAACGCATTTAAAACATCTTGTTCTGAAATGGGAGCTAATTTTTTATGGGCAATTGTGTGTGGATTAAAATACACTATTGCTTGATTTGCTTCATTCATACAAGCTTCATATTGCTGCAGAAATTCAAAAGTTAAACTGCTGAATGTATGCAATTCCATACAAGCAATTAGTTGTCTTTCCGGAAATTGTGCATTAACAGCAGCTGTTGTTGCTTTTAGTTTTGAAGGTGAATGTGCAAAATCTTTGTAAAAAGCAAAATTGTTTGTAATTTTAACTGCTTCAAGTCTTTTAGATGCTCCATTAAAACTTGCAATCGCATTATAAAAATTTTCATCCGAAATTCCAATCTGATTACAAACCAATCTGGCTCCTTCAATATTCATCAGATTGTGATTTCCGAAAATTTGAATAGGATATTCTTTGTTATTATAAATAATATAGGTAATACCGTTTTTAATTATATGATTTGGAATGCTATATGCATATTTTTTAATGATTTTTTCTGATCTTAAAGAGATATCTTCAACGATTTTGTCATTTTTACAATAAATCAGTTTGCCATTTTCTGATATTTTCTCAATAAATATCCTGAATTGATCAATGTAATTATCAAAAGTTGGGAATACATTTATATGATCCCATGCTATTCCGCTAATTAATGCAATGTCAGGATTATATAAGTGAAATTTAGGTCTTCTGTCAATGGGAGATGTCAGATATTCATCACCTTCAATTATCATGTATTTTGCATCATCACTAAGTTTTACCATAACTTCAAAGCCTTGTAACTGAGCTCCAACCATATAATCACAATTAATCTCCATTTTATTAAAAACATGAATAATCATTGATGTAATACTTGTTTTTCCATGACTTCCTCCAATAACAATACGTGTTTTGCTTTTGCTTTGTTCGTAAAGATATTCAGGATATGAAAATATTTTAAGTCCAAGTTTTTGAGCTTTAATCAGTTCCGGATTGTCAATTCTGGCGTGCATACCTAGTATTATAGCATCTAAGTCTGTTGAAATGTTTGCTTCATCCCAACCTTCTTTTTCAGGTAAAAGACCATATTTTTTCAATCTGCTTTTTGAAGGTTCAAATATTTCGTCATCAGAACCTTTAACTTCAATCCCTTTTTTATGTAAAGCAATTGCTAAATTATGCATTGCACTTCCTCCGATTGCTATAAAGTGTACTTTCATTAGTTTTTTAATTGTTTATATGTGATTAGAAAGATTTAACATCAACTTAATGCTTAATAAATCGCAAAAGTAGTAAATAATTAGTAAAATAAAGATTCAATTTCTGATTTCCATTTTACAAAACCGTCAATAAATTCAGAATAGTCATGATATATTCTATGATAATTTTCATCCTGAGAATTTATATATGCTGTTTTGCCATGAACCTTAATTGTATTTAAAATATCCTCTATTGTATTTAGTTTTTGTTTTAATTTTTCTTTGTTTTTCTCGGTATGCCAAATGTAAGTAGCTTCTTCTGTATCTAATGTTTCCCAGATAATATGATACATTTTTTCACCTTCAATTAAAAAAATAAATGAGAAGGGTTTTAATACAAATCTGAGCTTCATTATATTATAAGCATGTTTGCTTGATAAAAACCTTAAATGTTTATAATGCTTTGTGTTTGAAATCTGCAAAATATCTTCAAATAAATCTTTGTCATTTTTATAGAAAGCATTTGAATTGTTGTTGTTTTCATTCATCAATGCAAAGCATTCATCCATTGTAAATAAGCTTTTATCTATATCGAATTTTCTTTTCTTTTTCAAAAAATCGCCAACAAACTCAAATTTCACCGTATCAATAGTTTTGCTGTTAATTTTACTTATTTCAGGAGATTCAGCGATGGTTTCAGAAATTTGCCAATTTGTAAATTTTATTTCTGCATTTACATTTATTCTCTTTGTTTTAAGGAAATTTGCAAAATAATTCTTTATAGCATCAAATTCAGCTCTGATATCATAATTTGTAATACTAAATTTGATTGGATGTTCTTGATTTTTGATTTTTTTCATAAAACTTACACATCCAAATTCAAATTGCAAATCTTTAATTGGAACTGAAAAATTTTCAAATCTAGAAAAGTGAATATCTTTTGCAATTGTTTCATTAATAGTTATTTCTGTTAAATTTTCAGATGTATTTATTATGTTATTAAAATCATTCTCAGTAGGATAGTCTGAATCTACAATTGAATATACAGAAGATTCTGTATTAATAACACTTAAAAGCTTGGAAGTATTAATGCTTCTGAAATTAATTAGTGTAATTTCTTTAAAAATATCTGAGTAATTAAGCTGATAATCAGTAAACTCAATTTCAGAATTGAAATATTGAATTACTTCTGCAAAAATTAATTTTTCAGTTTCATTATATTTGATAACCTTTATAAGCCATGAAACAGGATATTTGAAATTTTCAATAATATCAGGTAAGTCCAGATTTTCAAGTGGTAATGCTTTGTCAGGTATTAAATATGCATTTTTTTCTTTAAAAGTTAAAATAAGTTCTAAACCAATCATATTTAAGTTTATAAATAACTAAAGCTATCTGTTATTGTAGATAGCTTTAGTTTTATTAGTTATATTATATCCATTTAACAAGATTAAAATCCTGACGGTGTGGTAAATCTTTGTTCTTAGGATACATTCTGAAAGCATAATCGAATACTCCTGCTGTATTAGCAGCTATATCACATTTAAAAATGATGATACCATTTTCACGTTTTTCAGAAGTCATTTCAATGATAAACAATGGTTTTTTAACTTCATCATTGATCTTTTGACCAAATAATACTTCAATACCTAATTCGACACCAGATAGTTCATTTAAATGAACAACAATTTCAGCTTTGAAATTTTCGCCCAAAGAAAGTGGTTTTTGAGTTGAATCAGGAAGGTTAACTTCTATTATTTCAATGCTATCCCAACTTCTTAAAACTTTTCTTTTCCATGCAGCAATATTTCGTGCCAACATAAAATTGTCATCAGTTATTAATGTTGAACGAACAAACATTTTGTTGTAGAATTTTGAGTAATAGTCATCTAATTGACGTTTCATTGTAAATTCTGGTGCGATTTTAGCTATAGTATTTTTTACATAGCTAATCCATTTAACAGGTACTCCGCTGGCATCTTTTTCATAATATATTGGAATAATTTCATCCTCAAATGTGGTGTAAATGGTTTCTGCATCCAGCTCATTCTGAAAATCCTGACTTTCATAAGTCTGTTCTTCTTTAAGCGCCCAGCCAGCTTCAGGTTTGTAACCTTCTGCCCACCAACCATCTAATACACTGAAGTTTACAACTCCATTCATAACTGCTTTTTCGCCACTTGTACCAGAAGCTTCTAATGGTCGGGTAGGAGTGTTTAACCATATATCAACGCCTCTTATCAAATATTTAGCAAGTTCTATATCATAGTTTTCTACAAATGTTATTTTTCCTATAAATTCCGGCATTTTTGAAATTTCAATAATTCTTTTGATCAAATCCTGACCGGCTTTATCATTTGGATGTGCTTTTCCTGCGAAAACAAATTGAACAGGCATTTTTGAATTATTTACTAATATTGACAATCTTTCGAGATTAGTAAATAACAGATGTGCTCTTTTATATGTAGCAAACCTTCTTGCAAAACCAATCGTTAATGCATTGGGATTGAATGCATCCATTAATTTAAATATTAACTTCGGATTGTCGTTTCTGCGTGTCATATCATCAGTTAATCTACTTCTCAAATAATCAATCAATTGTTGTTTTTGTTTGAGACGCAATTTCCAGATTGTTTCGTCAGGAACGTTAAATATTCTTTGCCAATATTCTGTATTTGATTGATCATTAAGGAATTCTTCGCCAAATTCTTTTTTATAAAGTTGTTGCCACGATTTGGAAGTCCATGTTGGGTAATGAACTCCATTGGTAACATAGCCTACATGAATTTCATCAGGGAAATAACCGGGATACAATTTGTTAAACATTTCCTGAGAAACTCTGCCGTGAATTTTACTTACTCCATTTACTTCCTGTGAAAGTTTGAAAGCCAATACACTCATTGAGAATTTTTCATTTGTATCATTTTCAATGAATTACCCAGATTCATAAATTGATCCCAGCTAATGCTCATTTGTTCAGCAAAATGAGGTAAATAAATGCGCATAAAATCTTCGCTGAAAGTGTCATGTCCTGCTGGAACAGGTGTATGAGTGGTAAATAGTGTAGATGCTCTTACAACCTCTGTCGCTTCATCAAATGAAAGTTTTTCATTCTGAATGTATTTAACCATTCTTTCTAAGGTGATAAATGCAGCATGACCTTCATTACAATGATAAATATCCGGATTCAGATTTAAAGCATCTAGCATTTTTATACCACCAATACCCAGCAATAGTTCTTGTTTTAATCGGTTTTCCCAATCCCCACCATAAAGTCTGTGAGTTACAGAGCGGTCGGCATCTGAGTTTTCTTCAATATCAGTATCTAAAAGATATAAAGGAACTCTTCCGACATCAACTCTCCATATTTTTGCAAAAAGTCTTCTGCCAGGTAAGCCAAAGCTGATTTTTATCCATTCCCCATTCGAATCTCTTACAGGTATTAAAGGCAATTGCGTGAATTTCTGAGGAGTATAGTTAGCAACCTGATCTCCGGAAATGGCAATATTTTGTTGGAAATATCCATATCTATAAAGAAGTCCGATGCCAATCATATTAGAATTACAATCACTTGCTTCTTTTAAATAATCGCCGGCCAGCATTCCTAAGCCTCCTGAAAATATTTTCAAAGTATCATGTAAACCAAATTCCATACTGAAATAAGCAATTTGTTGCTTAGATTTTTCTGAAGCATTTGCCATGTATGAATCAAATTGAGAACAAACTTTTTTAAGTTTTGCTATAAATTTTTCATTCTTTTCTAATGATCTGAGTTGATCCATTGATAGAGCTTCAATAAGAGCTATTGGATTGAATTTGAGTTTACTCCAGAGTTCTGTATTTACCATCTCAAAAAGTTCAGACGCTTCATAATTCCATGACCACCAAAGATTTTTTGCCAATTTTTGCAAACCTTCCAAACTTTGAGGAATACTTGGATTAATTAGTATCTTTTTCCAATCAGGACGAGATTCTTTAATCTTTTGTAATTTGTGTGTAATCTCTTTCTGTTGTTTATTTATATATAAATCAGATCGTTGTAGTGATTTGTTGATAGCAGAATAATAGGTGTTTTGGTAGTTTTCAATTAAATTATTCCATAATGCGCTTCTCGATATATCAAAGGATTGTTTTCTGATATCTTTAATTCCTTTTTCATCTTTTAATGTGCAATTAAAAATTGTTTCGGTAATTTGGTTAACTACTTCATTATCATTATTGTCATTTCTTTCGATTACATTTATGCAACTTCCGTTTATTTGGTGGTCGGTTTTTATCCAAAGACCAAAACCAGCTAAAGTTGTTGTAATTGTTGGAATATGAAATGCCAGACTTTCCATTGGAGTATAACCCCATGGTTCATAGTAAGATGGGAAAATAGAACCATCGAAACCAATCAAAAAATCATAATAATCCATATTGAAAACACCGTCATTTCCATTCAGATATGCAGGAATAAAAAATATTTTTACTTTATCTTCAGGTAAATTGTTCAGATTATTTTTATTAAAGTGATTCAGAATTGGATCTCTTTCAGGTTCATACAAATAATGAGTTAAATATTCATTAGTAAGAGGATTGTTAAAATCAGGATTTTCAATTCTGTTTATAAATTCCTGATTAAGTCCAGCCTGATGTCCGGGAACTGCAATTATTGCAATGATTTCTTTATTTAAATTTTTATTTTTATTTAATTCACCCATTGCATCTATAAACAAATCGATGCCTTTGTTTTTAAATTCATATCTTCCAGAATTAATAATCAGCATGCTATCTTCCGAAAGTTTTTGATTAACTAAAGAACTCAGGATTTTAATTATTTTTTTACGAGAGGCCAATCTTTTGTTTTCAAAATTTTCTTTTGAAGGTACAAAAGAATCCTCAAAACCATTTGGGGTAATAAAATCTACGTTTTTACCTAAAAATTGTTTGCACTCCTTATTTGTGATTTCACTTACAGTGGTAAATGCATCAACTTCATTTGCTGTTGTTTTTTCTAAGGAATGTTTTGCAACCACACCAAACTCTTTAGAGATAATGTCAGAATTATATGCATTTAGATTATTATAAAGTGGCAAACCGTTTCCTGCAATACATCTTCCCAATACTGTTGCATGTGTAGTGAAAACTGTACCTATTTGTGGTACAAATTTCTTTAGATATAAAACTCCGGTTCCGGTCATCCATTCGTGAAAATGAGCAATAATTTTATCAAAAGCAGTTAAATTATAGTCGTAAAAGCTTTCGATAACTTTGGCTGCAGCATAACCAAAAAGTGCTGGTTCAATATAATCCCATTGGCCTGATAATGAATCGAGTTTGTAGTATTCCCACATTGAAGCAAAAACTTTATCTTTTTCGGCAAAATAGGGTGTGAAATCCACCAATATTACGATAGGATTTCCATTAATATTCCATCTTCCTATTCTGAACCTCAATCCATTAGCTTCAGCTTCTTCACGCCATGTTTTGTATAAATACTTATCTTCTATAAATTCTGGGTTAACAATATTATCTTTCCAAACGTCAGGACCTATGGCTATATAATTATCTTTATATTCATTAACCATGGTTTTTGCTTTGGTAGAAATTACAGTGTAAATACCACCAACTTTATTGCATACTTCCCAGCTTGTTTCAAATATATAATCTGGATTTAAAATATTCTGACTCATATTTTTAATTATTTGTTTTTTTCTAAAATATTGATTAATTCATTGATTTTGAATGGTTTTGAAACAAAATCATCCATGCCTGATGCAAGATATTCTTCTTTGTCTTGTTTCATCACATTTGCTGTCATTGCAACTATTCTTATTCCTTTAGATTTATTTATAGCTTCTTCAATTTTCCGGATTTGTCGTGTTGCATCAATTCCGTTCATTACAGGCATTTGAACATCCATTAGGATAATATCGTATTCATTTGCCAGGAATTTTTCAACTGCAATCTCGCCATTTTCGGCTAAATCAACAATATGACCTAATTTTTCTAAAGTCATTTTTGCAACTTTCTGATTTATCAGATTGTCTTCATCAATTAATATTTTTAATGATTTTCCAACTTCAATATTGTTTAACTCAGAAATTTCACTTCCTAATTTTTCTGGAGAACTTCCAATTTCAACTTCAACTGTAAACCAAAAAGTGGATCCTTTACCTAATTCACTTTCTACTCCGATTTCTCCATTCATTTTTTCCGAAAGTTTTTTAGAAATGGCTAATCCTAACCCAGTACCTCCGTGTTTTCGGGTTGTATATGAATAAACTTGTGAAAATTCTTTAAATAGTTTTTTCTGTCCTTCTTTTGAAATTCCTATTCCTGTATCAATTATTTTGAAATGTAATTTGATTTTATTTGTATTTTCTGAAATTTTTGATACAAATACTTCAACACTACCTTTTTCTGTAAATTTAATTGCATTGTTTATCAAATTCAAAATTATTTGATTTAATCTTACAGGGTCACCTTTTATAAATTGAGGGATATTGTTTGTATAGTTAATTTTCAAATCAATTCCTTTTTCATTGGTTTTAATCTGAAGTATTTTGATAATGTCATTAATATTTTCAATTAAATCAAAATCAATATTTTCCATGGTTAATTGATCTGATTCAATTTTAGATAAATCCAAAATATCGTTTATTATAGCCAAAAGATTATTAGCAGAAATACTAATTAAATTGAGATGGTCTTGTTGTTCAGAATTAAGTTTTGTCGTTTTTAAAATATTTGCCATTCCGATAATACCATTCATTGGGGTTCTTATCTCGTGGCTCATATTTGCCAAAAATCTGCTTTTTGACTTGGTGGCCGATTCGGCAATATCTTTGGCTTTAATAAGTTCTGCTTCAAATTTCTTTCTTTCTGTTATATTTCTTATAATTCCTTGGATTACAGACCTTCCGTCAATAATTATCAGGCTCGATGTCATTTCAACCGGAATATTTTCTCCTTTAGAATTTAGTAAAATTGTTTCTACTTTTATCGGATTAATTGAATTTTTAAGATTATTTACAAATTCAGTAAAAGTTAAACCTCCGAATTTATTATTATCAATTGAATGTAATTTTGATTGATGTGTGCCAATTAATTGATTTTTATTTCGTTCCAATAAATTTTCAGCAGCTGGATTGGCATCAATTATTATGCCTGTAACTGTATCTGCCAAAAGTATGGCATCTGGAGCTCCTTCAAAAAGATTTCTGAATCGTTCTTCTCTATCTTTTAAGGTAGCTTCTATTCGTTTTCTTTCGATTGCATATCTGATAGAACGACTTAGTAAAGATGAAGTTATTTCATTTTTTACCAAGTAATCAGCTACTCCTTGTTCAAGTGCTTTGTTATCAGTTTCAAAATTGTCCATTCCAGTTAGTAAAATCGAAGGAGTATTTACACCAAGTTTTGAAACTTTATCAATAAAATCAAAGCCATTTCTAGTACCTAAAATGTAGTCAACAAGAAAAACATCATATTTATTTTTCTGAATCATCTCCAACGCGTTTTCTATCGATGAAGCCCAACTTAAAGTGTAGTTAATGTTCTTATTTTCAGTAAGTATATCTTTAGTAATGATAAAATCTTCTTCATCATCTTCTATTAATAAAATTTTTATTGAATTTTCTAAAGTTCTCATTTTAATTGTTTTTTGGTAGTCTAACAATTTCAAACCAATAGTTTTCAAGGACTTTTATAACATTAAGAAGTCCACTGAATGTAACTGGTTTGGTAATAAATGAATTAGCTCCTAAGTTATATGTTTTTAAAACATCTTCTTCGGCATCAGATGTTGTAAGTATAATAACTGGAATTCGTTTAAGATTTTCATCTGCTTTAATTTCTTTTAAGGCTTCACGTCCGTCTTTTTTGGGCATATTTAAATCTAACAGAATGATTCCTGGTCGAGGTGAATCTGTTGGATTTTGGTATTTTCCGGTTCTTTTCAGAAAATGCATTAATTCATCTCCATCTTCTACAAAATAAAGCTCATTTGCAATTCTGCTTTCTGATAAGGCTTCTTTTGTTAGATATCTGTCGTCAGGATCATCTTCTGCCATTAAAATAACTATAGGTTTAATCTCTTTATCCATTTTTTAGATTTTTATTAAAGTTAAGTATAATTGTGAAACTATCATTTTCAACGCTTTCTACAAAAACTTCACTTTTGTGTCTTTCTATTATTTTTTGTACTAAACTTAGTCCGATACCAAATCTTTTGCTGCCTTCTTCTGGTTTCAGTTGTTGAAATGGTTCGAAAATCCGATTCTTGTATTTCAAATCTATACCGATACCATTATCTTTAATTATAATTTGAGTGTATTTTCGGTTGGATTTTCCTTCATGAATAGATATATTAAGATTATTCTCCTTGTTTGCAAAGTTAATAGAGTTGATTAATATTTCTGTAAATAAAGTTTTAATTTGATACTTATCCCCTGTTATTTCGGGAAGTTTGCTTATAATAATATTTTTTTCATGAATCAGGAGTTTTGGTTTTTCTTTAATTATTTCATAAGTTAATTTATTGATATCTAGTGAGGTAAATTCGTTGCCTTTTAAATTAATTTCAGAAAATTGCAAAAGGCCATTTAACATAGTTCTCATTTTAGAAGCAAAATTTTGAATCTTTTTCAAAATTTCTAATTCAGCTTGATTTGATTCATTTGAAAGTTTAGAAGAAAGTCTGTCAGCAAAAAGTATGATTTTTCTCAGAGGTTCCTGTAAGTGGTGCGAAGAACTGAATGTTAGTTGTTCTAAATCAGCATTTCTTTGTTTTAGTATTTTTTCATTTTGTTTTAATGATTTTACTAAATTCAGAAAAACTACAATTATTACAATAAATGTAAAAATTGTAAAAAAACTGATTAAACCTGCTTTTCGTATTACCAAATTATAAATAGATGATTTGGTTTCTGAAAAAACCAATCCGTATTTAAATCCTAAAATATTTATCGGATATATTGCAGAAATAATATCCTCATTTGAGTCTTTTGTTCTAACTGATTGATTGTAAAATTCTTCGTAATTATTATTTATTGAATTTAAAATACTTGCTTTTTGTGAGTATATTATATTGTGGTTAAGGTTATTATATGTAACTTCGCCATTGTTGTTTATTAACGATTGAAAATATTGATTGCTGATATGATATTGTTTGAAAATAATTTCAAAATATGTTTTTAATTCCAGTTTTATTCTCAAATTAGCAATTACATCATTTCCGTCTTTTAGTATTGAATTGTAAATTAATGTATTATCTTTTTCATAGAAAGCAAAGTTATTAGTTTTCAATGCTTTTTTACTTCCTTCTTTATATGATTTTTCAAAATAATTTTCAGAATTTCCATTAAAAATAAATAAATTTCCATTAAAATCGATAATTTCAATAGATGAAATTAAATCATTATATTTAATAAAAAATTGTCTTAGTTTTCTAATTGGTTCATTTTGAATGTTTTTTTCTTTAAATAATTGGTAAAAATCATATTTATTAAAATAAAAATTTAAATCATTTGTAAAGTCATTTAAATTGTCTTCAACTTCAATTCCGCATAGTTTGGCTTGTTTAGATATAATTATACTATGAGATTTTACTTGTTGATTATAAAAACTCATATAGAAAAAAACATTTAAACCGATTACAATTAAAATAATAATTGCAATAATTATACCGATATTTTTGTAAAATTTCATTTATATTAATTACTGATTTTTACTACAAACCAATTTAATTCCTTAATTACAGACACATATAGAAAGTAGTTTGTATCATCTATTGAAAGTTTTTCGAATTCAGATTTGTTTTTTATGATGTTTTCGAAAGCAATTCTGATATTTTTATTTTTATTTTGCAGAAGATTATAATCTTCTTTTTTATATGTATCTTGTTTTATTGTTTCAAAATACTTATGATTTATTAATGTTGGCAAATTTAATAAATTTATTATTTGTTCGTTTGCACTAACAATAATTCCGGAAGCGTCTGCAATAATAATATCCTGATTTTCTGTTTTAAAATATTTGTCGGTAATTTGATTGATAGTAACATCAATACCAGAAACTCCAACCATTTCATTATTGTAATAAACAGGTGCAATAGTTGAAACCATCCAGCCTCTTCCGGCCGGATCTACATAAGGTTCATTTACCCAAACTGCTTTTTTTTCAGGATTATGTTTGTAATCAGCTAGATAATAAAAGTTGAAACTTGGAATGTTCATTTTTTTCTCATATTGAGTTAATACATCAAAAAAAGGATATATTCTGTTATATGAGTTCTTATCGTTGTAATAAAGTTGAGCAAATGCATTGTTTTCTTTTAATGATCTGATAAAGAATGTATCTAAAGGTTCTGTAAAACAAACTATTCGCTTAATTTCTTTATTAATTGGAATATAACCTGAAACAAAAACTGCTGATTTCCCATCATTCTTATTTTTATAATAAACTCCATCCTTTGAAAGCTCGTATAAATTTTCATCATTACAGTTTATATTTGCTTGATTTTGATATAAATATTGAATGAGTTCTGCGAGTTTGCTCACTTCATTTCTGATTGGGATAAAGTCATTATTTATTTTATTGCTTAATTCTTTGATTTTTATAAGATTTTCTTGTTTATTTTTTTCATTTATATTATTCTGATTGCATGATAATGAAATGAATGCCAGTAAAATGAATGCCAATAAAATTCTATTCATAGTATTATTTTATAAAGTAAATCCAAAAGTTAAATATACGTTTTCATTTTTAGGATTCGTAATTAATGATGCTTTAATAGGCAGTTTGAACGAAGGAGAAATTTGGATTTCTTTTTTTGCTGTAAATCCAATATTTATTATGCTGAATTTATTTGCATAATACCCTTCCATTGGTGTGAAACCGGTAACAATTTCACATTCAGTATCTTTAACTTTGAAATCATAACCCAATTCAAAATAAGTAGAATAATATTTTTCATTTGTATATGGGTTTGGATCGAAGCCGTATATAAAAGAATATGCACTGATTGTTAGCGGAAATTTTTCGTTTGTAAACTTTATTCCAGCTTCTAATGTGTGAGCAGTATTGTCGTTCTTGAAATTAAAGAAACTGTTATTGTTCCTTAATGAATCACATGGGAAAAAGAAATCGGTAAGAATAAACGAAAAGCTACCGATACTATAGTTTGCATATAAGTCAATTTCTGCAAAATCGCCGTTTGTAGATGTGGATGCCCATGACCCAATGCTGAAATTTTTGTAACTATATGTTACAGAAGGTTGAATACTAGGAGTATTCCCGAAATCGATAGCTCTCCAGATGTATCTGTTCATAAGATCTACATTTACTGATATTTCATGATTTGATTTGTTTTCATTGTTATCAGTTTGTGCAGTTAAATTATAAAAAGGAGAAATTAATAAAAGTAAAAAAAGATAAATTGATTTCATATACATAAATGTTTAATTGTTAATATATTGAATTATAGGTATTTCTATAATGAAAATACTTCCTTTGTTTAGTTCACTTTTGGCTTTTAGATTTCCTTTGTGTCTTTCAACTATTTTTTTGCAAATAGCTAAACCGATGCCATTCCCTTCATATTCAGAGCGACCATGTAATCTAATAAAAGGTTGGAAAATCTGATCTGAATATTGTTCTTCAAAACCAATTCCATTATCTTCTATTGAAATTCTTAGTAAATTCTTAGAGATTGTTTCAGCGTGAATTTGAATAATTGGGGTACTTTCATTGCTTTGGTATTTTAATGCATTGCCTATTAAATTGTTCAATAATTGAGTGATTTGCGTAGAATCGGCTTCTATTACAGGTAATTTTTCAAATCTAATTATTGCTTTCGATTTTTCAATTGCAATTTCATAATCAGAAATTACATCATTTAATATTTTATTTAAATCAACTTTGTTAAAAGGATTTCCATTTGATGAAACCCTTGAATAACTCAGTAAATCGTTTATCATTTTTTGCATTCTGATTGAGGCTGAGTTCATTCTGTTTATAAAATCATTTCCTAAATCATCAAGAATATGGTTGTATTTGGTTTTTAATCGTTCACCAAAAGCTATTACTTTTCTGAGTGGTTCTTGTAAATCATGTGAAGCAATATATGCAAATTGTTCGAGTTCTTTATTAGATCTTCTTAACTCATTTGAAAATGCAGATAGTTCTATTTCAGCCTTTTTAATTTTAGATATGTCGAGTATGCTTCCAATTATACCAGCAACATGTCCTTCCTGATTATGAAATACAACCCGATTTGTTAAAACCCATTTGTTAGTGCCATTTAAACATCTTATTTCTTCTTCATAGTTTGGAAGCGGTTTATCATTTGAAATAATTTCACTTTCAATTAAAAATCTCTTTCTAGCAATTTCTTCGGAAAAAAAATCGTAATCTGTTTTGCCTATCACTTTATCAACTTCAATTTTCATTAGATCAGCAAAAGCATTATTACATGTAATGTAATTTAACTCTTTGTCTTTGAAGTAAATATATGCTGGAACAGAGGATAATAAAGCATTTATCTCATTATTTTTTTGAAGAAGCAATTCTTCAGCTTTTTTCCGTTCTGTAATATCATTTAATACCATAAGCAAACATTTTTTCCCTTTAATATTAATAATATCGGCAAAAAAGATTCCTTTTATAATTTTCCCGTTTTTATGTTTTACATCTGTTTCAAAGTTTTTTATGCAATTTTCTTTAATAAGTATATCCTTTATTAATTTACGATGTTGTTTATCAACCAAAATATCAAGATCGTCAATTGATTTTCCAACGATATCAATGGCAGAATAGCCAAAAATATTGATAAATGCCTCATTTACATCTAGTAGGATACTTTGTTCCAAATCTGCAATAGCCATAGCTGATGGATTTGCATCAAAAGCAATTGAAAACTTTTCTTCAGATAATTTTATATCAGAAACGTCTTTTGCTATAAAATAATATACCTCATTTGAATCCCATTTTCCTTTAATGATTTTGGCTTCTAGATAAATTAAGCTATTTGATTTAGAAATAAATGGGAAGGATAATAATTCCTGGTTTTGATTTTCGATATTTTCTAATTGCTTTTTTATGTCAAAAGCAAAAAGTTGTGATTGAAAATCAGAAATTAGTTTATCAATAATCTCTTCTTTTGAAAATAGGATTTTATTTGTAACTGATTGATTAATATTAATTATCTTAATGTTTTCATCCAAAACAAAAACCAAATCATCAATATTATTAAAGAAGTTTTCAAAATTTTGTTGAGATTGTTTTAGGTTTGATGTTTTTGTTTCAATAATTTTCTCAAGATTATTATTGTTGTTTTTTAGATTATCCTCAGCATTTCTTCTATTTTCAATTTCTTTTTCAAGCCTTTTAGTGTTTAATTTTATATTTCTATGATAAAAATAATAGGTTAATAATATGAATGTTATCAAAATCAATAAATCAATCAGGAAATCATAAATATTGATTTTTAACAACATATTCAGGTAATTAACATCTATGTCGGCACAGGAAATATATTTATGTCCGTTTTTATTTTGAAAGGGAATTGCAACCGTTCTGTATTTCCCCCATTTGTCTGTGTTTTCAAAAAAACTGGCTTCATTTTTTTCAAATGCTATTTTCAGATTTGTATCAGCATCATTGTAATCTGTCAGGAAAAATACTTGTGTTTTATTTGCAATTTCTTCGTTTGTTGCACTTGAAGATGTAATAAAATATTTATTGTCTTTTTTAATAACAGTATATAAATATTTTAATTTAAGGCTATTACAAAGATCTGATAAATGTGAAATATTTGCTGAGTCTTCACTGTGAGAAACTGAATCTTTGTAAAATGCTCTATCATGAAATCGTTCATTTAATACATATGGAATTGTTTTAGCTGATATAAATAATTCTTTATCAATGTTTTCTATAATATTATTTTTGTATTTCTCAAATTTAATATAAGACAATGAAATAATTATAATCAGAAAGAAAATAATTATTAGTATTAAAAATGTATTTACTTTTTTAATTTTCATTATTTATAGATAAAAAAATGAATATAAACTTTATTATTAGCTAATTAATTATAATTTGACTTCCTTGTTTACAATAAAGTTTTCTTAATTTAAAACTATTATTCCTATTTTAAATTGGATTTATTTTTTTTAACTCTTTGATAATTTGTTTTTTTGATTTTTCCACTTCTTCTTTTAACACGGTTTCATAATTAAACTCCTTAATTACTTTTTGATTGCTAATAGATAAAACATTAATAATCTTGTTTCTAACATCTTTTTTTGCTCCTTTTAAAGCAATTACAAATTGTTCAAATCCAATTGTTTTTATCAATTTCTTTATTTGATTATCAGATAAATGCGTTATAGCATTTAAGCTGAATACAGTAGGTTTAATTTTTGTATTTTCGTTTTTTGAAATATTTTTTGTATTTATTTTGTTAATGCTTTGTTTTTTATGCCTTTCAGCAGGTTTATTTATATTTTTTGTTTCATCAATATGATAATATAAGTTATCAACTTTAATTGTAAAATCAGATAAAACGTTCATGTAATTTATAAATGCTTCATATGGAGAACCATATGGATTGAAGTATTTATGAACATCGCCATCAGAAAACCATTTTGTACACATATAATAAAAATGATCTGACGTTTGTAAATATCTCCATTCGGCAATTAGATCGAAATTATTAGTTGCCTTAACTTTATGTTCAATAGCATAGATTGCATCAAAAGCTTCATCTTGTAAATCGTTTCCTAACCAGGCAGTTAAGTCTCTTTCTTCATCTGCCCAGGAAATAGGGTGGGGGACATGTATAGCCGAAATGGGTTGCAATGCGGCAGTTAGTTCAGAAGGTGTGTTAAAACTGAAATTTGAATGAGAGAAAACTCTTGCCGGAAGTGCCCTCATAAAATCAAAAATACCGGTTTCTTTCCATTGATGTTCACCAAAGGTTTCGTAATCCATGAAAAGATTTATAACTTGTTGTTGTTGATCAATTTCATTTATCCAATTTACAAATTTTTCGGATGTTAAAGGCCAACTTTCCCAACTTTGTTGTGAAAATCTGAATGCAATATCATCACTTAATTGAAAGTTTTTAAGTAATAATTTTAATTTTGGATTAATTGCATTACAATACATAAAATTAGGACTTTTCCAGCCCAAAATATGTTTTGCACCTTCTGTTAGCATGGTATTAAATCCCATTTCGGCAACCATTTCGCCTATAGTATCGGAATATATAAGCTCTGTATTTCTGAATGTTTTTGGTGAAACTCCAAATAAACTTTCGATTTTTTGTTTTTGTGCATTTACCTGAGTAACAAATTCTTCTTTGCTTTTGAGTGCAGCCAAAGAGTGTGTATATGTTTCTGCCAAAAATTCTACACAGCCAGTATCTGCTAATCTTCTGAAACTTTCGATAACATCAGGAGTGTATTTTTCGAACTGATCTAAGGCAGTACCTGAAATTGAATAACTTATTTTGAATTTTGAACCATATTCCTTTATTAATTCATACATTAACTGATTTGTAGGAATATAGCATTTATCTGCTACTCTTCTGGCAATATAACGGTTTTGAAATTCATCAAAATAATCGTGGTTTTTCCCTATATCAAAAAAACGATAGGATCTCAATCTGAATGGTTGATGAACCTGGAAGTAGAAACATATTGATCTCATAATATTTTATTTATTTTTTTAATTTAATTAACTTAATACTTTTATATAAACTTCTTTTACCAATTTGGCTGAATTATCCCATTTCATATTATCAACTTCGGTTTTTCCGTATTTGATAAACATTCTGGATAAAGCATCATAATGAAGCAAACCATAAATGGCATCAGACATAGCGTCAATATCCCAAAAATCTATTTTTAAAGCATATTTTAAAACTTCAGAAACGCCTGATTGCTTTGATATTACAACAGGAACATTTGATCGCATGGCTTCTAAAGGTGAAATTCCGAATGGTTCAGATACCGATGGCATTACATAAACATCACTCATCGAAAACATTCTGTCAACATTTTCACCATCTAAAAAGCCTGTGAAATGAAATTTGTTTGATATTCGCAATTGGGCTACACGTCTGATCATTTTATTCAGCATATCTCCGGAGCCAGCCATTACAAATCTGACGTTTGGATCTTTTTGTAAAATTTTATATGCTGCTTCTACAAAATAATCAGGACCTTTTTGGAAAGTTATTCTGCCAAGGAAAGTTACAATTTTTTCTCTTACATGTTTTTCTTCGAAGTGAAAGTCGGAACGAGAAGAAGGTTCAACAGCATTGTGAACTGTAATAACCTTTTCGGGCGAAATGCCATATCGCTCAATAATAATATTTCTGGTTAAATTACTTACAGCTATTATTATATCAGCATTTTCCATTCCAAATCTTTCAATATCATAAACATTTTGATTGATATTTTCGCCTGAACGATCGAATTCAGTTGCATGAACATGTATAATTAATGGTTTATTTGAAACTTTTTTTGCAGCAATACCAGCCGGATAAGTTAACCAATCATGAGCATGAATTACATCGAAATTATTGTTTGCGGCCAATGTGCTGGCAACCAATGCATATCGTTGTACTTCTTCCATGAGATTCTGACCATATTTGCCCGAAAACTCATAAGATTTGCTCAATACCGATTCGTAATTTTCGCTTCCTCTTAGTTGGGTGTGGTTCAGTATATTGTAGAATTCTTCTGGTGATGCATACGGAATCAGATTTGAGCCAACTTCAATGTAAGAAATATTTTCCCAATAATCTTTATAAATAGAATTGCGCATGTCGATTGAAACATCGCTTGCATTTACCAATCTAACTGCATCCTGATTTTCATCACCATAAGCTTTTGGTACTACAAAAATAACTTCAACACCCTGATGTAATAATCCTTTGGTTAACCCAAAACATGCAGTTCCTAAACCTCCTGTTATATGTGGTGGAAATTCCCAGCCAAACATTAAAACCTTCATAAGTATATTTTTAAATAGTATTCAATTTGATAATTATTTTTTATTTTCATATTGCTTTATTAACCAATTGATTCTTAGTAATTCAGCTACATTTCTAGCTTGTGAAGGAGCTCCACCAGGTAAGTGTGGAGGATTGCCATCATAAACTTCAGAAATTGAGCTAACTCCATGTTCTTTGATTGTTGGTTCAAAGTTTTCGTAAATATTTTTTATTAAACTCAACCCACTTTTACCATGTATTTTTAAATATGCTTCAGCAAAATGACCTAAAAGCCATGGATATACACTGCCCTGATGACATGCAATATCTCTATTGAATTGGTCACCTGTATAAACATCTTTATAATCAGGACTTTTGGGGCTTAAAGTTCTTAATCCTCTGGGTGTTAAAAGCTCTTTTTTGATTAATTCGAGAATCAGATGACGAATTTTTTCACTTAATGGAGAGTAAGGTAATGAGGTTGCAAAAACCATATTCGGTCTGATACTCCAATCTTTATAATCCCCATCTACATAATCAGCCAGATAACCTTTGTCTTTACTCCAAAAAGTTTCTTTATAAGAGTCTTTCAGCTGATTAGCAATGTTTTCCCATTCATTATTGAAATTTTCATCACCTGCAAGTTTTGCAATTTCAATACTAAACATTATAGCATTATACCACAATGCATTAACTTCAACCTGAAGTCCATTGCGTGGTGTAAGTGGCTTGCCGAAAATAACTGCATTCATCCAGGTTAATGCTTTTCCTGCATCACTTGTATAAAGCAAGCCGTTAGGCAGCATTTTGATATTTTGTAATTCACCATTCTTATAGCTATTTAAAATAAGATTGATAATTTTACCATATTCTTTCCATATTTTGTCTTTTGTACCACTGATTTCTGCATATTGCTGCAAAGCCCAAAAAAACCATAAACCTGTGTCAACAGTATCGTAATCAGTATTTAATCCCTCACCAATATTTGGAAATAATGGTCCTTGCATTTCTTCTATCAGCGTTGTGATAACTTCTTTAAATGTTTTAAAATCTTTATTAACTAAAGTTAATCCGGCTGAAGAAATTAATGAATCACGTCCGATTCTTCCATACCAAGGAAAACCTGCAATAATTTTTGTTTTTTTGTTGCTCTTTAAAATAAATTGTTGTGCCGAATTGAGTAAACAATTTTCAAAATTATCTCTTGGAATTCTTTTCTTTAATTCATTATTATAAAATTTTTTAAATAAATCAGGAGATGAATCTTCTATTCCAGCTGAAAAATAAACACTTTCACCTTTTTCTATTTCAAATTCAAAATAGCCGGGAACATATAGATCTTCCAGATAATCATAACCTCTTTCTTTTTCCTGTTGATATTCAAAATTATAATACCAATCAGGAACATGAATATAATCATTTGGCTTTGAAAGCTGCATATAAAGATGAGAATATCCTTGATACATTTGCATTCTGACACCACTGTTTATAGGTACATATGTTTTATCGACAAAATGATTTGCTTTAGAAAGACTGTGGATATTTCTGAATGCCAAATAAGGTTTAATTCTTAGTTTTGTTTTTGAATGAGCTTGAACCAATGTGTATTTTATAATCAAACGATCTTCTGAACGGGCAAATAGCATCTCTTTAGTAAGTAGTACTCCACCAATTCTATAGGTAAGTATTGGAATTGGTTGTGATTCAAAACTTCGGATATATTTATGCCCTTTTGGAAAATAATTTTCGCCTTGAAATTTATGTAATCCCAGATTGAAATCTGCATCTTGTTGTATAACAGTTTCATCAATACCTGATAGAAGTATGTGATTTTCTTCATCAAGCAATGGTTGAGGCACTACCAAAAGTCCGTGATATTTGCGAGTATTGCAATTGATAATTGTTGTACTTGCATATGCACCCGCATTGCTCGAACGAACCAATTCCCGGTTTAACGAAAATTCAAGATTAACCAATTGTTCTTTTGTGAAAGATATGTAACTCATAGTAAAATATTTATAAATATTTTTTGTTGAATTCTTTTTTTATTATTGAGAGTATAAAAATAAGCATTTTTTATTATAAATAACAGTATTTTAAAGAAAAGAGTTGCAATTATTAAAGAATTAAACTTAAATTAATGTTTTATTTGATGTAAGTTTCTGGTAATGTGATTAGTAAATTCATTTTTTTTTAATACAATATTTTTTTTAAATTTACGTAATAATACAATCTTGATTGAATTTATACTAATGTATTCAATTTATATATTTAATATGTAATTATATACAAAAATATTTTCAAACATTAAAGTTTCTGATAATAATTTCTAATTTTGCACTATTAATTATTCTAAAATGAATTTCATAAAAAAATCGGTATTTCAATTAATTATATTAACTTTTATTTTGTTTTTAATGGTATTTAATTCTTGTCGTAAAGATGAGGATTTTATTGAAGATTCTTCTGCTATATTGGGGTTTTCAACTGATTCTCTGATGTTTGATACCGTTTTTACAACTATGGGATCTGTTACAAAACAAATCAGAATTTATAATACAAACGATAAAAGTATCAGAATTAAAAGTATAAGGCTTGCAAATGGTGTTAATTCTATGTTCCGGATTAATGTTGATGGAGTTCCTGATTATCAGTTTAGTAATGTTGAAATT
>JAHEYQ010000101.1 GCA_023251515.1 Bacteroidales bacterium
TGTAATATTTCTGTTCTGATGTTCATTTTGCTCAATTTTGAATTACTGGCGTCTGGATTAACTCGGTTTGATAAAAAGATGTAAATCAGTTTATAATCAGGATCAACCCAAAAATATGTGCCCGTAAAGCCTGAATGTCCATAACTATTCTGTGAAGCACTTTTGCATGTTGGGCCGCTTTCCGATGGCTGATTTAATTGTCTGTCGAAACCCATTCCTCTGCGATTGTTATTTTCAGGAAATTGTTGTTTGGTAAACTCTTTAATTGTGTTTGGTTTTAAAAATTGTTTGCCACCATATTCGCCATTCTGCAATAGCATTTGCATAATTATTGCCAAATCTTTGGTGTTTGAAAATAAGCCTGCATGACCAGAAACTCCACCCAGCATTGCAGCACCCGGATCATGAACATACCCTTGTATCAATTGCTTCCTGAAAATATTATCGTATTCAGTAGGCACAATTTTTGCTTTTTTATGTTCATTTAATGGATTAAAGCAAGTATATTTTAAACCTAAAGGAGTATAAAATTGTTCATTCAAATACTGATTTAAAGATTTTTTACTGATTTTTTCTATTAATTCTTTCAAAAGATAAAATCCCAGATCGCTATATTCGTAAGTTGCTTTCTCATTTAATTCCGAATCAATAATTGATTGAATAATAATGTCTTTATAATTTTTTCTGATATATAAACTATCAGCAACTTTCACCGAAAATGTTTTGTTAGAATCTTTTTGATAAATACTTTCATCAGGAAAACCATCTTTTAAAGTTTCTTTATAGAAAGGAATCCAGGATTTTAATCGTGCCTGATGAGCCATAACTTCTCTGATGGTAATATCTTTTTTGTTTGACGATTTAAGATATTTCAAATAAGTTGACAGCTTTTTATCGGGATTTAATTTTCCTTCCTCATATAATTTCATTATAGCCAAAGTAGTAGCTGTAACTTTTGTTACAGAAGCCAAATCGTAAATACTTTGGTTGTTAATAGCAGTAGTATCATTGTATGAAAATGTTCCAAATGATTTTTGATAAAATATTTTCCCATCTTTAGCTAATAATACCTGACAACCCGGATATGCTTTTTCTTTTATTCCATTCAAAGCAATTGAATCTATTTTGGAAAGTTTCTTATTGTCAATTCCAAATTCTTCAGAAATAGCAGTACCCAATCGGTTTTCTTTAATTTTATTCTGAATATACATGGGATATTTATCCGAAATAGAAATTGGTAATATTCCATTAGATGGACTGGCGCCGAAAATCATTTGGGCTGCAAATCTTTGAGCTTCTGTTTTGTCTTGGTTTGCAATAATTATTGATAATGTATTTAATTGATTATTAAAAGCATTTATAGAGAATGGATAACCAAAAAAGCAAAGAATAATATTATTGGTTTTCGATAAAGTATCAATTATTTCAATACTTTGTTTTGAAATTCCATAATTTTTTGCTATTGAACTACTTGTATTATGAATTCCGATAATAAGTATATTATGTTTTTTTAAAATATTCAAAAGGCTATCTTTTTCTTTTAAACTTATGTCTTTACTTATGCAGTAATTGTCTGTATTACAATATGTTTGTATCGTATTTTGGAATTCGGTAATTTGAGTGGTGCCAATGGCTAACGTTCCGATATTATATTTATTTATATCGTTAAGGGGTAATATATTATCTTCATTTTTTAATAATATCATACTTTGACGAAATATTTTGGTATTTAAAATGTCTGTATTGTAATTATTTAAATCATTTATAATATTTGTTGTATCAATAGGTTTGTAATTATTCAACCCCACCAGATATTTATAGGTTAATACTTTTTTGCACTTAGAATCGATATCACTTTGTGAAATCAAATTGCTATCGATAGCAGTTAATATAGCTTTTATGGCAATATTAATATTTTCTGGAAGTAATAATATATCATTTCCTGCCTGTAAAGCTTTTACTTCGATAACACCAGGTTTGTAATAATTTGTAACTCCTTTCATTTCAAGAGCATCCGTATAAACCAGTCCTTCAAATTTCATTTCATTTCTTAATAAACTTGTAATAATATCTTTTGAAAGAGATGTAGCTGTGTTTGCAGTTGAATCTAAAGCAGGAACAAATAGATGTGCTACCATTACACCTGTTACTCCATTGTTTATTAATTCTTTAAATGGATATAAATCGGTATTTAAGATGGTTTCCCTTGAATGATTAATAATTGGCAATGTGTAATGTGAATCATTATCTGTGTCACCATGTCCCGGAAAGTGTTTGGCACTGGTTAATATGCCATTCTCCTGCATACCTTTCATATACATTATCGATTTTCGGGCAACTTTTAATTTGTCTTCACCAAAAGAACGACTGTTAATTACCGGATTTTTGGGATTTGAATTAATATCAGCATCAGGGGCAAAATTTATATGAATTCCAAGTCTTTTGCATTGATTGGCAATTTCTTTACCATATTGGTATATTAAACTGTCATTTTCGAGTGCACCCAAAGTCATTTGGCGGGGTAGGAGCGGAGTACTGTCGAGTCGCATACTTAAACCCCACTCACCATCAATAGAAATAAATAGTGGAGTTTTTGCAACTTTCTGATAAAAATTGGTAATTATTGCCTGAGAAACCGGTCCTCCTTTAAAAAAACAGATGCCACCGATATTGAAATTGCTGATTTGTTTTGCAATGGTATCATAATATGATTGGTTTTGATCAGAAAATGAGCGGATTATAATTAGTTGGGCAATCTTTTCTCTGGGACTTAAAGTATTAAAAACGGAATCAACCCAATGATCACGATTGGAATCTTTTTTTAAAGGTAATGAAATATTCTGAGCATTTATTAATATATATATGGATGTGAAAATGACAGATAAAATGATTTTTATTGAGTTCATATTGAGCTTAATATATGTGAAAAGCAGTTTTTTGCTATATTGGCAAAATTACATTTTATTGTTAAGAATTACAAATAAAAGCATGGCAAAAAAAAAAGTCCCGTTTATGCGGGACTTTTCTTTTTGTAAAGAAAGTTTATTTAACTTTTCCGGCAAGATCATTACCTGGTTTAAACTTAACTACTTTCTTAGCAGCTATTTTTATTTCTTTACCCGACTGTGGATTACGCCCTTTACGAGCAGCTCTTTTAACTACATTAAAAGAACCAAATCCAACTAATGCTACTCTATCGCCTTTTTTCAAAGATTTTGTAGCAGAAACAATAAAAGCATCCAGTGCTTTTTTAAGGTCAACTTTAGTCATTCCAGACTCAGCTGCCATGGCATCGATTAATTCAGCCTTATTCATTGTGTAAAAATTTAAATGATAATTAATTATTTAGTTATTAACGCTACAAATATAATTAAAAAAATAACATTGTCAAGTGTTTTAGCAAAAAAAAAACAAAAATGTTAATAAAATAGGCATTTTGTTGATAACTTTTTTTCAAAACCCTCAAAACATAGCTCTTTAAGCTCTTTTTTTTCTATGTTAATTGTATTTTCCAATTATGATTAATATGATAACCTCTTAAAAAATCTTCAATTTTTACTTTATTTTTTCCTGCAATCTGAATTTCATCTAAATATACATAGCCATCTTTCACTGCAATCTTTAGAATAGTTTTATTGTCAGTAATAATTTCTCCAATATAATGATTATGTGATATTTGTTCGGCATTAGCAATATGAATTTTTAAATAGAGTTCTGGATTATTATCATTTGAAAAAATTGTAAATGCTGAAGGTATTGGATTTAATCCTCTGATTTTGTTTATTATATCTGATGCATTGTTATTCCAATTAATTTTGCAATCGTTTTTTGAAATTTTGGGTGCTTTATTAATTTTTTTAATATCATTTAATAAAATATTCTGATCGGTTGCTTCAAAATCATTTTTGAAAATTGCATCAACTGTTTTTGTAAGTAATTCAGCTCCTGCAATTTTCATTTTGTTATAAAGTTCCCCAAATGTTTCATCTTTTTCTATTGCAATTTTTTCGTTGAAAATTATTTTTCCTTCATCAATTTTTTCATTCAGAAAAAAAGTAGTAATTCCAGTTTCTGTTTCACCATTAATAATTGCCCAATTTAT
>JAHEYQ010000016.1 GCA_023251515.1 Bacteroidales bacterium
GCATTGAGCCCTCACTGTTTGAGGCAGAACAATCTGCTGGCTCATCATTACCCGAAAATGATTTTGTAAACTTATATCAGTATTAATAAAAAATGTCAACTTTTTTTAGGACGAGACATACTACTGGCATTATCAATAGCTCCCAGATTATATGTTTTTCTGATTAATTGATTACCCAAGCTATCTGTCTTTACAAATAGAACATCCTGATCATGTATCCCCGTCCCTTGTATTGTGCCTGCTAAAATAAAATTTTTATCTTTTGTAATTTTACAGTTTTGTAAATCTGCAAAATGATTAAAACTGGTATCTTCAAATTCTTTGAAAAATTCAGTATTAAAATCCTTATCAACTTTAAGCAGAAAAGCACTTGCGTATCCATTTGTATCTTCTTTGGCACTGCATACTATAAAGCCGCCATCCCATACTTTTTGGAAATTACCCGGATGTCCTGAATAATAAAAATTAAGTCCATCGTTAAAATACTTTTTCATAATTAGGTTGCCATTATAATCGAATTTGCAGAAAATTATACATATCTTGCCGACCGAATCAGTGGCTGAAGCAGTAGCAGAATATGTACTGTCTTCATTATTATAGATAATATTGGAACCACCCCACGATTCATTGTTATTCAATGTATATACATTGTTAAAGTAAACACCTTGGGCATAAAGTATATTCGAAAATATTATTAAAATTAATACGATTACTGCTTTTTTCATACGTTAAATAATAAAAGTGAGCAGAAATAGTAAAAGCTATTTCTGCTCACAAAATTAATGATTATTCTACAGTTATTTTTTAAAGAAATTGTCTTTTGGAAATTTTTTAGACAGCCTTTCTCATTTAATCCTATAGAAATTTTAATGAAATTATGGACAAATTTTACTAACTAAATTAAAACTATTATTGTCTACAAATCCAGAATCATTGCTATCTGTACCTCCATCTCCATTTAAATCTGTTACATCATATCCCGTTACTAGATTATATATGGCGTTATCCATAGCACCCATATCATTGCTATCCACAGCACCATCCTGATTAACATCTCCTACATATAAGGCACATTGTCCTGTTCCAAACTGCTTTTGATTGCTCCCTAAGGCTTTGGTTAGTCCATCTGTAAAATTATAAGTAGTAGAATAATTATTAAATGAAACAGGCATACCACTCCAAGTTTCTAAATGGTTACGATGCTTTGCTACAATATAATAATTACCTGATATATAATTAGGGATATTATATACTTTTATTTCCCCATCTGTCGAAATATCTACATCTTGTGCTGTAAATGCAACATTATAAGGAGCATTCTGTTCAACAATTTGTAAAGTAATTTTGTCACAAATACCAGTATTAAATTGAGGACCTGTTTCATTCATAACCTGATTCATTTGTTCAGTTGTGCTATTGTAAAAGCCTTCCAAAAATAGTTTTACATTTAATTCCTTATAATTAAAATGTGGTTTCACAGAAATTGCATTAATACTAGGAATTGGACCACTCAAATAGGTAAGTTTAACTTGTAAGCTACTCTGTTGTAGAACTGAAATTCCCCAATTAGTATTATCACTTCCAATTAGTTTTATTACATCATGATGTGAATAAATTTCGATATATGAATCAGTAGGTGCTGTTTTCCATGTTAACCCATTGTCATTTGATATTTCTACTTTTATTTTACTTGCAATATTATTATCTATTGAAGAATGACACAAAACAAAAACTTCTAAACCTTTTAAAGATGCAGGAGTTTGATTTGTTATAGAATTTACATTAAAAACTACAAAATCATTTATAGCAGTAGGTTTCGTTATAGTATTGTCATTAGTTAAGGCATTTTCGGGATTTGTCCAACCAGAATTTGATGTAACACTAGTAGCATATAGTTTATAATAATCATCCATTTTGTTAAACCATGTATTGCCGCCCAAACTCCATACAGAAACATGTTTAATACCCTTAGATCTAATAAATTCAACTTTTTCGGACATTCCTATTGCATCCTGATAATACCATTTATTATTAATCGAATTTTCAGTGTTGTTCTCAAAATATCTTTCAAACGAATTAGGATCTCTTGGATTGGTATAAATATTATATCCTAAGGTATTTGCAGATTTTTGTTTGCAATCTTGAATAAAAACATCAGATGCATTATGATGATATCCATAAGAAGGCATCCCGATTATAATTTTATTGATATTGCTAATACCAACATCTGCAATAACATCATCAATAATTCCTTCTACCCAACTATTAGGTGCAAGAGGACCACCAATAGTACCATTATCATAGGCCATAATACATAAATAGTTATAATTTGCATTTGTTGCAAACCAATCAAAATTAAGGCCAGAAGGTAAAGTAACAATAAGTTCTCTACTTGGAGTCATTTGGTTTTTTAAAACATTTCCTAATTGATTAATCAAAATTTTTAATTTATCATAATTTGAATTAGTTGTGGGATAAGACCAGCCATCGGTAGGACTTTCTAAATCCAACTCAATACCTTTGAAGTTTGTAATATATGGATGCGAATTTGAACCACTAAACTGTCCTGTATTTGACAAATAATCTTTTATATAATTTACAAAATCATCAATTTTCTGTTGATTACTTAAAAGATTGTATAATTTGGAACCGCTACCCGATATTGTAATATACCCATTAAAATTTCCCGCAAGAACTGGATTTTGATTATTAAACAGAAAATCAACATTTGCTGATGAATAAGCATTAACTGTTTCTTCCAGACTTGAAGCTATCTCATGAATATCTTCTAAAAATCCATCATCATTCAAAGCTAAATATTGTGGTTTAATTACATCTATTGTTCTCCCATCGTTAAACTCAGATTCAGCATTTATTGTTGCAATATTGTCAGTATAACCTGGATACATCCACGCTTGTATTGATTTGTTTGAAGATGTTGGATTGGGTACATATTTAATTATAAGATTTGGTGCAAAATTTGCATTACCAAAAAAAGAATATGCATTTCGGGTGCCTGAACCTGTAATAATGAATGATATTGCGCTTGAAGCGTTAAATCCACTACGGTTAACAATTTCCTGTACTACGCCCTTTAAATCCGGAGTTTTTTGTGCAAGTGTGGCTTCTCCTGCACTCCATTGAGGAATATCATTCCATGCAACTGATTGTGTTGTCAAACTATTTAACCTGGAATTGAAATCAGTATTAGTGCTAAATAGTGGCGAATTATCAGATGCGTGTCCTCTTATAGTAACACTGGCATTATTACCTATAGTACTTGCATATTTACATGTAAATTGTATATAAGCTTCTTTTATTATTGCACCTTGTGGAATTCCTAACTCTGTATACCTTAACCCTATTTTTTGGGGGTTAACCGCAGTCCCATCTATTTCATCTGCTAGTTCAATATCTGAACTTGTTGTATAAAAATAGTTGCTACTTACAATTAACTCAACATCATCAATATCTGCAATTATTCTTTTTGACATAGATTCGCATACACTAATGGCAACATTTGCTGATGTTAATATTTCTGTTGTATTATAATAAGCTTTAGCCTTAATATTATAAAATCCGCTGTTAACACTTTGCCATGTAAAAGAATAAGGAGAACTTATATCTTCACCTAATAATACACTCCCATTATAGAATTCAACTTTTGAAATTGAAGTAGCATTATTAACTTGTGCTTCTATAACAACATTATCATTTTTATTAAATGATGCTCCAGTAGCAGGGCTACTTATCGAACAGCTTGGTGGTGTGTTAGCAGTATTAGGAGAGTAATAAATAATAAGTTTAGGTGCTTTATTTGGAAGATCATAAAATTCTTCAGCATTACGACATCCTGTACCAGTTATTACAAATGATATTGCACTTGATGTATTAAAATCTGTACGATTAACAATTTCCTGCACAATACTTTTCAACTCTGGTGTAAGCTCATCTTCTCCAGCTTTGCTAGTAGTGTTCCATTGAGGTATATTATTCCATTGAACTCCTGCGTCTGTTAAAATTCTTGTGGAAACAATATTTGAAGAGCTAAATTCGAGTGAATTACCTGAATTATGACCTTTAATGACAAGACTAGTTGGGTCGGTACTTATATTATTATCATCACTTGTAAATTGTATTTTTGCTGAAATAATATCTGCGCCTTGAGGTATTCCTAAATTCCTGAATCTTAAACCTACTGTCTGTGCGTTATTACCATCATATCCAAGTTCTGTATCATTAGAACCATTAACTAAGATTCCGGATTTTTCTTCTACATCGTCAATATTATACATTATTGATATTTCTTTTTGAATTGTGCCTTGCGGATAAATAGTAATACTTATAGGAGATGATAGGGTTGATATATTATTATCACTTATAGCTTTAGCTGTAATATTGTATGTACCTGCAGCTACATTATTCAATGTATAAGAATATGGAGAATTATTAACTGTTGCTATTGGAGTAGTTTGATTATCCATATAAAACTCAACCTGAGTAATTGTATTATCCGGATCAGCAGCATAAGCATTTAGCGTAATGCTTGCCGGTGCATTAAATTCAGATCCTGATAACGGGGTAGTTATTGTGCAAGTAGGCGGTAGATTCCCTGTTATCCAGATAGGAGATGATATTGCTCTATTACCATCATCTTGTATAACTTCTACATAGTAATAATCACCTGCAACTGCTTCTACAGATGTAGAGCAAGCTTGGTTAGGTATAATCGAAGTCGAAGTCCATGTATATTGATGAGTTATATTTGGAGTATTAATATTAGGATCTGTTGAAAAACTGCCTTTATGAAGAATTATTTTAAAAAAAGTATCATTACTATTACCATCACTAACTATGACATTAACGCTCTTTGACCCAGGAGTAGTAATACTTGACCCCATTTCCTGACCACCTATTTTAAAAGAAAGAGCAAGATTCGCATCTTCAGTAGAATAAAACCTTTTTGCCTGTATTGCAGCTAATAAATCGGCTCGGGTTAAATTATTTGCCAGAATAGCCATTCTTGCCTGATTACTACCAAGACTCCATGTTTGAGCATGATTGTCGAGTGAGCCCATGGCTCCTATTTTCCATCCTCTAGCCAGAGCTTCATCATAATAACCTTTATTATCAGTTGTATTAAAACCTAGTTTATTTTGATTATCATAATAATTATCAAAATAATTTGTTTTATTCCATAACTCCATACCCACTATCTGGTTTGAAGGTGCTGATTTAAAATGACCATTTGCAGTTCCATTACTAAACTCGTAATTACTACCTGCAACCTGAGGGGCAAAGGCTCCCGGATGATTTAAAAAAGCTACACCATTAGAACGATTACTTAACCAGATCATTAAATCATTGAAATTTGAAACAATTGGTGCTTCTGTATGAATTGAAGATTTTGAATAGCAATAATCAGCGGTATTAATTACTGCTATATGTCCGTACAAATAAGTTGATGACCACTCAAAACCATAAAAAGTCGTGAAAACACCATTCTGATTATAAAGATCTGCAGTGCTTTTAATTATATTCCATTTAGCTAATGTAAAATTATCATCATGATCATGATTTGCCAAACCAAAAAAATCCAATTGAGCAGTATTCTTTGCATATAAATATTGAGACGATGGTGTACTATAAACTTCATCCGAAGCATCAGAATGATTGTGTAAATGTCCGTAATATACATTATAACCCCCAATACTCGGATGAGTATTCTGAGCCTTTACAGGTTTGTAAATTGCTGCCATTGCTATTATTAAGCAAAGCAGACTTAATTGTTTTAATATTGTTCTGTTCAATATTCTTTTTTTTTTTTGCATAAATATTATTTTTTTTGTAATCAGCAAACAGCGGTTTATTGTTTTTTTTGTGATGCTGCTGCCAATAAAATTTAAAAAGGTTAATTTTAATTGGTTTGCCAGCGGGCTGCCTTGCAGCAGCCGCTGGCAAACCAAAGCTGAAAACCCAGCCTGCGGGCTTAACAGTTTTGTGCAGCTAATTAACTTAGAATTAGATGCTATCGGTTTTTATTTATAATACTTTTGCAATGCCTCTTTTTTAATTTTTCTTGTTTTATTACGATTGCTCTCACACAATTTTTATTACCGGATTTATTAAAAGGGGGCTTTTTTATTGCCTACTTCTTATGCAGCATCGGGTTGCAAACCCTGCTTTGTTCCGGTTTTCTTTATTCTTTATAGTTTTAAACCGCAAAGAACTGACCTCACCTCCGCCTCTCCTAAAAGGAGAGGAACCATGATAGTGCTATATTCTTCTTTTTGTGCTTTGTAGTTCATGTATCTAATCAGTTACACTGTTATTCATTTAATCAGTTATTCAGTTATTGAGCTGCTGAGTAATTTTACTAAATAACCCGATAACTTATTTACTATATAAGTGCTATTTCAGCTTCTGCTTCCAGATTTGCATCTTTGTTTACCAAAATCAGAAATTTATTGGCTGGTGCTCCCAACTGAGTAGCCTTTACTTCAGCTTCGTCGCCAATGGCTATTTCGCTGAGCTGAGCCGGCTGGGCTGCATCGGCAGTGGCTGCTGCGTAATAAAATATGGGCACATAGCCGTTGTTTATTATCAAAATGGTATCGTCAACAGAAAAACTGATGTCGGCTACCTTGCTGCTTGCGGCGGCTACGATTAGTTTGTAAGTATCGGCTGTGCTGCCGTCATCTTTATGTTTGCGAAAACGCATTATTTTATCCTCAAAATACGAAAGCATGAGTTTCGGATTATCGGGATTATTAATAATGATTGTAAGCATATTGATATACAATTGCTTTTTCAGATTGATCCACAGCATTTCTTTAAGCGATTTGCGGTTTGTTACATCGCCCTGTGCCTGTTGTTGTTGCTTAAAAGCTGTATCGAAACGTTGCATATTTTCGTTAAACAATGTTTCAAAGTTTTCACCGCTTAGTTCGGCACTGTATTTTGCCGTAAATTCACATGCTTTATTTATCAGTTTGGCAATTTCCAAAAGCAATGCTTTGGTGTATTGCGACAATCCGTGGGCAAAAAGCTCCAGATAAATAAGAGAAGTATTGCCGTGCTTATACGACAGATATTTCTCAATTTTCCGCATATTGTCCTTAAACTCTTCAACCGACTTTTGAAGTTCGGCTGTATAGGCTATTCTGATTGATTCGCCGCTTTCTTCTTCTTTCTGATTGAGTGCATAAGCATTGCGACAATTTTTTGTATGTTCAACCAAAATATCATAAATACCGCCCTGATTGTTTTTGATCATACGCTCGATATTAATATCGGTGTATCTTAAGCGTCTGTTTATACTTACCAATACGCCATCTAATGGATTATTGGCTAAATTTTCGAAATTAGTAGGCATAGTAATTCCTTTCTTACTTTTAATTATAAATTTTATTTACTAAAATATCAGGTTTTTGCAATATAATATGGCAAGCTAAACCCGATATACAAAGGCTTTGCCATCTGTTTGAATAATAAATAGCTGTTTTTCGCAGGTAATTGCTATATGCCTTAGCTGACAATAGCCCGATTACCTCGGTAAAATAGCTATAGTGAGACTGACAATAGGTAGTTTCCCAGGGTAAATATGCTATTGTTGAGCTGTCAATAGCTTGTTTACCTTGGTAAAGTATATATTGTAATGTTGTTAATAGGTAGTTTTCCTTGGTAAAATGCCTGTGATGAGCATCAGCAAAGCTATTTTCCACAGGTTTTTGATATATTGTAAGCAGCTTCATATATCGTTTACCTGTGTTATTAGTATATTGTTGAATGCGGCATTGGGCAAAAACGCAGGGAAAATGCTTATTAACAGCATACATAGGTAGCAATATCCTTAATTTCATGATATTTTTCATGGTAATTATATCAAATTTATCAAATACTGTACTTAATTTTAAAGCAAAACAAAAAACAGTTTCCGGTAAAAATGATACATAAGAAAGAAAAGCAGTATTTAATTTTATTTTCAATCTAAGTTTGAAAAAGTAATTAATAATCGATTGAGAAAATAAAACCAAATTTAGCTGGCAGGAAAACATGATATAATCTCTAAAAATTAAGCTATCAGTGCATTTGCACAGCTTACTTACAAGTATAGCAATAGCATCAATACATGTATAATATGCATCGCACTCATATAAGAGATTATAAACGAAGGTATTCATATAGGTTTGCTTTTATCGGGTGGGTTTTAGTATTGGGTTTTAAGGTTAACAAATCTTTTAATTGACAATATGCTCATATTTATCATAGCTGAATTTGATAAACTGATGCTAAATAAAAAATCATCCGAATTTATCGTTCGGGCTTTTTTGAGTTTTAAATTAATAGATTTTCTCATAAATTTTTATTGTTTTTTTTCGTTAAAAAAATGTGATATTAAAACATCTTTCTATTATACTATGTACAAAACTCGAAAATATGGCAAAAAAAAATTGTTAATTTGAGTAATTTTTTTCACTCGAAGTTGCAAATACCACATTATAAAATATTTACAGAGATAAAAAAACAGTAAAAAAAATCACTTTTCATATGAAGAAAGTCGCATATGTTTTTTTACTAGTTGGAAAAAGGGGTAAAAATCGGGGTATTTTTTAATGAGGAATGAGGAATAATGAATGTTTCAATTACTCAATTATTTAGTTATTCAATTACTCAATTTTCTATAATCGAAGCACAACGTCATACTTCGGTCTTCAAACTTTTTTTTAACTGCAAAGAACGCCAAGATTTACGCAGAGGTACAAACATTTACCATCATCAATTTACATCATCAATTTTTACATTTTATTCTTTGGTCTCAGGTTACTGAGCTTGTCGAAGTATCGGTCTTCCGACTTTTTTTCCCGCAAAGAAATATCCATACCTATAAAAATTCTAAGTCCTGCTGTCAGTCGGTATAAGTGCTTTTAAAGCTTTACGGCATCTTGATTTCAAACTCGGATATTCATCGAAAGGAAGATTCTCAATTGCCAATCTGATTTCATGTTTTAATTCGGGTTCTTCCAAAGCAAATTTTACCAAAATATCAATACAATATGCTCTTACAGCAATGGGTTCTTTGTCTGACATTAACCAAAACAAACATTTATCGAGCAATAATCCCGATTTTTCGAGATTTATAATTGACGAGGAAAGAAATAAAATTTTCAGAAAACTACGTTTTACCCCATCTACTTTCGTAATAAGTAATTCATCAAGTACTTCGGGCAAAATCGGAAGAATTTTTACGGGATACTTTTCAATATACAACTGAACAACACGGGCAGCCCGCATCGAAACCGGATATTTTTCTTTACACAAATTAAATGCATCTGCAAATAATTCGGGCTTTCCCTCTATTGTGACAACTCCAATATCAATAACAGCTCTGCTGCTATCATATAAAAGCGATTTGAATGACATTTGATTTTTTTCACAAAATTATAAAAAAGCAAAATACCAGCGATAACTTATTTTATACTAATATTTATTGCTAAAATCACTATTTTTGTAAAAATTTTTAATCAATTATAAAATCTTTTCAATGAGCGAATTATTTTCATTAAATGCAATTTCTCCGATAGATGGCCGATATCACAAACAAACTCAAGAACTTTCTGATTTTTATTCAGAGAAATCGCTTATAAAATACAGGGTATTAGTCGAAATTGAATATTTTATTGCATTATGCGAATTACCTTTACCTCAGCTTAAATCTTTTGACAAGAATCATTATTCTGAATTACGCACCGTATATCAGAATTTTACAGAAGAAGATGCTTTTATAGTAAAAGAAATTGAAAAGACTACCAATCACGATGTAAAAGCAGTTGAATATTTTATAAAACAAAAATTTGATCTATTTAAAATAGAAAACTATAAAGAATTCATACATTTCGGATTAACATCTCAGGATATCAACAATACAGCTCAACCACTTTCGATAAAAGATGCCAATACAAATGTTTTTTACATGCATATTTCAGAAATTATTACAATACTCAAAACCCTTGCAGCTGAATGGAATAATGTTCCAATGCTTGCCCGTACACACGGACAGCCCGCTTCGCCAACCATATTGGGAAAAGAAATTCAGGTTTTTGCCGAAAGATTGGAAGTACAGTTTGACACACTTAAAAACATACCTTATTCAGCAAAATTCGGAGGTGCTACCGGCAATTTTAATGCACACCATGTGGCATATCCCGAAATAAATTGGGTAAACTTCGGAAATCATTTTGTAAATGATATATTGGGTTTAAACCGCTCGCAAACAACTACTCAGATAGAACATTACGACAATATGGCTGCTTTGTTCGATAACCTAAAGCGGATAAATACCATTTTAATTGACTTATGCCGCGATATATGGACTTATGTTTCTATGGATTATTTCAAACAAAAACTTAAAGATGGTGAAGTTGGTTCTTCGGCCATGCCGCATAAAGTAAATCCGATAGATTTTGAAAATGCCGAAGGAAATCTGGGACTGGCAAATGCTGTTTTTGAACATTTATCGGCCAAACTACCCATTTCTCGTCTGCAACGCGACCTCACAGATTCAACAGTTAGCCGAAATATCGGAGTGCCTGTGGCTCATAGCTTAATTGCATTAAAATCAATAAAAAAAGGTTTAAATAAATTGATTTTAAATCGAGCGTCATTAGAAAAAGATTTGGAAAACAACTGGGCTGTAGTTGCAGAAGCTATACAAACAATACTCAGAAGAGAATCCTATCCAAATCCTTATGAAGCACTAAAAGCACTAACAAGGGTAAACGAAAAAGTAACTCAATCAACAATTTCAAGTTTTATTGATACACTTAATGTAGATAATAATATAAAAGCAGAATTAAAGAAAATAACTCCACAAAATTATGTGGGCATCTAATCAAATAAAAATCAATGTTTAAGCTGGACTTTGTTAACAAATACATTTACAAACATATACTTAAAATAATTGTAAGTATTTTATTTAGTTTTTTGGCTGTAATATTTTCTGTATTAACATTTTCTACCTTATATCTTTTTCTTCAACTTTTATTTGACAAGATTCAGGCAGTAGCCAAACCTGAATCATTTTCATTTAATCAGAAGATAATTGCAGATTACTTAAATTTTTTATTTACAGAGATTATCCGAGTTGAAGGGAAGAGCAAAGCATTGCTTTACATTTCGTTAGGAGCAATGCTACTGTTTTTTGTAAAGAATTTACTCACTTATTTGTCATCATATATTCTTGCACCTGTCCGAAACGGGATTTTATATAATGTTCGCAATGATTTATATCACAAATTATTAATTTTACCCATCAGTTTCTATAGATTTCACAAAAAGGGAGATATCATTTCCAGAGCAAGCAACGACGTTCAGGAATTGGACGAATCAATATTAAAACCATTGCAAGCAGTTTTTATCCAATCAATTACAATCGTTTTTTATTTGATGGCGCTTTTTATTATCAATTATAAACTAACACTCTTTGTACTAATTTTATTACCCATTGGAGCATTTATAATAAGCAGAATATCAAAAGTTTTAAAAAAAACTGCCAGCAAATTACAGATAAAACAAGGAAATATTCTTTCGATAATTGAAGAGAGTATCAGCGGTTTAAGAATAATTAAAGCCTATAATGCAATAGATTTTTCAAATGATAGGTTTAAAAAGAATAATGAGATTTTTACCAATATCAAAAATATAATTTATCGTCGTACCGATTTGGCATCCCCTTTAAGTGAAGTACTTGGGACTACAATCGTTATAGCAACTTTTTTATATGGAGGCAGCCTCATTATCAGTAAGAATTCGAGTTTGGATGGAGCCTCTTTCTTTTTGTACCTGGTATTGTTTATCAATATTATAAACCCGGCAAAAAGCCTGACAACAGCAAATTACCAGATTAAAAAAGGGAAGGCAAGCATCGAACGTATCAAATATATATTTGATGCAAAAGAAATAATAGAAGAACATCCACAGGCTATTATAAAGCCTGATTTTAACGAAAGTATCCGATTCGAAAATCTTGATTTTTATTATGATAACGACAAAATTGTATTACAAAATATCAATCTGGAAATAAAAAAAGGACAATCAATTGCAATAGTTGGTCCATCGGGAGCAGGTAAAACCACTCTTGTTGACCTGATTCCCAGATTTTATGATACCAAAGGAGGAAATATTTTAATTGATGAAATTCCAATTAAAACAATTGAGATTGAATCGCTAAGAAAATTAACCGGCATCGTATCACAAGAGTGTATATTGTTTAATGACACCGTTTTCAACAATATTGCCTTTGGAAAAGAAAATGTAACAGAAGATAGTGTGATAGAAGCTGCCAAAATTGCCAATGCACATGAATTTATTATACGGATGGAAAATGGATATCATACATTTATAGGCGATAGCGGAAGTTTATTATCAGGAGGACAGCGCCAAAGGTTAAATATTGCCAGAGCAGTGCTAAAAAATCCTCCAATACTGATTTTGGATGAAGCCACATCTGCATTAGACACAGAGTCAGAACGCTTGGTACAGGATGCTCTGGAGAAAATAATGAAAGGAAGAACAACAATTGCTATAGCACATCGACTATCTACAATTTATAATATGGACGAAATTATTGTGATGAATCATGGAAAAATTGTTGAAAGAGGCAAACATCATGAATTAATAGCTCAAAACGGATTGTATAAAAAACTTCATGATTTACAATCGTTTAAATAGGTTTGGAGATCTATTACCGTATAAAAAATCTGTTTAACCATCAGCTAAAACAAAAAAGCAAAGATCACATATACAAAGATCAGATTTTTTAAAAAATATTTCTACGATAGTTTATATAAATGATAAAGAATTTACAGCTTTTTAGCAAGGCTGATTTCATTCATAGGTTAAAATCCGTCAATCAGATTTGATTTTCAAATGTTTGAAGTATTGTTTTTGCATACGTTTTTTTATCAGGGTATTTTTGCAGAAAAAATAAACAGATGTCAAAAAGTATTACCTATACATTGAATAATTTTCAGGGAAATACGGGTAGTTTTTATGCAGATTTGGGCAGTTTTACTGATTCAATACTGAGCAAAACAGATGCGGAAACCGAAAGCTTTGTAAATGACTTTCGTACTTTTATTGAAAAAGAAAGAATAGAAACTTTACGTTCACAAAACGAATATCTTCTTGAATTTCTGATGATTGGAATATATTGGTGGAATTATTCCGGAAACGCATCAGCAACCAAAAATATAGCTAAAAACCTGTTGAAAGTACTTTATATACAGCGTAAGAAGTTTCCTCAATACAAAGCAAAAATTGATAAGTTAAGGGGTTGCCTTGCTTACCTGCTTCTCGAAAAACACAGGCAGAATATTTCTGAATCATATAACTATCATGGACTAAATAGTCTCTTAAACTGGCTGAGTGCTAGCGGTGAGTTTAATGAGGAGGTTCTTAGGCTTAAAAACTGGAAAGCTTTCTGCATGTTAAAAAATGCGGATTATCTTTCAGCATTTATTAAAAAAGCCATTCGATTAGCTGAGAAATTTACAGAAGAGGCAAATTATACACTTGGTATATATGTTGAGAATTTAGCAGAATTTCATCAGAAATCAAAGACGGATTATAAATACAGGGAAGATTATTTTTTTGTAAACCGAAGCCGGGACGAGTATTTTCTCAATATGTTTGCAGCCGAAATTCTGAATCGTGAATTAAAGAAAAACTTTATAAAAACCAGTAAAAAAATTGTACTGCTTCCTACCTGCATGCGTAAACAACCGGCAACATTCTGTAATGCGAAGTCAGACGGCAAAGAATTGGTTTGCACAAGCTGTTCAGACGAATGTAATATTGGCAAGGTATCATCCGAAATGAAAAAACTCGGAATTACATCCTATCTTATTCCACACTCATCAGATTTTTCAAAATTTCTGGTAAAATGGAAAGATTGTCAGGATACCAGCCTTATTGGAGTTGCCTGCGTATTAAATCTTATTACAGGCGGTTACGAAATGAAAAGGCTCAATATTTCTTCACAATGTGTTTTTCTTAATTATTGTGGCTGTAAAAAACATTGGGACAAAGAAGGCTTTCCTACTTCACTCAATTTGAATCAGCTCAGAAAAATAGTTGAGAAACCGGTTTCAAAAGCAGAATCCTTTGCATTGGTTTAAATTTCAGAATTCATTTTAATTAAGGCATGAGAAATATGGGTAAACAGAATTAAAATTAGTATTAAAAAAAAATTAATAATGTAATTTTGCATTGTTTGAACAGTAATATAGTTCTTAAATAATCAGGCACAAACCTGTATTTTTTACTATCAGTTAAAAAATGGAAACAATGAGTAATATTGAAAATTCAGAAAAGCAAAACAACTCTATGAATAAATATCTCGAGGTGTTGGAACAAGCACCGGGAGCTGTATATATCATTGATAAAAATCTCAATTTCGAATACATAAATCCTTATTTTACAAAACTAACAGGCTATACAAAAGAAGAATTATTAAATAAAAATATAAAGGAAACCTTGTACAAAGGTGAAATACCAGATTCACGCAAAGCACTTTCTGAATCGCTTGCCCGTGGCGAAAGATGGCAGGGCGAACTGCTTACTTATCATAAAAGCGGTGAAACTTACTGGGCAAATACCATTGCTTCGCCATACAGAGACAGTGAAGGAAATATTGAAAGTTATATTATTATTCAACAGGATATTACTGAGCATAAAAAAACAGAAACAGCCCTCAGCGAAAGTGAAAAATTATACCGTACACTTATCGAAAGTTCATTGGAAGGAGTAGCTATAACCAAAAATTCTCAGATTATACTGTTTAATCAGTCGTTTTGCAGGCTTTTTGGCTATACAACCGAAGAAATGTTAACAAAGAAACCCGAAGACCTTGTTTTGCCCGATGATAAAGAATGGATATTTGAGATGCATTACAAACGTATGCGGGGCGAGATTGATAATCTGGCATATAATGCAAGATTTGTACGCAAGGATGGTTCTTTTTTTATAGCAGAATTAAATGCAGCAACCGTTCAGATAGATGGAGAAAATGCTTCTTTTGTAACTATGCGTGATGTAACCGAACGGGAGAAATTACAAAAGGATTTGGAACAAAGTGTTGCTCGTTTTCGTGATTTAGCTGATTTGCTGCCTCAAACTATATTTGAGTTCGACCAAAATGCAATTCTTACTTTCTTGAACCAAGATGGCAAACAAAGATTTATTATTGAAAGTATTAAAAATAATATTTCAGCATTTTCTCTAATCGCTCCCGAAGACCATGAAAGGATGAAGGAAAATCTGAGAAAAACCAATTCAGAAAATATGCTTTCGCGAGGCAATTTATATACAGCTTTAAAAACAAACGGAGAACGTTTTCCTGTTATGATATTTTCGTCAGCTATTTATTCAAATGAAAAAGTAATTGGGAATAGAGGGATTATTATCGACCTGACGGATCGTATTGCAATGGAAAATGCACTTCGCGAAAGTGAAAACAAATACAAAACGCTGGTAGAAAATTCTCAGGACGGAATAACAATTATCCGCGATAATAAAATACTGTTTGCCAACGATACTTATTGTAATATGTTAGGTTATACGAGAGAAGAACTGTATAATATGCCTTCTGTGGCCACATTACATCCCGATGAATATGAAAAAGCCTTGAAAATAGGAGAAAAAAGACAAAATCAGGATTTTTCAACGATTAACGAAGTTTTTAAAATGCTTACGAAAGATGGGAAAGTAAGAGAATGTGAAACTTCATCCTCTATGATTTTGTATAATGGCATCTGGGCAAGTTTTTTTACTTCGCATGATATTACCGATAGCAAACGCATGCAGATGGTAATTAAAGAAAGTGAGGAAAAATACAGATTGCTTTTCGAAGCCGAATCGGATGCTATTTTTATGATAGATGCCCATTCAGGACAGATACTTGATACAAATCCCGCTGCAAGCCGAATTTATGGTTTTTCAAAAGATGAATTTCTTATAATGAAAAACACCGATGTTTCTGCCGAACCTGAAAAAACAAGCATAGCCACCCAAAACAACGAAACTTTAGTACGCTTAAGATTTCATCGTAAAAAAAACGGAGAGATTTTTCCTGTGGAGTTAAGTGCCGGTTTCACCTTTTTAAATGAAAAAAAGATACAGATTGTTACTTCAAGAGATATTACGGAACGTGTTCAGAATCAGGAGGCGCTTCGCGAAAGTGAAGAAAAATACCGTACACTCATCGAAAAAGCACTTGATGGGATTGTAATTACACAACTTGGTTATTTTATGTTTATCAATAAAGCTTTCTGCGATATGATTCAATATACAAAAGAAGAATTAGCCGGAAAATCATATCTCGATTTTGTGCATCCTGATGACAGGGAAGTAATGATAAATTATCACAATAGACGCATGGCAGGAGAAGATTTTCAGGCGCTTTACCGCAGCAGACTTATTCGCAAAGACAACAAGATTATAACAATTGAAATAAATGCCCGTACAACAGAATACAATTCAAAGCCTTCGGCATTTATTATTACCCGCGATATTACCGAAAGACTGCAGATAGAAAAGGAATTGCAGATTGCAAAAGATAAACTGGAATTATTAAATAAAGACTTAGAAAACCGGGTAAATGAGAATTCACAGAAATTGGCAGAAACAAGAACCCAACTTATTAAATTACAAAAAGAAAATTTACAATCGCAGTTTGAGGTATTGAAACAACAGGTAAATCCGCATTTTTTGTTTAATAGCCTCAATGTACTTACATCGCTTATTAAAATAGAACCCGATTTGGCCGAGAAATTTTCAGAAAGACTTTCATTGGTTTATCGTTATGTTTTGGAAAATAAAGACAATGAACTTGTAAGTCTTAAAACAGAACTCGACTTTCTGAAAGCATATATCTTCCTGCTTGATATACGATTTTTAGATAAACTTAAAGTGAATATCCGCATTTCTGATGATAAACTTGACGAAAAAATTATTCCTCTGGCAATGCAATTGCTTATTGAAAATGCTATTAAGCATAATACCATGTCGAAATTATCAAAGCTAAAAATCGACATCTTTATTGATTCTGATAACAAACTAAACATCATAAATAATCTGCAAGAACGAAAAACCCAGATAATTTCAACAGGGGTTGGATTGCAAAATATCAGGAATCGTTATAAGTTGCTTCAATTGGGCGAACCTGAATTTATAAAAACAGAAATGGAATTTATTGCAAAAATACCATTGATTAACAATTAAATAAACAAACTGATACAATAATAATGAATATTGTAATAATAGAAGATGAATTTTTTGCAGCACGCAGACTCGAAAACATGATACTTGAAATTGACCGGAATGCTAAAATTATTGCAAAATTGGAATCGGTTGACGAATCAATAAAATGGTTTAAAGAAAACAAACATCCTGATTTAATTTTTATTGATATACATCTGGAAGATGATTTAAGTTTTTCTATTTTCAAAGCAACTCCGGTAAATAGCGCTATTGTATTTACAACAGCTACCGATGAGGTTGCTACCCGTGTTTTTGCATTATCGGGTATTGATTCTATATACAAACCTATTACTGATACTGAACTTGAAAAAGTTTTAGATAAATATAAAAAATTGCCCGGAAATTACTCGAAACCAATTGACGGAAGTATTTTCGATAAAATTATTAACCCAAATTAATCAATAAGAGACTTGAAAAGTCGAACTTATTGATTTAGTTGGGTTAACCCCGATTTAGTTATTGTTTTAAATTATTTTAAATATTTTAATTACAATGCCGCACGTACGGCATTCAATTGCTCATTTTCTAATGAGCAATTTGGGATTAATCAAACATTATCAACAGACTAAATTATTTGAATAAAAAAAAATATTTGTAGTGAATGTATACATTTTTCGAACAGGAATTGTTTTGCAAATGAATTATACCATTTTAAAACTATAGAGCCTTACATGAGATAAATTTACTAAATCCTCAGAAACTTTTCTTTTTGATTTAATAAAAACCCAGAAACTTTTTTTTATATTTCTTGTTGTTAAAATCACAACAAAATTTGCCAATTAAATATAAGTATATATATTTGTATTATAATTAATCCGCTTCAACAATAAAATATTGATTTTGTTGAACCTAAATTAATCAATATGTGACTTAAAAAGTCGAACTTATTGATTTAGTTAGGTTAACCCCGATTTAGATATTGTTTTAAATTATTTAAAATAATTTAATTACAATGCCGCACGTGCGGCATTCAATTGCTCATTTACTAATGAGTAATTTGGGTTGAAAGTGTATTTATTACGTTATAAATAAACTTAGTAATCATTGATTATTAATACTATGTCGAAACAAATCAAAATAAAAAGAGGTTTAAACATCCAATTACAAGGAGAATCGGAAAAAACAATTACCGATTTTAGTTCAATTACTGATTTTGCAATAAAACCATCTGATTTTAATGGGTTTGCACCTAAATTATTAGTTAAAGAAGGGGATGAAGTAAAAATCGGAAGTCCGGTTTTTTTCAATAAAACCGACGAAAGAATTAAAATTACCTCTCCCGTTAGTGGAACTGTTAAAACAATTGTCAGAGGAGAAAAACGTGTAATTGAAGAAATTCAGATTACCGCATCTGCTAATCAGGAAGCTATTGATTTTGGAAAAGCCAATCCTAATGATCTGAATAAAGAGCAGATAACCGAAAAAATACTTAATAGCGGAGTATGGGCTTATATTCGTCAACGTCCTTATAATATTATTGCAAATCCTTCTGATACGCCAAAAGCAATTTTTATTTCCGGTTTCGACACAGCTCCTCTTGCGCCTGATTACGATTTTATTTTACATGGAAAAGGAGATTTGTTTCAAACAGGAATTGATGCTATTTAAAAATTAACTTCTGGTAAAATTCATCTGAATTTACATCCCGAAATGAATACTTCAAAAGTATTTACCAATTCGAAAAATGTTGTAATCAATTATTTTACAGGACCTCACCCTGCCGGGAATGTAGGTGTTCAAATCCATCATATCGATCCGATAAATAAAGGCGATATTGTTTGGTATGTAAATCCTCAGGATGTTTTGTTAATCGGCAAATTATTTTACGAAGGCAAATATGATGCCTCTAAAATAATCGCTTTAAGCGGTTCGGAACTGCTTCATGCCAAATATGCAAAAGCAATCGGAAACACTTGCATTTCAGCTTTTGTTAAAGATAATGTTAAGTCAGGTAATTTAAGATATATCAGCGGCAATGCCTTAACCGGTTCAAAAATTTCAGGAAAAGGATATCTGGGATTTTATGATCATCAGATAACAGTAATTCCTGAAGGAGATTTTCACGAATTCTTTGGCTGGGCTTTGCCGGGTCTAGATAAATTTAGTTTTTCAAAATCATATTTTTCGTGGTTAACTCCGGGCAAAAAATACAAACTCGATACCAATTATCATGGTGGAGAAAGAGCTTATGTAATTACCGGTGAATACGAAAAGGTTCTTCCGATGGATATTATGCCCATGCAATTAATTAAAGCCATTTTGGCAGAAGATATTGATATGATGGAAAAACTGGGAATTTATGAAGTGGATGAAGAAGATTTTGCCTTGGTAGAATTTATTGATACTTCAAAAACAGAAATTCAGTCAATTATTCGTAAGGGTTTAGATTTGATTCGCAAAGAAATGAGTTAAGAATTTGTTGATTTCATATACAATATAATAAATGAAACGAGCCATCAGAAAATATTCACACACAGGAGGATGTTTATATGGCGAGTTCCATATGTACAAATAAATAATTAAGAATATACATATGAAAGCATTAAGAAATTATTTAGATAAAATTAAGCCGAACTTTGAAAAAGGAGGCAAATATGAAAAATTGCAATCAACTTTTGATGCAATTGAAACTTTTTTATATGTTCCCAAAAAAGTAACCTTTAAGGGCAGTCATATCCGCGACAGCATCGACATGAAAAGAACCATGAGCGTAGTTTTAATTGCATTGATGCCGGCTTTGCTTTTCGGAATGTGGAATGTGGGTTACCAACATTCACTATCAATTGGCGAAACCAATGGAATATTTGACAATTTTCTTTTTGGTGCCATTAAAGTGATTCCATTAATCGCAGTATCATATATTGTAGGATTGGGAATTGAATTTATTTTTGCACAATATCGCGGGCATGAAGTAAATGAGGGTTTTTTGGTTTCAGGTATGCTCATTCCAATGATTATGCCTATTGATGTTCCTCTTTGGATGTTAGCAGTTGCAACTGCATTTGCTGTTATCTTTGGAAAAGAGGTATTTGGTGGAACCGGAATGAATGTTTTTAATCCGGCACTTATTGCCAGAGCTTTTATTTTCTTTGCCTATCCTGCCCAAATGTCAGGCGATAAAATCTGGATTGCAGGTCTAACTGAAGGTAAAGGAGTTGTAGATGGCTTTTCGGGAGCTACTCCGCTTGGAAACTGGGGGCAGAATATTGCAGATCATACTTCCTTTATGGATATGTTTCTGGGTTTTATACCCGGTTCAATTGGCGAAACTTCAAAATTAGCCATACTGATTGGTGCAGGTATTCTTATTTTCACAGGTATAGGTAGCTGGAGAATTATGCTTTCGACCATACTGGGAGGCGTTTTTATGACTCTTATATTTAATATGTTTGCAGCCAACGAATATATGAAAGTTGATCCATTAACCCAATTGGTTATGGGTGGATTTCTATTTGGAGCTGTATTTATGGCAACTGATCCGGTTTCTGCATCACAAACCAATAAAGGAAAATATATCTATGGTTTTATACTTGGTATTTTTGCCATCATGATCAGGGTTTTCAATCCTGCATATCCGGAAGGGATGATGCTCGCAATCTTATTGATGAATACTTTTGCACCATTAATAGATTATTACATTGTGGAAGCAAATATCAACAGACGCTTGAAAAGAGCCAAAAAAGCAGTTAATTGATTTACAAATTAAAAATATATTATAATGTTCAGTAATAAATATATATTCATTTATTCTTCTGTAATGGTTGTAGTTGTGGCAATTGCACTGGCAATTGCAGCTATTCAGCTAAAACCGTTTCAGGAAAATAACAAAAGAGTGGAAAAAATGCAGAATATTCTAAGTTCTGTAAACATTGAAAGCACTGTTAAAAATGCAGAAGAACTTTATAAAAAGTATATAACCGAAACTTATGTTGTAAACAATAAGGGTGAAAAAATTGAAAACGTAAAAGCTTTCGATATCGATTTGTACTATGAATTGAAAAAGAAACCCGAAGAACGTCAGTTGCCGGTTTATATATCAAAAATGGACAATGGTGATACAGCTTTTGTTGTAGCTTTAAGAGGAAAAGGTCTTTGGGGTCCTATTTGGGGTTATATAGCTTTTAAAACAGATATGAATACTGTAATAGGCTCAATGTTTGACCATAAAGGAGAAACACCTGGTTTGGGTGCCGAAATTGACGGAAAAGCATTTCAATCACAGTTTCAGAACAAAGTTATTTTTGACGAAAGTGGTAAATTTACTTCAATCCAGACCGTAAAAGGGGGTGCCAAAGATGGCGATATGCACGGTGTGGATGCCATTTCAGGAGGAACAATTACCAGTAAAGGTTTAGAAAAAATGTTATTTGATTGTCTTACAGACTATCAGGGATTTTTAACTAAAAATAAAAAACAATAATCGATATGAGTGATAATATTTCAGTAAAAAAAAGGGAGTCATTGTTTTCGGCTCAAAACTTAAAGTTACTCAAAGGACCATTTAACGACAACAATCCGATAACGGTTCAGGTTTTGGGTATTTGTTCAGCTTTGGCTGTTACTGTTCAAATGAAACCTGCTATTGTTATGGCTTTGTCAGTTATGATAGTTACCGCATTTTCCAATCTGATTATATCCATAATGCGAAACGGAATTCCGCCAAGCATACGTATTATAGTTCAATTGGTAGTAATTGCAGCTTTGGTTATTATTGTTGACCAGCTGTTGAAAGCGTTTGTTTATGATGTTAGTAAGAAATTATCGGTATTTGTAGGCTTAATTATTACCAACTGTATTTTAATGGGAAGACTGGAGGCTTTCGCAATGGCCAATAAGCCCTGGCAATCTTTCCTGGATGGAATAGGTAATGGATTGGGATACGGTTTGATACTAGTGGTAGTTTCTTTCTTCAGAGAATTGTTGGGATATGGGAAAATATTGGGAATGCAGGTAATTCCTGATTCTTTTTATCAGGCTGGTTATGTAAATAATGGCATGATGATTTTACCTCCAATGGCTTTAATCACAGTAGGAACCATTATCTGGATTCAAAGAAGTAAAAATCGTGATTTAATTGAAAAATAAACTTTAATAATATATATTCCGACACTATGGAAAATTTATTTAATTTATTTGTAAGATCCATTTTCATTGACAATATGATATTTGCATATTTCCTTGGAATGTGTTCTTACCTTGCGGTTTCAAAAACCGTAAAAACATCAATGGGACTTGGTGTAGCAGTAACTTTTGTATTGTTAATAACAGTACCTGTAAACTGGCTTGTAGAAACTTATCTTTTAAAAGCCGGTGCTTTGTCGTGGCTGGGCGAGGGTTACAAAGATGTAGATCTGGGTTTTCTGAGCTTTATCGTTTTTATTGCAGTAATTGCAGCTATTGTTCAATTGGTGGAAATGCTGGTAGAGAAATTCTCACCACCACTTTATAATGCATTGGGGATTTTTCTTCCATTAATTGCTGTAAACTGCGCCATCTTAGGAGCAGCTTTATTTATGCAGGAAAGAGAATATCACACTATAGGTGAAGCAACGGTTTATGCAGTTGGTTCAGGAATTGGCTGGTGGTTGGCAATTGTAACACTTGCAGCAATCAGAGAAAAAATTAAATATTCGCATATTCCTGCTCCGCTCAGAGGATTGGGAATTACTTTTATACTTACAGGTCTTATGGCTATTGCCTTTATGGGCTTTATGGGTATTAAAATTTAATTGGTTTAAACATATAAATTGAAAAAAATATGAGTTTAGGATTTATTATAGCACTTAGCGTTATTATATTCCTGTTGATAACAGTGATGCTGGTTGGGATATTGTTATATGCCAAAGCCAAACTGGTACAATCGGGACCTGTGAAAATTAAAATTAACGAGGATAAAGAAATTGAAGTTCAGGCTGGTTCTACTTTGCTGCAAACTTTAGCCAATGAGAAAATATTTTTGCCATCGGCTTGTGGTGGTGGTGGAACCTGTGCCATGTGCAAATGTCAGGTTACTAAAGGTGGTGGAACTATCTTGCCGACCGAAACTGGCTATTTTACACGTAAAGAGCAACAAAATCACTGGCGTTTGGGCTGTCAGGTAAAAGTTAGAGAAGATTTGGAAATTCATGTTCCAGAAGAAATCTTCGGAATTAAAAAGTGGGAATGCGAAGTCATTTCAAACCGTAATGTAGCTACTTTTATCAAAGAATTTGTAGTTAAATTACCTGAAGGCGAAACTCTCGATTTTAAATCGGGTGGTTATATACAAATTGATGTTCCTGAATGTGAAGTGGATTACAAAGATATTTTTGTAGAACTTGAATACAGAGAAGATTGGGATAAATTTAAAATGTGGGATCTGAAAATGAAAAATACAGAACCAATTTTCCGTGCTTACTCTATGGCAAATCATCCTGCCGAAGGAAACAAAATTATTCTAAATATTCGTATTGCGACTCCACCTTGGGATAACAAAAGTAATTCGTTTATGAAAGTAAATCCGGGAATTTGTTCTTCCTATATTTTCTCCAGAAAACCAGGAGATAAAGTTACAATATCAGGTCCTTACGGCGAATTTTTTATTAAACCAACCGAACGCGAAATGATGTTTATTGGTGGTGGTGCAGGTATGGCTCCCATGCGTTCGCATATTTTCGATTTATTCCAAACCAAACATACTAACCGTAAAGCAAGTTTCTGGTATGGTGGACGTTCGTTAAGAGAATTGTTTTATGTGGATGAATTTGAAAAAATTGAAAAAGAAAATCCGAATTTTAAATTCAATATTGCACTGTCAGAACCATTACCGCAAGACAATTGGACTGGTTACACAGGCTTTATACATCAAATAATTTTAGAAAACTATCTCAAAAATCATCCCGATCCGGAAGAAATAGAATACTATATCTGCGGACCACCTATGATGAATGATGCTGTACTGAAAATGCTTGACGACTATGGAGTTCCAAAAGAAATGATAGCCTTCGACGATTTCGGGGGATAAAAAAAATGAGGCTGTCTAAAAAGGCTTAAATTGGCAATTTTACAAAATTAAATGTATTGGTATTCAATATATTATTAACTTTGATAACCCATGAAATTGACTTTTTAGACAGCCCCATTTTTTTATTTAACCCAATATAAATCTTTTTAATTATTTGGCTGCTGTTGCCCTCATCGACATAATATCTTTGTCGAACAAATATAAACTGTGAGCACCAATCAGGTTTAATTTATCAATAATTCCTCTTACTGACTTTTCTTCTTCAATTTGCTCGTTTACAAACCACTGTATCCAGTTGTTAGTTGAAAAATCTTTTTCTTCCATACAGACTCCAACAATATTATTAATTGATTGAGAAATATATTTCTCATGTTCAAATACCTGAGTAAAAATATCTCTGATATCTTTATAATCAACAGGTGGTTGATTTAGAGCAGGAATAATTGCTTTTCCACCTCTTTCATTTACAAAAGCAAGGAATTTCAACATATGTTGATGTTCCTCTTCTGCTTGTGCATAAAACCATTGAGCCGTTCCTTCAAATCCGTTAACTTCTGCCCATGATGCCATTGATAGATATAAACTAGAAGAATAAGCTTCTTTTTCTATCTGTGCAACTAAAATATTTTCAACATTTTGTGATAACATATTGTATTGATTTAAATTTTTGGTAAATATAACAAAGTTTTCATTTGCATTGTTCAAATAAGAAAACTCCTTTTCTATATTTTTTATTTTGGAAATGCGTTTAAATTTAATAGGTAAAACCTTTTGATATATTAAAAAACATACAGTTTATTTGGTATTTGAATTTATATTATATAAAACTGAAAAAAAGAGGTTGAACTTTGTGGCTCAACCTCTTTTTGTTTGATTATCTGCTTTCAAATTTTTTCATTTCTTCATCAAATGTCTTTTTAAATTTTTCATAATCATAATCTATTTTTAATTCTTTATCTGCTGACAATCTGTTGCCTACCCCTTTTACAATGTCATCAGCAGAAACTTCAACACAAACATAGGTTTTGTAATTACCTTCGGTAGTTTTCGTTTGTTTTTCGCATATAACCCTTACATTAGCCAAAACCTGATTTATAACTTCGCGTGTATTTCCTTCAAATCTTTCTTCCAAACCTTCTACATTATTGGCTTCCGATGATTTTACATAATTGTCGGTAACTCCTTTCATTGTTGTTTGAATTAACCAGCCAACTGAGCTTTTACATTGCTCATTGTTTTTTTCTTTGAAACCATCTGATCGAGACTTTCGCCACTTGCACTTGCTCTGAAAAGGCTGCTGGTGCTCATAAATTCTTTTTCTCCGGCACAATAATTATTTACCAAAACTTCGCCTTTTGGTAATGGTTGTTGGTCTGCAATTTTTTGTTTCGATTTACAACTTGTTGCAATGGCAGCAATAATTAGTATTGCTGATAGATAATACTGAACTTTTTTCATGATTTATTGTATATTAAATTAATATTTGTTTGTTTTTCTGATTTCAAATTTCATGCCAAAAATAAACTCTTTTGTCAAAAAATAAACTCACTGAAAATCAATTCTCATTGCAAAAATATAAATATTATTATTAAAATCAGGTATTTTTGACCATAACTTTATTATAAAATCTTTCAGTATCGGTTAATATTCAATATCAAATCATAAAATCTTTGTAATTTTGTTCTCATTATCAACAAAAAAAATTGCAATGAAAAACAATAAAATATTTATAATAACAGGTATAATTCTATTATTAGCCTCAGCTTTATGGTTTTTTTCTGAAATCGTTTTCTATGTATTAATCGCTTTGGTTTTATCTATGATAGGAAGGCCAATTGTCGTAAAATTATGTGTTATTCAGATAAAACAATTCAAAATCAATGAATCTGTAGCAGCTATTATTACATTATTCTTTATGATATTTATTTTCGCTATGTTTTTCATATTGTTAATCCCCATTTTGATAAATGAAGCAAAGGTTATTTCTTCGATAGATATTCAAACAGTTATGCAACTTTATCAGGAGCCGATACACAATATTGAATTATTTTTGAAAAGTTATAATATTATAAATCAAGATCAAACATTGGTAGCTCTTTTTAGTGAAAAAATTATGAAACTCCTTCAGCTAATCAATTTTTCTGATTTATTTACTACCATTTTAAGCCTTGCCGGAAGTGTCTTAATATCAATGTTTGCCATATTATTCATTACCTTTTTCTTTCTTAAAGATGCTCTACTATTTAATAATGTAATTATGATATTTACTCCAACAGAGTATCACACTGAATTAAAACATGTAATGATAAGTTCCCGAAAATTAATAAGCAGATATTTTATAGGATTGTTACTCGAAATGCTGGCAATGTGTATCTTATTATGGATTGGGCTAAGTATAATTGGTATTAAAAATGCATTTCTCATTGCATTTATCGGGGGAATTATGGTAATAATACCCTATATCGGAGTTTTGATTGGAACTGCAGTTGCCCTGGTTTTTGGTATTACAACAGCATTAGGAGCTAATGTAAATGCCGATATTTTGCAAATTGCATGGAATATTCTTGTTGTATATGGAATCGTAAAACTTATCGACGATTTTGTATTACAGCCATTTATCTATTCCAATAGTGTAAAAGCTCATCCTCTCGAAATCTTTCTGATCATATTAATGGCAGGCAGCTTAGCGGGTATTTTGGGCATGGTTTTGGCAATTCCAACTTACACATTTTTAAGAATACTTGCCAAAGAATTTTTCTCTCAACTAAATTTTGTAAAAAAACTAACTGAAAAAATATGATGATGTCCCGCTCGAAAATCAAGGATGCTTTCCAGTTTATTAAATGCTTAAATAGCAAAAAAATAATAAATTACACAAAATTACGTCTAAGTTTTCATATAAGTAATTTAGTGCATAAAAATTATCATAAAGGAGATGCATTTAGTGTATCAATAGAGCCAACTACCTCATGCAATTTAAGTTGCAGCGAATGCCCTTCAGGAAATAAAGCTTTTAGCCGTCCGACAGGTAAAATTGATAAAATATTTTTTTATAGTGTAATCGAACAGCTTAAAAATCATCTGGTTTATCTTACTTTGTATTTTCAGGGTGAACCATTTTTGCATCCCGATTTCTTTGAAATGGTAAAATTTGCACGTAAAAATAATATTTATGTCGCAACCTCTACCAACGCTCATTTTCTGACTGAAAAAAATGCGGAATTAACTGTAAAATCAGGGTTAAACAGGCTGGTTATTTCACTTGATGGAATTGATAGTGAAACTTATAAAATTTATCGAAAAGGGGGTAATTTTAATACTGTTTTGCAAGGAATAAGAAACCTTTGCAATGCAAAAAAGCAAATGAATGTAAGCCATCCTTTTGTAATTCTGCAATTTATAGTTTTTGCCACCAATGAGCATCAAATAGATGATATTAAAAGATTAGGAAAAGAATTGGGGGTAGATGAAGTTCAGATAAAAACTGCACAAATTTATGATTATGAAAATGGGAATCCGTTAATACCTGAATATCAGAAATATTCGAGATATAAAAAACTTGATGACGGAAAATATATCATCAAAAAGAAAATAAAGAATCAATGCTCAAGAATGTGGCAATCAGCAGTAATATGCTGGGATGGAAGAGTTGTTCCTTGTTGTTTCGATAAAGATGCAGTGTATCAATTAGGCAACCTTAAAAACCAAACTTTTAGTGAAATATGGAAAAACCAAGCTTACAATGCATTTAGAGATCAAATTATTAAAAACAGAAAATCAATAGATATTTGCTGTAATTGTACAGAATAACAAAACTCAGTTTATCTGATTAATGTTACGTGTCCATTAGCTGTCTGATATCTTCCCAAACCATCGGTATATCTTATTTTCCAAACATAAGTACCATCAGGACAAGATTCTTTATTTCCATTCATATTACCATTCCAACCGTAATGATAATCTTCGGAACGAAACACCATTTCGCCCCAGCGACTGAAAATCATCATCTCGAACTTTCCTTTCTCAATATCAATGCCATACACCTGAAAAACATCATTATAACCATCATTATTTGGTGTAAATGCTGAAGGTGCATAAAAAGTTGCATCTTTTAATATAATTACTCTTCTGGAAATGGTATCAATACAACCTTGGGATGTACTTATCAATAAAAAAGGATAATAATCGCCCGGCTCTGTATATGTATGTGCAGGGTGCTGAATATGAGCCGAATCGCCATCACCAAAATACCAATTCCAATACATTACACCATTAGAAAGGTCAGTAAATTGAACTTTTGAATCAAGAACACTTGCTCTATCGGGCGAAATATCAAAATTTGCAACAGGATTCGGATATACAGAAATCATTGAAGGAATGCTTAATGTGTTGGCACAAGTATTGTTAGATCTAACTGTAACACTGACGTTATAAATTCCGGCATTTTGATAGTAATGGGAGGTCAAATTGGAAGAAGTATTTGCAGTTGAACCGTCTCCAAAATCCCATATCCAATTGGTAATAAATCCAGAATCAACTTGAGAACTATCTTTAAATCTTACAAAAATCGGTACACATCCTTCAACAATATCTGAAGAAAAACTAATAGTAGGCAGTGGATGTACTTTGGTTATCTTTGTAATTGAATCAATACAGCCATTATCGGTTTTTACAATTAATTTTACAGGATAATTACCAAAAATATTATATATCGTATTATGGTTTAATGTATTAGCCACATCTCCATTACCAAAATTCCAATTCCAACTTATAATATTTCCGCTAATAACTGAAGATAGATTTGTGAAAGTTTTATTTACACCAATACAAACACCTGAATTATCGAAGTTTGCAGTTGGTTTAGGAAAAACAATTACAGTTTTTGTAATTGAATCTTTAATTCCTCCAATTCCTGTAACTTTTAATTGAACCTGATAAGAACCGGGGTTATTATATTGATGTGTTGGATTTTGCAAACTTGAATAAGTAGTATCGCCAAAATTCCAAATCCAGCTTAAAATCCCATTTCCCGACCCAATTATGGTGCTATCAGAAAATTTAATGCTTGAATTTTCGCAAGCAGTAGTAAAGCCAAAATCAGTTTGTATAAATGGCAAATAAACAATTACCGGATTAACAACTGTATCTTTACAACCATGAGTATCAGTTATTATCAGTCTTACATTAAACGTATCGGCAGTTGGATAATTATAAGTCGGATTTTGAAGATTTGAAGTACCGATGCTATCACCAAAATTCCAATTCCAATTGTTAATTGATACATTTGCAGCTATAGAAGTATTAGTAAATGAAGTTGTTGCAGGAAATTGAGTTGGTGGTACTGTAAAACCTGCAATAGGAAGTGAATATACTACAATATTTCTAATAATTGATTTGGAACAGCTATGAGCATCTGTAACAATTAGTGATACCAGATAGTTCCCCGGATTTGAATAAACATGAATAGGATTTATCAGATTTGAAGTGGGTGTATTATCTCCAAAATCCCATAAATAACTTATATTCAGATTGCTGAACGACTGTGATAAATTAGTAAAATGAGTAGGTAAACCAAGACAAACCGAATCTGCCTTAAAGTTTGCAATTGGGATAGTATCAACTTGTATTGCCTTTGAAATGGAATCTTTACAACCCATTTGATTTGTTACCAATAATTTAGCTAAATATATGCCATGATTTTGATATGTATAAAACGGATGTTGTAAGATAGAAGTTCCTATATTGTCACCAAATTTCCAACTCCATGAATTATTGGCACTTCCATGATTTACAGAAGTGTTGGTAAATATAGTCTGACTTCCCTGACAAACTGTTGTATTTGTAAAATTTGCCTGAGGCAAAGAATCAATTGTAACTGTATGAATTACTGTATCAATACATTGGTTTGCATTTTTAATAATCAGACTTACAAAATAATTTTTGGGATTTGTATAATAATGACTTGGATTCTGGAAATTAGAAATTGCTGTTAAATCGCCAAAATTCCAGATGCGGTTGATGATATTACTTCCATTTCCAAAAGACAAATCAGTAAATTTGGTAGAATCATGAAAACAAGTTTGAGAATATGTAAAATTTGCTTGAGGTAGTGGAAAAATTGTCAGATTTCTACTGGTATTTCCAACACATCCACGACTATCAGTAATTGATAGTGTAGCGGTATAATTTCCTGAGTTTTGATACAAATGTGAAGGATTCAATACATTACTGCTTCCACCATCACCAAAACTCCACAATTTGTTTACAATAGGATAACCAACAATTACAGAAGTATCTGTAAAATTACTGCTAAGATTAAGACAGTTATCTTGAACACTGAAAGCAGCATGCGGAGTTGGGTAAACTTCAATATTTCTTACAGCTGTATCAGAACACGCATTATTACTTATAAGCAGACTGATACTATAATTCCCTGAACTAGAATAAGAATGTGAAATATTTGGAGTATAAAGACTTGGATTTGCAATAAATAATGAATCGCCATCACCGAATTTCCATTTCCAATTATTTATAAAACTTGACTGACTAACTGATGTATCTGTAATAATTACAGGAAATCCTTCACAAACATTACTAACCTGAAAACCAGCAATCGGACGGGGAATAATTTCTACACTTTTTTGAACTGAATCAATGCAACCATTGGCATTTTCAACTATCAATTTTGTAATATAATTTACTGAGTTAGCATATAAGTGAGATGAATTAACTGAATTTGAATTAAATCCATCTCCAAAATTCCAATAATTATTTATTATTGCAGTAGTACTGTAGCTATTATTAGCAAAATGTGTAGAATCACCTAAACATGCAAAATCTGAAATAAAATCAGCAATAGGTTTGGCATTTACTTTCACATTATGATGTATGGTTTCTACACAACCGGCAGTATCCACAACAGTTAGACTTACAATGTAAATACCCGGATTTTGATAAATATGTTGTGGATTGTGAATTGTTGATGTTGAACCATCTCCAAAATTCCATAACCATGTAGTTATCTGAGTAGTAGGAATTAAAAAACTATCAACAAAATGTGTAGCCACACCTAAGCATACTGTATCACCATAAAACTCATAAGTCATTGATGGATTAACATAAATCTGTTTACTAAAACTTCCTTGGCATCCATTTGAATTTCCGACAGTTAGCATTACATTGAAGGTATCAACTGCAGTATAAAAATGTACAGGATTTTGCATTGAAGAAGAATAAGAATCTCCAAAATTCCATTGCCAGCTTGAATTAGAAGTACCATGAGGAATTGAAATGTCTGTAAAATTAATCAAACCTCCGGCGCAATTACCATGATATATAAAATTTACTTCAGGTATTGAATCTACTGTAACCGGAAGTGTTTTACTGGCAGAACACCCATTAACATCTGTAACTGTTAATGCTGTATTATAAACGCCCCATCCCGGAAAAAGAAATGTTGGATTTTGTGCAGTTGATGCTCCAATACCACCAAAATCCCAATTCCATGCAGATAATGAACCTCCATTACAATATGTTGAATCTGTAAATATTGTATTTATCCCCATACAACTTGTATCAGCTCTGAAATGCACAACAGGTTGTGGATGAACCAACAACTGATGATATACTGTATCTTTACAGCCTAATGTATCTGTTGCTATTAAACTTACGTTAAACAAAGTATTAGTTAACACATTAGTATAAGCGTAAACTGGTGATTGCAAATTACTTGAACCAATTCCATTTCCAAAATTCCAGTCCCATGCAACTATATTTCCTGCAAAACTTTGTGAAATATCAATAAGTTGAACAGCCGAATTATTACAAACTGTATCGCTGATAAAATTTGCATTAACGGGCGGATAAATTGTAATCTGTTTACTAACAGTATCTTTGCACCCAAAAACATCTGTTACAATTAATGTAACAATATAATTTGTTGTAGTATTTACGATAGAATACTGATGTTGTGGGTTTTGTAAAGCAGAAATAATACTTCCATCACCAAAATTCCAAGTTCTGGTAATTATTTGCCCCCCTATTGCCTGAGACGTATCTGTAAATTGAGTGGGGAAACCTGAACATGATTGAGAAAAACTAAATCCAGCAATTGGTTGTGGATGAATAACCACAGGAATGCTTACGTTTGATTTACAAGCATTTGTATCAATAACGTCCAGATTTACATTATATTGTAATATACCTGAACTATATGAATATGTGTAAAATGGATTTTTTAAAACAGAATTTCCCAAACTATCACCAAAATTCCATTTCCAATGAGTAATTGTTCCCCCTGTCGATATGGAAGAATCAGAAAAATATGTAACAAAACCAATACATGCTGTATCATAGCTAAAATTAGCAACAGGTAACTGGTTTATTTTTAAAGATTTACTGCTATCATTTGCACAACCGTTCGAATTTACAACATTTAGATTTACAGTATAATTTCCTGCATTAAGGTATAAATGTGAAGGATTTTGAAAATTGCTTACATTTCCATCACCAAAATTCCAAATCCAAGAAATAATAGAAGCTGTTGAAGCTGTGGATATATCTGTAAAAAAGCTGGTATCATTAAAACAAACAGAGGGAGAAATAAAGTCAACTCTTGGAAGTGAATCAACTACAACAACATAAGCGATACTATCTTTGCAGGAATTATTATCTGTAACAATTAAAACTGCATTAAACTCACCCTCAGAAATATACTGATGCTGTGGATTTTGCATTACAGAAATTTGACCATCGCCAAACTTCCAGTTCCATTGATTTATCAGACCTCCGCTCGAAACTGAACTATCAATAAAAGAAGTCTGCAGCCCGAAACAAACAGTATCTGAAAAATAATCAGCTATTGGATTGCTATTTACAACTGCAATATGTGAAATACTATCAATACTGCCATTGATATCTGTAATTATCAACTTAACAATGTAACTACCTGTATTAGTGTATTTATGACTTGGATTTTGTAAACTTAAAGTATCTCCATCTCCAAAATTCCAATGCCATGAAATAACATTTCCTCCCAAACTCGATGAATTATCATAGAAATGAGAACTATCACCCAAACAAACAGCAGCAACTGTAAAATCAGGGTCGGGCAAAGGATAAACTATAACATTCTGAATTACTGTATCTTCACAACCATTACTATTGATTACAACCAGACTTACATTAAATGTATCTGCCTGTAAATATATATGTTGTGGATTTTGCAAATTACTTAAGTTACCATCTCCAAAATCCCATTGCCAACTAATTATATTTGCTGAATTTGCTGAAGAATTATCTGTAAAAACATTAGTTCCTCCAATAGTTACGTTATTTGCAGAAAAACCGGCAATTGGCAATGAATGAACTAAAACGATATGAATAACAGAATCGCTACAGCCATAAAAATTGTGCACAATTAAACTTACATCAAAATTTCCTGATTGCAAATATAAATGTGAAGGATTTGCAATATTTGAAAAAGTAGAATCTCCGAAATTCCAGCTCCAATTGCTCACAAAACCCGAAGAATCAAAGCTGTTATTAGTAAAAATAATTGCATTTCCCAAACAATTGGTATCAAAACTGAAATTTGAAATTGGTAATGGAGAAATATAAATACTTTTTATTGTATCAGCTTCACACAGATTTGTATCTGTAACATGAAGACTAATATTGAAATTGCCAGAATTTAGATATGTATGATTTGGACTTTGTAAAGTGTCTGTATTTCCATCACCAAAATTCCATAACCATTTAACAGCCTGACTTATAGTGTCATTGTCAGAAAATGTCAAAATATTATTTACGCAAACAGAATTGAGTGAAAAATCAGGAACAGGAAGATTGTGAATTAAAACTGAAATTGTTGTATCATTACTACATCCGTTTGATTTTGTAACATTCAAATTCACATTAAATGAACCTGAATTTAAATATGTGTGCTGAGTATTCTGAATAGAATCTGTATTTCCATCACCAAAATTCCAAAGCCAACTATTAATAGTTGCACCACTTGTAGTAGATAAATCATTGAAAACATTCAAATTACCTAAACATACATTGTATGCAGAAAAATTAGCTTGCGGAATAGTATCAATTCTAACAAGTTTCAAAACAGAATCAGAACAGCCATAAGCATTTGTAATTATCAGATTTGCAGCAAAAAATCCTGCATTATTATAAAGATGCAAAGGATTAGAATCTGTGGAATTCGTTAAATCCCCAAAATTCCAACTCCATGCAGATATTATTGATGTTGAATCAGTTGAAAGATCTATAAAATTTGTAGAATCACCATAGCAAACAGTATCAAAACTAAAATTTGCAATTGGTAATGGACTTATAAAAACATTTTGAATTGTATCTCCTTTACAACCATAAACATCAGTTACAGAGAGATTAACGTTATAATTACCTGAGGAATTATATGTATATAAAGGACTTACAAGATTGCTGCTATCATTATTTACTCCAAAATTCCAATTCCAATTAACAAAAGAAGGATTTGCTGTTGCAATATTAAAACCAGCAGTTTGACCTATACATGGATGAGTAACAGAAAAAGAAGGCTGAGGTAAATTTCTGACTATTATAGACAAACTACTATCCTTACTGCAACCATTAGCATCAATAACATTCAAATTAACAATGTAATTTCCAGCACTTTGATACAGATGAAACGGATTTAATAATGTATCAGAATTACCATCTCCAAAATTCCAGTTCCAAGCAATCAGATTAGAATTTACAGAACCTGACAGATTGGTAAAAGATGTTGTATCTCCTTGACAAACTGTATCAAAACTAAAATTTGAAAAAGGAAGACTATTTAAAATTACGGTTTTTGTAATGGAATCAATGCAGCTATTAACATTACTAACTTTTAAAGTTACGTTATAAATAGCCAGATTAGAGAAAGTGTGATCAGGATTAGAATTTGCAGAAAAATTTCCATCTCCAAAATTCCATGAATAATTACTAATTGGAACTCCCTGATCTGAAGATGTATTTGTGAAATGTGTGATATTTCCAAAACAAGCGGTATCGAAACTGAAATTTGCAATTGGAACCGGACCAAGATAAATATTGATTGTAGTATCATCTACACAAGCATTAACATCAGTAACTTGCAGATTTACAGGATAAGTTCCGGTTCCGGAATAAATATAAGTTGTGTCAAAATGAATACAGCTGCCCACCCCATCACCCATATTCCATTGATATGCAATAAGATTCCCTCCTATTCCAAGCGAATTATTTGTAAAAATTCTTTGATATCCGGAACAAATGGTATCAGTATAAAATGAAGCAATAGGGTTTGCAAAAACTTTAACTATAATTGTGGTATCTTTCTTGCAATTATTACTATTATAAACACTTAGCTTAACATTATAATTCCCGGTATTTTGAAACAAATGAACGGGATGTATCAAAACAGAAGAAGATCCATCACCAAAATCCCAAACCACAGAATTTATACTATCAGAATTAGGAAGACTCAGATTTGTAAAAAAAGTAGTATCGCCCAAACATTTATTTGAATATTTAAAATTTGCTTTTGGTAATGAATCAACAGTTATTGTGTCATATTTAATATCTTCGCAACTTAAACTACTGATTATAATGTGTTTAACAATATATTTTCCCGGATTTTGATATAAATGTGATGGATTTAATTGAGTTGATGTTGATCCATCACCAAAATTCCAATTTACAGAATTAATTGTACCACCGGGAGTTAAAGAAAGATTAATAAAATGAATTGAATCGCCCAAACAAACTGTATCGAAACTAAAATCAGCATAAGTTTCAAAAACATAAACTTTTACTGAATCTATTGTGCTTCCGCAACCCGGTTTTCCGGTAGAAGCAGGTGATGTATTTTCTGCAGTTAGTGATACATTATAAACTCCAGCTTGAGTATATGTATGTGATATTCCTGGAGTTGGACTATTTAAAGCTGCCAAAACAGTTGTAGAAAATGAATCCCCAAAATTCCATGTATAAAGCGTACGGGGATTAGCAGCGCAAAAGTTTGGCAGAGTTAAATTTTGAAAAACGGCCGGATTACCCACACAAACAGAATCTATTGCAATATTTACATTGGATTGAGGAGGAGCATATACCTCAACAGGGCCGTAACTTTTAAAAGGAGTACCGCATTCATTTTTTGTTGTAAGTATAATATTATAAGGTTGTTGCAAATTATTTATACAAGTAGTTGAAGTATATGTATGATAAAGTGTATCGCCAGGCAGTGAACCAATTGGTAATGTGTCAATTGTATTATCGCCCCAATTTATATATGTAATAGTATTGGAAGTAATTCCGGAACTATTATTAATTGTATATACATTAAAAGGAACACATCCAGCACTAAATGGCAGAGAAGAAAACTCTGGCAGTGGTATTGTAATAATTTCAAAAGTATCTTTAAAAGTATTCACACAACCATTTATCCCTGTTGCTTTAATTTGTATCGGATAATTACTTATACTGTTGTAAACATGTGTAATAGGTGTAGAATTATTAAACGTTGAAGTAATTGGCAATAAGCCACCTCCATCACCCCAATTTATTTGATAATTAGAAATATCTGAAAGATTTGAATAATTATAAATAATAGCTGTATCGCTTACTGTTCCTATAATATTTTCGCACCTCCTGAAATTTCCGTTTTCTAAAAAATCAACAAATGGCTGTTGCTTAATTACTAACGGATATGTAACAGTATCAATACATCCATAAATATCTGTTGCTTCAAGTTTAATATTAAAAGTTTGATATCCAGTACCAATAGCCGCATTAAACCGATAAGATGGATTTATTGCGGTATTGCTTATTGCGTTATAATTAGGTCCATCTCTGAAATACCATTTATACGACAACCCATTACCTGATGATAGATTTGTAAAAGTAATGAGCTGACTTGGACAAACACTGTCGAAATTGATAGAAAAATCAGCCAACGGGGGTGTTATTATTTGAACACTATCTGAAAATACAGAATAGCAACCAGAACTATGTACAATACTTAAAGTTACATAATAAGTGCTGTAGTTTAAATAATTATGGAGCGGATTAGCTATGGTTGAAGTTCCTCCATCACCAAAGTCCCAATTGATGGAAGTTACAGAACCACTATTAATTATAGATGTATTGGTAAATTGAATATTTTTGGTATTACAATTCTGATGAAAAATAAAATTTGCATTTAAAGTATCTGTTGAGCATGGTTGTGCTGTCCCGCTTTTAAAAGATAAAAGCAGCAATGCAAAAACAAAATATTTTGCAATACTTTTTAAATTTATACGTAGTATAAATACCATTTTAAACAAATATTTGAACGTATGCTTGCTTACTTATTCTCGTAAATTAAAATATTAATTTTATCTTTATTGTAAAGTGAAAATCATCAATTTTACAATGAACAAATATAATGAATCTTTAAATATAATGATCAATATCAATCTAACAATCTTGTTAACAAGGTTATAAATAAGGTATTTTTTTTAAAGTTTGGAATCTCAGGAATTTAAAATTAAACTTACAAAAAACAGCTTAATTACTAACACCCGATTAACAAGCTAATTAAAATTATTGAGAAAAAAGGGTTTTATCACAATATCAGTTAAGACTTTTTTTGTTTATTAAAAAGCTATTTACAAAATTCAAAAATAAATGAATATCATATAGTTATATATATACAACGTAATTATGATAATTAAGTTTTGAGAAAAACAAAATATAAAACACATTTTTTATTATTCTAATATATTTTCAACTAACTTTGCAATACAAACAAAAACAAAAGTATATGAGGTTATCAATTAAGGATGCCAAACGATGCGTTGGTTGTCAAACGTGCATGTTTGCATGCACCAGACGTACCGGTCAGGCCGGATTATCCAATAGTTGTATCGGAATAAAATCTCAGGGAGGAATGTCAAATGGGTTTTCAGTAATTATTTGCCGATCATGTTATAATCCACCTTGTGCAGCTGTTTGTCCTACGGGTTCATTAACAGAAAAGCCCGAAAGAGGTGTTGTTTTCAATAGTTCAAAATGCATTGGTTGTGGCAATTGTAAAAATGCCTGTGTTGTAAAAGCTGTTTTTTGGAATGAAACAGAAAATAAGCCAGCTATTTGTATTCACTGTGGCTATTGTGTTAAGTTTTGTCCTCATAATGTTTTAGAAATGATAAAGGAGTAATATTATGATTAATCAGGAAAATTATAGCGAAGTCTTATATATCGATTTAAGTAATAAAAAATTCTGGATAAAAAACAGAAAAGATTTATTTGATAAATACATTGGCGGAACAGGAGTTGCAACTCAATTACTGCACGAAGAATGTCCAGTAAATACAGATTCATTAGGCGCTGATAATCCGATAATTTTTGCGGTTGGGCCTTTTACAGGTGTTTATCCGTTTGCATCAAAAACAATTGCTATGTTTAAATCGCCACATACAGGCGATTTGGGTGAAAGCCATGCTGGTGGCCGTAGTGCAATTGCCATGAAAATGGCCGGTTACGGTGCAATTGTTATAAAAGGAAAAAGCGATATGCCTATTTATCTGGTAATTAAGAAACGAAGAGTTGAATTTCGAAATGCCAATACACTATGGGGAATGAAAAGTGCATTTACAGTTGGTGATGTAATCCGCGCCAACGAAAGCGACCCTGGTATGCGAACCATTATGCGAATAGGACTTGCCGGCGAAAAAATGGTTTCTTATGCAGCAGTTGTAACCGAAACTTACCGTCATTTTGGACGATTAGGTCTGGGTGCTGTTTTTGGAAGCAAAATGCTTAAAGGTCTGATGGTTTCTGGCAAAAAGAATATTGAAGTTGCTAATAAAAAGGAATATATAAAAACCTATAAAGAGATATATGATAAAGCTGTAGATTCTCCGGTAATGAAAAAGTATCATGATTTGGGAACAGCCGGTAATATCAAAGCATTGAATATGTTAGGAGCTTTGCCAACCAACAATCTTCAATCCGCTACATTTGCAAATTCCGAAGAAATTTCGGGTGAACATATAGCCGAAAACTTTTTGGGTCGACGTGTTGCATGTTCTCATTGCCCAACTGGATGTATTCACCTGGCTGTATTGCGTGAGCCTTACGATGATGAACCTTATTTTTATAAAACCACCATGGTAGGCTATGATTATGAACTTATTTATGCATTAGGAAGCATGGTAGGCTTAAGTGATACAGAAGAAATGCTGAAACTGATTGATTTAGTTGAAACTTATTGCCTTGATGCAATGTCAACCGGAGTTGTCCTGTCGTGGGCTACTGAAGCTATGCAGAAAAAAATGATTACAACAGAGGAAACTGATAATATCAATATTCAATTTGGCAATTTAAAAGCTTACATGGACGTTGTTGACCGCATTATTTCACAACCAAATGATTTTTATAAAGCTTTAGCAAAAGGAGCTGACTTTGCTGCTCGAAAATATGGAGGGCTCGACTTTTCCTTAACTTTCGGCAAAAACGAAATGGCTGGTTACCACACCGGAGCTGTTGGTTATCTGGGATTTACAATCGGAGCACGCCATAGCCATCTGGATAATGCAGGCTACTCTATCGATCAGAATGAAATGATAAATACAACGCCAACACCAAAAGAAGTTGTAGATAAACTGATTAAAGAAGAAAGTCTGAGACAGATACTTTCATCTATTACAATTTGCTTTTTTGCTCGTGGCATCTATAATTTAGATGTAATTTCAAAAGCATTGCTAAGTGTAGGTATTGAAATAACACCCGATGAACTTATGTTGAAAGGCCGGGAAATTCTCAAAGAAAAATACCGTTTTAAAATCAGGGAAGGTTTTGCTTTTGAGAAACTAAATATTCCACATAGAATTTTTGAATTAAAAGCACCTGCCGGTATGATTGATGAGCAATTTTTTAATGAAGCACTGGCTTATGCAAAAGTACAATTGATTGATTCGATATTGTAATTTATATTGTTTCAAATGTTTAGATCATTAAAAAACTTAGGACTAATTGCTGAGTTTTTCTATGAAAAACACAGTCATCATGCATTTTGGAAAATTTTTCTTGCTACCGTTTTGGGTGGAACAATATTTTTTGTGTTGTTGTCAATTTTATTTAGCTTATCGTAAACCTATTTAATCCAACACATTGATTATCAATATAAATATAACGTAATGTTTTTGGCATAAAATCACAAGCAATAAATTATACCAAAGTGATTTATAAATTAGATCATTTCTAATCGGCATTAAACTACTTTATTCTGATTAATAAATTATTATAACATTCTGTATATCTATACATTAAAAACTATTTCAATACTTTTTTGAACTGCTATTTTTTTATAATGTAATATTATAAGAAAAAAACAAAATACTATAAACAAGATGCATTAATATTTCCTAATTTTGCAGGCTATTTAAATTTAATAAAAATGAGAAAAATCTCTTTATTTTTTATAGCTTTATTGCTGATAACAAACATAAAAGCTCAAAATTCAAATCAGGATAATAAAGTAGAAATTATTAAATGTTCTGATTTTCGAGTTACAAAAACGCTAAAAGAAATAGCTGAAACCCAGCCAGCTTATCAAAATGTGCTTAAGCAAATCAGAAAAGAATCGGAAGATAAAAAGTACAGATTACCTTATAAAGCAAAGAAAAATGCAAATGCATTGCCTTTAAAAGAAGATCCTGCTAATCAGAAGACTATGGGAAGCCGCCAATCTCAAACCTTACTCAATTCATGGGAAGGAATATTAACATCAAGTTACCCTCCTGATCCATCAGGTGCTGCAGGTCCAAATCATTATGTACAAGCGGTAAATTCTTCATATCAGATATTTTCTAAAACAGGTAGCAGTATTGCCGGTCCGTTTACATTAGGTTCATTGCTTTTAGGTTCTAATGAAGGTGATCCAATTGTTTTATATGATAAATATGCAGACAGATGGGTTATTACTGAGTTTAAATCTGTTGGTTGGACTTCAGGAAAAGTTCTTTTTGCAATTTCTAAAACTAATGACCCTACAGGTCAGTATTATACTTATCAATATACTTCGCCACAGTTCCCCGATTATCCAAAATTTTCAATCTGGTCTGATGGTTATTATATGACTTCAAATCAATCTAATCAAAAAATATTTGTGTTTGAAAGAGATTCAATGTTAGCAGGGGTTTCTACATCAAGAGGTTTTTACAAAACATTTACTCCAGCTACAGACGATGGTTTCTTCTGTCCATTACCAGCTGATGCTGACGGACAATTGCCTCCAGCCGGAACTCCTTGTCCTATATTTACTTATGAAGATGATGCATGGGGTGGTACTTCAATAGATAGAATCAATATTTACACTATGAGTGTAAGCTGGGGAACTACTCCAACTGCAACAATTACATTAGCATCACAATTGCCCACACAAGCTTTTGATGCCTCTTATAATTCTACCTGGCAGGATATTGCCCAGCCTGGTACAAATATGAAATTGGACGGCATTGGTGGAGTTTTTACTTTCAGAGCCCAATATCGTCGCTGGACAGGTTATAATACCGTTGTTTTAAACAAGGGTGTAAAAGTTGATGCCACATCCGGTCAACGCAGTATTCGCTGGTATGAATTGCGTCAGAATACCACTACCGGTGAATGGTCAATTTATCAACAAAGTACTTTTGCTCCAGATAATTTAAATCGTTGGGTTGGAAGTATTGCTATGGACGATAATGGCTCAATTGGACTGGCTTATTCTGTTTCAGGCTCATCCAATGTTTATCCGAGTATTGCTTTTACAGGAAGATTGGCTTCGGATAGTTTAAATACAATGACTTTTGCAGAACAAATTGTTATTAGTGGTAATTCATCTCAAACTTCAAATAATCGTTATGGTGATTATTCTCATACTTCTTTGGATCCTGTTGATGGTACTATTTTTTGGCATACCGGCGAATATATTTATGATGGAGAGCCTGCCACAAGGATTTTCTCTTTTAAATTTCCTGCAAATAATATTGGCGTAAGCGAAACTAATAAAGAATTATCGTTTACAGCATTTAATAATAATGGCGAAATTAAACTGAAAATTAATAATTTACCCAATAATCATGAGCTTGTAATAGATTTGTTTGATATCAAAGGTAAATTAATTGAAGGCAAAAAGCTTTATCCAACTGCAAATAGTTTAGAAACTTCATTCAATAGTTTTAGTTTGTCAAAAGGTACATATCTGATTAGAATTGGAAATATAAATTCTAATTTTCAGAAAGTTACAAAAATTTTGATCGATTAATATCTACAATAAATAAAACAAAAATCAAAGTCTGACTAAAAATCAGGCAAAACCTAACAGGCTTTCGGAAACCCTGTTAGGTTTATTTTTAAAAGTGAAATTAGTCAAAATAACAAAATTTACGAATGAAAAAATTATTTTTTTTTATAATGATTGCCGTTTTGCTTTCGTGCAAAACATCGGAAAAACAAGCTAAAACTGAAAACTCAGCCAATGTTTCTACTGCAAAATTTCAGGGTATTGTGTCGCATAAATACCAAAAAGAAGGTTGCAAAACAATTATTGTTGTTGGAAATATTAAAGAATCTAAGCAATTGATTTTGATACCGGTAAAAGGTTTTGATGAAAAGTTCGACAAAGACAATTTAAAAATCAAATTTGATTATTTGCCTTTAAGAATCAAAAATCCAGAAGGTTGTAACTTAGGTATTCCTGCTATAATCAGTAATATTTCATATGTTTATTTTTAATTATTTATTTGTACATATGGAACTCGCCATACAAACTTTCATGTGTGTGAATATTTTCTCATGGCTCGTTTCAGCTGATTAAAATCAATTATTCGTTATCAGAGAGTTTTATAATTAAAAGTTTGTCAACCCTGTTTCTATCCATATCCATGATTTCGAATTTCATATCTTTATAAATAAAAGTATCTCCTTCTTTAGGGATACTTTCCAAAAAGTGCAATGCTAAACCTCCGAGAGTTGTAAATCCCGAATTTTCAATATCTTCATAAGAATATATTTTCATTTCATCCATAAAATCGTCAATCAACATGCTGCCATCAACCAGATAAGAGCCATCCTGACGCAAAACAATCGGATTTTCTTCCACTTCATTTTCTTCGAGTATATCGCCAAAAATACTTTCAGTTAAATCGTGCAAAGTAATAATACCTTCAATGCTACCATATTCGTTTACTACAATGCAGAAATTGCTTTTTTGTGATTTTATAACTTCAAGTATTTGATTGGCTCCCAGATTTTCGGGGATATAAACCGGATTTTGAGCGATGGTTTGCAAATCAAATTTTTCATCTGAAAATATCAAAAGAATAATATCTTTTACGGAAACGATACCCAATATTTCATCAATATTATCGTTGCAAAGCAAGTATTTGCTGTAATGATTTTCTTTGATTTTGTTTAAAACCTCCTCTTTACCGTCATTAATATCAATATAAGCCACTTCTGTACGATGAACCATCAGTTCAGATGCTTTTTTGTCAGTAAATTTAAAAACATCTTTAATCATTTCGGTTTCTTCTTTATCTAAAATACCTTGCTCAGAACTCTGATTCAGAATAAATTTCAGTTCTTCTTCAGTAATAGGTCTGTTTTCACCAGTTTTTAAGCCCAGAACCTTATTAATTAGTTTTGTAGAAAAGCTAAGCAGGAAAACAAAAGGAAAAGTTATTTTAGTAAGAACTTGCATAAAAACAACAAGGTTTACCGAAATTTTTTCGGGATGATTCAAAGCCAAAGATTTAGGTACAAGTTCGCCGATAATTAATGAAAAATAGGTAATTATGGAAATTACGGTAGCAAAAGCAAATTGGTGAGCATAATTAGAAAACAGAGAAATGCCTTCGAAAAAAGGAGTAATGTCATCGGCAAGCGTAACTCCTCCATAAGCACCTGATATTATGCTTATTAAAGTGATTCCGATTTGGATGGTCGAAAATATTTTTTCAGGCTCGTCTAATTGATTCAAAACCAGTTTGGCATTTTTATTGCCTTTGTAAGCCATCGTTTCGAGTCTGGCTTTGCTTGATGAAACCAATGCAATTTCATACATCGAGAATAATCCATTGATTATCAACAAAAAGAAAATAATTAAAATTTCCATTATTTTGTAAAAAATTTTTTTGTAAAATTAATGAAATTTTCAGAGCAAGACTCAAAAAAATGAAGGTAATAAAAATAAAGATTTCATATCTTTGCACAGCAATTGGCTCCGTAGTTCAATTGGATAGAATGTCAGATTCCGGTTCTGATGGTTGGGGGTTCGAATCCCTTCGGAGTCACTTTTAAATAATTAAATATCTGTAATCGAACGATTTACAGCAAACAAAATTCAATTGAATTAAAATTATTATCACCTTAACTTAAAATTCATGAAAAAATCTTAATATTGCACAAAAAAATTATGTCAAAACAAAGTTGGAAACCTGGAACCTTGGTTTATCCTTTGCCTGCAATAATGGTAAGTTGCGGTAGTACCGAAGAAGATTTCAATATAATTACAATAAGCTGGACTGGAACTATTTGCACCAACCCCCCAATGTGTTATATTTCTGTTCGTCCCGAAAGGCATTCTTATCAGATTATCAAAAAAAATATGGAATTTGTTATCAATATTACAACCGAAAAACTAGCATTTGCAACGGATTGGTGTGGGGTAAAATCGGGCAAAGATTACAACAAATTCAAAGAAATGAAATTAACACCCGAAAAAGCTCAGATTGTGAAGGCTCCACTTATTGCCGAATCGCCTATAAGTATTGAATGTGTGGTAAAAGAAATTAAACAACTAGGGTCACACGATATGTTTATTGCCGAAGTTGTTGCTGTTAATGTTGATGAAAAATATATTGATCCGGTAACACAAACCTTTGATTTGTCGAAAGCAAAGCCAATTGCTTATTCGCATGGAAAATACTTTTGTTTGGGAGATTTTATTGGTGGTTTCGGCTTTTCGGTGATGAAACCAAAAACCAAAAAGAAAAAGATGACTGCACCTAAAAACAAATAATGCAATCATTAAATTCAAATAGTAAAACCTTGTTAAAGTTGAGTTAATTAGCATTTTGCATCATTTTATTAAGTATTTTTGAAAAATATTGGATTAAAACCCAACATACTGTTTTTTTATACGTCATTAAGAACATAAAAAAATCAATTAAACTTAACAATAATGATAAAAAAATTACTTTTAGCTAATTTTCTGATTTTAGTTATTTTAGCCAATAATTTAAATGCTCAGAAATTTTTTAATGGCAAAAATGCAAAAAGATTTATTGATGCAACTGAATCGATTAAAATAAATGATAAAACCAATTCGCTTACTTATATCAAATTCCTAAAAAACAAAGAATTAGATTTCATAAATTTAAACAATTTCATACAAAGCATTTATCAAAATCAGGATATTTCATACAAATTAGTTAATCAAACTAACGATCAGTTAGGAAATACTCATTACAGATATTTATTGACTTATAAAAATATTGCTTTACAAAACGCAATGTTTATAGTGCATGTAAATAATCAGAAAATTTATTCAGCAAATGGGAATTTACCATCAAAAATTATTATTGAAAATGAAGTAATTATTTCAAAAGAAACTGCACTTCAGCAAGCATTAAAATCAATATCAGCAAAACGATACAAATGGGAAATGCCAGAAGAAGAAAACCTTCTAAAGAAAGAAAACAATAATCCTGAAGCAACCTATTATCCTAAAGCTGATTTGGTTTTGTATCAGAAGCCCAACGAAACCAAATATAATTATACTTATGTTTTCGATATTTATGCCGACAAACCTTTAAAAAGAGCTGATTTATATATAGATGCTTCAAACGGAAATTTAGTTTTCGAAAACAACAAAATTCATCAAGCCGATTCAAACGGTACAGCAATTACAAAATTCAGTGGAAATCAACCAATTGTTTCTAATTTTACAGGAAGTCAGTTTACATTAAGAGAAACATCAAGAGGTTTAGGCATAGAAACATACAATATGCAAACCACAACTAATTATGGAGGTGCAGTTGATTTTACCGATGCTGATAATATGTGGAACAATGTAAATGCTCAAAAAGACGAAGTGGCAACCGACGCCCACTGGGCCGCGGAAAAAACATGGGACTTTTATTGGTATAAATTTAAACGAAACAGTATTGATGGACAAGGATTTAAACTCAAAAGTTATGTACATTACGATGTAAACTACGCCAATGCTTTTTGGGATGGACAACGCATGACTTTCGGTGATGGAAATGCATCTTGGCAACCTCTCGTTGCTTTGGATATTTCAGGTCACGAAATTACACACGGACTTACATCATTCACAGCCAACCTGGACTATGCTTATGAATCAGGTGCTTTAAACGAAGCATACAGTGATATTTTGGGAACGGCCATTGAATTTTATGCAAAGCCATCACAGGCAAATTGGTTAATTGGCGAAAATATTGGAACCCCAATTCGTTCAATGTCTAATCCAAATTTATATAGCCAACCCGACACATATCATGGAACAAGCTGGTATTCTGGAAGTCAGGATAATGGAGGCGTTCACACCAACTCCGGTGTTCTTAACTATTGGTTTTATTTACTTTCAGTGGGTGGTAGTGGCACCAACGATATTGGCAGCTCGTTTAATATCACAGGCATATCAGTTGACTCAGCCGCAGCAATAGCTTTCAGAACTCTTACGATTTATCTTACAAATACATCCCAATACGCTGATGCTCGCTTTTATTCAATTCAATCTGCAATTGATTTGTTTGGGCCTTGTAGTCAGCAAGTACAAAGCACAACAAATGCTTTTTATGCAGTTGGCATTGGTACTCCTTACGTTGCTGGTGTTCAGAGTAATTTTACTTCTGAAAATGCTGTTTTTTGTCAAGCTCCGGCAACTGTAAATTTTGTAAATCAGAGCAATAATGCCAATAATTTTGTTTGGGATTTCGGTGATGGATTTTATAGCAATTTGTTTAATCCAAGTCATACTTACGATAATTTGGGAACATATACTGTAAAATTAGTTTCAAATGGTGGATACTGTGGAATTGACTCAAATATTAAAGTTCAATATGTCAGCATTTTAACAAGCAATCCATGTATTATTAATATGCCCATAACCGGAACTAACTCAATGACTGCCTGCACAGGAACTATATATGATAATGGGGGTAGCAGCAATTATTCTGATAATTCTATTTCAACCACATTTATAAAAGCCAACGGAGCTTCCAGTATTACATTAAATTTTTCATCATTCTCACTCGAAAATGGGTATGACTATTTATACATTTACGATGGTCCAACAACATCATCCTCATTAATAGGCACATATACAGGTAACAATCTGCCAAATGGAGGTTCAATTACATCTACAACAAATAGAATTACACTTAAAATGACATCAGATGAAGGAACAAATGCCGCTGGTTTTGTTGCTTCGTGGCAATGCAACATGCCGGTTACACCTCCTGTTTGCAATTTTATGGTCTCTGATTCTGCCAGTTGTGTTGGTGAAATAATATTTACAGATAAATCATTAAATGGTCCGCTGAACTGGTTTTGGGATTTTGGCGATGGCAATACTTCAAACCTTCAGGATCCTACACATTTATACCAAAGCAATGGCACATACAGTGTAAAACTAAAAGCAAACAATGCTATTGGCGGAGATTCCATTTTAAAAACTAATTACATTATTGTAAACAAACCATTAGATCCGGTTAAACCCAATGATACAGCAAATTGTGGCCCTGCATCCTTTACTTTTCAAGCTAACGGAAATGGTATAAAATGGTATGATCAATTGAATGCCAGCCTGCCATTCGATACAGGAAATATTATTACAACAGCTGTAATAAATGCTTCAACAACCATTTATGTTGAAAGAGAAGTTCAAGGTGGCTCTGATTTCGGAGGGAAAACCGATAACTCAGGTGGTGGCAGTTATTTTAACAATACCAATCAACATTTTCTGCAATTTAATTGCAATCAGCCTACTCTACTTAAAAGCGTAAAAGTTTATGCTGCATCAGCAGGTAACCGTACAATAACACTACAGGATCTACAAGGCAATATTTTGGCTAGCAAAACAGTAAATATTCCTACAGGTTCCAGTCGTGTTACTTTAAATTTTAATGTTCCGGTAAGCAATGATTTAAAATTAGTTGGACCTCCCTCTCCTAATTTTTACAGAAACAATGCTGGTTGTAATTATCCTTATCAAATTGGAAATGCCATAAGTATTACAAAATGCAGTGCAACACAAAGCCCAACTGGATTTTATTACTTCTTTTACGATTGGGAAATTCAGGATGAAGCATGCAAAAGTAACCGTTTGCCAATTCATATATCAATAAATATAGCAACACCTGTTTCAGCATTTAACGAAAACATTAACAATCTGGATGTCAGTTTTATAAATCAGTCTGTAAATGCAAATTCTTATTTTTGGGATTTTGGTGATGGAAATTTTTCAACATCTGCAAATCCGGTTTATACTTATGCAAATTACGGCAACTATCAAGTAAAACTAATTACTATCAACGATTGCGGAAATGATACACTTATTAAATCGCTGACTCTATCCTTAGGTATTGATAATTACATCGATAATTCAATAAGTATAACACCCAATCCAAATACTGGAATATTTACAATAAAACTAAGAGAATCCGACAACTACCAAAACATCGCAATCTTCAATACTTCCGGGCAAATGGTTTATAATGAAAACATTATCAACAATAATAACAATACATTTTCAATAAATATCGAAAATCTGGCGAAAGGAATATATTATTTGCATTTAAATAATAATCAACGAAATATCATAAAAAAAATAGTGAAGCTTTAGTCAATATTTTAAATAAATATAAAACCGGCTTTTGAAAAATTGTCGGTTTTTTTATTTAATAAAATATAAAATACCATATTAAATCAATATTAATAAGTAGATTTTTTTTACTTTTGCAATTCAAATTAAATAATGTTCTTTAAAAAAGGACTAAATAGTTAACAATCATGAATAAAGACAATAAATCTATAATCTATCTTGATAGAAATGAAAATCAATACGGTCCTGCACCTGCTTGTTTTGATGTATTAAATAATATAAATCCTGTTGAACTTTATGAATATTCACGTGACTTTTCAAGAGGAATTAAAAGCCGTTTAACTGAAAGATTGGCAAGTGATTTCGGACTGGAAGAAAAAAATGTGATGGTTGGTTTCGGTGGAGAAGATATCCTGAAACAAGCTGTTCACTGTTATATTCATAAAGGCGATAAAATAATGATTCCTGCTTATTCTTGGTGGTATTACAAAAAAATATCCGACGAAGTAGAAGGTGTAAAAGTTGAATATCCGATAGTTGAAGGCAAAGATACTTTCTATTATGATATCGAAGGAATGCTTAAAGTTTACGAAGAACAAAAACCAAAACTGGTTTTAATTAGTTCTCCGAATAATCCCACCGGAAATCGTCTGGAAATAGATCAAATGATGTATGTACTTGACAAAATGAAAGACACTGTTGTTGTTCTGGATGAAGCATATACACTCTTTTACAATAAAGATAATTCTCATTTAAAAGAGCTGGTAAAAAAATATCCTAACTTGATAATTATCAGAACTTTCTCAAAATACTATGGTTTGGCAGGTATCCGAATAGGATTTGCTTTGATGGGCGAAAATCATGCTACTTTTAATATGTTTTCTGCCAGATATTTGGGGTACAACCGTGTATCGGAATTAATAGGATTAGCTGCCCTTGATTCTGTTGATTACTACAACAATATGAGAGAAAAAATGACGGCTGACATGGATATGTTTTTTAATGAATTTAATAATATGCCAGGTTTCAGAGCTTTTAAATCTTATGCAAACTTTATTTTGGTTGAAATTCCGGTTGAAATTAAAGATGGTTTAAAAAAATACCTGACCGAACGCAATATGATAGTTAAATTTATGGCAGAAGATGGTTTGTTCAATCATTTACGAATAACAATTGGAACCCAGGAACAAAATCGTTTGTTGATGAGTATGATTAAAGCTTATTTAAACGAAAATAAAAAATAATGAGCTGGTACTCTGATTATAAGAAATCATTAAAAATGTTAGAGGTTGAAGAAATATTCGACCTCTTTTTTTATAGACCTCTGGCATTTATATTGGTAAAGATAATATATCGCAGCAATATTACGCCTAATCAATTAACGATAGGTGCTATAATAATGGGAATTATTGGCGGAATATTCTATGCTCAAGGCTCTCCCCTATCGCCTGAATACTTTATTATTGGTGCATTGTTCTTTATGATGTTCAATATATTGGATTGTAGCGACGGACAACTTGCCAGACTAAAGAAAAACGGAACACGTACCGGAAGAATTATTGACGGTGTAGCTGATTATATTGCTGTTACAGCTGTATATATCGGAATTGGAATTGGTTTTGCAAATAATACCGACAATCCTGCTTTATATTGGGGCTTACTAGCATTAACCGGAGCCAGCAATACCATACATGCCATTTTGGTTGATTATTACCGCAATCGTTTCTTAGATTATGTACTCGAACGCAAAAGTACTTTTGAAGAAGACCTGGATGAATTTCGTCAGGAATATGAAAATATAAAAAACCAAAAAGGAAAATGGTTCGACAGAGCTATTATCAGTTTATATCTTAAGTATTCAGGATTTCAGAATAATATTGCAGCAAAAAAGAGCAGTGAAAAATTATTTAAAGCCACTCCTTCTCAATATCTTGCAAAAAACAAAACCATCATCCGTTCATGGGTATTCTTAGGTCCTACTTCTCAGATAACTACATTGATACTTTGCTCGGTTTTCAATCGCTTCGATATCTTTTTCTGGATAATGATTGTTGGTTTTAATATTATTGCACTTTGTAATTGGCTTATACAAAAAAGTATTGATAAAAAAATGATTGCCAATCAATAATGAATTTAGATGAGCTGATAAAACCTAATTTCAACTGACAATTGGAGTATTGTCGTCAAAAAATTTTAGTTGAAGCTGTTGTCCATCAAAAACAATGTAGGAATAGCTTTTAACCCAGTCGCCGATGTTAAGATATCTGGAAGTTTCGGAAAGTTTAAAATCGAGCGGAAGATGCCGATGTCCGAAAATAAAAAAATCGTAGTGCTTTTTTTGCAGCATTTCTCTGGCGTAAACGATAAGTCTTTCTTTGTCTTCTCCCAAAAAAACCTCATCGGTATTTCCGTTGGCAATGCGACTTTTCCGCGAAAAATACAAAGCAAGTCCGATACCAAAATTGGGATGAATACGGGCAAACAACCATTGATTAATCCGGTTTGAAAATACTTTTTTTATAAACTTATAACCTTTATCATCAGGGCCTATACCATCGCCATGCCCAATGTAAAATTTAAAGTTTCCGTATTGTTTTTCAATGGGTTCTCTGTACATCACCGCATTCAGTTCTTTTGTAAAATAGTCGTAAATCCACATATCGTGGTTGCCGGTAAAATAATTAAGTTTGATACCCGAATCAGTAAGTTCGGCAAGTTTACCCAATAATCTGATATAGCCCTTGGGAACAACTGTTTTATACTCAAACCAAAAATCGAAAATATCGCCAAGTAAATAAATTTCGATGGCATCATTTTTAATTTTATCCAAAAATTTCACCATCAGCTTTTCGCGTTTCAAACTACTTTCGTAATCAGGAACACCCAAATGGCTGTCGGAAATAAAATATATGTTTTTTCTGTTTTCCAATATCATTTACTTGTTATTTGCAGCTTTTTCTGATAAGTTTTTTTCCAGTTCAAGCATTTTTTTCTGCTTAATTCTTTTTGCAAAGTTAATGGAATGAGAATTATTGGGCAATTTTTTCATCAAATCATTGCTTACTTTTTCAAAAAGTGCAAAATCGGCCGATTCTCTAAGAACTGCATCTCTGCCAAAAGGCAGGTATAAGGCAATAAGAGAAGCCAACGAACCGCTGTTGGTTTCAATAAATTGTTTCTGAAACAAATATTGGTTGGTTGCAGCTTTATAATAAACCGAATCGAGCCCTTGTTTTATTTCGGTCCGATTGGGCAATTTGATGGCAGTTTCCCAAAGTTTGGCAATCGAATCAAGTTTTTTCTGATTCATTTGCAAATGATTGTTCAGTTCACACAACAATTGGCTATCATCAGAACCTTTGATGGAATAATCCTTTTCAAAACTTTCATAATCTGAAGTAATCTCAATATTTTCACCTTTGTCGGCTATGATTGTGATGTAATTATTTTCATCTTTTTTCAAGAGAAAAATCGCTTTTTCCACGGGCATATACGAAAAATAGAATTTCTCGTCCTTTCCCAATATTGCCGAATCAATCGTAAGTTTTTCGTTATAATTGAGCAATTGCAAAAATAATTGATGGTTTTCGGCATTTGCAATAACTCCACTTATTTTTACAAAGCTACTATCAGCCAATTTGTTTTTGTTTGTGCACGAAATAAGCAAAAGCAATAAAATAAAAATTATAGAAGTTGGTTTTTTATGGCTTACTATATATAAGAACAATGAAATTATACTAAAAAGTACTTTCGGAAATCTGTTCATTTTTTACTTTTTTTGCAAAGATATATAAAAACCGCAAAACACAGAATTGCGATACAAAATTCTGATGCAGCTGCCTTATCCGAATATCGTTTTTAAACTAACTTATTAATACTCCCTTAAATCAGTTTTTTAAAAAAGGCTTACCGGATAATTCCAGCAAGCCTTACTGCGGTGATCTCACCTAGAATCGAACTTGGATCTGAAGTTTAGGAAACTTCTGTTCCCTGCCTGCCGGTAGGCAAGTATCCGTTGGACTATAAGACCCTGATATTTTGAAAATTACAATTTTTGATTATCATTTTTAAGTGCTCTTTGCCACATCCTGATTTGAAATACTTTTCGCGGTTTCGAGCTTCAATTCTACTATCAACACTTTCAAAATAAACCAATTCCCATGGGATGTAAGCCTTTGTAGATTTGGTTCTCCCTGAATTATGCTTGCTAAATCTTCTTTCCAGATTATCTGTAAATCCTACATATAATCGATTGTCTTTTTTACTTTGGATTGCATATACAAAATACATTATATTCAGTTTTAAAAAAGGCTTACCGGATAATTCCAATAAGCCTCTCTGTGTTGTGATCTCACCAAGAATCGAACTTGGATCTGAAGTTTAGGAAACTTCTGTTCTATCCGTTGAACTATGAGACCATTTCTTATTTATTAAGCTCTGATTCGTTTAGGAAACTTCCGTTCCCTGCCTGCCGGTAGGCAGGTATCCGTTGAACTACGGGACCTAAATTTTTTGCAAAGATATAAATTTTTCAAAAACTCACGGAAACTATACTCCCAACTTAAGCTATTTTATTTCACTTCCACTTTTAACAGCTTCTGTCGGCGAAACAAAACAAAGTTTTCCGTCGTGGTCTTCAGCCATCAGTATCATGCCCTGCGACTCTATCCCTTTCAGATTTTTGGGTGCAAGATTTACCAATATGCTTACTTTTTGCCCTATAATATTCTCAGGTTCATAAAACTCAGCAATGCCCGAAACCACAGTTCTTTGATCAATACCGGTATCAATTTTCAGTTTTAGCAGCTTTTTGGTTTTCGGAACTTTTTCTGCTTCAATTATGGTTCCGACTCTTAAATCAATTTTGGCAAAATCATCGTATTCGATATTGGTTTTTGCAGTTTTGGCAACAAATGCTGCTTCCTCATTTGCCTTTTTAGTATCGAGCAATTTCTGAACCTGATTTTCAATTTCGGCATCTTCTATTTTCTGGAAAAGAAAACCAACTTCCGATAATTGATGGGCTTCTTTTATCAAATCTGTTTTGCCTGCAAATTCCCATTTTTGCTGATTAATATTGAGCATTTTGCATAGTTTTTCGGCAGTAAAAGGCAAAAAAGGTTCGCAAAGTATGCTCAGATTGGCACATATCTGAAGCGAAATATTTAAAATTGTTTTTACACGATTTTCGTCGGTTTTAAAAATTTTCCAAGGCTCATTTTCGGTCAGATATTTATTTCCCAAACGGGCAAGATTCATCATTTCGTTAATGGCTTCGCGGAAACGGTAGTTTTCAATACTTGAAGCTATACGTTGCGGAAATGCATGTATTTCATTAATGGTATTTTTATCGTTTTCGTTAATTTCGCCCAATTCAGGAACTACTCCATTATAATATTTATGCGTAAGAATCAGGGTCCGGTTTACAAAATTTCCGAAAATGGCAAGCAATTCATTATTGTTTTTTGCCTGATAATCTTTCCAGGTAAAATCGTTGTCTTTGGTTTCCGGAGCATTGGCACACAACACATAGCGCAATTCATCCTGACGAGATGGAAAATCGGTAAGGTATTCGTGCAACCAAACAGCCCAATTGCGTGAAGTAGAAATTTTATCGCCTTCCAGATTCATAAATTCGTTGGCAGGCACATTATCGGGTAAAATAAAACTGCCTTCGGCTTTCAACATAGCCGGAAATATGATGCAATGGAAAACAATATTATCTTTTCCAATAAAATGAACCAGCTTGGTTTCTTTATCTTTCCAATATTTTTCCCATTCGGGAGTAAGTTCTTTGGTTGCAGAAATATATCCAATAGGAGCATCAAACCAAACATATAAAACTTTGCCTTCGGCACCTTCAATTTCAGATGGAAGTTTTACACCCCAATCCAGATCGCGGGTAACTGCTCTGGGTTGCAAGCCTTGGTCTAACCACGATTTGCACTGCCCATAAACATTGGTTTTCCAATCTTCTTTATGATTATCCAAAATCCAATGTCTCAAAAAACTTTCATATTTATCCAAAGGCAAAAACCAATGGCGGGTTTCTTTCATCACAGGAGCATTTCCGCTTATAGCCGAACGAGGATTTATCAGATCTGTAGCATTTAATGTTGTTCCGCATTTTTCGCATTGATCGCCATAAGCTTTATCGTTGCCGCAATGCGGACAAGTGCCTGTTATATATCTGTCAGCCAGAAACTGTTTGTTTTCTTCATCATAATATTGCATTGAGAATTTCTCAACAAATTCGCCTTTGTTATACAAATTTCTGAAAAAATCATCAGCCGTTTCATGATGTACCTGATTGGAAGTTCTTGAATAAATATCAAACGAAATGCCAAATTCCTTAAAAGATTCTTTAATGATACCATGATATTTATCTACAATCTGCTGAGGAGTAACTCCCTGCTGACGGGCTTTGATGGTAATAGGCACACCATGCTCGTCGGAACCACCAATAAAAACCACATCTTTATCAGTTGAACGTAAATATCTTACATAGATATCAGCAGGAACATAAACACCGGCAAGATGACCGATATGAATAGGACCATTGGCATAAGGTAAAGCAGAAGTAACTGTGTATCTTTTGTATATCATTTTATTAAAATTAAACGGTTGAAAACTTTAACATCCTTTTAAAATATGATGCAAAAAAAAATTGTAATTTGGCTATGTCAAATCGGGTGCAAAGATAAGGATTTTTCAAGTATTTAAAATCAAGTTATAACTAATAAATAATCAATAGGGATGCGAAAAAAGAACAGCAAAGGAAGTCATTTATTTAAAGGGATTTTTTTCCTGATAATTGCTTTGTTTGCTGGAGCCGATTTCGATATGCAGAATAATGTCATGTCAATTTCGCATACCGATTTTGCTATCAATCACTTTTCAAACGTTAAATCGTCGTTTACACCGGATGTAAAAAAAGTTAGATTTATTGATAGTCTTGTAACCTCTTTTTATAAAAAAGGTGGATTCAACGGAACTATTTTAGTAGCCGAAAAAGGTAAAATTTTATATGAAGGTGCTTTTGGTTACAGCAATCTGAAAACCAAAGATACCCTGAATGTAAGAACACCTTTTCAATTGGCTTCGGTTTCAAAAATGTTTACAGCAGCAGCCATTATGCTATTAAAAGACAAGGGCTTGCTTAATTATGACGATGATATGAGGAAATATATCCCAGAGTTTCCTACTGCTGGTATCACTATCAGAAATTTACTAAATCATCGTTCTGGTTTGCAAAATTACATTTACGTTGCTGATAAATATTGGGACAGAAGCAAGGTGCTAAATAACTGCGACATACCGTCTTTGTTTAGTCAAAATAGTATAAAACCATATAATCCTCCTAACCATCATTTTAACTATTGCAATACCAATTATGCTTTATTGGCACTAATCGTAGAAAAAATAAGTGGTTTTGAATTTGCAGATTTTATGAAAACCTTTATTTTTAATCCGTTAAAGATGAAATCGGCATATATTTATTGCAAAGCAAATGATAATTTTGTAAAAGGCAGTGCCATTGGGTTTTCCTATTTTTACAAAGGTGGTTTACGTCCCGAAATACCTGACTATTTGGATGGAGTTACCGGAGATAAAGGAATGTATGCCAGTGTTGAAGATTTATTTTTGTTCGATCAGGCTTTATACAATTGCCCCTTTATAAAAAAAGCAACCATTGATGAAGCATTTCAACCTTCACCAGATGATATTGGAAAGAATAAAAAATATGGTTTTGGATGGCGAATCCGCCAGGGCGACGATAACAAAAAAGAAGTTTATCATTACGGATGGTGGCGAGGTTTTAAAACATATTTTATCAGAGAAATGACTGATCAGGTTGCAATTATTTCTCTTAACAATCGATCAAACATACATATTAATAGCATTTTGTGTAAAATTTTATGGTATGGTGAAAATCAGAATACCGAAGGTATTACAGAAGAAGCAGACGAATAAAAATATATGCAATCACCACCAAAATTGAAACCGGGCGATAAAATCGCAATTATTGCTACAGCCAGAAAAATTTCTACTGATGAGATTAAGCCAGCAGTTGAAATACTCCAAAAATGGGGATTTGAAACGGTTTTCGGCAGAAATTTATTCAGAGAAAATAATCAATTTGCAGGTACCGATAATGAAAGAACTGAAGATCTGCAATGGGCTTTGAACGACGAAAGCATCAATGCAATATTATGTGCAAGAGGTGGTTATGGCACAGTAAAGATAATAGATAAAATCGATTTTTCTAAATTTTCAGATAAACCTAAATGGATAATAGGTTATAGCGATGTTACGGTTCTTCATTCGCATATTCATAAAAACTTCGAAATAGAAACTTTACATGCAACTATGCCTATTAATTTTCCAAAAAATAAAGAGGAAAATGAGTCATTAATCAGCCTGAGAAAAGCATTAACCGAAGAAAAAATCAGTTATGAAATTACACCACATCCGCTAAACAAAGTGGGCGAAGCCGATGGTGTTTTGGTTGGAGGAAATTTATCTATTCTTTACAGCTTATCTGCTACAAAATCTGATATTAATACTGATGGAAAGATTTTATTTATTGAAGATTTGGATGAATATCTGTATCACATCGACCGAATGATGATGAATCTGAAAAGAAGCGGAAAACTTGCCAATCTGGCAGGTTTGGTAGTAGGAGGCATGTCTGATATGAATGACAATACAATCCCTTACGGAAAAACCGCTGTAGAAATTATTAAAGAAGCTGTAGAAGAATATTCATATCCGGTTTGTTTTGGATTTCAGGCTGGACATATTGCTGATAATAAGGCATTGATATTGGGCCGGAATGCGAAATTGAATGTGAACAATGAGGTAAAACTTGAATTTAGTAATGACCTTAATTCAGCAAAAAGCTTAAAAAACTTGCTTCAACAGTCCAAAGGAATTATATTGGCAATAACTGCATTGTTTGCATTTATATATTTGTTTCTCAGATTAATTAAATATTTATTCGGATAAATTATGGCAGAACATAATGAATTGGGCGACAGCGGCGAAAAAGCGGCGTTGGCATTCTTAAAAGAAAAGTCTTATGAAATATTGGCAACAAACTGGAGATTTGGTTCTGATGAAATTGATATTATTGCCCGTCACAATCATTTTCTGGTAATTGTGGAGGTTAAGACCCGTTCATCAAACTATTTTGGCGAACCGGAAGTATTTGTAACCAAACAAAAACAGAAATTTTTGATTAGAGCTACGCAAAACTATATAAATCAGCATGATATTAATGAAGAATGCCGATTTGATATTATTGCAATCGTTTCAAAAAACGGGAAAAATACAATACATCATATAGAGGATGCTTTTTATCCGACACTATAAATGCTTATTTAAATTCTGAAAATCTAGGCTTAACTTAATAATTACATTTTGTGCTTTTAAAAACAATAATAAAAAAACTGATGTAACATACAGATTTTATAATAATTAATCACTTTTTGAGTTTTATCATACGCTTAATTCTTTTTTTCGTGTAAATTTGTAGTTCTTTTTTGTATAAAAAATTTATGTTCAGATATTTCATAACTATACCAATATTTTTCTTAGCGTTTTGCAGCTTAAATGCTCAGGATACTGCTGTTTATACCAAATATTATTACGAAAATGGTGTGCTTTCGAGCGAAGGTACATTGAGAAACGGAAAACCTGATGGATACTGGAAAACATACAACGACAGAGGCATATTGGTTTCGGAAGGAAGCCGTAAAAATTTTGATTTGGACAGTTTATGGAGATTTTACAACGAAAACGGCAAGCTTTCGATGGAAATGAATTATCTGAAAGGAAAGAAAAACGGTATCAGACGAAGCTATTCCGACAAGGAAAATATTGAAGAAAACTTTGTAAACGACACCAAACAAGGCATTAGCAAATATTTCTATCCCAATGGCAAATTAAAACTGATCATTCCTTTCGACAATGGACTGGAACATGGCGTTTCAAAAGAATTTGACGAAGATAGTACCCTCATTTCGTTTGTCGAATACAAAAGAGGAATGGTAATAAACCGCGAAAGAATAAACCGCAAAGATAAAAACGGACTCAAACAAGGCTACTGGAAAACATTCTGGCAAAACGACAAATGCAAAACCGAAGGCTATTTTATGAACAATAAGAAAAACGGCTTTTTCAAAACATTTTCGCAAGAAGGAAATTTGCTTACTATCGAAAAATATGTAAATGACGAACTTCAAACCGATGTCCCCGAACTCAGAAAACTGGAAGTAAGAACAGATTATTATCCTGATGGAAAAATAAAAACGGTTGGAAGTTATAACAATGGAGTGGGCGAAGGTGTCAGAAGAGAATATAACAAAGAAGGCAAAATCGAAATCAGTTATATTTTAAGCAAAGGCAAAATTATTGGGAAAGGGATTGTTGATGAAAATGGTTTTAAACAAGGAGCCTGGATAGAATATTATGAGAATGGAACCAAAAAAGCCGAAGGAAAATACAAGGACAACAAAAAAATAGCTTACTGGAAATTTTATTACAGAAACGGACAACTCGAACAGGAAGGCCTGTTTAATGCAAATGGAAATTCTGATGGTGAGTGGAAATGGTATTTTGAAAATGGCAACGATTTGCTGATAAATAATTTTCAGGATGGCTTGGAAGATGGACCCATGATAGAATATGACGATACTGGAAAAGTAATTACCAAAGGTGATTTTATTGAAGGACAGGAAACCGGCGAATGGTATTATAACATAAACAATTATGTGTCAAAAGGCAAATATGTTGACGGTAAAAGAACCGAAATGTGGAAAGATTATTTTCCAAACGGAAAACCAGCTTTTACAGGTGCTTATATAGAGGATAATCCGAATGGGAAACATACCTATTACTGGGAAACCGGTAAGCTGAAAGAAGAAGGAAATTTTGTAATGGGAATGCGTGAGGGTGAATGGAGGAAATATGACGAAAATGGAGTATTGTTCATAAGAACCTATTACCGAAACGGACGCGAAATCAGGTACGACAATGTACCCTTAGACCCTAAAATTGAAGAAGATGATCAATAGTCATTTGCTTTAATTCTGCTTTTTATTTTCAGAATAAAAAACATCAATATCCCGCCAATACTTGCCAAAGCCATATCTTTTTGTGCATCCCAAAAATCGCCCTGCTGGCCATTGTAATTGTTTGCTTGTTCGTTAGTTAGCAATATCGTTAACGACCACTCAAAAAGCTCGTAAATCATGCTGCTTGCCAAAACAAACATAAAAGCCATATGCAAAGCTATCTCCCTGTCAACTTTCAAGCATTTTTTATAAAACTCAGCAAATGGAATCATCATCAAAAACCCATACATAAAGTGCACAAATCTGTCGAAATGATTTCGTTGAAAACCAAAATAATCATTAAAACCAAATCCGGAAAGTTTTTGAAACCATAAATCGTAAGGCACATAAGAGTAAATCCATCGTGCACCAATAATATGAAAAATCATAAACAGAAAAATACAGAAGAATGCAACAATACTCAACTTATCAGCCTTTGCATCATATAATAGAAAGACTCCGGCAATTAATGTTGCCGAATGTTGCAACAACATTTGCTGAGGATAAACCGGTTTTAAACAACTAATAATTAGTACCAATACATAAAATATTAACAATCCGAATTTTAGATTAATATTAGTTAGATTTCCTTTCTTATCCATTGTTTGCAAGTATTAATATAAACATTTAACAATTATTTCAATATCAATAAAAAAAGAATCTTTATTATCTAATTTTATTGTATATTTGTATAACATTATTTTGAAAAAATTATTATGAGTGTTGAATTAATAAATATAATTGAATTTTTAAGACTACATCAAATTGAAATACAGCATTTTGATGAGAAGTTTTTTATTAAAACACTCGAAAAAAGAATCAGCAGTACTGAAGCAAAATCTTATGATGATTATTATAATATTTTATTATCCAACACTAAAGAACTAACTGAATTACAAAAAACTTTGTATATTAATTACTCTGAATTTTTCCGGAATTCTTTAACTTTTTCTTTTCTTGAACAAATAATTATACCAGAGATTATTAGAAAAAAACAGTTGAAAAAAAACAAAGAAATTAGAGTTTGGTCAATGGCAACAGCCAATGGACAAGAAGCCTATTCCATTGCTATTCTGTTAGATGAAATAATTTCAAAATCTAATACTGATATCTCATACCGAATTTTTGCAACCGATATAATAAAAGAAGAAATTGAATCTGCAAAAAAAGGAATTTACAATACCGAAGACGTTGAAAATATTAGTTTAAAACGACTTAACTCCTATTTTGAAAAGAAAAATAATCAATATATAGCATCAGCAAAACTCAAAAATAATATTTATTTTTCACTTTTTGATGTGATTTCAGATCAAATGTTATGCCCTGAAGCAAGCATTTTCGGCGATTTTGATCTGATTTTTTGTAGCAATATATTGTTTTATTACAACTCTCATATTCATAATATTATATTAAATAAAGCTATTAATTGCATTTCTTCAAATGCCTATTTGATTACAGGAGAAGCAGAAAAAGAAATTCTAAAAAAATCGGGAGGTTTAATAAATTTATTTCCATCGGCAATATTTAGAGTTAATAACACTAAATAAAAATTTATTATTCAAACAATTGAGTTTATTAAAACAAAATTCTAATAAAAAGGGGAAAAATGAATTTTAAAAATTTAAAGGTAGGAACACAACTAAAAATGGGTATGGGAATCATACTTTTTTTAGTACTGATATTAGGTTGTGTAGCGTATTATCAAACTGGTATTCTGCATAATCAAACAGAAACAATGTATAACCATCCTTTGCAAGTTAGACGTGCTCTTGGTGTTTTAAATGCCGATGTATTGCAAATGAATCGCTTAGCGAAAGATTTTATAATAACTGAAAATAAAGAAGAAATTGCAGCAATTGTTTCAAAAATTAATATACATAAAGAAAGCGCTTTCAAGCAATTAGATATTATTTATGAAAAATATTTAGGTAATAAAAGTGATATTGACAGTGTAAAAATTGCTTTTATTACACTTAATTCCATGAGAGACGACAATATCAGATTGTTATATGATGGAAATAAAGCAGAAGTTATAAAACGGATGAAATTCAACGGTACAACAAACTTACAGGTTGAAAATCTTTTATCAAAAATAGAGGTAATAAGTAATTTTGCGGCAAATAAGGCAACTACACTTTATAATAATTCACTTCGTGTCAACAATTTAATTAATGTACAATTATTCATTATAACTCTTTCTATTTTACTTATTTCAGTTTTTATAGTATTGTATTTGATAAAAAATATTAATACTCCAATAAGCGAACTTATTTCAGCATCAAACGCATTTAAAAACGGAAATTACTCTATAAGAAGCAGATATGATTCAAAAAATGAATTTGGCAGTTTATCTGAATCTTACAATAATCTGGCTGAAACCATCGAATTTGAAATGAAAATTAACAGCAAAACCAATTTGATAATAAGTGAAATTTTAAAAACAGATGAACCTAAGATATTTAGTCAATTGCTTTTGGGTTTGTTATTGGAACACACACATTCTCAAATAGGTTCTGTTTATTTACTTGGCGTTGACAAAAAGAATTTTGAATATTTTGATTCCATAGGATTAAATGAACATATTATTAAAGAATTTCCGGCTGCTACACCTATTGGTGAATTCGGGAAATCACTATCATCAAAAAAGATAGAAGTTATCAGTAATTTTCCTGATAATACCGACTTTAATTTTATAACAGTAAGCGGAGTTATTAAACCAAAACAAATTATAAATATTCCAATTGTATCTCAAAATGAAGTTGTTGCAATTATTTCATTAGCATCTATGAGCAATTTCAGCAAAATATCTTTACGACTAATAAACGAATTGTATGGCATTGTAAATGCACGAATAATCGGAATATTGGCTTTCAGAACAATTACCGAATTTTCTAAAAAACTAGAAAAACAAAATACCGAACTTGAATCACAAAAAACAGAATTAAGCTCACAGGCAAATGAACTTACAGAGCAAAATACCGAACTTGAACTTCAGAAAAGACAATTGGATGAAGCAAATAAACTGAAATCTAACTTCTTATCAAACATGAGCCATGAATTGCGTACTCCACTTAACTCTGTTATCGCATTATCTGGTGTTTTAAACCGTAAATTATCAAACCAGATTGGACAAGAAGAACATAGCTATATCGAAGTAATTGAAAGAAATGGAAAACATCTATTAACTCTCATTAACGATATTTTGGATTTATCGCGTATAGAAGCTGGGAAAGAGGAATTAGAAATCAGTAATTTCAATATCAAAGAGATTATTGATGAGCTGATTACAATTATAAAACCACAGGCAGATCAAAAAAATATAGGTTTAATTTGCGATAAAAAAGCAGACAACCCAATAATAACTTCAGATTATCATAAAATCAAACATATTTTACAAAACATAATTGGTAATGCCGTAAAATTTACAGAAAAAGGAAGTGTAGATATTAAGATTACAGAAGATTCTGATTATATAAGAATTAAAGTAATTGACTCAGGAATCGGAATTACAAAAGAACAAATACAACATATTTTTGATGAATTCAGGCAAGCTGACGGAAGTACTTCCCGAAAATACGGCGGAACAGGTTTAGGTCTTGCTATTGCTAAAAAGTATATTCAATTAATACAGGGTGATATTAAAGTAGATAGCATTCCGGGCAAAGGTTCTGAATTTGAAGTGATTTTGCCATACAAAATTGACATTCAGGATATTGTTTATTATAACATTAAACATCCAAAAACTGATGAAGCAACAAATGAAGGTTTTGATGACATCATAAATAAAAGCGAAAAAACAATCTTATTGGTTGAAGACAGCGAACCCGCTATAATTCAGTTAACTGATATTTTAACTGCTGAAGGTTATCATATTAAAGTTGCCAGAAACGGCAGAGAAGCATTGCAATTGATTTCAGAACAAATTCCGGATGCAATGATTCTGGACTTAATGATGCCAGAAGTAGATGGTTTTGAGGTTATTAAAAAAACAAGAGAAAACGTATTTACACAAAAAATTCCGGTAATTATTCTAACTGCAAAGCATATTTCCAAAAACGACTACTCATTCTTTAAAACCAATAATATTCAACAACTTATACAAAAAGGAGATATAAATAAAAATGAACTTTTACATGCTATTGCAAAAATGCTTTATCCTGTAAACGAAATTAAAGTTGAGGTAAAACCAAAAACCCGCATAATAACCGGTAAAGCCAGTATTTTGATTGTTGAAGATAATCCTGATAATTTGCTTACAGCCAAAGCATTATTATCTGATGATTTTATCTTGTATGAAGCTTTGGATGGATTTAGTGGCGTAACTCAAGCCATAAAACATCTTCCCGATTTGATACTAATGGATATTGCTTTGCCGGAAATGAATGGAATTGAAGCTTTTAAGCAAATCAGAAACAATAAACTAACTCAGCATATTCCGATTGTTGTTTTAACAGCCAGTGCTATGAAAGGTGAAAAAGAAAAAATTATGGCAAATGGTTTTGATGGTTATATTACAAAACCTATTGATAATGAATTGTTTTTTAACACAATAAATTCAGTTTTATATGGAAACCAATAGCATTAAAGTTTTAGCAATTGATGATAATTTCGACAATCTCATAAGTCTGAAAGCTGTTTTAAAAGAACTAATACCTGATATTAAGATTTTTACGGCACTTGATGGAAAAAGGGGGTTGGAGATTGCCATGGAAAGCAATCCGGATGTAATATTATTGGATATTATAATGCCTGATTTTGATGGTTTTGAAGTTTGTAAAAGTATAAAGTCAAATCCAAAACTAAATAATATCCCAGTTTTGTTTCTTACAGCTCTTAAAAGCGATAAATCGAACAGAACAAAAGCATTGGAAGTTGGTGCCGAAGGTTTTTTGTCGAAACCCATTGAAGAAACTGAGCTGATAGCTCAAATAAAAACAATGTATAAAATTAAACAGGCGAATAACAATAAAGAAACTGAAAAAGAAAGACTTGAAGAATTGGTAATAGCCCAAACCAAAGAACTTAGAGATGCCAATGCTGCTATAATTGAAAGTGAAAGAAAATTCAGGGAATTAATAGAAACCACTACCGATATTCATTATCGCCAAAACATTGAAACAGGTAGTATTGAATACGTTAGTCCATCAGTATTTCAAACACTTGGCTACACTCCCAAAGAAATATGTGAGTTAAAACCCGAAGATCATCACAAACTTTTTCCACCAGACGATTTTGTATGTCTAGCTGATTTTAAAATACAAATTCTTGAGGCTAATAAAAACGGCATAAATCATATCGAAGAAGAATTCAGAATGATATGCAAAAATGGAGAACAAAAATGGATAAATGCAAATTATTTTATTACTTGCAATCAAAACAATGAGCCGCAATATATAAACGCTGTTTTAAGAGATATTTCCGAAAAAAAGAAAAGAGATAACGAAATAATATTCAACAATCTTAGATTAAAAGGAATAATAAATATTTTACAATCAAAAAGTTCGACAGTACAGGAATTTCTTGATTTGGCTTTAAATGAAGCAATAAAACTTACCGAAAGCAAATTGGGCTATATTTATTGGTACAATAGCAAAAAGAAAGAGTTTATTCTTAATAGTTGGTCAAAAGATGTAATGAATGAATGTGCTGTAATGAATCCTCAAACCTGCTATGAACTTGAAAAAACCGGTATTTGGGGAGAAGCCGTAAGGCAGCAAAAGCCAATTATTATAAATAATTTTGCCAGTACGAATCCATTAAAAAAAGGATTTCCGAAAGGACATATTGAATTAATATCATTTATGACTATACCTATTTTTCAATTGGATGAAATTGTGGGTGTTGTGGGAGTTGCAAACAAAGAAACAGATTATACCGAAACTGATGTTTTACAACTTTCCTTATTAATGAACTCGGTTTGGAATGAAGCTGAACGCAAAAATGCTGAAGAAAAATACGAAAGATTATTTACTGAAATGTTTGATGGTTTTGCTTTACACGAAATTATACTTGATGAAAACGGCAATGCAGTAAATTATAAATTTCTGGATGTAAACCCTGCTTTTGAAAAACTAACCGGATTAAAAAGGAATGAAATTGTAGGAAAAACTGTTTTGGACGTTTTGCCAAATACTGAAAAATACTGGATTGAGAATTATGGTGAAGTTGCTAAAACCGGTGTACCAAAGCTTTTTGAAGATTTTTCAGTTGAACTAAAAAAATATTATGAAGTAAGAGCTTTTCAACCACTTAAAAATCAGTTTGCTTGTATTATAACTGATATTAGTTTCCGCAAAAAAAGCGAAATAACCAACAATGTTCAGTATGCAATTGCAACAGCAATGGTTACCAATAGAAGTGTTTATGAATTATACGCTACTGTTAGAAAAGAATTATCTGAATTAATGGATACTACTAACTTTATAATAGCCATTTATAATAAGGAAACAGAAATGCTTTCAACACCTTATGAAATAGATGAAAATGAAATAAATGTTCCGGAATGGTCTGCAAATAAATCGCTTACTGGTATGGTTGTAAAAGGTAGAAAATCATTTTTACTACAAAAAGAAGAAATAAGTAAGTTGGCAGAAGAAGGAAAAATCAACTTAATTGGCTCACGGGCCGAATGTTGGCTTGGCGTTCCAATGATGATAGACGATAATGTGATTGGAGCCATTGTTATTCAAAGCTATAACAATCCGAAAGCTTATAATGCAGACAGTGTTAATGTATTGGAAATTGTTGCTCACGAACTTAGCATTTTTATCGATCGCAAAAACACTGAAAATCAATTAATATCGGCAAAAGAAAAAGCAGAACAAAGCGATCAGCTTAAAACAGCTTTTCTGCAGAATATGTCGCATGAAATTAGAACACCGCTTAATGGTATTTTGGGCTTCGCTAATTTATTAGACGATGATGATATTGAAATTAAAGACGTTAGGAAATATTCCTCCTATATTCAGAGAAGTGGAAACCGACTTTTTGAACTGATAAACAATGTTATTGATATTTCAAAAATTGAATCGGGTTCTATTGTGGTTACTGAAAAGGAATTTTCTCTGAATGCATTGATTGATGAAATATTCAATCAGTTTGAAGTTATGTCGCTAATAAAGAAATTAGAATTAATAAAAAAAGTTGATAATGAAAATGATATCATTATTATTTCTGATAGTTTGAAATTACATCAGATTTTGAGCAATCTGGTAAATAATGCTATCAAATTTACCGATGCAGGTTCTATTGAAATCTCATACAAAATTATTGAAAACCATATTCTGTTTAGTGTTAAAGATACAGGTAATGGAATAGATAAAGAACATTTAGAAAAAATATTTGACAGATTTTATCAGGCAGATATGTCGATGGAACGCGGTTTTGAAGGTGCAGGCTTAGGATTATCTATTTGCAAAGGTCTGGCAAAATGCCTAAAAGGAGATATTTGGGTAGATTCAGAAATAAACAAGGGAAGTCGTTTTTATTTTAAAATTCCACTAAAGTTAGGTAATCAGCAAATAACAGAGAATAATCAGGAAAAATCACTTAAAATCATGAATAACTATACCATATTAATTGCAGAAGACGATGACACCAGCTATTCATTGCTGGAAATGATTCTCAAAAAAGAAAACGTCAATATTATCAGAGCTTTCAATGGTTCCGAAGCGGTTGATATTTTCAAACAAAATAACGACATCAAATGTGTTTTGATGGATATCAAAATGCCCATTATGAATGGTATTGAAGCTACAAAACAGATTAAATTCATAAATCCTGAAATCCCGATTATTGCACAAACAGCTTATGCTTTCAATGTAGAACGTGAACAGGTTTTGGCAGCCGGTTGCAACGACTATATTACCAAGCCCATTTCAAAGAAATTGTTGCTGCTTTTACTTGATAAATATTTAAAAAATGTTTCTTAAATTTTTTACAAACAAATAAGCTCAATTATTTGTTGTTTTTTCTTTTTAATGAAGGCTTCTAAAAATTAGATTTTTCGAGGCGAACGAGATTTTAAAACCGCAGTTTACTAATGTAAATGAGAACTTTAAAATTAATGTTCAACGATGAAAAAGCAATTTTAAGGAGTCCCGTAAAGTTTACAGCCATACTTTTTGATAACTGTAAATTGAGTATTTTTGCAAAAATTTATACATATGACAAAACACGACATCGAAATTATGTCGCCGGTGGGCTCTTACGAGGCTTTAATGGCTGCCATACAAGGTGGTGCCAATTCTGTTTACTTTGGCGTTGGTCAACTTAATATGAGAGCCAAATCTTCAAACAATTTCGGTATTGCCGATTTAATTGAAATTTGCAGGATTTGTAAAGAAAATAATGTAAAATCCTACCTTACTGTTAATACCATTATTTACGATAACGAAATGACAGAGATGAAAGAAATTGTAGATGCTGCCAAAGAACATGGTATTTCTGCAATTATTGCTTCCGACATTTCGGTTATCAGTTACGCAAGTAGCATCGGGATGGAAATTCATATTTCGACACAATGCAATATTACCAATATTGAAGCCGTGAAGTTTTATGCCCACTTTGCCGATGTAATGGTAACTGCCCGCGAATTAAGCCTGAAACAGGTAGCGGAAATTATTAAAACCATTGAAGATGAACAAATAAAAGGACCAGGCGGAGAACTTATTAAAATTGAAATATTTGCTCATGGTGCTTTGTGTATGGCTGTTTCTGGCAAATGCTATATCAGCCTCGACAATCTGAATTCATCAGCTAACAGGGGAGCTTGTCTGCAAACCTGCCGGCGTCCGTATCATGTTACTGACAAAGACGGTGGCGTGGAACTGGAAATAGACAACGAATACATTATGTCGCCAAAAGACCTGAAAACCATCGATTTTCTCGATTTAATACTGAAAGCTGGCGTAAGGGTTCTGAAGATTGAAGGCAGAGGCCGATCGCCCGAATATGTAAAAACAGTAACCAGATGCTACAGAGAAGCTGCTGATGCTTATTTCGATGGAACCTATAATGATGAAAGCAAACTTAGATGGAACGAGATGTTGAAATCGGTTTACAATCGTGGTTTTTGGGATGGCTATTATCTGGGACGGAAAATAGGCGAATGGACCGAAAGATATGGTTCACAGGCTACCAGGAAAAAAGTTTACATAGGTAAGGTTACCAATTTCTTTGGCAATCTGAATGTGGCTGAAATTAAAATAGAAACCCATTCATTGAATCTGAATGACGAAATTCATATTATAGGTCCTACCACAGGTGTTTACGAAGATGTGGTTAAAGAAATCCGTGTCGATCTGAAGCCGGTAGAACAAGCCGTTAAAGGCGAAATGTGTTCGATAAAAGTAAAAGAAACCATACGCCGGCAAGATAAACTCTACAAAGTAGTAGAAGGTATTGAGGATTAGTTATTAGTTGCTTGTTATTAAGTTATTGGTTATTGAGTTATTAGGTATCCTTGCCTAAATAGGGTAACTGAGCGAAGTCGAAGTAGGTTACTGAGCGAAGTCGAAGCAGGTTACTGAGCGGAAGTCGAAGCAGGTTACTGAGCAAAGCCGAAGTAGGTTACTGAGCGAAGCCGAAGTACAAAATCGTTAATCGCAAATTTCTCTTCTGAAATCTGCCAGATTTTTATCTGCTTAATTTCTCTTTTATAGCAACTTAGCACAAATTAATATGCTTTAAATCTGGCAGATTTGTGCTACTTCCGTTTTCCGTCTTCGATCTTCTTTCTTAGGTTACTGAGCGAAGTCGAAGTACCGTCTTTTCTTAACAAAAAAATAATGTTAAAATGTGGTTTTTATTCAAATCTTTTGTAATTTTACAACCTTATTTTATTCGTTTTATATGATTAATTTAACATTTTCGTTCTTTTCATACTGAATTACACATGTAATAAAAATGAGAATATAAGCGTAAATCTCTGTAAAACAATACAAAACCAACAGAGAAAGTTTGTTTCAACATTTGATTCAGTATATAATTATTAATTTTAAAAAAATAAAAAACATGGCAGTAAATTACAAAGCGGTAGCCAAAAAAAATCCGCTAAAACAAACAGAACCAGCCAAGTACTATGCTCAGGCGATTAGTACAGGTGATGTATCATTGCGTCAGCTGGCAAAATTAATTACTGGCAACTCAACCGTAAAATCAGCCGATACCATGGCTGTGCTCGAAGGATTGCTTGAAGTAATTCCTCAGGCATTGGCTGATGGAAAAATTGTCCGTTTGGGCGATTTCGGCAGTTTCAACCTTAGCATCAGCTCCGATGGTGTTGATAGTGCCGAAAAATTAAGCTCGGTAAGTATCCGCAAAACAGCGGTTAAGTTCAGACCCGGCAAAGAATTCAGCAATGCAATTTCGCATCTGGAATTTAATAAAACAACATAGCTTAAAAAGCCCGCCTGCAAAAAAAAATTGCAGGCGGGCTTTCATGCAAAAGCAGGCGGGCTTTTGCTAAAGAGATGCCCGGCTTTTTTTGGATGATGATACATGTATATTGAATAATGAATTTTACAAACTTAAAAACAAACAATAAATAATACTTACTTAATTTTTATCTTATGAAAAAACAATTTACAAACAAAGCCCGATACCTTGGGCTAAAACTAACGGTGATGCTTTTTGCTTTGCTGCTTATCAGCGGGCAGAGTTGGGGGGCAACACAAACAATTACAATAAATCTATCTAGTGCTGGTGGCTCATCAAATATTGGCAACAATAGTTATAATAGTGGTGCTGAAAGAACATGGTCTCAAAGCAGTGTATCATTTGGCGGAAAAGCTATAACTGCTGCTGCTGCCCCAAATGTTGGAGCTATACAAGCTCAGGCAAATAATGGTGTTATTTATAATACTACAGCATTACCAGGTAGAATAGTAAGTATAGTAATTACAAGTTGGACTGGTACTACAAATCAAGCCTCAACCTTATCTGTAGGAAGCACAAGCAGATTGGTAAATACTACTACAGGAAATTATTCTGTAACAGGTACTTCTTTAGGTACTAGTACACCCGGAAGTTGGACAACTGTTGATGGTACAGGTTATACTTTTTTTGCAATTAAGAGAGGTGGTACAGCTGCTTATTGGTCTCAAATTGTTATTACATATGAGGTAACACCAACAATTACGGCACCTTCACAAACATCTTTAAATGGATTTACAACAACAACAGGTACAGCATCCGCTTCTCAAACTTTTACAGTTGGAGGATCTAATCTTACAGCAGATTTAGCAGTTAATGCACCAACTGATTATGAAGTTCGTGAAAACGGAAATGGTATTTTTGGGTCTTCAGTTTCTTTTGTACCTTCATCAGGTACTGTAGCTACTAAAACAATAGAAGTGAGAATTGCAGCATCTGCAGGAACTGGTGCCCCATCTGGTAATGTGGTTTGTTCTTCAACAAATGCTACTTCACAAAATGTTGCAGTGAGTGGGAACGTAAGTTCAGCATCAGCACCTCTAATAACAGTTACGGGAACTATTAGTGCCTTTGCAAATACTAATATCAATACTACATCAGCAGAACAAAATTACACTGTTGAGGGTTCTAATCTCACAGCTGATATTAGTATAGCTCCACCAACAGGTTTTGAAATTTCAACTGGTACTGGAGGTAGTTTTTCAGCAACCAACCCAGTAGTTTTAACTCAAAGTGGGGGAACTGTTAATCAAACAACTATTTATGTTCGCTTTGCACCAACGGCAGTACAAGCTTATAGTGGTAATATTACACATACTAGTACAGGAGCAACACAAATTGATAAAGCATTAAGTGGAACTGGTATAAAAGCAGAACCAACAAATCATTCAACAAATTTCTTAGTAGCAACAGGAACGCCAAGCTATAGCACCATAGATGTAATATGGGATAATGCAATTGGTGGCACTATACCCGAAGGCTATGTTGTAAAAGCAAGCAGTGTGAGTTATGCAGCAATTACAGATCCAATAGATGGGACACCCGAAACTTCTGGTACTTTAGTAAAAATTGTCGCCTTAACACAAACAGCTACTTTTACTGGTTTAAGCGGTGGAACTACTTATTATTTTAAAATATTCCCTTTTACCAATAGTGGTAGTTCTATTAACTACAAAACAAACGCTACTGTTCCTACAAGTGAAGCAACAACTACTCAAGCTCCAGGTGGTTCAGTTGATAATCCATTAACATGTAGTGAAGCTATTGCATTAAATAATCCCACTCAAGTTAAATGGGTAAAAGGTTATATCAGAGGATTTGCATCATCAAACACTGTTGTAGATTATGATGGTACTTATGTAAATAATCAAAATACCAATATCGCCATTGCAGATAATTCAACTGAAACAAATGTTGCAAACATGCTTTTTGTTCAATTAAATTCTGGAGTATTCAGAGACAATTTAAATCTTTACAATAACACTTCCAATTATAATAAAGAAATTATTTTAAAAGGTAGCTTGGAAGTATACTTTACTCCTCATCAAGGATTAAAAAATATGACAGAGTACAAATGGGTATCTCAACCATCAACAAGTTCAACAGGAAATTGGAACTCATCTATAGTTTGGTCATCGGGTATTCCATATACTAATGATAATGTTACAATATCTGGAGATGTAACTATAAATTCTACTGCTGTATGTAAAGATCTTACAATTTCAAATGGTGCTAAAATTACAATAAACCCAGGACTAACGTTAACCGTTACCGGCACATTAACAAATAATGGAGGCACTTCAGGTATAGTAATAAAATCAGATGCAACAGGAACAGGTTCTTTAATTAACAGTACAACTGGAGTTAATGCAACAGCAGAGCGCTACCTAACCGGCAATGTTTTCCATCAATTAGGTTTACCTATAAGCAATATTGCAGCTGGAACAAGTGCAGGGCAAACCGGTAGTGTATTTCAATATTGTACTTTAGATTCTTATAATGAAGCAACTAATAATTATGTAAGTTTGGGATCTTCAGATATTATTACATCAGACAAAGGGTATGTTGTAAAATATACTTATGGTGCTTCTGCTCCTGCATTCAGAACATTGAGTTTTGCAGGCACATTAAACACAGGAACCATTAATATTCCAATGACAAAAACTGCTGATGGTTATAACTTAATACCTAATCCATACCCATCTTCAATAGATTGGAATGCTGCAAATGGATGGACAAAAAACAGTACAAATAATACAACTTATATTTACAATCATCCAAAAAGTCAATGGGATTTGTATGATGGCTCAACAGGAACAAATGACGGTGTTAGGTATATTGCTCCTGGTCAATCATTCTTTGTTCAAGCTTCATCAGCAGGTAACTTAATTATGACAAATAGTGTAAGATTACACAATGCCACATCTTACGTTAAATCTACTAATTCTGTTATAGATAATTTAATTAAGATAAAAGTTAGTGGCAATGCTAATTCTATAACAGATGAAGCTGTGGTTTACTTTGCAAATAATC
>JAHEYQ010000102.1 GCA_023251515.1 Bacteroidales bacterium
TCTGTAATCAGGTAGTAAAGATGCATGCAAATTGAAAGTACCATTTTTTGGTAAATCCCATACAGCTTTTGGCAATTTTCTGAAAGCCACAACTATAAATAAATCAGCATCTAAATTGCATAATTCATTTACAAAGGTTTGATCGGATAAATTTTCGGGCTGAAGAATTTGCAGATTTTTCTCCAAAGCATAAATTTTTAAGGGCGAAAAAGTGATTTTTTTACCTCTTCCTGCTGGTTTATCAGGAGTAGTTACAACTGCTTTTACGTTGTAATTATTTAGTAATAATGCATTTAAAGATGCAACTGCAAATTCGGGCGTTCCAAAAAAAATTATTGATTTTTGATTTGTCATCTGTTTTCTGTTATTGTTTTCAAATTGCCTGAAAAGATGCTGATTTATAATTGATTAATTTGTATGATTCTGATTTATTAAATAAATTATTCAAATTCCAGAAATTCGTCTTCCAATTCATTTTGTAATGCCACCATTTTTATTGCAGTTAGAGCTGCTTCGGTCCCTTTGTTTCCATGTTTGCCACCAGCTCTGTCTTGTGCCTGTTCCAGATTATTAGTAGTTAATACACCAAAAATTACAGGTACACCATTTTCTGTTCCTAATTTCATAATTCCATTTGAAACAGCATCACAAATAAAATCGAAATGACGTGTTTCTCCCTGAATTACACAACCCAAGCATATAATTGCTTCTGATTCTGTGTTTTGAATTAATAAATCTGCTCCGTAAACCAATTCAAAGCTACCAGGAACATATTTTATTTTAATATTTTGCATTTTGGCGCCATTTTCGAGCAAAGTTTCAACTGCACCTTTGCATAAAGCATTGGTAATCTCTTCATTCCATTCTGATACAATTATACCGAATTTCATGTCTTTTGCTGATGGTATTTTTTTAGGGTTGTAGGTTGATAAATTTTTAAGTTTTGTTGCCATTTGATTTTTTATTTATAAATAAAGGGCAATCTGTTTTATTACAAATTGCCCTTATATTTTATTTGTTTAATTTTTATTGATTAAGCATTCCTTTAGCTTTAGCAATATATTTGTCAATTTCTCTGCCTTCTTGTGATTTGAAGAATTCTTTTTTAATTCTTTCATACACTTTTAAAGCGTTAGCCCAATCATTTTTTTCTTCATATACAAAACCAGCTTTCATTAGGGCTTGTGGTGACGTAAAGTTATTTGCTTTTTCGTCAGCAGCCTTTAAATAATTTTCTAATGCTTTATCGGTATTGTTTAATTCCATATAAGCATCTCCGATTGCAATAATTGCAAGAGGAGCAACTATTTGGTCTTTACCATTAAAATCTTCTAGATAATCAATTGCTTCCTGAAATTTACCTTTTTTCAGATAAATAATACCTGTATAATATTTAGATAAATTAGCAGCACCAGTAATTCCGTAATTGTCAATGACTTCTAAGAATCCAATGTGTTGACCATCACCGTTTAGAGCCAAATCTAATGAGTCTAATTCAAAATACTTTTCAGCGTAAAACATTTCAGCATGAGCTTTAGCTTCCTGAGGTTTTAAGTAAAATTGTTTAAATCCGAAAAATCCCAAAACAATTGCAGCCAACACAGCAACTACAATAATTATTTTCATTTGGTTCTTTTCAATAAACTGTTCTGTTCTTCCTAATGCTTCTTCTACTGCAATAATTTTTCCTTCAGTATTGTCTTGTTTATTTGCCATAATATTTTAAAAATTTAGGGTGCAAATTTAAAAAAAAATCTTATACATCAGGCCTTAAAAAATGTTTTTTTAATGAAATCATAAATTTTTTATTAGAAAATATTGTTGAAATGCGGTTTGGTTATTTGTAACATAAAGAAAAACAGTGAGTAGCAATTTAAATCTTGGAAATAATTTTCTTGAAATATTTTTTGAGTAAAATTCATTTTTAACATAACAAATTGAATAATCTTTTTTAAATCAGTTTTTTATTTAAAAAACTTTTTATAATTTTGCACTCCGATTTTTAGTATTATCGTATTGATGCATAATCAATTCATTATCCAAAAATTGCAAGTAATTAATCTTATTTATTAACCAGGCAGTATCAAGGCTGCCACAAAGCAAAAAAAAATGACAGACGAATTAAATGTCAATCCTCAAGAAGATAACAACGAAGAAGTTGTAAATCAGGAGGTTGTTGAAGTAAAAGAAGAAGTTGTTGCGGAAGTAATAGCTGAAGTAAAAGAAGAAACTATTGTTGAACCAGTTGCTGAAGTTAAAGTTGAAGCACCTGCAAAACCAAGATTTAAACAAGAAGTAGTAGCTCCCGAAGATTTTGACTGGAATTCTATTGGTAAAAAACAAGCCGTTTATACCTCAGACGAAAGAAAAAAAATGGAAGATGCTTACGATCAAACTTTCAATCAAATTGTTGAACAAGAAGTTGTTGAAGGTATTGTTGTTGCAAAAAACAATCGTGAAGTTGTTGTAAACATTGGTTTTAAATCTGATGGTGTTATACCAGTTTCAGAAGTAAGATACAATCCAGGTTTAAAAGTTGGCGATTCAATTGAAGTTTATGTTGAAAGTCAAGAAGATGTAAACGGACAATTAATCCTTTCTCATAAAAAAGCAAGAATTTTAAAATCTTGGGATAGAGTTAATAAAGCATTTGAAACTCAGGAAATTATTAATGGTTATGTTAAATGCAGAACCAAAGGTGGTTTAATTGTTGATGTATTTGGTATTGAAGCTTTCTTACCAGGTTCTCAAATTGATGTTAAACCAATCAGAGATTACGATATTTTTGTAGATAAAACAATGGAATTCAAGGTTGTAAAAATCAATCACGAATATAAAAACGTTGTTGTTTCTCACAAAGCTCTTATCGAAGACGAAATTGAACAACAAAAAGCTGATATCATCGCTAAATTAGAAAAAGGTCAGGTATTGGAAGGCACTGTTAAAAACATTACTTCTTATGGTGTATTTATCGATTTAGGTGGTGTTGACGGTTTAATCCATATTACCGATTTATCTTGGGGTAGAATAAATCACCCGGAAGAAATTGTTACCTTAGATGAAAAAATCAATGTTGTAATTCTTGATTTTGATGAAGGTAAAAAACGTATTGCATTAGGTTTAAAACAATTAACCCCACATCCATGGGATGCATTAAATGCTGAATTAAAAGTTGGTGATAAAGTAACTGGTAAAGTTGTTGTTATTGCTGATTACGGTGCATTTATCGAAGTTGTTCCTGGTGTTGAAGGTTTAATTCATGTTTCTGAAATGTCATGGTCGCAACATTTAAGAACTGCTCATGATTTCTTGAAAATTGGTGATGATGTTGAAGCAGTTATTTTAACGCTTGATCGTGAAGAAAGAAAAATGTCATTGGGTATCAAGCAATTAATTCCAGATCCATGGGCTAATATTGCTGATAAATATCCTTTGAAATCACAACATAAAGCTGTTGTTCGTAACTTTACCAATTTTGGTATTTTTGTTGAATTAGAAGAAGGTGTTGATGGTTTAATCCATATATCTGATTTATCATGGTCTAAAAAAATAAAACATCCTGCAGAATTTACCAAAATCGGAGATTCAATGGAAGTTATTGTTTTAGAAGTAGATGTTGAAAACAGACGTTTGAGTTTAGGTCATAAACAATTGGAAGAAAATCCATGGGAAATTTTTGAAACAGTTTTCACTGTTGATTCTGTTCACAAAGGAACTATCGTTAATTTGACAGACAAAGGTGCAATAATTGCATTACCTTATGGTGTTGAAGGTTTTGCTCCAGTACGTCATTTAATTAAAGATAACGGACAAAGCGCAAAAGTTGACGAAGCTATTGATTTTAAAGTTCTTGAATTTTCAAAAGAAAACAAAAAAATCGTTGTTTCTCACTCAAAAATTCATCAGGATTTAGCTTATGATGAAAGATCTAAAAACGATAACGAGAACAAACGTAAAGACAGAGATCAGAAAAAAGCTGTAAAACTGAATAATGATAACTTAGAAAGAACTACTTTAGGCGATATCGAAGCTTTATCTAATTTGAAATCTGAAAT
>JAHEYQ010000076.1 GCA_023251515.1 Bacteroidales bacterium
ACAGTAAACAATGTAAATGGCTTGCAAAAAATCAATATGAATGGCAATGCAACAGGATATTATATTGTAAAAGTAATATGCGATAAAAACGTTTATTCGGAAAAAGTTTTGGTTAAATAATTACCTCACCCTAGCCCTCTCCTGAGAGGAGAGGGAACAAAGGAAGAGGTTAATCATTAAAAAAGTTCATTGAAAAAGTAAAAAACAATAATAATAAAACACTGCTCTAACTCCCCCTCACTTCTCAGGAGAGGGGGTTGGGGGGTGAGGTAATAAAAAAACATATGAAGAAAATAATTTTAACAATAGCAATCGTTTTGGGTGGTTTGGGAGTATTTGCACAACCCACACCTCCAACAGGTAGCACCGGACATACTGGTGCCGGACAAAACGGACCTATAGGTGGCGGTGCTCCAATTGATGGAGGATTAAGCATTTTGTTACTTATGAGTGTTGCTTATGGTGCAAAAAGAACCATTCAAATAATTAAAAAAGATTCTCAAAACTAATTTATAAATTAAAAAGTTAGTATTTATTTAAAAAACTTTATAGAGACTGCCTGAAAAGCAAATTTCACTTTTCGGGCAGCTTTATGGGGTTGGTTGTATTGAGGTTTTTATGGACAAAATAGATTTTGACTTTATAAAAGGGAAGTTTTATTCAAAAGAAGAATTGAATAAGCAAGGATATAAATATATAAAAGAAACAACTATTACATTATTTTACCGAAAAGAATGCTTTTTGTATATTTTCGATGCAAAGCCAAATAAGAAAAATTTGCATAAATTCTTAAGTTTTATTGAAGATTAAAATATTTTTCAAAAGTTTGGTTCTTCCCAAAATTCATATTATCTTTGCAATTCATCAGTGGCTAAATTCAGATTGAAATCATTGAGAAAGAAGCCCGACTGAGAATAAAGTTCTTTGAAAATATGATTTTTTGTGTTTTGGATAATATATTCCCCAAAGAATAAATGTACCAGACTAATGTTTTTGCCTTACTTTTTTCGCGGAATCTTCCCGCAAGGTGTTTTGGACGTATTTCACCGTGAAATTCCTTCCCGCAGACTGTGTGGACATATTTCACCATGAAATTCCTTCTCGCAACATGTGTGGACGTATTTCACTGTGAAATTCCTTTCCGCAAATAATCCGGGCTATTTTAAAATATTAAAAATATCCGCAACACAAACAAATAATAATCTTCGGTTTTTTTTATTTTTTCTATATTTGCAAAATAATACTTTGTAAATGAAAATATTAATAATAGAAGACGAAGCTGCAGCTGCCAGACGTTTAAAAAGAATTATAGAGGAAATTCTTCCATCAGCATCAATTATTGATAATCTCGAAACCATCAGCAGTGTTGTAAGTTGGTTAAAAGTGAATTCTCAGCCCGATCTTATACTAATGGATATTCATTTGGCTGACGGTAGCTGCTTCGAAATATTTAAACAAATCGAAATTACATCTCCCGTTATTTTTGTTACAGCTTACGATCAGTATGCATTACAAGCATTTAAGGTAAATAGTATTGATTATTTATTAAAGCCCGTAAAAAAGGAAGAACTCGAAATTAGTCTTTCAAAATGGGAAAAAGCACACAAACAAGTCGATTTTAATGCTTTGATTAATCAGATGCTAGTTAAATCAAAGGAGCAGCCAAAACGCTTTGTTGTAAAATACGGACAATATATCAAAGCCATTGACACATCAGAAATTGCCATGTTTTATTCCGAAGAAAAAACAATTAATCTGTTAACCTTTGCCAACGAATCTTTTCCTGTTGATTATTCGCTCGATAAATTATCGGAAATTCTTGATAATACAAAGTTTTTCAGAGTCAACAGAGCAGTAATTATTAATTATAAGGCTATTGCACAAATGTTTTCGCACCTGAAAGGGAAGGTAAAAATTCAAACTACAACAAAATTTGATATGGAAATATATGTAAGTGCCGACAGGGCTCACGATTTTAAATTATGGCTAATGGGAAAACCAGAATAAACAAAAAAAGCCCTGATTTCTCAGAGCTTTTTTCCCAGTACCCGGAGCCGGGATCGAACCGGCACGAGTGTTACCTCATCGGTTTTTGAGACCGACGCGTCTACCAATTCCGCCATCTGGGCTTTTAAATTGATGTTTTAAAAGGAATGCAAAAATAATACTTTTTTTTTAAATACACATACTTTTTTTGAAAAAATATTTGCAAATAAAATAATATAAAATCAGGATATTTTTACTAATTTTGCACACCTAAAAAACGGGGAAAATGGCACACAACGTCAATATTTTTACAGGCAGAGCTTCAAGGTATTTATCTGAAAAAATTGCAGATTCTTATGGTACAGGCTTAGGAAAATCAGTAGTATTAGAATTCTCTGATGGAGAATTTCAACCTTCATTTGAAGAAAGTATTCGGGGAAGTGATGTTTTTATTATTCAGTCAACATTTGCCCCAACCGATAATTTATTCGAACTCTTATTGATGATAGATGCTGCAAAACGTGCGTCTGCCAGAAGGATTATTGCTGTAATTCCTTATTTTGGATTTGCTCGTCAGGACAGAAAAGACAAACCCAGAGTTTCAATTGCTTCTAAATTAGTTGCCAATCTATTAACAGCAGCAGGAGTTCAGAGAATTATCACCATTGATTTGCATGCCGATCAAATACAAGGCTTTTTCGATGTACCTGTTGATCATCTGTATGGTTCATCAATTTTTATTCCTTACATCAAATCATTAGATTTGCCAAATCTTACTTTTGCATCACCCGATACCGGTGGTACTCGCCGTGCAGGTGTTTATGCCAAAGCTTTTGGTGCTGGATTTGTAATTTGTTATAAACAAAGAAATAAACCAAATGAAGTTGGAAAAATGCAACTTATTGGTGATGTAAAAGGTAAAGATGTAATCCTTTTGGACGATATAATCGACACAGGAAATACCATTTGTAAAGCGGCTGAAGTAATGATGGAAAACGGTGCAAATAGCGTAAGAGCTGTAATCACTCATCCACTATTAACCGGCAAAGCTTACGAAAAAATTAAAGCTTCTGCTTTTACAGAAATTGTTGTTAGTGATACAATTCCGTTAAAAGAACAATGCGAAAAGATTAAAGTAATTTCAACCTCTAAACTGATTTCTGATGTTATCAGAAGTGTTGAAAGCAACGAATCTATTTCTGCTCTTTATAATTTTGAAAATAAATAAACACCTTTTAATCATAATATAACAAGGCGAAATTGCTTGGGTGTTAGCATTATAGCCATTAATAATTTTAATAAAATGAAAATAGTATCTATGAGCGGTTCTCTTAGAGAGAACGTAGGGAAAAAAGATGCGAAAGCATGTAGAAATTCAGGAAAAGTTCCATGTGTACTTTATGGTGGAACAGATCAGATTCATTTCGTTACTGACGAAAAAGAATTTAAAGATGTTATCTTTACTCCTGAAGTATGTTTTGTTGATTTAACCATTAACGAAAAAACATACAGAGCTACATTAAAAGATGTTCAATATCATCCGGTAAGTGATAAAATTTTACATGTTGACTTTTTAGAAATCATTGAGAGCAAGCCTATTGTAATGTATGTTCCATTAAAAGTAACGGGTACTTCTCCTGGTGTTTTAAGAGGGGGAAAACTTGTTAAAAAAATGAGAAGACTTAAAGTAAAAGGTTTATCTAATGTTTTACCTGATTTTATTAATATCGATATTTCAAAACTTGATATTGGTGATTCTACTAAAGTTAATCAGATAGCTTTAGAAGGTGTTGAATTTTTAGATGTTGCTACTTCAATTGTAGTTACAGTTCTTACAACACGTGGTGTTGAAGAAGCTGCAACTGATGGGAAAAAATAATTCATAGTTAATTGAAAACAAAAGGTATAAAGCTAGTCTTTATACCTTTTGTTTTTTAATGTTGTTACAAATCTTGATTTTTAAAAAATACTTAAACTAATGAAATATCTGATTTGTGGATTGGGAAATAATGGTGATGAATATGCAAATACACGTCATAATATTGGCTTTTTGGTTTTAGATGCTTTAGCTAAAGAGCTGAATGCGAAATTTGAAACCGGAAGACATGCTTATATCACCGAAGCTAAGTTTAAAGGTCGAACTCTAATTATGATTAAACCAACTACATATATGAATTTGAGCGGCAAAGCAGTTAAATATTGGTTGGATAAAGAAAATATTCCCCGCGAAAATTTATTGGTTGTTGTTGATGATTTGGCTCTCGATACCGGCGTTTTGCGTACCAAAAAATCGGGTAGTGATGGTGGACATAACGGTTTGATTCACATTACAGAAACATTGCTTACTAAAGATTTTGCACGTTTGCGTTTTGGTATTGGTAACGATTTCTCTAAAGGACATCAGGTGAATTATGTTTTGGGTAAATGGACTAAAAAAGAGGAAGATATCATTATCCCCAAAATAGAAATGGCGGTAGAAGTTGTTAAAAACTTTACCACCATCGGAATTGAAAGAACTATGAATTTCTTCAACAATAAATAAATTAACTCATTCTTATTCTCTACGACCCAGATAAATCATAATATAGTAAACCAATGTAGCTAAAGATGTTAATGCAGCTACAACATAAGTATATGCTGCCCATTTTAATGCATCCTGTGCTTTTGAATGCGTTTGCTGGCTGGTAATCCCTCTGTTATCTAACCAAACCAGAGCTCTTCGGCTGGCATCTATCTCAACGGGTAGAGTTATAAAACTAAACAATGTGGTAAGTGCAAATAAAATAATTCCCAGAAAAAGTATTGAAGGAAATGTATTTACAAGCAAAACCCCAGCTAATAAAACCCATTGTACCCAATTTGAGGCAAAACTTACAACCGGAACTAATGCCGAACGCATTTCAAGAAAAGTGTATGCTCTGGCATGTTGTATGGCATGTCCGCACTCATGAGCTGCTACAGCAGCAGCTGCAACATTACTGCCATAATATACTTCTCTGCTTAGATTAACAGTTTTCTTACGCGGATCGTAATGGTCTGTTAATTCACCTTCTACAGATAAAACACTAACGTCATAAATGTCGTTTTCTGCTAACATTTTTTCTGCGACTTCTTTTCCTGTTAAACCATAATTTACAGCTATTTTGCTGTATTCTTTGAATTTTGATTTTAATTGGCTGCTAATCAAATAACTGATAAGCATAAATATTGCCATTATTATAAATATTGTCATCGTATAATTTTTTCTAATTCAATTATCAAATATTTTGCCAAATTTATCATTTTGCCATTTTGTCAGTATAATTTGTGTTTTTTTAATAAATATACTGACAAAATGGCAGTGTTTGGTTAAAACTTCTTAAAATCTGATAAATTTGTATTTATGGCACAATCTTTGAAATCTTTTTGCCGTTAAAAAAACATGATTATTAATTAAAAAATGCTGATGATATGAGAACTAAATGGTTTGTATTTCCTTTTTTTTTAGCTATTTCGCTGATTTTATTCAGCTTTGTAAGCCAAAATAAAAATGATAGAAGTTTTTTACCTGATAATGAAGATTCATTAAAAAGGAATGAACCCAAAGTGGATGTGAAAGTGAATAAAAAATTTGATGAAAACGGCAATCTGATACAGTATGATTCGTCATATTCAATAATTTACACTTCACCTGGCACTGATATTCAGTTTTACAATATGGATAATGATAGTGTTTTAGCGAAATTAAGAAACCAAATGAAAATGAATAATCTTTTTGAAAATGATTCTATTTTTGAGAATGTTTCAGGTTTCGGATTCAATCATAATGATTTTTTTAATATAGATCCTTTTGAAAATATGCGTAAAATGCAGGATATGTTGAAAGAGATGTTTCCTGAATTTAAGCAGGATACATTGCTGATAGACCCTCAAAAAAATCAAATTCCGCTTAAGAAGGATAAACCACAAAATATGATAACGTTATAATTTTATCTGCAGAAAATATAAAACCCTAACAGTTTACAAAATCCTGTTAGGGTATATTTATTGAATGTTATAATGAAGTTTCTAAATTATACCAAAATGATTTAAAAATTAGTTCATTTTTTAATGGTATAATGCCGATCAAAAATATGTTATAGTTTCAAGAGCGATAGTCCCGAAACTTCGGGAGACAATTCGCTTTCATTTCGGTATTATTCAGTTATTAATTTCCGTAAAATGATAGTATCCTTTGTAATTATTTTCAGATAATATAAACCTTTAGTAAATTTATTGATATTCAGTGATATTTGCTTTGATTTGGTTTCAAAAGTATTGAATTCTTTGATTTTTTTGCCTTCCATACTCAGTATTTCGATTTTTTTAACTTCTATATTTTCAGGTATTTCGATAGTGAAATTCCCATTATTCGGATTTGGTGAAATTTTAAATTTCTGAATTTCTGAATTTTCAATACCAACTATAGAAATTAGCAATGGCTTTGTAACTGAATCGACTCCGCAGAAATTATAAGACTGAAGACTTACCTGATAAGTTCCGATGTCATTATAAGTATGTATAGGGTTTGATTGCTGGCTGTTAGATCCATCGCCAAATTCCCAATAATAATTGCTTGTAAAAATAGAAAGTGGCTGAAAAAGAACAGTATTGTCATTTATTGTATAAATAAAATCAGAGATAGGAGTAGGTTGGGGTGTTACATTAAATGCTACAGAATCTTTGCATCCATTAGTAGCAGTTCCAACTACATAATAATTTCCCTGAATTGCCGGGCTCATATAATGCACTGTACCAGTACTTCCAAATTGAGGCCAAGTATAATTTGCTGCCCCCGAAGCAATAATTTGGGTATTTCCTCCATCGCAATAGGGCCCAACAAAAACACTTACATTAGGTTTTTGCTTAATTGAAATATTTATAAAACCATTATAAGAAGTTCCGGCACTGTCTATTATCAAGCTGTAGTTTCCGTTATTTGTTGTATCAGCATTTGGAATAATTGGGTTTTGTAAATTCGATTGAAAATTATTAGGACCTATCCATGTATAGGTTGCATTTAGTATTGTTGGTGAATACAGTTTTAAAGTATCTCCTTCGCAAGTTGGATTTGTTGTTACTAACATTGAACTGGCCGAACTTCCTGCACCCGGTTGACCTGCATTTGTTTGTGAGAAAATTATATTCTGAACCTGATTTGAGTAATTGGTGATTAATAAAATATAGTATGCTCCAAGTGGGGCATTCGGAATATAACACCATTCTTCAAAACTTGCATCATAACTGCAATCAACCATATTTAATGTAGGATAATTTGTTGATGGACCCGTAGTATGATGTGATGGAGTTGGGATGCCAGCGGTTAAACCTTGTAAACATGGTGAAGTGGGAGATGTGAATGGACCCCAGCAACAAAAGTCAATATCTTTATCATTGCTTCCTTTCATATGTATTTCTATATTACCAGGGCTTGAAATTTGAAAATAATACCAGGCAGGATTGGGTTGAGTAGCTAAACATCCATAATTTGGACCCGGACTTCCTGATGGTGGTGCAGGTGGTGCATTAACACCTGCGGGATAAGTGTAGTTGGAACCCGTAATAACCAATTGAGCTCCTAAGCAGCTAGTGCCTTGACAAACAGCTTTGTTAATGTTGATGATTAATAAAAATAAACTAAAAATCAGTAAAGTTTGTTTCTTCATAATATTGTGTTTTATTTATTTAAATTGTAAATTAAATCTGGAAGAAATAATTTTGTAAAAATAAGACAAATAAAATGAAAAAGGTTGTAATCTTTAACAGAAAAAAGTGAATTTTTATAGAAATTTTGCTAAAATAAAAATTTTACAGCTTTGAATTCATAATTTTTCCGGAGGAAAGAATTTTTTCGAGGTATTTTTCTGTTCTTACATTTTGTAAACCCGTCAAATAATTATTGTTGTGCATATCTGTTCCCAAAAAATCAATCATTCCTGCATCTACCAGTTTTTCAGCCATTTTTTGAGGTGCTACATCATAATATCCACCCAATGATATTACATTTAATTGAAAAAATACACCACGATCTTTTAGTTCTTCATATTTTTTAAAATTGTTGAACCAGTATGAATAACGTTCGGGATGTGCCAGTATTACTTTATATCCATCTATTTGCAAATCGAAAATAAAATTAAATAAATTGGGATGCGGGCTAAAGTAGGAGAGTTCCACAAGTAAATATTTATTTCCGAAAGTCATCAGATTTTGAGCCTGAAACTTCTCAATAAATTTATCATCAAGTAAATATTCGGCTGCTGCTTCGAGTTGTATGTTAATTCCTTCTTTTTTAATTGCCTGACGCATTTCTTCGAGTCCGGAATTTATGATTTCAGGCGTATTTTTATACACTTCGCCCTGAATATGGGGTGTAGTAATTAATTTACTATACCCCATATCATGCATTTCTCTGATGAGTGCAAGCGATTGATTAACAGATGCGACACCATCGTCAATTCCCGGTATCAGATGCGAATGCATATCTGTACCAATGGCAGCCATATTTATTTGCTGACTGAGCTTTTTGGAGCCAAAAAATTTATCGAAAATTGACATGGTTTTGCTGTTCTATCTTTTTGTATATTGTTTTTCGTAATATTGCTGGTATGTTCCCGAAGTTACATTATTTAACCATTCTTCATTAGAAAGATACCAATCTACGGTTATTTCCATACCTTCTTCAAACTGAAGCGATGGAGTCCAGCCAAGTTCGCTTTGTAGTTTTGATGAATCAATAGCATAACGCAAATCGTGGCCTGCACGGTCTTTTACATAAGTAATCAGTTTTGCTGATGTACCGGGCTCATGGTTTAATTTGCGATCCATAATTTCACATAATTTGTGAATCAGGTCAATATTGGTCCATTCGTTATTTCCTCCGATATTATAGGTTTCTCCATTAACACCTTGATGGTAAATCATATCAATAGCGCGTGCATGGTCAACTACATATAACCAGTCGCGGATATTTTCGCCTTTTCCGTAAATTGGGATAGGCTTGTTGTTTTTAATGTTGTAGATAGAAAGTGGCAATAGTTTTTCAGGAAACTGAAATTGTCCATAATTATTTGAACAATTGGAAACTACTATCGGTAATTTATAAGTGTGATGATAAGCTCTTACCAAATGATCTGAACTTGCTTTTGATGCTGAATACGGACTACGTGGGTCGTAAGCAGTTTCCTCTGTAAAAAAGCCTTCTTCTCCCAAAGAACCATAAACTTCATCGGTTGATATATGATAGAAACGTTTGCCTTCCATATTGTCTTTCCAACTGTTGCGGGCTGCATTCAAAAGATTTACAGTACCTACAATATTGGTCATTATAAACTCCATTGGATTGGCAATTGAACGATCTACATGAGATTCGGCTGCCAGATGTATAACTCCGTCGAATTGATATTTTTCGAACAATGCATTTATTGCATTTGCGTCCACAATATCAAGTTTTTCAAACTCGTAATTGGGTTTGTTTTCGATGTCGGTAAGGTTTGCCAGATTGCCGGCATAGGTTAATTTATCTAAATTAATGATTCTGTAATCGGGATATTTGTTTACAAATAATCTGACAACATGTGAGCCTATAAAGCCTGCTCCTCCGGTGATTAATATGGTTTTGTTCATGATAAAAATGTTTTCTGTTTATTAAACTTCAAAGATAATAAAAAGTTTATAAAAATATTAATTTACTGATTTGAAAGTCCTTTTTTTATTTCTCTTAAATAGAGCTGAATGGTGTTTTCCAATCCGAAATAAAGGGCATCACTAATAAGTGCATGTCCGATTGAAACTTCAAGCAAACCGGGGATATTCTGTGCAAAATATGCCAGATTGTTCAAATCCAGATCGTGTCCTGCATTAATTCCTAAACCCATTTCATTTGCTTTTTTAGCTGCAATAATAAAATCGGCAATGGCCTTTTCTTTATTTATAGGATAATTTTTGGCATAACTTTCGGTATAAAGTTCAATGCGGTCGGTATTGGTTTTTACTGCATTTTCAATCATTTTTACATCTGTTTCAATAAAAATAGATGTTCTGATACCGAAACTGTGAAAATGTGCAACTACATCTTTAAGAAAAGCTTCGTTTTTGATGGTGTCCCAACCCGCATTGCTGGTAAGTGCTTCGGGTGGATCGGGCACTAAAGTTACCTGTGCCGGTTTTACACTGCAAACCAAATCGATAAATTCTTTATTCGGATAGCCTTCAATATTAAATTCGGTAGTTAATCGTGGTTTTAATTCCAAAACATCGGTATAACGGATATGTCGCTGATCGGGTCGGGGATGTACCGTAATTCCCTGTGAACCGAGACGTTCGCAATCCAGAGCTACCTGTAATACATCGGGCACATTGCCGCCACGGGCATTGCGAATGGTTGCTATTTTATTGATATTTACACTTAATTTGCACATTTTCTTGATATTTTATGCAAAAATAAGAAAAACCATGAAGTTGTGAAAGTAATAATTTGGGTTAACATTTTATTTCTTGGTATGAATTACACGTTTACAATGCAAATTGGACTGCAATTGATGTATCATGGATAACAGCAAAATGTTATCATTAATATTTTAACGAAAATAATAAAAAGCAAAAGTTGTGCGTTTATATACAACTTTTGCTTTTTTTAATAAACCAAATAAATAATATGCGAAAAACAGCAATAAAGATATTCAGCATTTTACTTTTATCATCCTGTATTAAAGAAATACCGTTAGATGAAACTTCTTTTAGCCCCCGAATAGTAGTAAATTCAATTATATGCTCTGATAGTATAATTAAGGTGCAAGTTTCAAAAACTGTAATGATAACTGATACCGGAAAACGGATAATTGACAATGCCAATGTTTCTCTTTACAAAGATGGTGTATTCGTAAACCAGCTTGCCAATATTGATAGTGGGTATTATATTTTTGGAACTTATCCTGAAAAAGGGAAATTATATGAAATAAGAGCAGATGCTCCCGGTTTTAATCCGATTTCGGCAACAGAGGTTATTCCCGAAAAAACTGAAATAATCAGTTGTAGTTATAGAGGACCAATTACAGCAATAGATCCAACCATAGGCGACGAAATGGGTGATATTAATATAGCTTTTAAAGATAATGCTTTTGTTAAAAACTATTATGAGGTTGTATTTTATTGGTTAATTAACGGTAATAAAGAGTATATTTCAATTTATAATGTTTACCAGGATATACCTGTTTTAAAAAACGAAGGTGATATTGATTATGAACCAAGTAGTATTTTTTTCTCAGACGAACTGTTTAATGGGAAAGAATATTCTTTAAATATTAAAATGTATATGCCCTTCAGCAGAAGTGGAAATAATTGGGAAATAATTGAACCTCACGGTAAATTGTATATAATACTTCGCTCTATTTCTTATAATTATTACAAATACCGCAAATTGTGGACTCGTCATCGACACAACCAGAACCAGGGAATTGATTTTTATCAAATATATATTCAGAGGGGAACCTATTAGTATGTTTACCAATGTAACGAATGGAAATGGAATTTTTGCAGGATATTCGCAGGATGTTAAAGAAGCCCCTTTTATTGTAATAAGCAAGTAAATATAAAATGAGAAAAATAATAAGTTTAATAATAATAATTTTGTTGATATTTACAAAGTTATTTGCTCAGAATATTATAATAAGCGGCTATATTACCGATGAAAGCACAGGCGAAAAACTTATCGGAGCTAATGTTTATAATGCAAAAACATTAAAAGGAACAGTTAGCAACAATTTTGGTTTTTATAGTCTGAGCATACATTCTAAAGATACCATCAATATAACAGTTTCATTTATCGGATTTAAAAAACAAAACAAAGTAATTATTGCTGATAAATCCTATAATATTAACTTCGTTCTGACTCCAAATTCACAGAGTTTAAAGGAAGTTGTGATTAACAGCGAAAAGGGAAATGCTGAAAGAACACAGATGAGTATTACAGAAATCCCTATGAAACAAATAAAAAGCCTCCCTACTTTTATGGGTGAAACGGATGTGTTGAAATCGCTACAGTTGATGCCGGGTGTGCAGGGTGGACAGGAAGGCAGCAATGCTTTATATGTGAGAGGCGGAAGCCCCGACCAGAATCTGATTTTGCTCGACGATGTGCCTTTGTATTATGTAAGCCATCTGGGTGGTTTTGTTTCTGTGTTCGATGCCAATGCCATCAGCAATATCAAACTGATAAAAGGCGGATTCCCGGCACAATATGGCGGAAGATTATCATCAATTATTGATATCAGAATGAAAGACGGCAATCAGAATAAGATGAAAGGCGAATTTGCCATGGGAACGCTGGTAAGCAAAATTGCTTTGGAAGGTCCTTTGGATGGCAAAAATACAACTTATCTGTTTTCCGCCCGGAGAAGTTTCTTTGACTTGTTATCAAGAACATTCCAAAAATTATTCAGTAACGAAGATTTGCAAACCAGGTATTATCTTTATGATATAAATGCTAAGATTTGTCATCGGTTTAGCGATAAAGACCGTTTGTTTTTCAGTATTTATACCGGAGGTGATAAATTCGGGATAAAATCCAATGTATCTCAATCTTTTATGGGGAAATCTGTTTTGGAAAGTGAGCATGAAACCGGAATTTTATGGGGAAATATCATGACTGCACTTCGCTGGAATCATGTTTATAGTAACAAATTATTCAGCAATACCAGCATATCTTATACAGGCTTTCGTTACAATAATTATTCGGATGGAAATCAGACAACAAATTCAATAAAAACTACTTTTGGTTATGATTTTTATTCGGGAATTAAAGACTGGAATCTGAAAACAGATTTCGATTATTATCCATCCCAGAATCATAAAATAAAGTTTGGATACGCTGCTATTTTTCATAATTTTAAACCCGGTATTTCGAGCTACGATCAAAAAGGAGGAAATACAAAAGCAATTGATACAACAATAAATTCAGGAAATCTGAATGCTACAGAATCTTATATTTTTGCTGAAGATGAATGGACAATATCTCCCAAACTTTCCGTAAATATGGGATTGCATGCGGTAGGATATTTTGTTGAAAACACTTCTTTCTTTTCTGTTCAACCCCGTATAAATGCAAATTATCAGTTTTTGCCGACTTATTATCTGAAAGCTTCGTATGCCGATATGCAACAGAATTTACATTTACTTTCAAATTCGGGAGCCGGTTTCCCAACCGATTTGTGGGTGCCTGCTACCAAAAAAGTGGAACCTGAGCATTCAACCCAAATTGCTGTGGGTGTAGCCCACGATATACTGAAAGAAAATACAAATATTGAAATTTCTGTTGAGGCTTATTATAAAACTTTATGTAATCTGATTGAATTTCAGGAAGGCGTTTCGTTTTACAGTGCCTCTACCTGGGAAGAAAAAATTGAGAAAAACGGAAATGCAAGTGTATATGGACTAGAGTTTCTGATTCATAAGAAAGAAGGTAAAATAAACGGTTGGATTGGCTATACTTTATCAAAAAATACCCGTCAGTTCGACAATCTGAATAATGGATACGGATTTCCTTATCGTTACGATCGCCGCCACGATATTTCCATTGTGATAAATTACGATATCAGCGAAAAAATATCCCTATCCTGCTCATGGGTTTATGGTACAGGTAATGCAATAACCTTGGCTACCGAAAAATCGAATCTGATGAATTATGATTATCAGACTTTTTACAATAATCCTGATTTTGTGATATACGACGATGTGCATAATTACAATGGCAGAAATAACTACCGTATGCCGGCTTTTCACAAATTGGATATAGGTATAAACTTTACAAAGAAATTAATACGGGGTACACGGGTTTGGAATATCAGCATTTATAATGTTTATAATCGGCAAAATCCTTTTATGCTTTATTTCAAAACTATTGATGGCAATATTAAACTGGTTCAGATGAGTTTATTCCCCATTATTCCATCGTTTAGTTATTCATACAGGTTTTAAAAATAAGCAAAACCCTGTTTACATATTGTAGAAATTATTTAAGTTTGCAAGCTAAAGAAATAAATATTCAATACTTACAAAACCAATGAAAAAAATAATTACAATCTTAATTTTAGTATTACAATTTAGTTTTGTATTTGCACAAAACCAACAAATTACTAAATTTTGGGGTGATCCATCGAAAGATGAAAAACTTATGGATATTTTTCAGGTAAATAACAATACTTTTTTTGTATCTGTACTTAGAGATTATAATATTGGTAATACACATGCAGAATCTATATTATTAAAACTTGACAGCAGCTTAAATATTATTGATAGCCTCAAATTAAATAACTATACAAAAAATGGGTTGAAATACTGGGCAAATAACTTCTTTGTTTATAATAACTGCTTAATGACTAAAGGTGTAGCTTTTGACAGTATAACTCTGAAATCCAGCATTTGGTTTACTGAAATAAATGAAAATTTTGATATTTTATTCGACACTATTTTTAATAATACTGACACCGTAGTAAATATTTTTAATTCTAAATTATTAATAACCAGCCAAAACAAATTGCTTATCACAACTCAGTTTATACCCATTTTTCAGGATTCGACCAATACTGAAGTCTGGTTAATTGACAGTAATTTTAATATTATTCATCAAAAACGATTTAATACAAAACTTGGATTTGAAGGTTTGTCTGTTGTAGAAGTACAGGCAGCCCAAAGCTTTCATATAATTACCCAAAATGAAATTACTAAAATAAATTCTAATGATTTAAGTAATGATACCGTAATCTGGAAAGTAGAGGATGAATATTCGCAATGGATGGAAATAGGTGGAGCATTAGCTATTGACGATTCTTCATATCTGCATCCCAGAACTTTATTCTTTTGGGATAATAATAATAGAGATGGCGTTTCTTCTTATTATTATCATCGGAATATGAATGGTAAAATAAAGGATTCGGTTTTAGTTGGCAATATGCAAAAATCTTATTGTAAAACTTCTATTGATAATATTTTAATTTATTCAAAGGATTCTATACTCTCAACAGGAATGAACTATTCACTCGATTCTAATTTTGCTTCCAATGAATATAATACAATATATTTATGGAATTTTTCAGTAAACGGCAATATCAACTGGCAGAAATACTTTTATGCACCCGGATTAAAACTGATTGTGAACGATATTTGCAAAACATCTGATGGTGGTTGCGTTTTAGCCGGAAAGGTTTGGGATTGGCAAATAAATCCGTTTTATAACTCAGATATTTTCTTTTTGAAATTAGATAAAAACGGAAATATAATTGGGTCACAAGGAATAAATGAAATAATCACCCAAAGCGAAATACTTGTTTATCCCAACCCTGCCTCCGAAATAATTAATTTTGATATAGGTATGTATAAAGATTTTCAGCTATTGGTATATAATCAACTAGGGCAAATTATTTTAGAAGTCAAACTAACACAAAGTAATAATGCTATTAATATCAGCAATCTGAAAACAGGAATTTATTTTTACAAACTTCAAAACAAAAACGAAAAAACCATCAGCGGTAAGTTTGTGAAAGAATAATTTCTAATATTCCACACCCAACCTCCCTCGCGGAGGTTTTTTTATGTGCAGTAAAATTTAATTAAGACTTATCGGAAATATTTTGAAGTAGGAAGACAGAAGATACAATGCGATAATAGATTTGAATAACCTAATTTACGATTAACGATTTAAGAAGATAATAAACTACAAAACATCAAATAAATGAATTAGCAATTCCGGAGCAGTTATTCTAAAAAGAGCGGCGGGGTTAGGTCATTAGATTAGTACGATTTATTAATACCTTTATTTTTTACAAATAAAAAAAATTAATGAAATGCAGTAATATTATACAAAACCCTATGCTAGTAATAAAAATATTAATAAATTTGCGGCACATTTATAAAATAGTAAACGTAATAATAACTAAATTTATATTTTATGGCATTAGATAATTTAATTACAATTGAATTTTCTGCTGAAGATCTTCAGAAAATAGACGATAGCTTAACTGCTATCGAAACCGTAATTGCGGGCAAAGTTATAGCACTGCAAAACGAAGAACGCAGCCGCTATGGCAGGGTAGGCGAAAATACACAGAACTGGATTTCGAAAATTAACGGGCATATGAACAGCAAGCCCGAAATGGTACCTCCTTTTATTG
>JAHEYQ010000017.1 GCA_023251515.1 Bacteroidales bacterium
AGTTGCGATGGTGTAAATTTGTACAGGACATAAACTTATTTGAAAGTTCTGCTGTTGTTAAATGCTGTTTTAATTGTAATTTTTTCATGTTGCAAAGATACAACATTATTAAGTATTATGTTAGCGGTTTAGTATTAATGCTGCAGCACAAATTGCAGAAACATTAAATGTTTTTTTTGCCTTTTCAGCTCCTGTTGTACAGCTAAAATTACCAAGTGTACCGATAACTGACTCGTTTATTTTTATTATTTCAGGGGGTTGCTCTTGTTTATCAGTGATTAACAAAATACTTTTTTTCGCTATTTCGTTAAGTTCATCAATATAAATTGTATCTTTGTCCTTGTTTTTAACTGCTATTCGTGGTATAGTCATTTGTAATAACATTTATAAAAGCTCAGGGAGTGGTTTTCCTGAGCTTTTTGTTTTTTATTTTAATTCAATGTTCAATTTCTCTAAGTCTGTAAAAAACTCGTGTAAATGCCAAAGGAAAGAGGCTTTATCATCATTAATTGTTTCGGCATTCGATAAGTCCGAAAAAATATAAAAAATTATATCTTTTGGATTTCCGTTAAAATTTCCAATAAAGTTTTCTTTAATTTTTTTAATTAATTAATTTTCTGTTTTTTGTACTGTGTTTTCTTGATCTGTACTCATTTTTTATTGATATTAAATTATTTGTTACTTGCTGCAAATAGCCTTAATACTTGCAGCGTTAATTATTTATGATTAGTATAAAAAAACCGATTTTCTTTTTTAATCGATATTTTTTAAATATTTTTCAACCTCCGACTTAGGTATTAATCCGCTTTTTGTTGTCTTTAAAAAGCCGGTATCTACTAATTTTTTAATAGTCTTATTGCTTTTACCAAGTATTTTTGATACAGCATTGATAGACAGTAATTTTGAGCTTTCTCTTTTTGTTTCAAATTCTTTTAATGCTTCAAACACTGCAAGCTTTATATCTTCTGTGTTGAATATTGGTCTTAGTTCCATTTATAAATTATTATTGATTAAACTAATTCTTTAACGTTAACTTCAAAAAATGTGGCTATTTTACATAATTCATCATAAGTAGGTGACGTTTTGCTATTAATTATCATTCCCCATCTTTTTTTGTTTATACCAACTTTACTATAAAATTTGTTATCTGGTGTGAAAATAAAATTTTTTTCTCAGATTTTTTAATGAAATTAGAAATATTATTCATATTTTTGTATTTATTATTATTTATAATTAAAAACTAAATTCATATTATTAGGACTGAAAAGTTATATTAATATTAATTAGATTCATATAAATTGAACGTCAAATGTAGTTAATTATTTGTTAAACATTATAATCAAATGAAATACAAAATAATAAAAGAAATGTGCGAAGCAAAAAAAATATCACTACCAGAATTGGCTGAGAAAATTGGAATGTCTAAAGGTGGTATTTATACAGCTATAAATAATGAATCTTTAAAAATAGATGCTTTGGAAAAAATTGCTGAGATATTAAAAGTTGATATTTCTGTTTTTTTTGAAACTAATTCTGTTGATTCTAATACAAATAAGTATAAAAAAATAATTGAATTTATTAGAGAGAATAACGCTTTAAATGAAAGCTCCATCTATGAACATTTATTATCGAAATTGATACAATTTATTTATAATGATGAATTTATGAATAGGTTTATTAATTCAAATTTGACAAAACAAAATCTTACACAAATGATTGAAATGTCAATGTTTACGGACCTTATTAATAAAAGTGAGTTTGATTTTGATAAGTTTTATGAATCTGCAATCAATAATTTAAAGAAAGAAGATTTTGTAAAGTTGTTTGGTGGTTTAAGATTTGTTTATTTCTTAAATGCATCTATTAAAAATACGAATAATGAACAAACCAAAATTGAGTTAAATGATAGATTAAAGAAAATTTGGGATCAGTATTATGATTATATTTATGCTGAAAATTCTATTTTTAAAATTATGAAAAAAGAATCATTAATTGATGATAAAACAATTAGTGAAATATCATCGAGAGTTATAAATTTAAACTTTAGTTTATTTGAATAAATTTAGAATGTTTACCAATAGTTAACCGAAAAAGAAATAAAAAGGCTATATGTACAAGATATACTGATATTTAAATGTTTGTTGCAATAATCCTGGTAGGTCAACAAAAAGCTTTACATTTTGTAAAGCTTTTTTTGTTTTTAACAGACAGATAATAAATAAGTTATTGTTAATTTGTTTTTCTTTTCTATTTTTTGTTTTTTTCTAAGAACTTTCAAATAAAAATCTTATATTTGTTTTTCATTTTGAATATATTTACTTAAAAATATTCAAAAAATAAGATATTGTTAAGTAGCTGAAATAGTGTTTATAATAAGAAAGAGCAAATGGAATTTTCACAAACAATAAAGATTTTATTAATAGAAGATGAGGTAGATTTTTTATCAATTCTTGAAAAAGAATTACATAAAGCGAATATCTCATTTATAACTTTTAATGAATTTTTATTTGAAAACATTAAAGATCTTGTAATAAGAGAGTCTATTGACTTGATTATAACTGATTACAAATTGAATGGATTTCAAGCCACTGACGTTCTAAATTTATTAAAATCTACTCCTGAAATTGCAAATGTACCATGTATTGTTTTATCTAACTACAGTGATGATGAAATAATTATTGATTGTATGAAAAATGGAGCTGTTGATTTTATTATGAAGTCAAAAATCAGCAAACTTCCATTTTCTGTTGTTGAAGCCTATTCAAATAAACTTAAAATAATTGAAACACAGAGGATAAAAATAGAATTAAAACAAAGTGAAGAACATTATAGAAAGCTCATTGACTTATCTCCTAACTCTATATCTTTGCTTGATTTAAATGGTAAAATAATTTACGTTTCTCAGAAGAAACTCGAAATATATGGTTACCCGACAAAAGATGAGTTGATAGGAAAAGATGCTATGGATCTGGTAGCTCCGGAAAGCAAAGAATATGCTGCTCAATGTTTTGGTGATATTTTTGTGAAAAGTATTATTACAAATATTGAACTTTTGTTAATCAGAAAAGATAAAACCAAATTCTGGGGTGAATTTTATTTAAGTACAATCCTTGATAATGAGAATAATCCTTCAAATATCATGGTGATTTGTAAAGATATAACAATAGAAAAACAAAGAAATGAATTAATAAAAAGAACAGATAGGCAATTTAAAGACTTATTAGAGAGATTACCAGATATTGTTTTGTTACATAAAGACGGAACTCTATTGTATGCTAATCATACTGCTATTGAAATGTCAGGCTATAGTTTAGATGAAATAATTGGAAAAAATATTTATAGTTTCATTAATAATGACAATATAGACAACTTTAAGTTTTTTGCTGAAAAGAAAAATAATGAGGAAAAAGTTGAAGATTATGAAGTTAATGTTTTAATTAAGTCTGGTAAAATTCTTACTGCAATTGCAAGAACAACAGATGGGTTTTATAATGGAGATGCTATTTCAATCGTTATTTTGGTTGATATTACCGAACGTAAAAATTTTGAAATTCTTTTAAAGGAAAGTGAAGAAAGATATCGCACTTTGATTCAAAATTCTTCTGATATAATTACTATTCATGATGAAAATCAGAAAGTTAACTATGTTTCTTCCTCAGTCGAAAGGATATTAGGCTATAAAGCAAATGATTTTTTGGGAATAAATCCAATGGATTACGTACATCCTGATGATTATGAACTGATGTTGAACGCTTTCGAAGAAGTCATTAATTCAGAAAATAATGGTGAACCAACCCGATATCGATTCAGACATGCAAATGGAAATTGGGTATATTTGGAAACTATAAGTTCTAATTTTTTTAATATTAATGGAATAAATGGGATAGTAGCCACATCCAGAGATGTTACCGAGAGAGTTAATTTTGAAGAATCATTAAAATTGCTATCTCATTCAATGATGAGTATTTCTGAAATTGCGTCAATAACCGATTTAAATAATAAATTCACGTTTGTTAATCAATCATTTATTGATACATATGGCTATACTCGTGAAGAATTAATAGGACAGGATGTAAGCATGTTATGGTCGAAAAAAAATTCGCCTGAACTTACCAAAAATATAATCAATAAAAGTAAAGAAGTGAATTGGTCTGGTGAAGTATTAAATATAACAAAAGATGGTAGAGAATTCTTGGTTTATCTTAATACAGCCCAAGTTAGAAATGATAGCGGCGAATTAATTGGATTAGTTGGTATAGGAGAAGATATCACAAAAAGAAAGGCCAATGAAATTGCTCTCAAAGAAAGTCAGGAAAGAACACAAGCTTTATTAAATGCAAATCCTGATTTGATGTTTGTATTTTCCAGAGATGGTATGTTTTTGGATTACAGAAGCCCTAATGAAAACGAATTAATACAAAAACCTGATTTTTTTATTAATAAAAAAATTGAAGATGTATTAACTCCCGAACTAGCTAAACTTACATACGAGAAACTGAATTTACTCTTCGTATCAAATGAAAATGTTGTTTATGAATACGAGGCAGTTATAAATGGTGAAATTCATTATTACGAAAGCAGACTTGTAAAAAATGGTCAAAATCAGGCATTATGCTTAGTCAGAAATATTACTGAAAAAGTTTTAGCCGAAAGAAGTATTGCTGAAAAAGAAATGATTTTCAGTCAATTATTTAATGAATCAACAGATCCTGTTTTGTTATTAAGAGGTAATGAGTTTATTGATTGCAATATAGCTACAGTAAATATATTAGCATATAACAACAAAGAGGAAGTTTTATCAAGATCTCCATGGGATTTATCTCCTGAATATCAACCTGATGGTCAATATTCTGCAGTTAAGGCATCTGAAATGATTTCTATTGCTTATACAAATGGAAATCACAAATTTGAATGGTTACACAGCAATGCCAAAGGCGAAGATTTTCCGGTTGAAGTAATGTTGACTTCTATTATAATTAATAATAAACCCATGTTTTATGTGGTATGGCGAGATATTACTGATCGCAAAAAAGCTGAAAATGAAATTATTAAAGCAAAAGAAGTAGCAGAACAGGCAAATCAATTAAAAGATGCTTTTATTGCAAATATGTCTCATGAAATCAGAACTCCTTTAAATGGTATTTTAGGAATGACCAGTATTTTAAAAGACACTTTCGAAGAACATGCTGATGAAGATGAAATGCAGATTTTTAATGTAATTGAATTTTCAAGCAATCGTTTGATGCGAACTATTGATATGATACTCAACATTTCAAGACTTCAGATTGGAGAGTTTCCCTACAAGCCAGGCAATGTTAATCTTACACAACTCGTTGTCAATTTGGTAAATGAATATCAGATTACAGCCAAGAATAAATCGCTTGAGTTGTTTTTTGAAAATAAATTTAAAGATATAATCATATTTGCTGATGAATATTGTATAACTCAATCAATATCAAATCTTATTGATAATGCAATTAAATATACAAATAATGGATTTGTAAAAATTTATTTCTCATATAATAATTACAATCAGCTTGTTGTGAATGTGGAAGATACCGGAATTGGTATTTCTGATGAATTTATGCAAAAGATATTTATGCCATATTCTCAGGAAGAAACTGGTTATAGCAGAAGTTATGAAGGTGTTGGTTTAGGTTTATCTTTGGTTAAAAAAATGTTGACTTTAAATCATTCAATAATTTCTGTGAAAAGCAAAAAGAATGAAGGTAGTTGTTTCTCAATTACTTTTAAAAATAGCAGTTTAAATTTAGATACAATAAGTGAAAAACAAAATATTATGAAAACTAATGAAAATGAATTTGATAAAGTAATAACACCTGTTGAAATGATGCCTGTGATATTGGCTGTTGAAGATGATAAGGCCAGCAGAGATTACTTAGGAATTGTATTAAAGAAAAAATACAATCTGATTTTTGCCAATTCTGCAGATGAAGCATTACAGCTATTGTTGGAAAACGAAGTAAATCTGATACTTATGGATATTTCTATCAGAGGTAGCATGAATGGATTGGAATTAACAAGAAAAATAAGGACAGAATTAAAAAATACTGATTTGCCTATTATTGCACTTACTGCTCATGCATTTGAAAAAGACAAATTGTCTTCACTCGACGCTGGCTGTAATTTACATTTAACAAAGCCATTATTCAGAAATGACTTATTGAATGCCATCGAAAAATTTGTATAATTTATAAAAAAATGGAATCAGAATCGACCAACTTAATACATATCTTATTTGTAGAAGATACTTATCATGATATGGAATTGGCTGTTAGGGAATTAAGAAAAGAAGAAATGCAGTTTTTTTCAAAAATTGTAGATACTGAACTTGATTTAATTCGTGAATTAAATGAATTTAAGCCCGATATCATAATTTCAGATTATTCGATGCCCGTTTTTGATGGCATGAAGGTTATTAAAGTTGTGAAACAGTTCAATCCCGAAATCCCTGTTATCGTTTTTACGGGTTCAATTAATGAAGAAACAGCTGTAAAATGCATGAAAGCAGGTGCCTCCGATTATGTGCTTAAAGAAAAAATTAAACGACTCCCATTTGCAGTAAAAGAAGCTTTGGAGAAAAAACAAATACTTAAAGATAAAAAAGAAACCGAAAATGCGCTTTTATTTAGTAATTACAGGTTTAAGGAATTTGCTGAAAAACTTACTGATGTAATATTTATTACTGACATTGAGGGCTTTATTACATATATATCTCCTTCTTCAGAAAAAATATTTGGTATTAAGGCAATTGAAATGATAGGGAAATTATATCTACATCTAGTATCAGAAGATGATATAGAAAAAACACAATTGTCTTTCAAAAATCTGATTCTATCAGGAGAACCGACAATTAATTTAAACCTGAGATTGAAATATGTTGATAATAAAGAGATTAATTGTGAACTAAATGCTTCATTAATAATGCCCGATTCAGAAACTAGAGGTGTTATAGGTATAATAAGGGATATCAGCGATAGAAAAGAATGGGAACGGATTTTGCTCGAATCTAAAGAAAAAGCCGAATTATCTGATAAGATTAAGGATGCTTTTATTGCGAATATTTCACATGAAATAAGAACTCCATTGAATGGAATTCTTGGTATGACTGAACTTATTGAAGAAGCATTTAAAGAATATGCTACTCCAGTTGAGATTAATTTTTTTAAAACCATAAAAAATTCCAGTTCAAGATTAATAAGAACAGTTGATTTAATATTGAATTTTTCCCGAATTCAGATCGGCGATTTTCCAATTAAACCTGTGGGTATTGATTTACTTCATTTTGTCAATAAAATTTTAGCCGAATTTGAATTGATTGCCGAAAGGAAAGGTTTGAAAATTAAATTATTCTCAGAAATAGAAACCCCATTTGTATTATTCGACGAATATTGTTTGTCTGTAATTGTTTCAAATATTGTAGATAATGCATTGAAATTCACTAATAAAGGTTTAGTTAATCTGAAAATATACAAATATGATGATTTTATCAAATTAGATATTTCAGACACAGGAATGGGAATGTCATTTGAATTTATTTCACGAATTTTTACTCCTTATAATCAAGAGGAAGTAGGTTATGGAAGAAGTTATGAAGGTATAGGTTTGGGACTTTCTTTATCAAAACAATTAATAGAATTAAACCATTCTACTTTAACAGTTAATAGTATAAAAAATCAAGGAACTACTTTTTGTATTACTTTCAAAAATATAATTGAAAACAATCAAAATACTAACATAAATAATACAATGCAAAATACAGATATTCAACTAAATTCCGAAATAAAGCATAATATTTTGGTTGTTGAAGACGACTTTTCAAGTCAGGAATTATTAAATATTATCCTGAAAAAATCTTTTTTACCTCAATTTGCAGTTTCCGGTGAAGATGCATTAGAATTGATAAAAAACAATAATTTTGATATGATACTGATGGATATTTCTCTAAAAGGAAGCATCAATGGTTTGCAATTAACCAAAATGCTTAGAAACAATCCATTATATAGCAATATTCCAATTATTGCTGTTACAGCCCATGCGTTTGAAAACGACAGAATAGCTTCATTAGAAGCTGGTTGCAATGATTATATTTCGAAACCAATTCGTAAAAATGATTTATTAAATATTATCAATAAAAATTTAGATTAAGGTTTTGTTGTAATTTTTCTTTTTAAAGGTAAACCCATTATTTCTGTAGATTAAGTAAAATTTTATATTTTACTGAAATAATATTGCAATAAAAAGAAAAATTATATTCTGTATTATCTGAAATTGAGTAAATTTGCAGTCCAAAAAAAATCAGGTCTTGGGAATAATAGAACTTATACTTATAGCAATCGGGCTTTCGATGGATAGTCTGGCAGTTTCACTCACAAGTGGGTCATTACAATGTGTTACATATAAAAAAGGATTGCGAATTGCAATTGTATTTGCTTTATTTCAGGCAGCTATGCCTGTTTTGGGTTGGTTATTAGGTGTTTCTTTTAAGGGCTTTATTGAATCGTATGATCATTGGATCGCATTTTCAATACTTTTTATTATTGGTTTAAAAATGATTTTAGAAGCAATTAAAGTGAGCCCTGAAGATAGACAATTTAATATAAATAAAAATTATGTGCTGATAATGTTAGCATTAGCTACTACTATTGATGCTTTTGTAGTAGGCATAAGTTTTGGATTTCTTGAAGTTAACATCCTTTTGGCATCTTTGGTAATTGGAATTGTTACATTTATTTTCTCATACGGTGGAGTTTGTCTTGGAAAATTAAACCGTTTCGTAAAACCCAGAACTGCCGAATTATTAGGTGGTTTGGTATTGATAATCATCGGAATAAAAATTCTGATAGAACACAGTAATAAATTTTAAATTAATAAAACTTTATTACTTGTAATTTGTTTTTATACAAACTTTTAAGCGAAATCTATTAATATATATATAATGTTTAAAAAAATATTTTCATTTTTAGTAATTGTTCAATTACTGCATTTCTTGTCGTTTGCACAAATTCCAGCGGGTTATTATGATGTAGCTAATGGATTAAGCGGGCTTACTTTAAAAACGGCTCTCTATAATAAAATTAAAGGTCATACTGTTGTTAGTTACGGCGGATTATATACCAGCTATCAAACCACAGATAATTTGCCACCCAATAAAGTATGGGATATGTATTCAATAAAAGCTGATGGAACAGCTAATTATTTCTTTACACATGGGAATAATCAATGTGGTTCATATTCTGGAGAGGGTGACTGTTACAACCGTGAGCATTCAACTCCTGCAAGCTGGTTTAACGATGCTACTCCGATGTATTCTGATTTATTTAATGTTTATCCCACAGATGGTTATGTAAATAACAGGCGTTCAAATTATCCACAAGCAAAAGTTGGAAACGCAACTTGGACTTCTTCAAATGGAAGTAAATTAGGAAGTTGTGGAGCAGCAGGATATGCAGGTACAGTTTTTGAACCAATTGATAGTTTTAAAGGTGATTTTGCACGTACGTTTTTATATATGGCTACTCGTTATGAAAATTTAGTTGCTAACTGGCCATCAAATTCTACTGAATGTGCAGCAGTTTATGCTGGAAATAATGGTTTGACTTTTAAACCATGGTATGTAACAATGCTATTATCATGGTGCGCTTTAGATCCTGTTAGTCAGAAGGAAATAAACCGTAATAATGCTGTTTATGCTATTCAGCATAATCGTAATCCATATATTGATCATCCTGAATATATTACCTTGATTTGGGGTGGCGGTGCAAATGTTATGGTTAATTCAATTACCGTTTCTGGGCAAGGTGGAAACACTAGTATATCGACAATTAATGGAAGTTTGCAGATGTTGGCTTCTGTTTTGCCATCAAATGCAACGAATAGCACTTTTACATGGTCTGTAAAAAATCCTAATATCGGTACGATAAGTTCTACAGGATTGCTTACTGCTATCAGCAATGGTTTGGATACTGTTGTTGCTACTGCAAATGATGGTTCAGGAGTTATTGGTTATAAGGTTATTACAATCACAAATCAAGGTAATGGTATAAACTTTGCTAATCAGTATAATAATATTAATATTTTCCCAAATCCTGCTGATAATGAAATAAATATTGATTATCGTAATTTGAAAATTCAACCAGAATCTGTTTATATAAGTGATACAAGAGGAAGAAAAATTAAAAACGTTTCAAATATAACCGAATTCCAACGAATAGATATTTCAGATTTGGAAAAGGGATTATATTTTGTTACATTATCTTTTGAAGGACAGCATTTAACCTATAAATTTGTAAAATAACATGCAAAAAATAAGAATTACAAAACAGTTTAATTTTGAAATGGCGCATGCTCTGAAGGATTATGACGGTCCTTGCAGAAATATTCATGGACATTCTTACGAATTGTTTGTAACTGTTATAGGTGAGCCAATTACAAATTCAGATTCACCTAAAATTGGAATGTTGATTGATTTTGGTGATTTAAAGCGGATTGTAAGAAATTCAATAGTTGATAAGTTAGATCATGCGTTACTTTTAAATAAAAATGCACCAGATAATTTAATTTCAGAATTAAAAAAAGGGTTTGCTAATATCACTTTAGTTGATTATCAACCAACAAGCGAAAATATGTTAATAGATTTTGCTGAACGTTTAAAAAAAGAATTACCAATTCATATCAAGCTTCATAGTATGAAGTTGCGTGAAACGGTTACTTCTTTTGCTGAATGGTATGCATTTGATAATGAATAAAAAAGGGGCTTTAAGCCCCTTTTTTATTTTGTTTTTTTCTGAAAGTTTTCTAATCCTTCATTTAAGAATTTAATGAAATTTGGTATATGTTTATCGTAGGCTTTGTTTTCCGCTGTCAAAACATTTTCATCACTATCCATTAATACATAATATGGTTGTGCATTAATATTAAATCGTGTAATCTGAAAATTAAGATTTTTTGAACCTAATTTCTTGATGACTTTTCCTTCTTTGGTTGTTACCCATTCGTTTTCATGTAAATCTATAAAGTTGGCATCAGCATATAAAGCTACCATCACATATTTTTCATTCAAAATTTTCTTAACTTCAGTATCATTCCAAACATTGTTTTCCATTTCACGACAATTTGCACAGGTTTTTCCTGTGAAATCAACAAAAATTGGTTTATTTACTTTTTGGGCGTAAGCTTTGGCTTCTTCCAAATCAAAAAATCCCTCAAAACCGGTTGGTAAGTGTAATTTGTCAGTATATTTTCTTTTGCCCAAATCACTTTCATGTTTAGTAGAACCTGCATTTTCAACAATTAAACGATTGATATCGAAGTCCTGAGTAGTCATCGGTGGTACATAACCAGATAATACCTTCAGAGGAGCTCCCCACAATCCGGGTATCATGTAAACTACAAAAGAAAAAGTTATAATTGCTAAAAATAAACGTGGTACACCAATTTTTTCTACATCACTATCACCTTTGAATTTTAATTTCCCTAATAAATAAAATCCTAATAATGTAAATGTTACTATCCATAGTGATAAGAATGTTTCTCTGTCTAATAAGCCCCAATTTGCACCCAAATCTGCCATTGATAGGAATTTTAAGCCAAGGGCAATTTCTAAAAATCCAAAAACAATTTTAACTGTATTTAACCAACTACCTGATTTTAATCTGCTTAAAACAGAAGGGAACATTGCCAATAAAGTGAATGGAATAGCAAAACCTAAGGCGAATCCTAACATCGATATTAAAAAAACCAGACTATCATCTGAGCCTGAAGATAATTCAATTAGGGCAGCACCTAAAATAGGACCTGTACATGAAAATGACACCAAAACCGTTGTAAACGCTACAAAAAAAGTTCCTATATAGCCACCTTTATCCGCATTTTGATCCGATTTATTGATAATAGAGCTTGGTAAAGTCAGTTCAAACATTCCAAAAAATGATAATGCAAAAATCATAAATATTACAAAGAATAACACATTGGGAATCCAATGAGTACTAATGATATACATTGCATCTTTTCCGAGCAATAATGTTAAAAGCAAACCCAGAACCGCAAAAATCATGATTATTGAAAATCCAAAGAAATAAGCTTGTTTTAATCCTTTTGATTTGTCTTTATTTCCTTTCATAAAGAAGCTGATTGTCATCGGTATCATTGGGAATACACAAGGAGTAATAAGTGTAAGTATCCCTGCCAAAAATGCAATAAAGAAAATGGAAACCCAACCTTTATTTTTAGTGTCAGTTTTGTTTGTAGTATTTTGTTTGTAATTACTGGCTGTATCTTTAGCTTTTGAATTTGTATCTGATATATTAGCAGTGGTTTGTGTACTGTCTATGTTTTCAGTATTAGAGATTTCGGTATTGGCAGCAGTTTCTTTAGCATTCGGATTTCCTTTTATTTTAAATTCAAAAGGATTGTCGCTGAAAGGAATACAACTGCCATCATTGCATACCATATATTCAAAATTTCCTTTAATAAGAAAGTCTTTTTTGCTTAAGATTTTGATTTTTTGTTTAAAAACAGCTTGATTATTAAAATACTTTACTGTCATTTTAAACATATCATCATATTCAGATTCTGGTTTGGGTTCTGATGTTTTTCCTTCAAGTTTATAAGACTTGTCTTTATCAAATTTGAAATTCGTTACAATAGGCCCACCCTCTTCCATATATTGGGAATACAAATGCCAGCCTTTATCGATTTTTGCATTAAAAATCAATTCTGCATAAGCTTCATCAATTTGTTTTACAGTGTAAGTCCATTTTACAGGAATTAAGACTTGTGAAAATGAATTGATTGCGAACGCACTAAAAAAAAGTGTGAAAATAAACGGTAAATAAAATTTGTGTTTGCCCATCATGTTTTTTATTTGTTTGAGCAAAATTAAAAAAACATTTATATAACTAGATATATAAGTATAATAAATCTAGTTAAATAAATGTTAAGTGTCTTATAATGAGTAAGAAAGAGGTGATTATAGAACTTCTTCCAAATGAAATTCGTAACCTTCCATAATTGGATTATGAAGTAAATCTTTGCATGCTTTATCTACCATTTCATTTGCTTTTTCTTTTGAGTCTGCTTCAACTTCCATTGTAATATGTTTTCCGATGCGAACATTGGTTATTTGCGGAAGACCCAGATTTTTCATGCTTGATGTAACTGCTTTTCCCTGAGGATCTAACAATGCCTTTAATGGCATAACATCTATTTCTGCTTTGAATTTCATATGTTTGAATATTAATTATTTGAATTTAAATTTTTTACAAAGTCAATTGTTGGATTATTGATAATAAAATGTATAATAATATAATTATCGGTAATGAGGATACATTTAGAAAAATCAAAAGTAATAAGCTTAATATCAGAAAAATAAATCTGAAAAGATTGTTTTTAATCTTAAAATCTTTAAATTTTAATGAAAATAGCGGAATCTCAACTATTAATAAAACAGACATAATTAATGTCATTATTATTAAAAAATATGGATTTTGGAAAATATTTGCTAAAAATGAGTTGAGAATATTTGATCCCCAATTCATTGGATTATTATTAAAATAAATAATTAAAGGTGCTGATGACCAGAATATTGCATTAGCTGGAGTTGGTAATCCTAAAAAGGAAACAGTTTGTCTGTCGTCTATATTAAATTTTGCAAGTCTGATTGCAGAAAATAAAGCGATTAAAAAAGGGAAAAATGTAAGGAAATTGTATTTTTCCAAAAAAGCATATTCTGCAAGATTTTGATTAAGTAATTGATAAACAATAATTGATGGAACAACTCCAAATGTTACTACATCAGCTAATGAATCAAGTTCTTTTCCAATATCACTTTTTGCTTTCAGCAAACGGGCCGCCGTGCCATCAAAATAATCGAAAAATCCACCGGCAAAAACAAGTAATGCAGCTATGGTTAAGTCATACTTAAAAGCTGCTACAATTGCCAAACACCCACAAAACAAATTAAGTAGTGTTATAAAATTTGGTATATGATTTTTGATTTTCATTAGATTATCAGGTGTTTTTTAAGTGTTCAAAATTACAATTTTTTTTTGAATCATTACATTTATTACTGATGTATAATTTAATCGTTTTAATAACAGTCAAATAAACTAAAAGTCGTGATATTTTTTAATATATTATCTGGTTTGGTTTGATGGCTTACTCTTATTGTGTATATTACATTTGGTATTAAATCAAAGTAATTGTCAGAAAATTCAAGATTAGCATTGTTTAGAAAATATAAATTTTTTACCAGTGTTTTTGATGAAACGTCTATATCTGTGTAATTTTCTGTAGATTTCAGTATTCTGATTTTCGTTCTGGGTTGTGGTAAGTTCAGATTTTTTTGTTTCGCAAAATAAAGAATTGATTCATATTTAGTTTTATGGTTATCAACTAGTTTTGCATGAAGCAAATAGCTTGAAGTATCTTTTTCAGAAGTAAATAAATGTGTTTTATCAATTTGATAAATAATTTTCGATGAATTCGCTTTTATTTTAAGATTAAGTTTTTTATTCCATTTAATATTCCCATTAAAATCAATTAGTTGTAAATCTAAATCAAATTGTTTATCTGTTTGAAAATCTGAGTTAATCCAAACTTCAATTGTGGTATTATTAATGATTTGAGAAATTAGGATGTCGTCGTAAAGTTTTTTTACATAATAATGCAATGCTTTCCAGTTGCCATTGTAATCAATACTTGACCATGATGTTACAGGCCAGCAATCGTTAAATTGCCAATACAATGTACCCATACATTTTGGTTTTGATCTTCGGTGAGATTCAATAGCTGTTTTCATTCCTTCAGCCTGAAGCAATTGGCTGACATAGACATAATAGTTGAAATTTTCAGGTTTTCTGTAATCTCTTTGCAAATACTCGTTAATAGTTTCAAAACCAGTTGGATGCTTTTGATGATTTCGTAATTGTATAGAATTGAAATTCAAACAACTATCATCAACCATCGTTGTTATGGTTTTTAAATCTGGCATTCCCTGAAAACCATATTCCGACATAAATCTTCCGGTTTTCTCTATATATTTCTCAAATGGTTCTTTGCCCCACCAAACACCCCAATAATGAGAATCACCCTCTGTCATACTTTCTTTGCGCCCCCAACCTTTGCGTGGAGATGTTGAAATATAGGGTGTTGCATTATTTGAATTTAATACAACCTGAGGCAAAATTTCATGAAATATTTTTTTATAATCATTCCAGACTTTTGTAGAATCATAAGTTGAATAATCTAATTGCTTTTGCCATCCCCAGTTATGCCAACCTTCATCAATTTCGTTATTGCCACACCACAGAGCTAAACTTGCATGATTTCTGATGCGTTTTACATTGTCAATTGCCTCTTGTTTAACATTTTCTGTAAATGAGCTATCGCCAGGATACATCGTACAGGCAAACATAAAATCTTGCCAAACCAAAATTCCATGTTTGTTACAAAGTTTATAAAATTCATCGCTTTCGTAAATTCCACCACCCCAAATTCTTAGCATATTAAAGTTTGCTTTTTCGGCATTTTCAATCAATTTTTGATATGTTTTCTGATTGTTTTCTGTCGGAAAACTGTTTGCCGGAATGTAATTTGCTCCTTTAATAAATAGGGGAATATCATTTATTTTAAAATAAAAACTTTCACCAATACTATCTTTGGTATTTATCAATTCAATTTTTCGCAATCCAATTGAAGTATTCGTATTGTATATTTTATTGCCATTGTATATAATTGATACTCCGAACTCATATAAATATGGATTTCCTAATTGTTTTGGAAACCATAGTTTGGGTTTGTTTATTGAAAAGGGTATTTTTATTAAATTTTCCCCTTTTTTTAATATGCTATTTTGAGTAGCAATAATTTTATTTATTTTAATATCAGTTATTTGTATATTTATATTGTTGTTGCTATTGCTATTGATTTCCAATTCGGTTTCAAGTTTTGCATTTTGTGTGGATACTTTTTTTTGAGCAAAATAAACCGATTTTACGTCTAAATTATCAAATGCGTGTAGTTTTACAGCTTTCCAAATGCCACAAGTAACAAACCTTGGACCCCAATCCCAACCATATTGATAGGGTGCTTTTCGTGTATAAGCCCTTGAATCTGGAAGTTTTACGGATGATTTTCTTTCTTTTTCATTGTCTTTATTAACTGCTGATTGGAATTTGACAATTAGTTCATTGTTGTTGATTTTTAATAGATTCTTACATTCCATTTCCCATTTTCGGAACATATTATCAGCTTTAAGAATCAGTTTATCATTAAGATAAATGTCAGCATAGGTATCTAATCCTTCAAAAATCAGGATAATATTTTCTTTTTCAAAAAACTCTTTTTCGACATTAAAACTCAGTTTATATTCATAATCCTTTGTTTCAATGTATTGAATTAGTTTTTCATTATTACCATAAAAAGGATCAGGAATTAATTTATTGGCATACAAATCGGTATGAACACATCCCGGTACTTTGGCTTCATACCATTTGCTTTCATTTGTATTTCTGAAAAACCAATTAGAATTGAGCGTAATTTCTTTAGTTTGAGAAATTAAGTTTGAAAAAATAAAAAGATTGAATACGATAAAAAGATAAATATTTCTCATATTAAATTGGCATTGTTTATATTGCTTTCAAAATATCTTTGATTTTTTTTACTCTTAATTCATCTGTGATACTATTCTGAAATTCTGAAATATTTTGAACACCACCCATTTTAATGTATTCGTTTCTGAAAATCATATTGCTGTCAATGGTTTTTCGCAATGAAACATGGAAATTCTTTGCTCTGGTTTTTTTTGCGATTTGCAGGATATTTTCTTCGTTAATACCACTTCCAGGCATTATATCTATTTTATTATCAGATTTATCGATTAGTTCTGTAATTAATTCGCTTCCTTGATCTGCTTTATTTTGTAAACCTGATGTCAAAAGGATATCAAATCCAATGGAAATTAAATCGTAAAGGCTTTCGAATGGATTTTTCACCATATCAAAAGCTCTGTGAAAAGTCGTTTTCATTGGATAAGATAAATCAACGAGTTGACTGCAAATATTTTTATCAATACTTCCATCTGGTTTTAGTATTCCAAAAACAACACCGTCAATTCCTTGATTTTTACACTCTTTGATATCATGTTTAATGATTTCCAGTTCAGTGGGATTGTATAAAAAATCGCCACCCCTTGGTCTGATTATTACATGTAATTTTATGGTTAAAAGTCTGCGTGCCTGTTTTATAGCTCCAAAGGAAGGAGTTGTTCCTCCTTCCAATAAGTTATCGCATAATTCTACTCTATCTGCACCTCCTTTTTCTGCTGCCAGAGAAGATTCAACAGAGTTTGCACAGATTTCTAAAAGCATGAATTACTTGGTTTTATCTTTTTTGTAAGTTTCGTTTAGTCCTTTTAAAACAGCATTGGTAATATCAAGACTGTCATTTGCAAATAAAATTCCGCTTAATCTTGATCTCTCCAAAATATACGAATACTTAGGCCCTTGATTAAAGCGTTTGATATATGCAAAAATTGAATCCTGTACCTGAATGTTTTTGCTTTGTTTCTTTTCAAGTATTTGATTACCAAGATTTTTTTCAAGTTCCATTAAATCTTGTTGCTTTTGCTGAAGTGCCGCTTCTCTTTTCTTTTGTTCATTTAGACTTAAAGTTGCTCCAATTTTCAGATAATTATCATATTCAGCTTTAAAAGCCATGCCTTGAGCTTTGTAATTGTTATTCATTTGCATTTCAAGGTTTTCGAGTTCTTTTTTGGTGTCTTTTACAAATTCGTAATTTTCCCAAAGTGTATCACTGTTTACATAAGCTATAGTTAATGCGCTTTTTATGGAAACTGGTTGAAAAACCTCTTCTTTTTTAGAAGTAAAATGCAAAATAAACAAAACTGCAACAGCAATAAATATTAAGATATTAAATACAATTCCGCATTTAGATGTTTTGCAACTTACTGTATTATTATACTTTAATTCTTTTGTCTCAATAATTGGTTTGGTTTGGTTTTCTTCCTGATTTTCGTTTAAGTTATTCTCTTCGTTCATTTTATTAAATATAAGCGATTATTAATTTCCTAATTCTGACATAAATTTTATTCTCATCAACCTGATTTCTTCTTCAGTATATTCATTTTCACCTAATTCCATAAGGCAATCTTTAATAGAATCAGATTCAGCTTCTCTGAAATATTCATAAATTTCTTCCTGATGGTATTGATCTACATATTCATCAATATAATACTTAATATCAATTTTGGTTCCTGAAGAAACGATGCTTTCAATTTCTGTAAGCAATTCTTCTATGGTTAGATTTTTTGCAGTAGCTATATCTTCCAAAGCTAGTTTTTTATCTATACTTTGTATGATGTAAACTTTTAATCCTGATTTGTTTACAACAGATTTTACTACCAAATCTTGTGGTCTCTCAATTTCATTTTCTTCAACATATTTTTTAATGAGATTGATAAACGGCTGAGCATATTTTGATGCTTTACCTGTACCAACTCCGGTTATCTGCTTCATTTCGTCCATTGTAATTGGATATTGAATGGTCATATCCTCTAATGATGGATCTTGGAAAATAACAAAAGGAGGTAGATTTTCTTTTCTTGAAATTTCTTTTCTTAAGTCTTTAAGTAAAGCAAATAATGTTTTGTCGGTAGCATTTGAACGTCCGGCACCACCACCCATAACTGCCATCAAATCCTCTTCGTCATCATGTATATAATCATGATCTTTGGCTATCAATATCTTATATGGTTTTTTTAAAAACTTTAAGCCGTCCTGACTAACTTTGAGTAAACCATAATTTTCGATATCTTTTAGTAATAAATTTTCAATAAGAGCTTGACGAACAACGGCATTCCAATAACCTTCAACTTTATCAGCACCTTTGCCGAATTGTTCAAGTTTATCATGTTTCATTTTTTTCAGAGTGGCAGAGTTTTTGCCAATAAGTATCTGAACTATATGTTTTGCTTTAAATAGTTGTTTTACAGAAATAACTGTTTCAATTGCAAGAGCAATATCTTCCGATCCATCGGTTTTTTCTTTGGGGTGATTGCAGTTGTCGCAAGTACTACAATTATCTTGATCATAATTTTCGCCAAAATAGTGAAGTAATACTTTTCTTCTGCATGCGGAAGATTCTGCGTATGATACAGTTTCGTTCATTAGTTGCATGGCAATTTCTTGTTCGGAAACAGGTTTGCCTTTAAGGAACTTCTCTAATTTTGCAATATCTTCATCACTATAAAAAGCAATGCAATTGCCTTCTCCATCGTCGCGTCCAGCCCTTCCGGTTTCCTGATAATAACCTTCCAGACTTTTGGGTATATCATAATGAATAACAAAACGCACATCAGGTTTGTCAATTCCCATGCCAAAAGCAATGGTAGCAACAATTACATCAACATCTTCCATTAGAAATTTATCCTGATTATCAGCTCTTGTAACAGCATCTAATCCCGCATGATATGGTAATGCTTTAATGCCATTAACTACCAGCGTTTCTGCTAATTCTTCTACTTTTTTGCGGCTCAGACAATAAATAATGCCTGATTTACCCATGTTATTTTTTATATATTTGATAACCTCTCTGTTAACATCTTTATTTTTAGGACGTACCTCATAATAAAGGTTAGGTCGGTTAAAAGAAGAAATATATAAATCAGCATTCATCATATTCAGATTTTTCTGTATATCATGCTGAACTTTAGGCGTTGCTGTAGCTGTAAGAGCTATGATTGGAACTTTTTTTCCTATAGCTTCAATAATAGGACGCAATCTTCTGTATTCAGGTCTGAAATCGTGGCCCCATTCCGAAATACAGTGAGCTTCATCAATAGCATAAAATGAAATTTCAATTTCTCTGAAAAATTCAACATTTTCTTCTTTTGTAAGTGATTCAGGTGCAACATATAAAAGTTTCGTTTTGCCTGATGTTAAATCACTTTTTACATCTTTTATTTCTTGTTTTGAAAGTGAAGAATTCAAAAAGTGGGCTATGCCATCGTCATTGCCGAAATTTCTGATTGCATCTACCTGATTTTTCATTAACGAAATAAGTGGTGAAATTATAATTGCAGTGCCTTTTCCTATTATTGCGGGTAGCTGATAACATAATGATTTTCCGCCACCTGTGGGCATAATTACAAAAGTGTCTTTTCCAGACATCAGGCTTTTTATTATCTTTTCCTGATTTCCTTTAAAATTATCGAACCCAAATATTTTCTTCAAATGTACATGAAGATCTTTATCAACCTTAGTTGCCATTTATAAATAAAATTTATTAATTTTTATTATTTGTAAAAGTATTAAAATTTTTCATATTTCACACTATTAAATCATTTTTTTTCAAAAATATTATTGCAGATTGAAAAAAATCATGTAGGTTTGTAATGTAAATTTACGACATTTTTATTAAAATAGTATATAAAAATAATTTTTTTTAATTTTTTATCATTGAAGACATACGAGGAAATTAAATCTATTGCAATGAATACCATTGCTAATGAGGCTGAATCTATTGTTAATCTAAAGAATTACATTAATGATGATTTTGCAAAAACTGTTGAATTAATTTATTATTCGCAAGGAAGGACAGTTATAACAGGTATTGGGAAAAGTGCAAATATTGGTTTGAAAATAGTTTCAACTTTAAATTCTACCGGAACACCGGCTATTTTTATGCATGCAGCCGATGCTATCCACGGAGATTTGGGGATAATTCAACCTGATGATGTAGTTATTTGTATATCAAAAAGTGGAAATACTCCTGAAATAAAAGTTTTGGTCCCAATTCTAAAAGATATGGGAAATAAGCTGATAGCTTTGGTTGGAAATACAAGTTCTTATCTGGCCCTACAATCTGACTTTATTATCAATAGTAGTGTTGAAAAAGAAGCTTGTCCAAATAATTTGGCACCTACATCAAGCACTACAGCTCAGTTGGTTATGGGTGATTCATTAGCGGTTGCCTTGCTCGAATGCCGTGGTTTTACTACTCAGGATTTTGCAAAATATCATCCCGGAGGCAGTCTGGGCAAACAATTGTATCTTAAGGTTTTCGATTTGGCAATTAACAATGAAGTTCCTAAAGTATCACCTGACGAAAGCATCAAAAATACCATAATGGAAATAACATCTAAACGTCTGGGAGCTGTCGCTGTTGTTGAAAATGAATTAATTAAAGGAATCGTTACTGATGGAGATTTAAGACGAATGCTTCAAAAAGAAAATTCAATAGATTTGCTTTTTGCAAAAGATATTATGTCGTTAAATCCGAAAACAATTTGTAAAGATGAACTTGCGATAAATGCTTTACAGATTATGAGACAAAATAATATTACACAACTGCTAGTGGTTGATGAAGATAACAAATATTTTGGAGTTATTCATTTGCATGATTTATTAAAAGAAGGGATAATTTAATATGGGTAAAACGCTTGATGATTTTAATAATTATCGTTTGAAAATGAATGAGAAAATATTGAACTCGAATGATAAAACGATAAAAAGGATATTCAATGCAGATACAAATGCTTATTTGCAAGGTGCTTTGGATGTTAAAACGAAAGAATTGATGGGATTATTGGCTTCATTGGTCTTGAGATGCGATGATTGTGTGCGATATCATTTAATTAAATGCTATGAAAATCAGGTTGGTACAGATGAATTGTTCGAAACATTCGGAATTGCTAATCTTGTTGGCGGAACAATATGTATTCCTCATACAAGACGTGCGGTTGAATTTTGGGAAGAATTGATTTCCGAAAACAATAAAAATTAAATATCAAAGTTACCTATTTTTAAAATAGTTTTAGAAAATGATTTTAAGAACAGAAAATGTTATTAAAAAATATAAAAGCAGAACTGTAGTAAATGGAGTTTCTGTAAATGTTGAAAGAGGCGAGATTGTGGGTTTATTAGGCCCGAATGGTGCCGGAAAAACTACAACTTTTTATATGATTGTAGGGCTGATAAAACCTCTTTCTGGTAAGGTTTTTCTCGATGATTTGGATATAACTGAAATGCCAATGTACAAGCGTGCTCAGAATGGGGTTGGTTATCTGGCACAAGAAGCTTCAGTTTTTCGTCAATTGAGTGTGGAAGATAATATTAAAGCCGTTCTGGAGTTTACAAAATTATCAAAGGTTGAGCAACATGAAAAATTAGAGACTCTTCTGAATGAGTTTGGACTTCAACACATTAGAAAAAGCATGGGCATACAATTATCCGGTGGCGAAAGAAGAAGAACTGAAATTGCCAGAGCCTTGGCGGTTGATCCAAAATTTATACTTTTAGATGAGCCATTTGCAGGAGTAGATCCAATTGCTGTAGAAGATATTCAGGCTATTGTAAAAAAGCTTAAAGCAAAAAATATTGGTGTTCTTATTACCGATCACAATGTTCACGAAACGCTAACGATTACTGATAGAGCCTATTTGCTTTTTGAAGGCTCTATACTTAAATCGGGAACTGCCGAGGAACTTGCCGAAGATGAACATGTAAGAAAGGTATATCTGGGTAAAAACTTTGAACTAAGAAAATAGCTTCTAATCTTTGTCATACCAACTTGCATACATCGGATAAGCATTTGCTATCCGATTTATCTGTCCTTCAATCAGTGTTTTATCTAAATTCTTTATTTTTTTTGCAGGAATGCCTGCATATAAAGAACCTTCTTCTATTATGGTGTTTTCGAGTACAATAGCACCGGCAGCAATTATAGAGTTGCTGCCAATAATAACTCCGTCCATCACTATTGCGCCCATTCCGATTAAAACATTGTCATTGATGGTGCAACCGTGTATAATTGCTTTATGCGCAACTGACACATTGTTCCCAATATTTGTAGCTGCTTTCTGATAAGTACAATGCACAATAGCTCCATCCTGAATATTTACATTATTACCCATTCTGATGGTATGTACATCACCTCTTACTACAGCATTAAACCAAATACTGCAATTATTTCCCGTAATTACATCACCTGTAATTGTTGCATTGTCTGCCAAAAAACAATTTTCTCCAAAAATTGGTTTTACACCCTTAACTGATTTTATTAAAGCCATTATATTGTTGATTTTTTGTATTCTGATAATATTTCATTGGTTATAGCTTCAAAATGAAAACCTAGTTTTAGAAAATGCTCGATAAAACGAGGTAATGCATATAATACCCGTTCTGATGCTTTTAAATTGTCGTGAAAAACAATAATAGCTCCATCTGTTGTGTTTTCAATTACATTTTGCAAACAATTTTCTTTTGATAAACTGATATCAAAATCACCACTTAATACGGTCCAAAGGATTGTAAAGTAATCTTTTTTAACTTCATTTATTTGATTAATATTTATTTTTCCGTAAGGAGGTCTGAATAAGGTTGAATTAATAAAGGTTTCAGCTTTTTTTATGTTTTCAATATATTCTTCGTTTTTGGTTTTCCATCCATTTAAATGATTAAATGTATGATTGCCAACAGAATGCCCTTTGGATAATATATCGTTGTATAAATCAGAATGTTTAAAAACATTTTCGCCGACACAGAAAAAAGTTGCTTTAATCTGATATGTGTCTAGAATTTCAAGAATCAAAGGAGTTAATTCAGGAATAGGACCATCATCAAAAGTTAGAAATATTTGATTTTTTCCTTTCGGAAAATCCCAAATTACACTTTTGCCCGTGAGCTTTTTTATTAGATATGGTGTTTTTATTAAGTACAAAATCGTTTATTTTATTGAATTGTAAAATTAATAAATCTATTGTGATTACAGAATATTTTTTTGAAACATAGTATATTTTTTTTGAGATTATAGTATAAATATAACATAATAAGGTAGATGTAAATTTATTTAATAATTTAAATAACAAGAGTCTAAAAATAAATTTCATAGATTAGATTAAAATGTATAATTTTGAACTGGGTTATTTTGAGACATCAAAATAGAACCGCCCGTAAATAAATATTTTATAATTTTAATATGAATAGGATAAGAATATTAATATTGGATGATGATTCGGCAGTCAGAGAAGAGTTAGGCGAATTTTTAATTGAAAAAAAATTTGAAACACATACAGCCAGTCTTCCATCTGAAGCTATGGAGATACTGAAAGAGAAGGAGATAGATATCGCAATTATTGATGTTAAACTTCCTGAAAAAGATGGTATTTCAGCATTAAAGGACATAAGAAAATTATATCCGGATCTTGAAGTAATTATGATTTCTGGTCATGGAGATATGGAAATGGTGATTTCTGCAATGCGTGCAGGTGCTAATGATTTCTTTTTGAAGCCTTTCCGGTCAATTGATGTTGAGAATGCTATTGAAAGAACCAAGCGTTTTTTAAGTATTTCCAAAGAACTAAAAGAGGTAAAATCTAATTATGATTTGATTACCAAAGAGTTAAAATCAAAATTCAGGTATGATTTTATTGCAGAAAGCAAAGCGATGAAGGATGTATTGAATATGGTTGCCAGAGTTGCAAAAGCAGATAAAACTACAGTTTTGATAACAGGTGAAAGTGGAACTGGTAAGGAAATGATTGCGAGTACAATCCATTATTTAAGTGCTAGGAAAAACTATTATTTTAATGCTGTTAATTGCTCTGCTATTCCTGATACTTTGTTTGAAAGTGAATTTTTTGGTCACAAGAAAGGAAGTTTTACTGATGCAGTAGAAAATAAATCGGGTTTGTTTGAGGTTACGAATAAAGGAACTCTTTTTCTGGATGAAATTGGTGATTTAAAATATGAATTGCAAGGCAAATTTTTAAGGGTTCTTGAGGAAGGTAAAATATCAAAAATAGGCTCAAGTAAAGTGATTGATATTGATGTTAGAGTTGTAGCTGCAACAAACAGAGATTTAAGAAAGATGAGTGATGAAGATAAATTTCGTTTGGATTTGTTGCATCGATTGAACTCATTCGTAATCAATCTTCCTCCTTTGCGTGAAAGGAGGGAAGATATTCCTGCATTGATAGATTATTATCTGGAACAATTTGCAAAACAGTCGAATAAAAAAATAAGTGGCATAGATATTAATACCGTTCAAATTTTAACTGATTATTCTTTCCCGGGGAATATAAGGGAGTTAAGAAATATGTTGGAACGTGCAGTAATTTTGTGTGATGATGACAAACTCAAATTAAAACATTTTCAGTTTAATTATGGAAATAGCAGTCAATCAAATGTTTTTAGTAACAATGTTGTTTCAAATTTGAATTTGGCTGAAAATGAGAGAGAATTAATAAAATCGGCATTGCAACAAACTCAAAACAATAAAACACATGCAGCCAAACTTTTAGGTATTGATAGAAAAAGATTATTAAGAAAAATAAATTATTACTCAATTAATAACTAATTGTTGCTGGGCTAAAATGACTTGGTGGTGTATTTTGGCTTATTTTATTTATTTTTGTAAAGATCATATAATCAGAAGTGTATGTTTATATAATATGAAAGTGGGGTTAAAATGGCTGGTTTTTATTTAGTTTGTTTTTATTTCAATTGTTTTTAAATGTATGTAAAACAATGAGATAAATTTTTGGCACGCAATTTGCAATTACATATTTGCTTATTCAAAATAAGTTAATAATTTTATATTTTATCTTTTATCTTCGAGGGGTTGGGGGCTGTCTATTTAGACAGCCCTTTTTTTTTATAAAAAAAAGGTGCTGATTAAGTCATCAGCACCTTTTTTATTTATTTTAAGATTAATTAATAAATAATAATTCCCTATATTTTGGCAAAGGCCATAGTTCATCATCTATCATTAACTCAAGACTATCGGTATGAAATCTGATTTGTTCAAAGAATGGTAAAATAAGATTGCAATAAGCTTTTGCCTTGTCGTGGCTATTTTCAAAACGGTTAGCATGTTTTCTGGCTTCAATCATTTCATTTACCAGCAATTTGATTTGAGTAATATGACCAGAAATATCTTTGATATTTTGAATTTGGGTTTTTGCATTTTCCTCCCAAATATCATTAGGTAGAATACTTTGCAAACCTTTGACATTTTCTATCAGAATATTTTGATAACGGATTGCTACAGGTAAAATATGATTTATAGCTAAATCGCCAATAGTACGTGATTCTATTTGTATTTTCTTTGTATAATTTTCGAGTTTTATTTCCATTCTTGCCTCTAATTCTCTGTGAGACAAAACGCCTGCTTTTTCATACATATAAATAACGTCTATGTCGGCAAATGCTTTTAAAGCATCAGGTGTGGATGAAATATTTGATAATCCCCGGCTTTTTGCTTTAAGAATCCAATCAGTACTATAATTATTCCCATCAAATCTTACTTTTCTTGTATCTGTTATATATTTTTTCAGAATTTTAGAAATAGCTTCGTCTTTAGTTAGTTTTTTAAAAATAAGTTTGGCTACATCATTTTTAAAACTTTCCAATTGGTTAGCAACCATTGTGATAAGAGCAATCATGGGTGCTGCAGAGTTTGCAGATGAGCCAACTGCTCTGAATTCGAATTTATTACCAGTGAAAGCAAAAGGAGAAGTTCGATTTCTGTCTGTATTATCAAGTAGTATTTCAGGTATATGTGAAATGTCAAGACTTTGACGTTTTTTGTTTTTGGTACTGCCAACAATTGTATCTTTACTTTTTTCAATAGCATTTAAAATAGCTGTAAGTTGTTCTCCGATAAATACAGACATAATTGCGGGAGGAGCTTCGTTTCCACCAAGACGTAAATCGTTGCTTGCCGAAGCTATTGATGCTCTTAGTAAATCATTTTTGTTGTTAACAGCTTGAATGATATTTAAGAAAAAAGTAAGGAATTTTAAATTTGATTCCGGAGTTTTGCCTGGTGTTAATAAGTTTTTTCCACTATCAGTCATTAATGAGAAATTATTATGTTTTCCAGAACCATTAATTCCCGAATATGGTTTTTCGTGAAGTAATACTCTGAAATGATGACGTCTGGCAATTTTCCCCATAAGATCCATTAATAATACATTATGATCAATTGCAATGTTGATTTCCTCATAAAGCGGAGCGCATTCAAATTGATTAGGAGCTACTTCATTATGGCGTGTTCTTAATGGAATTCCCAACAGATAAGCCTGATATTCAAAATCTTTCATGAAGTTAATTACTCTTTCAGGAATACTTCCAAAATAATTATCTTCCAATTGTTGATCTTTAGCTGAAGCATGGCCAAATAATGTTCTTCCTGTTAGAGCCAGATCGGGACGTGCATTGTAAAGTGCTTCATCTACAAGAAAATATTCCTGTTCGATTCCTAATGTTGCTTTTACTCTTTTTACAGTAGGGTCAAAAATCTGAGCAACTTCCGTTGCTGTTTTGTCAAGATAATGCAGAGCTTTTAACAGAGGGGCCTTATAATCAAGAGCTTCACCTGTATATGATACGAATATGGTTGGAATACATAATGTTTTTTCAATAATAAATGCTGGAGAAGTTGGATCCCAAGCAGTGTAACCTCTTGCTTCAAAGGTATTTCTGATTCCACCATTTGGGAAGCTTGATGCATCTGGTTCCTGTTGTATCAGACTACTACCATCAAAAAACTCAACTGCTTTGCCTTTATCATCTATATTGAAAAACGAATCGTGTTTTTCAGCTGAACTCCCTGTAAGTGGTTGAAACCAATGGGTATAGTGTGTTGCCCCTTTTGAAATTGCCCAGGTTTTCATTGCAGAAGCTATTTCATCAGCACTTGTTCTGTCAATTTTTTCTGAATTATTTATGGCATTTAATACTTTTTTGAAAGTGTCATTGCTCAAATATTGTTGCATACTTTCATTATTGAATGTCATTTCTCCAAAAATTGACGATACTTTTTCAAACGATGGCAATATTACTGGATTTCCAGTTCTATTTGTCGAAATTTCTATTGCTCTGAATCTGTTATTCCCCATAAAACTATAAAATTTAATATATATTAACAAGTAAATAATAAATATGTTGCAAATATAATCTATTTATTTATTTTATTGTCAAAAAAATATAATTCAGATATAAATTTATCAAAAAAATAAATCTATTATTGATTTTTTCCAAAATCAGGATTATAAATCATAGTGCATTTATTTATAATTTTGATCTTTTTATTACTTATTTTTATACATAAATAAAGCCTGAAATGTTTAAAAATCAGGCTTTTGCTATAATAAAGTTTGTAATGTCTTGTGATATATTATTTAATAATTATTTCGTCAGCAAAAATCCAGGTTTTTCCGCCAGCTCCCGGATGCCAATCGGGACAAACTCCCATGTTTTTTGCTACTATTTTAATGTATTGTGTTTTAATTATCATTGGCAAATCAATTTTATATCTTCTAACCAGCATTTCAACATCTTTTGCAGATACCGGAGCGGTTAAAACTCCAATTGATCGAAATTCTATTCCATCTTTAGATATAAAATATTCAAGTTGAGGTGGGAAAAATATCCATGAAGGTGTACTTTGCAAAAAGCCTGTAGAAATTGAAGAAAATTCAGTTTCACTTCCTAAATCAATAACTGCAATTAAGTCGTTTCCTTCAAATCCTTGCCAGTTTCCGTCTCTGAAATTTGAAGTGCCCAATATACCATCGGTAAGTGTTGCATCTCCATTTGCCCGATAATTGGGGCTATAAGGATATTTAAATCTGCAAACTTTTCCGGTACTTTTCGACATTTTGAATTCTCTTTCATAATAAAACTTATTGTCGTCGTTTCCATTGGCTAAAACTGCTATCTTTAGATTTAGCGAATCTTTAGCTGTTATTGCTTTGGTATATTTAATAGCTTTTCTGTCGGGGTTTGTACCATTGGTTGTATAATATATTTCGGTATCATCCTGTCCTTTTCCCAGATTTACTGTAATCATCTTTGTTGAAATATCAGAATTTGCATTAAGTATCAAAGGATCGCATTCGAAACCATAATTTACACCTAATGCCTTTAAGGTTTGATATTGTAATTGTACTTTTTTTCTGAATTCAGTAAAATTTCTATTTTTAGGATATGTCCATAAAACTTCACTCATTGCTAAAATTCTGGGAAACATTCTGCCATCCACCTTTTCCTGTGGTGCTCTTTCCGACCATAAATTGCACTCGCCACCAAGTATGTGTTTTTTTTCATCCTCATTTAATTCAGCAGGAATTGGATCGAAAGAGTAAACTTTTTCCAGATTTATATTTGAAATATCATAGTCGAAATAAGCATGACTGGTTGGAGAAACTATAGCATCATGTCCGGAACGTGCGGCAGCAATAGCACCTTCCATCCCTCTCCACGACTGAACACTAGCACCTTTTGATAAACCACCTTCCAGAATTTCGTCCCAGCCAATAAGTTTTCGTCCGTTTTTCTGAAGATATTCGTCTATTTGACTAATTAACCATGTTTGAAGTTCATGTTCGTTTTTCAGATTATTGTTTTTCATCCTATTTTGACATTTTTCGCAATGTTCCCAGCGGAATTTAGGAGCTTCGTCGCCACCAATATGAATATAATCAGAAGGAAATAGCGAAATTACTTCTGACATAACATCTTTCAGAAATGCTAATGTAGAATCATTTCCGGCACAATAAATATCTTTAAAAACGCCCCATTGAGTTTCTACTTCTATTTGTTTTCCGGTACATGATAAATAAGGATAAGATGCAATTGCAGCTACAGAATGTCCGGGAAGTTCAATTTCGGGAACTACATTTACAAATCGTTCTTTGGCATAAGCTACAATTTCGCGAATATCATCCTGAGTATAAAATCCACCATATCTACTTCCGTCCGATTCAGTTCTCCATGCTCCTGTTTCGGTTAGTTTTGGATACTTTTTAATTTCAACACGCCAACCCTGATCTTCAGTTAAATGCCAATGCAGAGTGTTCATTTTGTAATATGCCAGCAAATCAATATAGCGCTTTACAAATTCTTTATCCATAAAATGCCTGCCGCAATCGAGCAGCATTCCACGCCAAGGAAAACGGGGGATATCAGTTATCTCGAGACATGGAATTCTAATTTCTTGTTCACTAAGCCCTTCTTTCGATTCAAAATGGGCAGGAAATAACTGCCTTAATGTTTGAATTCCATAAAATAAACCATTTGGTTTATAGGCAACTATTTTAATAAATGTTTCATTTACATCAAGTTCATAACCTTCTAATCCAAATACTGATTTATTATTATCTAATGATAAAATAATACCTTTTGTTTGATTAAACCCTGAGTTAATTACCCTAATATCTTTAATATTTGCTTTTTCTGATAATAAAATTTTTAAATAATCAGCAATTTTAGCTACAACAGAATCATTATCAGAAGTTATAATCTGAATTTTATCACTGAATCTATAAAAGCCTTTTTTTAATCCAACAGAAGTTGGTTGAGGTATAATTTTAATCTGAGCATACAAACCCATTGTAAACAATAATATTAATGCAATAAGTATAGTTTTTTTCATAAAGCTGAATTTTTTTTTGATTTAATACTAATTTGAGCAAGTATCATTCCAGCAAGCATTAGCGAACAACCTAAAATGCCTCTGTATGTCATTGTTTCATTTAGAATAAGCCAGCCTCCAATAACTGCAAATAATGATTCGGTACTAAGGATTATAGCAGCCAATGAAGGATGAGCATTTTTTTGAGCTATAATTTGCAATGTAAATGCTACTGCAACAGATAGCAAACCTCCATACAAAATTGGTATCGCTGCTTTCAGGATTCCATCCCATATTATAGGCTCTGAAAAAATGGCAAATGTAAGACTTAGTAATCCGCATATAATAAATTGTATTACTGCAATTACGATAGCATTTCCAATAGGGGCATATTTACTTATAATTAAAACATGAAATGCCCAGATAAAAGCACTCATAAATACATATATATCTCCTTTTGAAGCAGTAAAATTCTCGTTTACGCTAAGAAAATAGATTCCGAAAAGTGCCAAAACAGCACCTATCCATACATTTAAACGTGTTTTTTGTGAAAAGATTAATCCAAAAATTGGGACCATAACAACATAAAATCCAGTAATAAAGCCTGCATTTCCGGCTGTTGTATAAATCATTCCAATTTGTTGCAATGAAGCCCCGCCAAATAGGAGCAATCCACACCAAATACCTCCTTTTACAGAATACTGCATTTGAAATTTGGAGAATTGTTTTGGTTTTTGAGCCAATGCAATAGGAATAAGCAATAAGCCACCCAGTAAAAAGCGGCAGGCATTAAAAGTAAACGGACCCGTAAACTCCATGCCTGCCCTTTGTGCCACAAAGGCAAAACCCCATATTATAGCTGTAATCAGCAATAATAAATCAGAACCTGTTTTGCTTAGTGGCTTCATTGATATGTTGATTATTTGATTAAGATTTCATCAGCAAAAATCCATGCTTTGCCCCCTGCTCCCAAATGCCAGTCGGGGCATTTTCCGATATTTGTTGCTACAACTTTTACATATTGAGCTTTAACTCCATTAATTTTCTTTACCAAATCTTGTATCATCACATCCGGTTTTTGTAAGGGAACCTCATTTTTCACAATACCAACAGATTTGAAAAGAATTCCATCTGTTGACACAAAGTATTCAACTTGTGATGGATAAAAAATCCATGCACCCATATCCTGTAAAAATCCCATACGAATTTCGCGGATAGTTTGAGATTCTTTTAGTTTTACTGTAGCTTCCAGATTTACACCTTCATAACCTTGCCAGGTACCTGTTTTGAAATTTTCACCGCCTCTGATCATATCAATCAGTGCCAAATCGCCACCAGCTGCATATTGATTTGCATAAGGATTTTTTATAGTAATGCTTCTTCCTTCAGGAATTAAAAATAAAGTTGCGGTTAATAATTTACTGTCTGGTAAACCTTCTTTTACAGCAATTGCATTTATTGTAGTTGTTTCTTTAATATCAATTGCTTGTGTGTATTTTGCAGATTTTTTGGTTGGCATTGAACCATCTAAAGTATAATAAATTTCAGTATTTTTTTCTAAACAACCCAATTCAACTTTTTGCTCTTTCAGAAAAGTAGCTTTGCCTTTAGCAATAAATGGAACCGGAATAATCAAATGTTCATTAATGGATGTCATAGGTTCATTTTCATTTCCAATACCCCATTTTTCAGAAGCTTTATTATCCATTTCAAAAATTATTTCACCACCATTAATAATATCATTGTGAGTAATATAAGATTTGTTGTAATCTTTTCCATTCAGTTTTGCCGATTTAATGTAAAAATTCTTCTTAGAAATATTTTCAGCTTTAATTGTAAATATTTTCCCATTTTCAAGTTTGACGCTTATTTTCTTAAACATTGGTGTTCCAATTGCATAAACATCAGTTCCGGGAGTTACAGAATAGAATCCCATAGCACTCATAACCAGCCATGAAGACATTTGCCCGCAATCTTCATTGCCACATAAACCATCTGGTTTATTTGAATACATTTCTTTTTGGATGCGATGAACCAGTTCTTGAGTTTTGAAAGCTTTTCCAACATAATTATATAAATATGCAATATGATGACTTGGTTCATTTCCATGAGCATATTGACCTATAAGCCCTGTTATATCAGCTTGTTCGCGACCAGAAGTTTTTGATTCCGCATTAAAAAGCATATCCAGTCTTTCTGCCAGTTTCTCTTTTCCTCCAAGATAATTTGCAAAACCGCTAATATCCTGAGGGACTGAATAGCTATATTGCCATGCATTGGCTTCTGTATAATTGAAATTTACTTCAGATGGTTCAAATGGTGAGAACCAAAGGTTTTGCATACGGGCGCGCATAAAGCCTGTAGAAGGATCTAATAAATTTTTATATGATTGGGCTCTCTGAATATAAATTTTGTAATCATCCATTTTATTCAAAGATTTGGCCATTTGAGCAATACACCAATCATCGTAAGCATATTCCAATAATTTTGAGACAGATTCTCCTTCTTCATTCGCAAAAATTATTCCATATGATTTATAAGATTTCATACCCAATTTTTCTTGTTCTGCACTGGTTTTCATAGCAGCATAAGCTTTTTCAACATCAAAATCACGAAGGCCTTTCATATATGCATCAACGATTACTGGTACTGCGTGATATCCTATCATACAACCGGTTTCGTTACCTGATAGTTCCCAAACTGGTAAAAATCCACCTTCCTCCCATTGTTTGATAAATGTTTTAATAAAATCTGTTGTTCTCTTTTGCTGGGTTAATGTGTATAAGGGATGTGCAGCTCTGTATGTATCCCATAAAGAAAAGACTGAATAATAATCAAAATCTGACTGATGTGTTTTTAAATCTCTACCTCTGTATTGTCCATCAACATCGCTATATAAATTCGGATTCAGAAATGCGTGATACATAGCTGTATAAAATATTGTTTTCTGATCATCAGAACCACCTTCAACTTCAATTTTGCCTAATTCATTATTCCATATTGAATCAGCATCTTTTACAACTTTATCGAAGTTCCAGTCAGAAATTTCAGTTTCCAGATTTTTACGGGCATTTTCGATACTAACTGCTGATATACCAACCTTTATCATTATAGATTCATCTTTTTTTATATCAAAAGTTAAAAATGCTTTCAGATTGGCACCTTTAGCCTCTTTTAATAATGTAGCACTATCATTTACAGCAATATTATATGACTTTATCGATTTAGAAAATTTAGCAACAAAAAATACTTTTTGGTCATTAGCCCAAGCCATAGAACGTCTGTATCCTTCAATTTCATCTGGACTATTTATTTTTATTGAAGATTCAATAACTTTATCACGATGAAGTAAATCTATCAAAATGTTAGAATTATTAGAATCATGAAATGTATATTTGTGAAATCCAACACGTTTGGTAGTTGTTAATTCAGCATCAACATTGTATTTATCTAATTTCACTTTAAAATAACCCGGTTTTGCAATTTCGTTTTTATGGTTGAAAGCAGAAGCATATTCTTTATTGCTCCATTTATATTCACCAGTGGTTGGCATAATTAATACATCTCCATAATCAGAACAACCTGTGCCGCTTAAGTGAGTATGTGAAAAGCCATATATAATACTATCAGAATAATGATAGCCACCACAACCGTCCCATCCATCTAAACGAGTATCTGGGCTAAGTTGAACCATGCCAAATGGGAGTGAAGCACCCGGATAAGTATGTCCATGCCCACCTGTTCCGATAAATGGATTTACATAATCAGTAATTTTCCCTTTTTTATTTGTATGACATGATAAAAGGGAAATAGCTAAAACAAAGGAGATAAAAGTGATTTTTTTTAAATTCATAATAGATAGAATTATAATTGTTTACAAGATTCTCTTAATTGGAAATAAGATGGAACCACAATTTGATCTTTGGCTTTTCTTGTATTTTTATGACTGATTTCATCCATTAATATACTTACTGCATTTTTACTAATGAGATCCAAGGGTTGTGATATTGTTGTAATTGAAGGTGATAAAAGTTCAAAAACAGGTAAATCATCGAAAGTAATTAACGAAATATCTTCAGGAATTCTAATTTTAAATTTCTTTAATGATTTTAAACAAGCTAATGCAATATTCTGATTTACTGTTAAAATAGCAGTAACTTTTTGATTATATTTTATAAGTTTTTCAATATAAAATTCTACGCTTTGTTCAATGTCTTCAAATGGAATCTGGCAATGTAAATAATGATCTGTATTTACATTCCCCTTTTTTATAGCATCAAAATAACCTTTATTTCTGTCTTTAACTGAAGTTAAATGAGGTGGTGATATTGATAGCATTGCAATATTAACATGTCCATTATCAATAAGGTATTTTACTGCTTTAAATGAACTTTTATAATTATCTATTACAACATAATTTGTATCCGGAATTTCCGGGAAATATCTGTCAACTAAAACAAAAGGGAAGTTGTCATGTTTCATTAATTTTATTTCCGTATTGTCAACTAAGGTAGATGAAATAATTAAACCATCAACTTGTTTGTCTTTTAGCATTCTGATTAAAGATGCTTCTTTGGCATCTTTTTCGTCAGAACTACAGATAATTAAATTATAGCCATACTTATTGCACTCATCTTCAATGTTTCTAGCCATTTTTGCATAAAATGCATTTGAAATATCTGCAACAATAAGTCCTATTGTATTTGATCTGCCCAATCTTAGACTTCTGGCAACCTGATTGGGCTTATAATTTAGTTCACGGGTAAAAGCAATTACTTTTTCCTGTGTTTCTTTTTTTATGCCGTTTTTATCACCATAGCCATTAAGTACCATTGAGACTAATGTCTTTGATACTCCCATTTTAGTTGCAATGTCTTCTAATCTTACTTTTTTCATATGCCAAAGAACTCATATATTCTATCAAATAATCTTTTTAGATTTACAAAAATACAAATTTACTAAATCGTTTTAGCAATTTAATAGAAATAAATTTTATAATTTTGTAAAAATAGTAAAAATATAGATATGTTCTATTTTTATGATAGGATTTTCTTGAAATTTATTTGATATAATATCAATATTTTAAAGTTATTAATAATAATAGAATTAAATTTTAGTATAAAAAAAAGACGCTTTAAAAGCGTCTTTTTTTATTATTTTGAAGATTTTAATAGAAAAGTATTCTATTATCTTCAATTTTAGCTTTATCCTGAATTACTTTGTAAACATCATTGGCAACTCTTTGTTGATACATGCTCTGCAATTGCATGATTGTCATTGTGTAATCTTTAGATTCAGGTGCTTTTGTAATTTGATCTACATTAACAACATAAACACCGCTATTGCCTTTGATTGGTTTAGATAATGAATTTGGTTTAAGAGTAAAAGTAGTACCGATTACTTCTGGTTCATAACCTTTTCTGCCTACATTGTATGAAGCAAAATTTAATTGTTCTACGGTATCAACCTGAACATTAAATTTACTTGCAAGTTGGTATAAATCTTTAGTTTGAGCCAAAGCTGCATTTACTTTTTCTTGAATCATAACTGCTTTTTTATCGCGTTTTACAACAAACTCAAGTCTTGATTTAATTTGTTCCAAAGGAGCAATCCCTTTTTCACGTACCTCTTTTAAAACAGCAACTATAAAGTATTTATTATCAAATTCAAAAACTTGTTTTGATACATCATTCTTTTTGGTTTCTTCATTAAAAGCCCATCTAACTAATTCTCTGGCATTTTCAATTCCGGGAATGTTGTCAGACATTTGTTGAATATATTCTGCGGTTCTTTTATTTAAGCCAGATTTTTTAATTGAATTTTCAAAAGCCTCAACCGTAGGATTTTCGCTTGCAAACTTATTGGCTTCAGCAAAAATATTTTTGTAGGTTTGATTTGAAGGTTCAAGGTTTCTTGTAATTAAAGCAATTTGAACCTTTTTTAATGGAATTGTTTTTCCGGTAATATTAATAACGTGAATACCAAACATTGATTCAGCTGTAGTTACATCACCAACTTTTCCTTTTAATACAGCATTGTTAAAAGCAGGAACCATAGTTTGATCTGCAAACCAATTTAAATCACCTTTGTTTTCTTTAGCTGATTGATCATCTGACAAAGAAATTGCTATTTCAGCTAATTTTGAAGGATCTTTCTGTAACAGAATCTTCAAACTGTCAGCTAATTTTTGAGCGTCTTCTTTGGTTCTTGTTATTTTTTCGTTTGCACCGTAGGCTCCTTTAAATGAAATTAATATATGGCTAGCTTTCATTGAATCTGGACGTAATTGTACATCCATAATTTTCCCCATTTTGTAAGCACCATTATCCATAAATGGAGGAATGATAGTTCCGGCAGCCATGTTAAAAGCAGCAGAATCAATTGCATAAGGAAGTTTTCCTCTTTTAACAAAAGAACTGTCATATCTGGTGTCAGAATAAGAATTTACAAATTCAGGAATATTTTGAGCTGTTTGTAATTCAGTATAAATATCATTTACTTGTTTTACAGTATTATCCAAGTCATCTTTTGATGGAGTAACTTCAAATAATACATAATCGATATCTCTGCTTGCTTCCTGATCAAACTCCTGTTTGTGTTCGTCATAAAATGCCTGATAATCTTTATCATTTAAAACTACTGCACTGTCAGAAACAGATGAATAATCTACTGCCATCATACGTAATTTAACAAAATCATTTTGAGCTTGATATGCTTTTTTAGCAAATGCTTTTGGCATATAAAAACTTTTTGTAATCAGATTATTGTATTTTGTACGAATACGGTCAGATTTGATGTATTCTTCAATTGATTTCCATTGTTTTTGTTCTTCCGGTTTTAATTGTTCAAAATTTTCGATAATCTGTACAACTCTTTGTTTGTCAACCTGACCAGTTTTAGGATTTGTAAAATTTTGATTTATAAATTGATGCAAAAATTTTCCATAGAACATATCGTTCATTTCTTCAGTAGAAACTTCAATTGATAAATCCTCATATTCTTTACTCATTAAAACATCGCTAACCAATTGGTTCCAAACACTTTGTCTTACCTGGTAAGTCTCTTGTGATGTTAAACTTTCTTTACGTTGTTGAGTTTTAATTTGTTCTAGTTGTTGTTCAACTTTCTTTTCAAATTCAGGATATGTTATGTTTTCTCCGTCAACTACCCCTAATTGTTTGTTACTAAATGCTCTGGTTCCTTTAAATGCATCTTGCAATACAAAACCTGCAATAGCAATACCAATTAGAATAATTAGTAAACCTGATCTTTTTCTTATTTTTCCTATTATTGCCATAGTTATTTTTTTAAAAATAGTGTGCAAACTTACAATTTTTTTTTAAATTATAAGTTATCATTAACTGTTTTTTTTATTGATTTTATTAAAATTCTTACTCTTATGTAGGAACAAGTGATAGAAATTGTTTAGTTTCTGAATAATTCTTATTTTAGGATATAATAATTTCATATTTTTTGATGTGTTTTTTTTGATTCTTATTCTTCTTTATCAAGATTTATTTTTCCTCTCGGACGTCGTAGTGTATAATTGTTGAAGCTTTCGTCAGAATCAAATCCATCGCCATATAACGTCTCGTCTTTATTTACCTTTTTTACTAGTGTGTTTGAAAATATTTTTTTTGAGTTCTGGTCCCAATTCAGATTTTCGGTATAAATAGTATCTCCTTTTGCAAAATCAATAATTATTACATTGTTCTTAATTTCCATGGTTTTGTTGTCTTCGTAATTAATAGCATAATTAGCAGTTAGTTGTGATTTTATTTTTTTATTTATGTCATAAAATACAACTTTCAAACCTTTTGGGAATTTTGAATAAGATTGTTCGGTTTGGTATCTGTCTAATTGCGGACTGGTCATCAGAAGTATAATTCTGGTGGAATCGCTTCTGATCAGACTGATATTTTTTGCTGATTCTACAGGCAGATTGGTATAGTTTTTTATTGAATTGATTTTTTCCAAATCGTTCTTACAAGATGCCATTACGATACAAAATGAAGAAACATAGACTCCTATCAAATAGAGTCTATGTTTTTTATTAATTTGTATTTTTAATGGATTCTTCAAATTTTGATTATCTAACAGTGGTTGTTTCATTAATCCAGCAACCAACTTTGTATGAATCCCCTTTTTTTAGTCCGTAGAAGAATATATTTTCATCACTAGGGAATGCTCTTGAATAAGATGAAATTCTGCTGTTTGCTAAATCTGCAATAGAAGGATCAACTCTTTTGGCTTGATTGTATTTATCTACGGCAGCCCAATAAGCAACTTTGCTTGTCAGATCGTTATCACCACATTGTTTGGCACTTTGTGCATATAAATCGCCAATGATAATATATGGCATTCCATCGCCTGGCTTAGCATCAAGTGCTTTTAATGCAAAACTTTTTGCTGTTGAAAATTGATTTAAATTTCCATAAATATCGGCCAATAATAAACAAATTCTAGCTTTATCAACGTTTTCAGTCATTTTTTCTGCTGCATCATTCAGATATTCAGCAGCTTTAGAATATTGTTTTTTAGAGTATGACATTTTTCCCATTAAATATGCAGTCTCTGGAGTTGGTTCTAATTTGTATAAATTTTCTGTTGCTTTGAAAAACAATGGATCGTCTGTGCATTTTTTCTTGTCCAATATTTTTGTAATTTTTTTCAAAAGCACGATGTCATTTGGATTTTGTTTGAATTTTTTTCCATAAATGGCAACTAATTCCTGACATGATGTATAAGGCTCGATTGATTTTTCAATATTTTGCAAAACTTTGTCGTATTCATCTTTGTTTTTTACATCATTTGCCATATTTTTTTCAATAAGATCACTGATAGCATCATAATTGTCAAGTATTAATGTAGAATCTCCTTTACCAGTTTTAACATATTCTATTGTTGATAAACAATAATTGTACATAACGATTGGTTCAGCATAATTTCCGCTAATATCAACAGCTTTTTTAAACAAATTGTAGATTTGTTCTTTTTCTTTTGGTCTGTAATTGAGCAAATCCAAGCCTTTTTTGCCAAGATTTAAACCTTCTTTACCGAAAAATTCAATTCTTTTATCCCAAACAATCAAAAGTGTATCAACCAATTTTTCCTTATGTTTTGCATCTTTTTCATTATCAATCGCATATTTTAAAATATTAACTCCTCTGATAAAAGTATTTTCACTTGCCATAGGGCATTTCATGAAAACTTCTCTCCATGGTTTAAAAGCATCTTTATAATTTTGTTGTTTGTAAAATTCACCATATAAAGAGATATTGGTAATGCATTCAATACTGTCTTCAGATGTTTTTCCGTACTTTTGTGCTGTAGCCGACAAGCTGATAATCAGAATACTTGCCAATGCTATTAATTTAATTGTTTTCATCACTTTGTTTTATTTACTGTTCTTTAATCAAATTTTCTTTTGTAAAACCAGAAATCGTATGCTGAAAACCCTATTGTAAATTTTGTAAAGTTTTCTTCAATTAAGCCGTTGTTTTGAGTTCCTTTTTTCCCAAACTCAACTCCAAGATTAATTGTTGATTTACTTTTTCTGAGTGGTAATCCTAATCCAAAACTTATGCCAAACTCATTTATTTGTTCTCCATAAAGTTTTAAATTGCTTGGTTCAAATCTAAACCCTGCTCTATATGTTATCCTTTTAAAATAATTTGATGAATTAGAATTGGGTTTAATCATTCCTCCAATTGAAATACGGAAACTATTATTGAGGGTGTCATTAACTCCTTTGTAAGAATAATCCTTCCAGTTCTGCCAATTAAAATCAGCACCAATCAACCATTTGTTTTTCTTTTCGAGAGAAAAGCCTATACCAGCACTCATTGGCAGGTGAATTCTGTTTTGCTCTGATTTACTTAAAGAGGAGGTATCATAAACATATTCATAACCAGAACTTGTTTCGGAATAAGAGTATGATAATTGATCATCAGTTACATTTCCGTTAATAGCATTACTAAAAACAATACCGCTTCCGAAAATATAATCGTTTTTAAGATTTTTGAAATACTGTAAACCAAAATTAAATTTAAAATTCCCGTAATTGTTTGAATTTAATACTTTTACATTAAAAACATAAGCAGAATCCAAAGGAGCTACTATTCTGCTTTTATCTATAGTGCCAAATAAATACGATACATTTACACCAAATGACAACTTAGAATTAATTTTAATTGCCTGTCCGATAAAGAACTGATTAATTCCTCCATTTCCTTCATATCTGAAATCAACGCTTCCATAATTTGGAACAGATTGATGATCAGTGATTTTGTATCCAACACTACTGTATGGCAACAAGCCAAAACTTGCTTTCCACCAGCGGTTTATGGGGAATCCAAACGTTAAATAAGACAATGATGTATAATTTGACTTTTGACTTAATCCGTTAGATTCAAGCGTAGTAAAATTGCTCAACATTCCACCTTCAAAAATAAATGAAAGTGAATCAAATTTTGTATATGATGCAGGATTGTTGAAATTCACAGAGTTGGGTGTAGCAATTGCCAGCCCGATACCACCCATTCCGCTGTATTGACTGTTGCTATATGACTGCAATTCTCCGATTCCGAATCTTGAATAAGGAGAGTGTATCCTGTTTTGAGCTTGTAAAGTCCCTATTGTTGAAACGAGGGTCAACAATATGATTATTAGTTTATTAAATTTAATTTTCAACATTAAAATCAAGTATTATGTTTAATCCGAATAAAACGATATTTGGAAATGCAAAGATGCTATTTTTAATTATCTTGTCAAAATATTTCATATCTCCACCACTTATTATTACTTTTAAGTCGGGATATTTTTTTTTATAATTTGATATAATATTCTCTACTTCAGCTATTGAGCCATTAATTACTCCCGATAAAATTGAATTTTCTGTACTGTTACCTATTAATGCCGTTGATTTCTTATTTTTGAGTATTAACGGTAATTTATCAGTAAAATTATGTAGAGCCTTAAATCTTATTTTAATTCCCGGCGAAATAGCACCACCCCAATAATTTGAGTTTTTGTCAATGAAATCGTAAGTAATACAGGTTCCGGCATTTATAACCAATAAATTGCTGTTGTTATATGTGATATTAGCTGAAATAATTGCCGCTAATCTGTCATTACCAAGTGTTTCGGGTGAGGCATATTTGTTTTTTATAGGAATTGGAGTATCAGTAGCAAGTTCAATAAAACGAAAATTGGTTTGTAAATAGCTGTAAATGTCTTTATTATAGTTAATTACTGAAGATAAAATTGCTGACTCTATTGTGAATGAAGCGATAAAATCCTGAATATTTTTTAGAGAAATTTTCTTAAAAGCTTTAATCGCAATTAATTGATTGTGATCAAAAATTGCAGCTTTTTGTAATGTATTTCCAAAATCTAAGATTAACTTCATTTTTTATTTAAAGTGCAAAAATAGACAAAAAACTTATATATAAAAACGAAATATCTAAAAATCAAATAAATAAATTTATTTTTTATTTGTTATAATCAACTTCTTTGGCTAATAAGCCTTTTTCATCGTAAAATTTCCAAAGACCTGTTTCTTTTCCTTCCTTATAAAAGCCTTCGTATCTTTTGTTTCCATTTTCGTACCATACATTTCTAATACTGTCATTTACATCATTTTTGAAGTATCCTTCACTCCATCTATTTCCGTTTTCGTACCAGTAATTCCAGTTTCCTTCGCGTTTATTGTTTTTGCTGCTACCCTGCATTTGGATTTTGTATGAAGGGTAAAAGAATAATTCATTAGCTGTTTCATCATTTTGTTTACTATAAATACAATGATAAGGTGAGCCATTTGGATAAATTTCAATAACAGCCAATTGTAATGAATTATCAAAATATGGATTTTGATCTGGTTTTAATATTTGCCATTTTTGAGTAGCAATGGATGTTGTTACTTCTGTTGATGCAAATAGTTTGCCGTTTTCGTACCAATATTCCCATTTACCGGCTCTAATTCCATTTTTATATTCACCTTTATAGCTTTCTTTCTGATTTTGATAATATCCGATTTCTCTGGTTTTAATTTTCACATCATTTTTTTTGATGAAGTAACAAATCACTTTTGGTGAACCATCAGCATATTTTTCGGTAATTTCCTTTATTTCGCCTGAACATGAGATCATTAAAGCTAAAGTAAGGATAAAGTAAAAAAATCTTTTTATTTTTGTCATATTTATAAAAAATTAAAAATGATATACTAATTCTAAAGATTTAAAATTAAATTTACTATTGAATTTACATCAAAGTTACATTCGGTTTGTAATTCATTTATAGTACCATGTTCCACAAATCTATCGGGTACACCCAATCGAATGATTTTTTTATTATATTGATTTTCAGAAGCAAATTCCATTAATGCAGAACCTAATCCACCATTAATAACACCATCTTCCAACGAAATAATATTTGAATATTTGTTGAAAGTAGTATGTAATAATTTGGTGTCCAAAGGTTTTAAAAATCTGATATCACAAATTCCGATATTGATATTTTTCTCGGCTAATATTTCGGCTGCTTTTAATGCCGAATTGCCAATATGACCAATAGAAATGATAACCGTTTGATCTCCTTCTTTTAACATTCTTCCTTCGCCAATATTTAGTTCAGAAAAAGGTGTTTTCCATTCGGGCATAACGCCTCTGCCTCTGGGATATCTGATCACAAAACTACCGTTTTTACCTAACTGAGCAGTAAACATCATATTTCGCAATTCTTCTTCATTTAATGGAGAACAGATAATTAAATCGGGAATACATCTGAAAAAAGCGAGATCGAAAACGCCATGATGTGTTGCTCCATCTTCGCCAACCAAGCCACCTCTGTCAAGACAGAAAATTACTTTTAATTTTTGGAGTGCAACATCGTGAATTACCTGATCGTAAGCTCTTTGCATAAAAGAAGAGTAAATGTTGCAGAATGGAATCATGCCTTGAGCAGCCATGCCGGCTGAAAAAGTTACAGCATGTTGTTCGGCTATACCCACATCAAAAGCTCTGTCGGGCATTTTTTCCATCATTAAATTTAGAGAACATCCGGAAGGCATTGCTGGAGTAACTCCGATAATTTTCTCATTCATTTCGGCAAGTTCAATAATTGTTTTGCCAAAAACAGTTTGATATTTAGGTGCTAACTTATGAGTACATTCCAATTTGATAATTTCGCCGGTTTTACGATCGAAAGTGCCGGGAGCATGATATGTAGTCGGATCTTTTTCAGCTTTTTCCAATCCTTTACCTTTTGTAGTAATAATATGTAAAAGCTTGGGACCCGGAATATTTTTCATATCTTTAAATATTCGGGTTAGATTAATTACATCATGCCCATCTACCGGACCGAAATATCTGAAATTTAAAGATTCGAATAAATTGCTTTTTCTTAGAAGTGTGGTTTTTAATGCATTGCCTATTTGGCGAACCAGAGCACGTGAATTTCTTCCATAAGGACTTCCACCTCCCATAAAACGCCAAACTTTGTCCTTAAATCTGTTGTAAGATTCTGAAGTTGTTATTTTTGTGAGGTATTCACTCAGAGCTCCAACATTTTTATCAATAGCAATTCCGTTATCATTTAAAATAACCAGCAAATTGCTTTTTGCAACACCTGCATGATTTAAAGCTTCAAAAGCCATGCCGGCAGTCATTGAGCCATCACCAATAATTGCAATATGCTGACGGTCATTTTCTTTTTTAAGAGCTGAAGCAACAGCCATACCTAAAGCAGCAGAAATAGATGTGGATGAATGACCTACGCCAAATGAATCATATTCACTTTCGCTCATTCTCGGAAAACCACTAATTCCCTGATACATTCTATTGGTATAAAAAATATTTTTCCTACCGGTAAGTATTTTATGTGGATAAGCCTGATGCCCAACATCCCAGATTAATTTATCATAGGGTGTATTGAAAACGTAATGCAATGCTGTAGCTAATTCTACTGTGCCGAGACTGGCACTCAAATGCCCGGGATTGTATGAAATTACATCAATAACAAATCGTCTCAACTCATTGCAGAGTTGAGGTAATTGATTTTCGTCAAGTTTTTTTAAATCTGACGGATAATCTATTGAAGATAAGAGTTTTCCGGGTTCTACAACCATTTGTTTTTTTTTTAACGAGTTTGCAAAATTAGTGTAAAAATTTGAAAATTCTAAACGATAATGCTTTTGAATTATTGCATTAATAAGTTTTTTTAAGAAATATGAATGCAAAAAAAATAGCTGATACCTGAGTATCAGCTATTTTTTAATTATAAGTAGATAGTTTATTCTGCTAATTTAACTGCCAAATCAACTATCCGGTTAGAATAACCACTTTCGTTATCGTACCAGGAAACGATTTTTACAAAGTTTCCGCCCATAACCTGGGTTAGTTGAGAATCGAAAATAGAAGAATGTTTATTTCCGATAATATCAACACTAACAATAGGATCGATACAATATTCCAGAATTCCTTTCATTGGACCTTCAGCAGCAGCTTTCATAGCTGCATTTATTTCTTCTTTGGTAGTAGATTTAGCTAATTCAACAGTTAAGTCAACTACAGAACCATCAGGAGTAGGAACACGCATTGCAAAACCATCTAATTTACCTGCCAATTCAGGAATTACCAAACCAACAGCTTTGGCAGCACCTGTTTTTGTAGGAATAATAGAAACTCCGGCAGCTCTTGCTCTACGTAAATCACTATGAGGTGAATCGAGAATAATCTGATCGTTGGTATAAGAATGAATTGTATTCATTAAACCACGAACGATACCAAAATTATCATTCAGAACTTTTGCAACAGGAGCCAAACAATTGGTTGTGCAAGAAGCGTTTGAGATAAATTGCATTTCTGGTTTTAAAACAGAATCGTTTACACCAAGAACAACTGTAGCATCCACATCATCTTTATTATCAGCTGGAACTGTAAGTATAACTTTCTTAGCACCGGCAGTAATGTGTTTGCCCATTTTTTCTTTGTTGCGGAAAACTCCGGTTGATTCGATAACTACATCAACACCAAGTTCTTTCCATGGTAAATTTGCAGGATCTCTTTCAGCATAAATTTTAATGCGATTTCCGTTAACAACTAGAAAATCACCATCAACGCTTACTTCTCCCGGAAATTTTCCGTGAATTGAATCGTATTTTAATAAATGCCCTAAAGTTTTTGCATCGGTTAAGTCGTTCAATGCGACTACTTCGATATTTTCTTTTTGGATTAAACCTCTGAAGGTTACTCTTCCTATTCTACCAAAACCATTGATAGCTACTTTTATTTTAGCCATATTATGATATTTTAAGATTATTAATTAATGCTTTAGCTTTTTACCAGCATTATTATTTTCAGTCGTCAAAATTAGATAATTTATTTGAAAATTAGCCTTTATTTCAGATTAAAAAATTCTAATAAATAAAAAAAGAGATAATATCCGGCTCATATTATCTCTTTTTTAAAGATTTAGAATGCTTATCTTATGAGCATTACCGAACCTGGTTTGCTTCTTCTGATTCCAAGAATATCTTTGTAAATTACCAGATAATTATAAACTCCGGATGGAAGTTCGTTATTATTTGTTTTTCCATTCCAGCCGTAATTAATATCTTTTGATTCGAATACCAATTTGCCCCAGCGGTCGTAAATGTATATTTCAAATTCCTGAGTACCCATACCCATAATCTTGAATTCATCATTCAAACCATCACCATTTGGTGTAAATGAATTTGGTACATAATAAGTACCATCTGGACGAACAATAACCCATATTTCAGTTGAGTCAATACAACCAAAAGAATTTGCTGCAATAAGTTTTACCAAATAGCGTCCGGTATCCTGATCGCTATATGTGTGATAAAAATTAGCTTGATTTGAAGTTGCTCCGTCTCCCAAAGTCCAGTACCATGTTGTTGATGAGGTATTTCCATCCAACAGGTGTACAATTGGGCTAAAAATTGAAACTGGATTTGGAGTTGCAATTATATGAGGAACAGGTAATAAACTTGTGTTAACGGTAACGTTTGCTGCATTTACACAAGTATTTGTATCAATTCCAACTACAGTATATGTAATAGTGGTTGAAGGTGTTACAACAGGATTGCTTAAGTTTTGTTGTCCGTTCAGTGAATTATCTGGTGGATTGGAAGTCCAATGATAAGTATTTGCACCACCGGCTTGTAAATTGGCTGGTTCGTTCGGACAAATTGTTGATGGATTTGTAGTAGCAGTAACTGTTGGAAGTGGATAAACAAATACAGTAACTGTATCTGTATCAGTAAATGAGAAGAAATTAGTAGCTGTAACAACATAAGTTGTTGTTGTGGTAGGATTTACTTTTATTGTAGCATTAGGATTTCCATTATCCCATAAATATGTTGTACCTCCCGAGGCTGTTAGAATAGCTGTGTCTCCAAGACAAATACTTGTATCAGGTCCGGCATCTGCAAATTCGCAATCAACAATAACTAACGCCGAATCTTTTGCAACTTTCAAACAGGCATCAGTTACATTAACTTTAAAAAGTGTAGTTGATGTAAAATTAGGGTTAACAATGGGTGTACTTCCTGCACCGTTATTCCATGAATATTGGTATGGAGTTATTCCACCACTTGTAATTACCTTAAGTTGAGATGTATTATTACATATGGTTGTATCGCCATAAGCAGTTGCAACTAAAGAATCATAGTTCATAATGTTAAAATTGAGTGTATCCAGATCACCACAAAGCGAGGTTTGTATTACAAGTTGTATGGTTTCTGTAGGTTCTGTAATATGATCATAATATGGAGTAAGATTTAATTGTACAGAATTTTGGCCGGTTGGAATAATTAATGTATTCGGAATTAGCGGATAATCAACACCATTGGTTGCAGTTCCTCCTATTGAAACTATAGGAATTTGATAAGGATAGGTAACATTATAAGGATAATTGAATGTTAGAATTATATTATTACAACCTTCAATTGCATTGGTAGCTGAAACAGAAGGCATTGAATAAGCGGTATTAATTGAAATCTGTGGGCTGCTGAAGCTATTTGCTTCTAAGAAAACGCCTGAATCATACGAAGCATCACCACAATCTGCAATTGCAAGTTTCATATGATATTGAGTACAAGGTATTACCAAAGCCCAAGCAGTTAAAACTGTTGTAAAACCGTCATACTGTATAGAAGAACCACTATTTGTAATAAAATATTGTGAGTTTGTTGTAACATTTACATTGTCAATACATACAGGTAAATTTGTATTTGGTATCAAAGCAATATTTTTATTAACATAGCTTGCTCCCAATGGATTAAAGCCTGAAATAAAAAATCCGAAAACATCGTTAAAATTAGTATTAACAAATTCAGGATATTCTTCTGATCCAAATACATAGCGAAATTTAATTGTATCTGATAATGGTATAAAATCAAATTCAAGAACAGCAGATTCATTGACAGTTTTATTTGGCACAAGAGCCTGAAGTTGAGGGTCATTAGTAACTGTTGCCATCCCTGAAGGAGTAGTTGTGCTTCCTGATGAATTTGGCCCAACTGCTCCGGAAATTCCACCACTACCTAAAAACAAACCACTTGTAATTCCCAGGTTAGTTGCAGTTGTACCAGTTGTAAAAGAACCCATCATAGCACCAGTTAATGGAGCCGTAGAACCATTAAATTTCACATTGCTAACTGTTACTCCGGTGCCAACAAGTATGTTTTGTACAAGCGTTTGAGGTGTTGTTCCTGAACCAGATACAACATTCAATTGTGCTTTTGATGAAAATCCAATAGTTGTGAGCAAGGCTATAATTAATATTTTTTTTATATACATATACTTAGTTATTTAAAAAATCAAAAATAGTAAAAATGTATTAATCAGACAATATCTAAGCTTAATAAGTTGCCCAAAGTTTTGTTAATAGAAATTAAGGCAACAGATTTTGGTTTTAAAAAGCGAATATATAATCTTTTTTATTTTGTGTAAAAGTCAATCATCCATTGGGTTGCACGTTTGCATACAGGACAATAAGCATTGTATTTAACTGATTTCATGGTGCAATCAATATAAGGACGATAAACCCCTTTGCTCATATATCCACCACCTTCATAAACGCCAATAATTTTTTTGTTTTCTTCTGTTGCAGGTGTTGGAATTGGCGTGAATTTATTCAGCATATTTTTCCATTTGCCTTCAAAATTTACCAATGTTGTGATATTGGGTTCCCACGGTTCAACCGTTAATGGATAAAAATCTTCAACACTTACTTCTGAAGTATAATATTCGTCACCCAAGCCTGCAAAAGCATGCCCAAATTCGTGTTGAATCAGGAAATTAGCTACAGCATTTCCGGCAGCAGCAGTGCAATAAAAATTATAAATGCCACCACCGCCATATTTTTCGGTATTACACATTATAATAATCTGATCGTAAGCAACATTGGTTAAAGCATCATGCAAAGTTTTGTTTTCCAGTGTCATCAGATATCTGTCAGAATTAATAGTGTTGAAACTACAACCAACCGCAGTTTTTACATTGAAAGTATCAATGGGGTCGGTAATGCCCGATTGAGCCGAAATGGCTGCTACTCCCCAGATATTGATTTTGTTTGCATTTTCATTAAACGGATTGGCTTTGAGAATATAATTATTGAATTTCTCAAAATCTTTCTTCATTTTGTCAATTTCGTTTATAGTATATCCATCAGCAATAATTGCAATATCAAGCTTTTCTGAACTTTCTCCCGAAAAATGAAGGGCATTTATTTCGAATTTATTTTGTTTTGGTTTTAAAATAAAATCTTTTTTTAAGTCAATAATCATATTTTCAACATTTTGCCAGTTGTTCAAAGAGTCTCTGCTTTGAAATACAAGTTTTACCACATTTTTAGGGTAGGGGATAAGCACCGTTTCAGAAAAATTTCCGCAACTTCCTTTTCCTTCATTGGTTGTTCGCCATTCGGCAAATAAACTTGAATAAGCTCTTGAATAAATTAATATGCCTGACGCTGTATCATACATCATTATGCGAAATTTTCCATAATCAAAGGTGTCAATCAAATTTACTTTTGATCCTGCCCAAACGTTTTTCTCTATCAGTTCGTCTAAACGATAGTATTCATGTATGAAATTTCCTGAGTGAAAATAGTCTATCCGTAATGTTTTGTTTTCAAAATAATTACTGAACTGTGAAAATCCTTGTATTGAAAAGCAAATCAATAAGATTGAAAGTAACGTTTTTTTCATGATTTATGGAATTTTAATATGCGAAAATAGTTTAAATTTTATTAAAATGACGGTTTGTATTCAAATTATTTATAATTTTGTACTGCAAATTTATTAAAATGCAAAAAGTAAATAAAATAGGTTTTCCAAAAAAGATTCTTCTTTTAAACATAAAGGACAGAGATAGTTTTGTTCTGTAAATCCCGTTATATCTATATTTTTTAAATTATTATTTTCATTCAATTTACAAACATAAAACTATTCAAAAATGAATTTACCATTTGCAGAATCATACAAAATAAAGATGGTTGAACCCATCAGAAGAAGTACTCGTGAAGAAAGAGAACAATGGATAAAAGATGCCAAATACAATCTTTTCAATTTAAGAAGCGATCAGGTTTATATTGATTTGCTAACAGATTCAGGAACAGGTGCAATGAGTGACCGTCAATGGAGCGAAATGATGCTTGGAGACGAAAGTTATGCAGGAGCTTCTTCTTATTATAAAATGAAAAATGCTATAAGCAAAATACTTGGTTTTGAGCATTTTCTGCCAACACATCAAGGTAGAGCTGCTGAAAATGTATTGTTTTCAGTATTAGTAAAAGCCGGAGATTTTGTTCCCGGAAATTCTCATTTCGATACTACCAAAGGTCATATCGAATTTCGTAAGGCAAAAGCGATGGATTGTACTATAGATGAAGCATTTGATACAGAAATTTATCATCCTTTCAAAGGAAATATTGATTTAAATAAACTGGAAAATGTTATGAAATCGGTTCCAACCGAAAAAATTCCATTTATTATCGTTACTGTTACCTGCAATTCATCAGGTGGTCAGCCGGTTTCAATGCAAAATCTGAAAGATGTAAAGCAGATAGCCGAAAAATATGGTAAAATCGTAATTTTCGATTCAGCCCGTTTTGCCGAAAATGCCTATTTTATTAAGATGCGGGAAGAAGGCTATGCTGATAAATCTATCAAAGAGATTGTAAAAGAAATGTTTTCGTATGCAGATGCTATGACCATGAGTAGCAAAAAAGATGCTATTGTAAATATGGGCGGTTTTATAGCAATGCGAAATGAAGAATTATGGCGTCAGGCTAGTGTTTTCAATATCATGTTCGAAGGTTATGTAACTTATGGCGGTATGTCGGGTCGTGATATGAATGCTTTGGCTCAGGGACTTGATGAAGGAACCGAATTTGATTATCTGGAAACCCGTATCAAACAAGTTGAATATTTAGGCTCTCGATTGGAAGAGTTTGGTATTCCGTTTCAGAAACCAGTTGGCGGACATGCTATTTTTATTGATGCAAAAAAAATACTTCCTGTATTGCCTAAAGAACAATATGTTGCACAAACCTTAGGTGTTGAATTGTATTTGGAAGCAGGTATCAGAGGCGTTGAAATAGGAACTTTGTTAGCTGATAGAGATCCTGTTACCCGCGAAAATCGTTATCCGATTCTGGAGCTTTTGCGTTTGGCAATTCCACGCAGAGTTTATACTAATAATCACATGGATGTAATTGCTGTTGCTTTGAAAAATGTTTTTGATCGCCGCAACGAAATTACTTCAGGCTTAAGTATTGTGAGAGAAGCTCCTATAATGAGACATTTTACAGTTGAAATGGAAAAAGTCTAATTTCAAAAAATAATTAATATTTAAAGACGATGCAGGTTAAAAATCAGCATCGTCTTTTTTTTAAAAATATAAATATTTAAAAATAAGTGTTTTATAAAAAACATACAAATGGAAAAAGCAAAAAGATATCAAAGAATTTATACTCAATTGGAACAATTGTTACAGAAAAGTGATGATATGGAAGCCAGAATGTGTTCGGTAGTAGCAGTTTTGCATCATAAAATGGATGGCTTTTTCTGGACTGGTTTTTATTGTTTGCGAAATGATAAGTTGATTGTCAGATCTTATCAAGGTTCGGTGGCTTGTATGGAACTGAAAAAAGATACCGGCGTTTGTTGGGCTGGGATTAATCAACAAAAAACCATAGTAGTTCCTGATGTAGAACAATTTCCGGGTCATATTGCCTGCGATTCACGCTCACGTTCCGAAATTGTTGTCCCACTTCACGATAAAAGTGGCAGTATCATTGGTGTTTTGGATGTTGATAGTAAAGAACTTAATACATTTGATGAAACAGATGCTGAATGGCTCGAAAAAATTGTTGGATTAATATAGTTTTTTCACTTCTTAAACAACCCAACCCTTTCCGTTTTATCTCGTCTAAATTGAAACTATTAATACACACTTAGTTAACAACTGATTAACATGCAGTAAATGAATAAGATTATAATTTTACATGATTATAAGCAAATTCACTAATTTGTTCATTGAAAGCATATTAAGAATTGACTCTAAATTTAAACTTTATCAAAAATGAGAAAACTTTACACGTTTTTTATGTTGTTGGTTTGCATAATGCTAACTACCGCAAATGCCCAAATTATTAAAACGGGAATTTTTGAAACAACCAAATTGCAACTCAAAGAAAATTCAGCAACACGGTTTGTTGTAAAAAATTCTGTTTCAGAGTTTAATATAACAACAGTTGTTACAGAAAAAGGAATGTTCTCAAAAATAGAAATGCCGGGATATACACCCGGAAATGAAGTTGGAAAACCAGAATTACCTGTATTAAGAAATCTGATTGAAATTCCTTATGGCGCAAATGTAGTAGTCAATATCAAAAACGCTGAAGTTAAAACGTTTAACCTTAACTCATTGGGATATAATGGCAAGCTTATTCCTTGTCAGCCTCCTGTTTCAAAAAGTGATAAAGAAAAGAAACCACTGCAATTAGATAAAAATGAATATGCTAAGAATCAATTGCTTTCGTTACCACTGACAAATGTTGAATATCTTGGAAATATGCGAGGAGTTAGAATTGCACGCCTTAATATTTCTCCGGTTCAATATAATCCTGTTAGTAATACTATCAAAGTTTATACAAATATTGAAGCTGAAATAAAATTTGAAAATGCTGATTTAGCGACTACTAATTCTGAAAAAAACAAAAAGTTTTCACCTTATTTCAGTAGTTTCGAATCAAGATTATTGAATTCAACAAATAAATCTGTATTTAAAGATTCAATCTCAAAATATCCTGTAAAATATGTAATTGTTTCTGATCCAATGTTTCAGGCAACTTTACAGCCATTTATACAATGGAAAACCAAAAAGGGCTTTAAAGTGATAGAAGCTTATACCAATAATGCAGCTGTGGGAAATACAACAACATCTATTAAAAGCTATCTGCAATCATTATATAATGCAGGCACAGCCTCAGATCCCGCACCAACTTATGTTTTGTTTGTGGGCGATGTTGCTCAGATTCCTGCGTTTACAGGAAGTACAGGTAGTCATGTTACTGATTTGTATTATTGTGAATATACCAACGATTTTTTTCCTGAAGTTTATTATGGAAGATTTTCGGCTCAAAATGTAAATCAGTTAACGCCTCAAATTGATAAAACGCTTCAATATGAGCAATATATGATGCCTGACAAGTCTTTTTTAAACAATGTTGTAATGATAGCTGGTGTTGATGCAAGTTTTGGTCCAACACATGCTAATGGACAAGTAAACTATGGTACATCCACTTACTTTAATTCTGCAAATGGATTTAACTGTAGTAGTTATTTGTATCCTGCTTCACAAAATAGTGCAGCCCAGATTATTCAGAATGTGAGTAATGGAGTTGGTTTTGTAAATTACACTGCACATGGTGGTTCGGATGGTTGGGTTGATCCTGCTTTTAACGTTACTGATGTAGCTGGATTACAAAATGAAGGTAAATATCCACTGATGGTTGGAAATTGTTGTGTTACCAATAAATTTGAAGTTTCGGAATGTTTTGGCGAAAGTTTATTAAGAGCCAATAAAAAAGGAGCTATCGGATATATCGGTGCTTCAAATAATTCAACTTGGGACGAAGATTTTTGGTGGGCTTGTGGTGTTGGTACTGTTACTGCTAATCCGACTTATGCTTCCTTAGGTTTAGGAGCTTTAGATAGAATTATGCATACTCACGGAGAACCTTTTTCTCAATGGTATGTTTCTCAAGGACAAATGATTAATGCTGGAAATCTGGCAGTAAGTCAGGGTTCTCCTTCAAGTTATGATTATTATTGGGAAATCTATCATTTGATGGGAGATCCTTCTTTGATGCCATATTTTAAAATTCCAACTGTAATGAATGCCACTTATATGCCCTTATTGACTTTGGGAAATAGCTCATTTACAGTAAATACCGAAGCGTATGCCTATGTTGCAATTTCGATGAATGGTGTACTAAAAGGTGCTGCTATGGCTGATTCAATGGGTGTTGCTATAGTTAATCTGAGTCCGATATCAACACCGGGTACTGTTGATCTTGTTATTACCAAACAAAATCGTCAACCCATAATTACAACAATTCCTGTTGCAACTCCAACGGGTCCTTATGTTAATCTGAATAATTTTCAACTAACCGATGCTTCCGGAAATAACAATCAGGCAGCCGATTATGGTGAAATTATAAAAATAGATGTAAATCTAAAAAATATTGGTGTTGATGTATCTAATAATGTAACTGCCACTTTATCTTGTAATAACCAGTATATTAATATAACAGATAGTACTGAAATTTATGGAAATATAAACGCAGGAATTGAAAAAAGCGTTACTTCGGCTTATACTTTTAAAGTTGCTGATTTAGTTCCCGATCAAACAGTTGCAAATTTTACATTGAAAATAAAAGACAATGTGAATAATACATGGAGTTATAACTTCAATATTATTCTAAATGCACCTGTTTTGAATATTATAAAAATGACAATTTCAGATCCAACTCCGGCAAATAACAATAACAGATTGGATCCGGGCGAAACAGCAAGTTTTAAATTTGAAGTAAGTAATTCAGGACATGCAGATGCATTAAATACAACAGCAATCTTAAACTCACCAACTTCATTTATATCAATCAATAATCCGAATATTAATTTAAATAGTTTTGCAAAAGGCAGTACAAATCAGTTAACTTATACAATCACTGCGAATAATACGACTTCAAATGGTGGTAGCTATTTGCTTAATTTAAATCTAAATTCACAACCTTATTCAGTTCAGCAATCTTACAATACTTTTATTGGTATGATGGCTGAAAATTTCGAATCTGCAAATTTTACCAAATACAATTGGGATACAGTTGAATCACATCCATGGACTATTACTAATACCGGAGCTTTTGAAGGTAGCTATTGTGCAAAATCAGGTGTAATACCAGATTCTGATACTTCAGCATTTTCAATTTCAATTGACGTATTAACAAACGATAGCATCTCTTTTTACAGAAAAGTATCTTCCGAAAATAATTATGATTATCTCAATTTTTATATTGACAATAACAAATCGGGACGTTGGGCTGGTGTTAAAGCATGGGCAAGAGTTGCTTATGCAATTACTCCCGGTCATCATTTATTAAGATGGGAATATGTAAAAGATCAATCAACTGCTTCAGGTAGCGATTGTGCATGGGTTGATTTTATTGTTTTTCCTGCTATTCAGTCATTTGTTGGTGTTGATGAACCTAAAATAACAAATATATCTGATTTCAGAATTTATCCAAATCCTGCTTCTGACATTATCAATCTGAATTATACTTTACTTGATGAAAATTCAGCAGTTTTGAGAATTTTTAGTACAAATGGTCAATTGGTTTATAAAGAGGAAATTGACAAACAGTCAGCTGGAAATTATACTTCAATAGTAAATACTTCTTTTTTAAGCAGAGGGGTTTATTATTTAACATTACAATCAAAAAATCAAATACTTACACAAAAATTAATTCTTACTAAATAATAATTTAGTTTTATGATAACTAAAAGAAATATTCTAATAATATGCTTATTGTTAAGCATTTACATTGTAAATGCTCAAAATACAGTTTCTAAAAAGAACAATGATGTTGCTAAAATTCAGCTGATTTCTTCAGATTTAGAAACTTCGATTGTAAAACTTTCTTTTGATAATTTTCAGACTAAAGATATTCAGACTACCAGCGGTTTATCGAAACAAATATCATTAAAAGGTGCAGTGCCAATGCTTTTGGCTGGAGCTCCTGAAATGTTGAGTGTATCAACTTCGATAATAATTCCGGATAATGCCGAAATGGATTTAAAAGTGATTTCTGAAGATTACACTGATTATCAGAACATAAATATTATTCCATCAAAAGGAAATCTTACCAGAGATATAAATCCTTCTTCCATTTCTTATGTTTATGGAAAACAATATCTTGTAAATGAGTTCTATCCTGGTAAATTGGCAGAATTGCAAAAACCTTATATTTTAAGAGATTATCGTGGTCAAACCATTTGTTTTTATCCATTTCAGTATAATCCGATTACTAAAGTTTTAAGGGTTTATCATACTCTTACTGTAAAAGCTACCAATATAGGTATCAGTAATTATAATACTTTGCAGAGAACCAAAGCTTTCTCTAAAGTTGATGGTGAATTTCAAAATATATATAAATCACAATTTATTAATTCTAATTCAGGAAATAATAAATATACTCCTATTGAAGAAAGTGGTAAAATGCTGATAATATGCCCAGACCAATTTATGGCTTCTGTAATGCCTTTGGTAAAATGGAGAAATATTTCAGGAATTCCAACACAGATTGTAAGTGTAACAACTGCAGGTACAACAAATACAGCAATCAAATCATATATTTCTAACTATTATACAACCAATGGATTAACTTATGTGATTTTGGTTGGGGATGTTGCTCAATTACCAACATTTACAGCTGGTGGCGGAGGTTCAGATAATACTTACGGATATTTACTTGGCAATGATCATTATCCTGAAGTTTTTGTAGGAAGAATTTCTGCTGAAAGTTTTGTGCATGTGAGTACGCAGGTTCAAAAAATATTGACCTATGAGATGAATCCTTCAAATGGAAATGGTTGGCTGAACAGAGGAACCGGAATTGGCTCTGCCGAAGGTCCCGGTGATAATAATGAATATGATTATCAACATATCAGAAATATCAGAACCAAACTGATGGCTTACGAAAATGCAGCTTGCAGCGAATTATACGATGGTAATCAGGGTGGTGTGGATGCAACGGGAAATCCTACTGCTGCAATGGTTAGCAATGATGTAAATAATGGAGTTGGTGTTATGTATTATACCGGACACGGTTCAGATAATTCATGGGTAACAACCGGATTTTCAAACACTCAGGTGTCTTCGTTAACAAATACAACTGCCTGGCCGTTTATTTTTTCGGTTGCCTGTGTAAATGGCAATTTTACTGCGGGAACTTGTTTTGCTGAAGCTTGGATGCGTGCCACATCAAACGAACAGCCTACGGGTGCTGTAGCTACTTTGATGTCAACTATCAATCAAAGCTGGAATCCTCCAATGTATGGACAAGATGCTATGATAGATATACTTACAGAGAGTATTCAGGGAAATATCAAAAGAACTTTTGGTGGAATTTCTATGAATGGATGTATGAAAATGAACGATCAATATACGACTCAGGGTGACGAAATGACAGATACCTGGAATATTTTTGGAGACCCAGCATTGATGATCAGAACTGATACAGCAAAGCCAATGAATGTTACTCATAATTCGGTGATCTTTATGGGTACTACTACTTTTGCAGTAAACTGCAATATGGAAGGTGCAAGAATTACATTGAGTATTAATGATTTGCCTATTGGTTCTGCATTGGTGAGCAATGGAGTCGCTAATATTTCTTTTGCAGCATTAACCAATATTGATAGTATTAAAGTTGTTGCAACTGCTTATAATAAAATACCTTATATCGGAACTGTTCAGATTATTGTTCCTTCAGGTCCATTTATTCAGTTAAATTCAAATCAAATAATTGATATTAATGGAAATAACAATAATATAGCTGATTATAACGAAAATATTTCTTTAAATGTTGATTTGAAAAATTTGGGAGTTGCAACGGCAAATAATGTTAATGCAACAATTTCAACTACTGATACTTCTGTAGTTATTACAGATAATCAGCATAGTTGGGGAAATATTAATGCTGGTAATACAAACACTCAGATTAACGCTTTTGCTGTTCATATCAAAAATAATATTGCTGATCAGCATCTGGTTAATTTTAATATGACAATTACTGATGCTTCTTCAAATACATGGAATGCAAATTTCGGATTAACTGTTAATTCTCCGCAATTGATCAGTAATAACTTCATCATAAAAGATAGTATTGTGGGAAACAATAATGGCAAACTCGATCCGGGTGAAACTGCAGTGATTTTTATTCCATCTTCAAATATCGGACATAGTAATTGCCAGAATGTAAATGCTTTGCTAACCGCTACAAGTCTTTATATAAGTATTATAGGCTCAAATACATATAATTTTGCAAATCATAATATCGGATTAAATTATTCGGCAGGGTTTAAAGTAAAAGTAGATTCTGCAGTTCAGATTGGAAGCAATGCTGAATTCTCATATAAACTCACTTCCGGTGCGTATCAATCTCAAACTTCATATATTCAGGCTATTGGTTTGGTAAATGAAGATTTTGAATTGGGTAATTTTACCAAATTTAATTGGACACAAGGAACTTTTCCATGGACAATAATTACTGCAAATCCTTATGAAGGAACTTATTCTGCCAAATCAGGAGCTATTGCAAATAGTAAAACTTCGGTATTATCTGTTATGGTTAACGTTACAGCTAATGATACGATTTCTTTTTATAAGAAAACATCTTGTGAAACGTCTTCTCCAAACACTCCATCTTATGATTATCTCGAATTTTTTATCGATAATACTTCAATGGGTCGCTGGGATGGTGAAACTCCCTGGTCGAAATCTGCTTTTGCAATTTCAACTGGTGTACACACTTTAAAATGGTCGTATAAGAAAGATAATTACGGTGTTTCGGGTAGTGATTGTGCTTGGATTGATAATATAAAATTTCCGGCAGGATTTGTTAGCAAATCTCCTTTAAGTTGTATTTTAACAGCTACAGATGACAGTATTTGCGAAAATGAAAGTGTTCAGTTATTGGCTACTACAAATGGCGGACTTGGTGGTAATTCTTACAATTGGGTATCCAATCCGACAGGAGTAGTAATTTCAGGAGCCAATCCTACTGTTAATCCCACTCAAACAACAACTTATAATTTAACTATTACTGATGCAAGTAATGCAACATATAATTCTAATATTACAATATTTGTGATACCAGCACCTTTAGCTGCAAATATAACTCAATCAGGTAATCAGTTGATTTCAAGTTCATCTGCTAATAATCAGTGGTTTAATGAAAGTGGGATAATTGCAAACGCAACTTCAAATACATATATACCAACAAATACCGGTACTTATTATGTAAAGGTTTTAAATTCGGAAGGGTGTTTATCAATTGCTTCTAATTCTATTTATGTGGGTTTTACCGGTATTGAAGAAAGTGAAACTGATGAAATAAAAACTTATCCAAATCCTTTTAATAATGAGTTTATTATAAATATTAAATCAATTGAATCAGCTCAAATAAATATTTATAATTCTGTCGGTCAGATTATTGATAGCAGGATTTGTAATTGTGGTGAAAATATTAAAATAAATGCAGTAAAATATAATAAAGGTGTTTATTATATTAAGCTAAAAACGAATGATAGAATAACTATTAGAAAAATAGTAAAAGTTGATTAACCTTTAATTTAAAATAAAAAAAGCCTGACTTAAGTCGGGCTTTTTTTATGTTATACCAATGTGATTTATAAATTAGTTCATTTATTAAAGGTATAATGCCGATCAGAAATATGTTATAGTTTCAAGAGCAAAGCGAATTGGACTATTACATATTTCATTTCGGTATTATTATATGAATATCAGCAGTATAATAAAATTTATTAGTTTAGTCTTTGATAAGATGGTTTTCTTTAAGCAAGTTTAAATCTTTTCCTACTTTATAATTCATTTTTAATAATTGTTCTTTGGTTGGTTCTTTTGTTGCTTTAATCATATAATATTCATGTATTAATCTGGCTAATAATACACAAGCTGAACAATTATGAGAAAAAGGTTTGTAAATATCTTTATATGGCTCGTAAATGATATCAGCCAATTCAAAGGCTTTTTTCTCAGCAAAACAAATGCTAAGATTATCGTTGAAATTATTAATAATTTGTAACAAATTGGTATCGTTAATATTACCAAGATTTTCCAATCCCAAACCATACATACACGAACGAACGCCTCCGTTTGGTGAAATGGTAATCATATTTGGCTGAAAGAAACCTTTTCCCTTGCATTGGCTATTTGTAATCAATTCTTTAAGAGAAAAATTGTTATTATAATGATGTTCAAAGCTAACAGCTCCTCCCATATCAACCAAATCCATAGTGATTGGTGTCATATATTTTAATATATTGACTTCCAGGCTTATTTTTACATAATGTAAAAATGAATTCAAATGCTCTTTTATTTCGGGTGAGGAAATCAATTCGTAATTTAATCCGATTGTTTCACAAGCCTGAATAATGGTAGTTAATTGCTTAACACCTGCTTTGTCTTTATCAAATCGGGAATCGAAGCTTAATGCCAATTGATTTAATCCACTCGATTTGAGTTTTTTAATTAAAGATAGTGGTGATGAGAACCTTTGATTGGCTGCTTTAAAGAAAAATTTGTTTCCCCAGAATGAATTGGTAAACAGTCTGGTAGGAATACCGTAACTTGATGCATACCTGATTAGTTCAAATATGTCGGTTTTTGCAAGTAATGCTTCGCCACCGGTAAAATTGATTCCATTTTGCAGTAAACCAGCAAAATAAGCATCTGCAATTATTCTTTTTGCATTTTCGAAACTAATTTCTTTGCCATGGAATTTTTTTCTGACAGTTTTTAGTAAACAATGCGGACAGTTTGAATTGCATTCATAAGTTAATTCAAAATTAAGAGCTTCTATATGACCGAGCGGGAAATGTTCGTATTCTTTTTTTGCTTTTTCTGATAATATATCAAATTGAGATTCTGAAACTTCTGATATTTTCAGAAACCCAAGTTCAGCTAATTTTTCAATATTTTTATCATCATTAACATTTTTTAATCCAAGCAATCCTTCGTAATAAAGCTGATATAAGGTTTTTGTCAGCTTTTCCGACGAAAGTTTAGCCATTGCCAATCTGTTTTTAAGCAAATCGCTTTTAATCAGATTGCAACTGAGATTAGTTAATTGAATCGCTTTAATCATTTGAAAAATTGTTTTACACTACAAACCTAAGAATTTTTTTTCAATTAAAGATGTTTTTTTAGTTAAATTTTACTTTTCAAAGAAAAAAAAGAAAAAAGCAGCAGCCCATTTTTTATCCACATTAGGCAAATAACCTATGGTTTGATAGTTTTGATTCTGAATTTTTCCATCTTTACCCACGTATCCTACGCATTGGTAATTTTGATTTTCTACTCTTCCGTCATCTTTTATATAGCCTATGGTTTGATAGTTTTGATTCTGGATTTTGCCATCTTTAATAATATATCCAATGCATTGGTAATTCTGGTTTTCTACCCTGCCATTATCTTTAATATATCCAATAGTTTGATAATTACTATTTTGAATTCTGCCATCAGTATTTATATAACCAACTGTTTGATAGTTTTGATTTTGAGCTCTTTGTTGTGTAAATCCGATTATTGTTATAAACAATAAAATAAGTGTTATAATTGTTTTCTTCATTTTCTGAAATGGATTATTAGTGCATAAAAAAATCCGAAATCACTACAGCAAAATTTTTGCCAAAGTGTTTCGGATTAATAAGTTTGCGACGATGCTATACAGTCATAATGTCTTTTTCTTTTGTAATAAGATGTTTGTCAACCTTTTCGATATGTAAATTGGTTGCATCCTGAATTTCTTTTTCAAGAACTTTAATTTCGTCTTCCGGAATACCATCTTTTTCTAATTTTTTGGCAGCATCCATAGCTGTACGTCTGATATTGCGGATACTTACTTTTGCATTTTCAGCTTCAGCTTTAGCTCTTTTAACCAATTCCTTACGGCGTTCTTCGGTTAATGGTGGTACTGCAATGCGAATAAGTTCGCCATTATTTTGTGGATTAAAACCTAAATTTGCTGCCAATATTGCTTTTTCAATCGGAGAAATCATGCTTTTTTCCCAAGGTTGAATTGCTATCTGACGTGGGTCAGGTGTGCTGATATTTGAAATGTTTTCGATAGGAGTTAAGGCTCCGTAATAATCAACTCTAACGCCTTCAAGCATTTGTGGACTAGCTTTTCCTGCTCTGATTTTTTGAAATTCACGGTCGAGATGAAGCACTGCATGTTCCATGCCTTCTTTGGCTTCATCTAAACAAAATTGAGATTCTTCGGTCATAGTATTTGCTTTTTAAACTGATTGCACAAAATTACAAAATTTTTATTTTAATTAACCTACAAGGGTGCCAACTTTTTCACCATCTATTACTTTTTTCAGATTGCCGCTTTTGTTCATATCAAAAACAATGATAGGCAATTTGTTTTCCTTGCAAAGTGTAAAGGCAGTTAAGTCCATGATATTTAATCCCTTTTCGTAAACTTCGTCAAATGAAACGCTTTCGTAACGTGTAGCTGTAGGATCTTTTTCAGGGTCTGCTGTATAAACTCCATCTACACGGGTTCCTTTAAGCATTACATCAGCCTGAATTTCAACTCCCCTTAAGGCAGAAGCTGTATCGGTTGTAAAAAACGGATTGCCTGTTCCTCCAGATATTATAACAACATGTCCATCTTTCAATAAATCAATGGCTTTTGAACGGCTCATTGAAGTACAGATCGGATCTATTGCAATGCCTGATAATAATGTGGTTTTTACACCCATTTTTTTAAGTTCTGCCTGCAATGCCATACTGTTGATAACGGTAGCCAACATACCCATATAATCGCCCTGAACACGATCCATACCTTTGGCAGCACCCTGCAAACCACGGAAAATATTACCACCACCTATTACGATGGCTACTTCCACTTTTTCTTCTACAATTGCTTTAATATCATTGGCATAACGCTCTAACATATTAGGGTCAATACCATATTGCTGATCACCCATCAGCGATTCGCCGCTGAGTTTCAATAAAATTCGTTTGTATTTAGGCATAAAATTTCGATTTTTTATTTCAAAGAACAAACATAAGAATTTTTTTTGAAATTGAAATGGTTTTTGCTTTTAAAAATAAAAAAATTGAAAATGGAGTGTTTACAAACAGATATTACTAATATTATTAATATGTAAATTAATTGTTTATGGTGTTTTATTTATTTGTAATTAATCTTACTATTATATTAATGCTTAAAGTTGATTTTATCAGAATCTCTCTCTTTTCCTATAAATATTTTAAGTTTCTCAATTAAGAAACTTATCTTACATTCAAAATAAAAAATCAAAATTTATTCAGAAACAGTTTTTGCAGGATAATAATAATTCCTAACTTTGCAGCCATAATAAGTATCATTAAATACAAAATAATGAGACCCGATTTTAAAAACATTGATTACAAACCACTATCGGCAACTGGAAAATCGTTTGCCGAATGGGAAAAAGAATCAGGTATTCAGAAAGAGTGGAATACTCCTGAGCAAATACCTGTTAAACCGGTTTATGGCGAGGACGACCTTAAAGGGATGGAACATCTCAATTATGCCGCCGGTATTCCTCCATTTTTAAGAGGACCTTATTCAACCATGTATGTGATGAAACCCTGGACAGTACGTCAGTATGCCGGTTTCTCAACAGCTGAAGAATCCAATGCTTTTTATCGCCGAAATCTGGCTGCCGGACAAAAAGGTTTGTCTGTAGCATTCGATTTAGCAACTCACCGCGGTTATGATTCTGATCATGAAAGAGTTGTGGGCGATGTAGGTAAAGCAGGTGTTGCTATCGATTCTATTCTGGATATGAAAATCCTTTTCGACCAGATTCCTTTGGACAAAATGTCGGTTTCGATGACCATGAACGGTGCTGTTTTACCGGTGTTGGCCTTCTACATTGTAGCTGCCGAAGAACAAGGCGTTAGCATGGATAAACTGAGCGGCACCATTCAGAACGATATTCTGAAAGAATTTATGGTGCGTAATACTTATATCTATCCGCCATTGCCATCGATGAAAATCATTGCCGATATTTTTGAGTTTACCTCTAAAAATATGCCTAAGTTCAACTCTATCAGTATTTCGGGCTACCATATGCAGGAAGCCGGAGCTACTGCAGATATTGAACTGGCTTATACTTTGGCTGATGGTTTGGAATATCTGCGTGCTGGTGTTAATGCGGGTATGGATATCGATGCATTTGCTCCACGTTTGTCTTTCTTCTGGGCTATCGGCATGAACCATTTTATGGAAATTGCCAAAATGCGGGCAGCCAGAATGTTGTGGGCAAAACTGGTAAAACAATTCAATCCTAAAAATCCTAAATCACTGGCTCTGAGAACACACTCTCAAACCTCAGGATGGAGTTTAACCGAGCAGGATCCATTTAATAATGTAAGTCGTACTTGCATAGAAGCTATGGCAGCTGCATTAGGTCATACCCAATCATTACATACCAATGCTTTGGATGAGGCCATTGCTTTACCAACCGATTTTTCGGCACGTATTGCCCGTAATACTCAGATTTACATACAAGAAGAAACCAATGCGTGCAAAGTGGTTGATCCATGGGCAGGTTCTTATTATGTAGAAACTTTAACCAAAGAAATCGCCGACAAAGCCTGGGCTTTAATTCAGGAAGTGGAAGAACTTGGTGGAATGGCAAAAGCTATTGAAACCGGTATTCCCAAAATGCGTATCGAAGAAGCTGCGGCTCGTAAACAAGCACGTATTGATTCTGGAAAAGATACCATTGTTGGTGTAAACAAATACCGTCTGGAAAAAGAAGCTCCAATGGATACCTTGGAGGTTGACAATACTGCCGTTAGATTATCACAGATTAAACGTCTGGAAAAGCTACGTGCAGAGCGTAATAATGAAGAAGTTAAACTTGCATTGGAGGCTTTAACCAAAGCAGCCGAAAGTGGCGAAGGCAATTTATTGGCATTGGCTGTAGATGCTTGCCGCAAACGTGCAAGTTTGGGTGAAATATCAACAGCATTAGAAGTTATTTACGGAAGATACAAAGCAGTGATACGTTCAATTTCAGGAGTTTACTCCAATGAGTCAAAAGACAATGACAAATTCCGTCAGGCCTGCGAAATGGCTGATAAATTTGCAGAAATGGATGGTCGTCGTCCACGTATTATGATAGCTAAAATGGGTCAGGACGGACACGACAGAGGTGCAAAAGTAGTATCAACAGGTTATGCCGATATAGGTTTTGATGTGGACATCGGACCTTTATTCCAGACTCCTGCAGAAGCTGCTAAGCAAGCTGTTGAAAATGATGTACATGTATTAGGTGTATCATCTTTGGCTGCTGGTCATAAAACTTTGGTTCCACAGGTAATTGAGGAACTGAAAAAGCATGGACGTGAAGATATTATGGTTATTGTGGGCGGAGTAATTCCGGCACAGGATTATGATTTCTTATACAAAGCAGGTGCTGTTGCTATTTTCGGACCGGGAACCGTTATTACCGAAGCAGCTATCAAAATGCTGGAAATTATGATTGAAGCAAGAAAATAGTTCATATAATTTATATTTTAAAAAGAGGGAATTCATTTTGGGTTCCCTCTTTTTTTATGAACTTTTGATTTTTTTAGCTTGTTTTTAAACATGAACTTTAAATAGATTACTCAAACACTTCAATTAAAAGTAGAATTCATTGATACAATCATTTATTTTAATTTTGACTCTCAATACCAACATATTTTATTTTCGTACCGACAAAAATAAGTATTATCACAATCAAAATTTCAATACGTTCTGACAAAAATAATTTACGTACTTATTGAATAAACTTGCGTACCGATTGATTTTATTGGAAAACCAATATCTTCTTATTTTTAATACTACGTTCCTTTATTAACGCTGAATGTTGCTGTGCAGATTCTAAACTTTAAAAGTTTAATATAATTTATAAGGGTCAATTCAGGAAATTTCATATTCTACGATTGCATTTGTTTGTTAGCTTTATTTAATAGCATATTTTATTATCTTTGTAATCTGAAAAAAAATTACAATAAAATCTTAATGGATAATAGAATCAGAATTGTATATGTTTTATTATTGATTTTCATAATGTTGTTTCATAAATCGCATGCCGGAATCAATAAAGATACCATTGCCCGCAAAATTATAATCAGCGGATATATAGAAGATTATTCGAGCGGCGAAAAGCTTGTGGGTGCCAATATTTATGAATCGGCTAATTTTGTTGGTGTTAGCTGTAATAATTATGGGTTTTATAGTTTAAGCTTGCCACCGGGTAATCATCAGATTGTATGGTCTTATATGGGTTATCAGTCTGTAAAACAATTAATAAAATTAAGTAAAGATACAGCAATCAATATCAGGCTTAAACCTGCAATCGAATTAAAAGAAGTAGAGGTTAAAGATAAAAGAATTGATTTGCAGATTATGAATTCAAAGTTAGGAAGTATTCATCTGCCAATAAACAATCTGAGAAGTCTGCCGTCTTTAACCGGAGAAATTGATATATTAAAAATCATACAGTTATTGCCCGGAATCAAATCGGGAAATGAAGGCTCTACAGGAATTTACGTAAGAGGCGGAAGTCCTGATCAGAATCTGATTATGCTTGATGGCGTTCCGGTTTATAATGTTAATCATTTGTTTGGATATCTTTCTATTTTCAATTCCAACGCCATACAGAATATTGATGTGATCAAAGGAGGTTTTCCTGCCCGTTTTGGAGGGAGATTGTCATCAGTAATTGATATTCAGTCGAAAGACGGTAATAATAAGAAGGTTACAGGAAATATTGTGTTTGGATATGTTTGTCCTCAAATAACAATTGAAGGACCGGTATTTTCCGAAAAAACATCTTTTCTTTTTTCAGCCCGACGTACTTATGTTGATCTGATAATGAGACCTCTTACAAAAGCGGACAATGAAGCAAATGGAGGAAGCGGAAGTACCGGTTATTTCTTTTATGATCTGAATGCTAAAATAAATCATCGTTTTAATAATAATAACCGTTTGTTTTTCAGTATTTATAACGGAATTGACCGTTTTCAGAATGATGAAGAAAAAACTTCTTCGTATTTTTATGATTTTAATGGTTCAGCGTATAAGAATTATAATTACAACGAAAACAGCATGGATTGGGGAAATACTACAGCCTCATTACGCTGGAATCATTTGTTTAACAACAAATTGTTTTTGAATACTACCTTTACTTACACAAAATATCATTTTAATACCTTTAGCGAAGATTTGAGAGAAGAATATCAAAATGAAATACTTACTGACAGGCAACGATATGTTCTCAGTTACAATTCAGGAATTTCAGATATAGGGCTGCGTTTCGATTTTGATTATAATCCTTATACAAACCATCAGATAAAGTCAGGCTTTTCTGTTGTAAATCATGATTTTAATCCGGGTGTTAAATCGCTTTCGGGTAGTGTTATTTCAGCAGATACCACAATTAGTGTTGGAGGCAATCAGATTTCAACTTTTGAAATTGATTATTATGCAGAAGATGAAATAAAAATCAATAAAAAATTAAGTACAAATTTGGGTTTGCATGCTTCTCATTTTATTGTTGAGTCGAAAATATATTCGTCATTACAACCTCGGATTCAGTTAAATTACAAATTAAAAGAAAATTGGGCTTTAAAATCTTCATTCAGTTCAATGACTCAATATATTCATCTGCTTAGCAATACTTCATTTGGATTGCCTATGGATTTGTGGGTTCCTGCTACATCTAAAATAAAACCTCAGCAATCGTGGCAGGCTGCTTTGGGAATTTCGCATGCTTTAAAGAGAAACTATGAGCTGACTATAGAAACATATTACAAAAGAATGTCGGATTTGATTGAATATAAAGAAGGTGCCAGCTTTTTTATGGAATTCAGTAACTGGGACGAAAAAGTGGCTGTTAACGGCAAAGGCGATTCATACGGAATTGAGCTGTTGTTACAGAAAAAAGAAGGCAAAACCACTGGATGGATTGGTTATACTTTATCATGGAGCAATCGCCAATTCGACGAACTGAATTTTGGCAAAACCTATCCCTACCGTTTCGACAAACGCCACGATTTATCCATTGTTGTAAGTCATAAATTGAAAAAAACCATCGAATTGAGTGGAGTATGGGTGTTTTCTACCGGTACAGCCATGACGCTACCGATTGGTTTCTACCAAAATACTCAACCTAATGATACATGGAATGGCAGACTAATTACCGAATACAGCGAACGAAATTCTGTGAGAATGCCAATTTATCATCGTCTCGATTTGGGTATCAATTTTATTAAAGAACGAAAAAAATACACAAGAATATGGAATTTAAGCTTATACAATACCTATGGCAGGAAAAATCCGTTTTTTGTGTATTATGATAATGATTATAATTTGGGAAGCGGATTTAAGCAATTAAGCGTTTTGATGTTTATACCATCAATTAGTTATCAAATAAAGTTTTAGTTATGAATAAATTATATTTTAAAATCGTATTAATTGGAATTGTTTTTCTTAGTATTTCCTGCGAAGAAAAAATAGAACTGGATATACCCAATCAAACACCCAGAATGGTTGTTCAGGGAGTTTTGAGTCCGGGCGAAAATCCGGTTATTGATTTGAGAAAGAGCTATACCATAGCTGAAAGAATAATTGATGAACATATGAATATGCAACAGATTTATTTTCCTGATTTGCGATTGTATAAGGATAATCAGTTAGTTGCAAGTTTTGTTGTAAATCCTTTAGATCCTTTTAGTTATAGTTTAAATTACAATAATTTCAAAGTTGGCGAAAAATATGTATTGAGAGGAAGTGCCAAAAACTTTCCTGATATTTATGCAGAAACGGTTATTCCATCAAAACCAAATGTTTATATTACAAATTTTGAATATAGCAGCATAAGCAGTAACGACTATAAATTCAGCTTAAAGATTAATATTCAGGATAATCCGGATGAAGAAAATTATTATGCATATACTTTGGTTTCGAACAATCAATATTATCCGTTTTATTATACTAATTATGAAGGAGAAAGTAATAATCAACAGGATCCTTCCATTACTCAGATTAATTATGAGTTTTACGTAAACGATAAATTATTCAATGGAAAACTGAAAACCATTTTGCTTGATCAGTTTGGCTACATGATAAATAACTGGGGTTTTAAAGCCCAGGAAACTTTCTGGATAGAGTGCAGATCAATCACCAAAGATTATTATGATTACAAGATAAGTACTAACAAACAGGGCAATAATGATTTTGATATTTTTGCTGAACCTGTTCTTATAAAACACAATATTACAGGAGGTTTCGGAGTTTTGGGCTCGAGCAATATCCAAAGATATCCGCTTACAATTCAAACAAAATAAGTCATAAGTATTCATTTAATTTAAAAAATAGCAAGATGCAATAAGTCGTTTTAAACATCTGATATTATTTTTGCAGGGTAATTAAAAAAGTAATGAATCACAAAAGCGAAACATTAAAAGATTATCACCAACGCATCAACAAAGTGATATTGTATATCAACAATCATCTTTCTGATGAGTTGAATTTAAGCAATTTGGCCACCTATTCAAATTTTTCCACTTTCCATTTTCATCGGATTATGCGAGCCTATCTTGGCGAACCTATCGGAAATTATATTCTCAGACTTCGTTTGGAAACCGCAGCCAGATTGTTGATGTTTACTCAGGAACAAATAGCTGACATTGCCTGGAAGACCGGTTATGAAACACCTTCAGCTTTTACAAATGCTTTTAAAAATCGCTTTGGTTTATCACCGATAGAATTCAGAAACAGCGCTGTAAATAATCATAATTTTAATTTAATAAGTAATATGCAAAATAATATTCAAATGGAAATCAAACCATTAATTAAGAAAATAGAAACCAAAAAGGTGATTTATTTTCAGGTAACAGATGCCTATGGAAGCGAAAAAACAGCTTATGCATGGCAACGCATTTGCGGCTATATGAAAGAGAAAGATCTCTTTAGTTTTGGGATGGAATGTATTGGCATCAGCCACGATGATCCATCAGTTACCGAACCCGAAAAATGCAGGTATGATGCTTGTTTGACAGTGAAACAAGATGTTAAACCTGATGGCGAAATTGGTTTTAAACAAATTGAAGGTGGCAGATATGCTATTTTCAGATACAAAGGTCCTTATGAACGGCTGAATGAGGTTTATAACTACATTTATCACAGTTGGCTGCCATCATCGGGCTACGAACTGAGGGATTTGCCCTGTTTTGAGAAATATCTGAACAGCCCCGATAAACATAAACCCGAAGATTTGAAAACCCATATTTATTTGCCATTGAAATAGCAAAAAAGCCGCTGAATTTCTAATAGTTCAGCGGCTTTTTATTGTTCTATTAAATGTCATAAATCATCTCTATATGTTTCCGATATTTTATAAATCCGACCACTTTGTAATACTATAGTGTCTTTTTTTATTTCTTTTATTTTAAGCTTTGAAATTATTGTGTTCTTATTAACTTGGATGAAATCAAAGTTTCTCAATATATTATGAGTTTTTATCAATGAAAGGTAGAATTTAAAATCAATCCCATCTTCACGAATAATATAGGGTCTGCTGAAAAACTCAAGCATCTATTTTCATCATAACTTAGCCAGAAATTGATAATTGTCTTGTAAAATAAAATTGATTACAAATATTATCATTAATTTGCGTTATTGAATAAAA
>JAHEYQ010000018.1 GCA_023251515.1 Bacteroidales bacterium
TTTATTCAATAACGCAAATTAATGATAATATTTGTAATCAATTTTATTTTACAAGACAATTATCAATTTCTGGCTAAGTTATGATGAAAATAGATGCTTGAGTTTTTCAGCAGACCCTAAATAAGAAATTGGGGTTATTTATATCAAACAATGAAAAATAAACCACTATGAATTTCCAATCCATAGTGGTTTATTTTATGTTTTATTGATTGGTTTAACCCTTAATATTATTTATACTTTAATAATTTTTCACATTCTCTAGTTTGTAATTCTTTGGTGGCTTAGGACATAAAACTGTATCAATTGTTGGTCCCATATACTCAAGTTTTAAACAAGTAAAACTATATTTTTTCTCTGGTGGCTCAACAGGATAAATATATTTTTCACCATCCTTTACAGCTAACTCTTCAATTATTTTACTACTTTCTATTTTAACAAACTTGCCATCTACATTTATCCTATATTTGCTATTTCGTTCTTGAATAAAGAAATAACCTTTGTGATTTTTAAAAACAGGATATTGAATGAATCTATAACTTCTAACCATTTTATTACTTATTACATAATTTGTATCAATTGTTGATGTAATTTGATAAGTTCTAAAATCATCACCATAAAGTACCAACTGTGAAATTTTCTGTTCACTCTTTAATGAAAAATTAGCAATAATAATTTTACTAATACCAAAACCTTCTGACATACTATAGACTAATGATATATATTCATTATTTCTTTGCGGCAACTTACATATCGAATGGCAGTAAATTTCGTTATTAAATGAAAAACCACAAGAGTTATAATTTTCGAAATTAAAAATATAATCTTTTGCAAACTCTTTTGGAATATCATTTTTAAAAAGTTTTCGTCTTGTATCAACATTTATTTCTAGTGGAAGATTACGTTCTGGAAATAATCTTATAAATCCCTGAAATTTATCTGACAATTTTTTTGCTACGACTTCTTTATTTTTATCTGTTGAGCAACTAATAAAAACCAAAAGTATAAACACAATCCTAATTCCTTTCATTACTATAAAATTTATGATTATAATATTAACTTATTTCTTTAATAATTATTATTAAACTTCAAAGCTAACAATTATTTAGAAGTCTATCTACATCGCCTTAATTTTCTACAAATATATAAAATTTTATGAAATGCAGTAATATTATACAAAAACCTATGGTAGTAAAAAAAATATTAATAAATTTGCGGCATTATAATAATCATTCTTATTAACTTAAATTTTATTTTTATGGCATTAGATAATTTAATTTCAATTGAATTTTCTGCTGAAGATCTTCAGAAAATAGACGATAGCTTATCTGTTATCGAAACCGTAATTGCAGGCAAAGTTATTGCGCTGCAAAACGAAGAACGCAGCCGCTATGGCAGGGTTGGCGAAAATACCCAGAACTGGATTTCGAAAGTTCAGGGTCATATGGACAGCAAGCCCAATTTAATTCCACCGTTTATTGATACTACAGAATTTGGCAACGATTTAGCAGCCCGCATGAGTATTATGCCCCGCTTAGCTCGCCTTAATGCTGTAGCTACCGGACTGGAAGATACCGCTATTTTGCTGGGCAACGATTTGTATAATGCTGCATTGGCATATTATGGTAACATTAAAATGATGACAAAACAAAATGTACCGGGTGCAAAACCTATTTATGAAGATTTAAATCAGCAGTTTCCGGGCAGACCCAAATCTGTAAAAGCTAAAACTGATACAGAAACTAAGTAACTGCTAAATGGAGTATTGAGGTGGTAAAAAGCAGGGCAAGCCTGGTTTTTACCACCTTTTTGCAGCTTAAAACCACCTCAGGGGTACTTTTAAGTACATTTAAAGGTAGTAATAACCACCTCGAAGATAGTTTTAAGTACGATTGAGGTAGTTAAAACCAGGGCTGAGGTAGTTTTAAGTACTGTGGAGGGGGTATTAATCTCAAAAGACGGCGTTTGATGGCAGGTTGGTGGTGGTTATTGAAATGTGTTTTGTGCTTAGAACAATACATCTGAATATCCGTATGTTTTTATAACGGTTTTCAATAAAAAGATTAAGGATGCTTTCCGCAGAAAATGAAGGTAGCAGTTAAAGTATTAATACTTGTTTATTTATTCTCTCTTTTCTTTTGAAAATAAGATATTAAAACATCTACTATTACCAAAACAATTCCAGAAGAGATAGCAATCCATAAATTAAATTCTCCATTATTGTTGATCGAATAAATAATATTGACTATTAAAATTATAATCCCTGTTATAATTAATGCTCCTTTTTTCATTTATTTCTCTGCTTTATATTATTACTTATTTATTAAATTGCAGTGTTAACATGTTTATTTCCGGATTAATACTATCATAAATTATTTCTATTGAGTCTCCAACAGATTTATCATTAGCACTATATACACTACCCCACGATTTATATAATTTATAATTAGCATAAAATCTATACTTTAAACCTATTTTTTTTAATCGTGTCCTTTCGATAACTATAGCTTTAATTATTATTCCTCTTTTTTTTAATGCTTTTTTACTATTATTATGATCAGATATACCATATATTATAACAAAACTCAAAAAGATAGTTGAAATAGCAGTAATAATAATATCCTTAATGACACTATTTTTTTTTGTATTCAGCAGTTTCTTTTTAGTATTTCCTTTATTAATCATTTGAAATATATTTATCAATAGTTTTCATTAAACCTAATTTATTCACCTAACTACATGAATCTAAAGTTTATTTTACAAAAATAGGAAAAATTTCTTAAATACAAAATCATCAATTACTTTGTAAAACAAAAATAACCGGGTATAATTCCGGCACGTAAGGAATCGATTACAATGCCATTGGGTGTAAAACGATAAATATAGCCATTTTGGTTGTAATCAATGGCATCGGAGATATATAATTCGCTGTTAGCAGTGTTAAGCTCCATGCTGTAAAAAAGGCGGTTTTTCTTATTAATAAGCGCAGTGGCCGGCAGCTGTATGTCATTAACTGTCATGCAGTAAATATGGTTGTTGATAAACCACAGGCTGTCTTTATTTTTATTTATACAAAGGCTCACAGGCGAAAGGTATTTGCTGGCAAACAGTATCTTCTTTCCTATTTGCAAATTACTTATGTTAATACAATTAAGCTCAGGAATTTCTTCGTTGTTATAACCGCCGCTGCTTAAAACCCAAAGTCGGTTTTGCTTGTCGAGCACCATGCTGTTGGGTTCCTTTCCAACTTTTACCGAATCTACCAGCAAATCCAGATCACTGTCAATTACCTGCACGGTATTATTGGGAGCTTTCACATAATATTCAGACCAGTTACATACAAAAACCTTATTGTTATATTTCAGCATACGGTCGGTAGATTTGCCGCAATAAATCTTTTTTATAATGGTATTGGTTTGCAAATCGAGCACAGATATATAATTGCTCCTAAGGTCAGAAACATAAGCTTTTGTATTGCTTACAGGCAATATAAATCTTGGAGATGTAAAACCATTAATCGTTTTCACCGATTTAAAATCATCGGGGTTTACCACTTCTATTTTCCCCGAATTATTAACCACCAGGTAAATCATACCATTAATAAATTCCATAGAAACAGGTACATCACCCAGAGGTCGTTTGTTGGCTGCATCAAATATTCCGTTGTAAATTTTATGGGTATAAAAATTATAAAAAGAAACCGAACCGTTGCCATTGGTATAATTGCCCTCATTTACAATAAAAACACCTTTGCCATATATATAATTGGTGTTTTCGGTGTTTACTTCACCAAAATCTTTGTCTTTGCTGCACGAAAGCAAAAACATCAAAAGCATGATTATATGGATTTTTCTTATTTTCATAAGTATAATTTAATTGTTTTCAATAACTTGATAAAACCTGACAGGTTTTTGAAACCTGTCAGGTTTATAAGAATCAGGCTTTTCATTTCTTAGTAAAATTATATTTAAGTTTAATTTCCATATTTCTGCCGGGCATAGGCTGCCATGCAATAGCCTGGTAATCCACATCAAACAGATTGTTTACATTCAATTGCATTGAAAAACGATGTTCCTTTACAGGAAATAGCATTCCCAGACTAAAATCAGCCAGTTGATAAGCCGGCATATAGCGGGTATTGGAAGTATTGGTAAATCGTTTTCCGGTAAAATGATTGGAAAAAGCAATAAAATATTGCTTCCATTCAGCCCTTAATCCTGCATTATAAGAATGCATAGGTGTATATATCAACTGCTTATCGGTAGTTTCGTCATTCTGATTGATAGGTTTCAGGTTTCGTGCCGAAGTATAAGCATAAGTTGCGTTAAACCTGAATATTACTTTCTTTAACTGATAAACCATATTTGCATTAATCTCAATTCCCTGCGAGCTAACTTCTTTCAGGTTCAAGGGTGTCCAATACCTGAAAACAGGATCGGGCTGCCACAAAATCCAGTCGGTAATATGGGTATAAAAATAAGTCATTTCAGTATTCAAACTAAAATGCTTTTTCATTTTCAGCTCATAAGCTAAACCTCCTTCAGTAGAAAAACCATCTTCAGGTTTCAGTTCAGCATTTCCACCCGGCGACCAATACAAATCGTTGAGCGAAGGCAAATGGTAATTCTTTGAAATATGCGCTTTTAGAGTTAGTGTATTATTTTTCAGCAAATGATAATCAACACCCAAAGAAGGCAGGAAAGGTTGTAATTCCTTGTCGGTAATTTCTTTTCGAATCACTGCATTTAAAGTCAATCTATCTGTAATTTCGGAAGTTGCACCAGCAAAAGCCGATAACTGATTTCGGGTTTTAATTCCCTGATAGTTATTAGAATTTATCAGAAAATAATCATTGGTAATTCCGGCATTTAAAGTTGTCTTTTCAGTTAAAGCATAACGATATTTCAAATTAGCAGCAAATGTGTGCGTCCGGTTATCCGAATTAATAAAAGCAACTTTGTTGGTATAATTAAGGAAATCATAGATATAAGCAAGGCTTGTTTCCAGTTTGCCTTTGCCTTTGTAATGTTTCCAATTGGCACTTCCACGGAAAAGTGAGTTCTTTTGTTGTTCATTCTTATCAATTGGCAATACCACTATAGGTTGTGGAATATCTCTGTCATTCCGCTGAAACCAAAGTTTTAAACCCAGCTCATCACCCGGTGTTGGCTGTAAATACAATTCCTGTAAAAACCCATATTGTTGGTAAGCAGCATCCTTTCTGATTTCAATGGGAATTTCACTTCCGGATGCGATATTCTTAAATGAAAAATCGTTGGCAGCACTCATATACATCAAACGGCTACGGCTGCTGAATTTCCCTTCTCTGAATCCCACATCCAGATAAGAGCCATAAGCAGAAAAGCTGCCGATTTGCTGCATATAACTTATATTCAGCTTCTCATGGCTGCTTTTATTTTCGATATTTATGCTTCCACCCAATCCGCCACTATTATTTATCAGCGAACTACCTCCAAACATCAGTTTAATATCATCCATAAAGAAAACCGGTAAGGAAGAAAAATCCATCTGACTGAGCATAGGTGAATTAATAGCTACATCGTTCCACATTACAGGCGTATGCGAGGCAGATGTCCCTCTGAAAGAAGCCGTTGCCAACCCACCCTGACCATAAGTCTTCATAAAAACCGAAGTATGAGCCGATAACAAATCAGACAATGATGCACCTATTTGTTTTTGCAAAACCAAAGAATCGATTTTACTGGTTTTTAATCCCTGAAGCGGATTTAATCGCTTTTCGGAAACGGTAATACCTTCTATCATCAAAGTATCCTTTAATTTTTGGCTATACCCCTCTCCTATCATCAGAACTAACTGAAGATTAAGCAGTATAAATCCAAAAATTAAACGTGTTTTCATTTTACTATTTTTTAAATCTGGCAGATTTTAATTTATAAAATTTCAATTACATCATTCCCATGTTTTTCTATTTTCTTTTCCAGATTCAGGCTGATATTTACACCTGCCCTTAACCATCTGCCCGGCATTTGTATATTGCCTATATCCTGATATTTTTTGTCGAAAAGATTGGCAGCTTCAAAAAAGCAACTCCAATCATTTCCCTGATAAGTTACACGTGCATCAATAGTTACAAATTTTTGATACGCAGTTTCTTTATTGGTAGCTATATCGGTATAGGTTCCCATTCTTTCCTGATAACACATTGCCCAATCGGCTTTCAAACGCTTGTAAATGCGATGCTCCAGATTAGCTGTAATTTTATGTTTTAAGTAATCGAGCGCATAATAAGAAATAAAGTTTTCGCTGTTTTTCTCTAAATCTAAAAAACTATATGACAAATTAATATTTTTAAAGATAAACCCTTTATTAATTAAGCTTTCCAAATTAATTTTAGCCGAAAATTCAAACCCATTTGTAATGATATTCGTTAAATTTCGACTTTCCCATTTTACCGAATCAGGATGTTTTACCCAGTCAATCAGATTATTGGCATCTCTGCGAAAAACAGCAATATGAGCATTTACCGTATTGGAATTGAACTTAATACCGCTTTCATATGCAATGGCTTCTTCGGGTTTCAGGTTGATATTTCCTTTGTTGGTTGGTCCAACATAGTATAAATCAGTATAAGTAGGCATTCGCATTGATTGGTTAACCGAGGCAAACCATTTCCAGTTTCCTGTAATATCATAACTTACATCTAATCCAGCATTTACCTTGCTGTCAAAATCAGAATTCAGATTTACATACATTCCTCCTGAAATATTAAAATGACCATATTTATATGATTGTTCTCCATAAAAACCAATATTTTCGCGATGATGTGATTTAGTAAATGTACCCAGCGGTTCTCCCGGAACATCCATTGTATCGGCCATGTTTTCTCCCAAAACATTACTCAATATATTTTCGGAACGGAACTCTGCACCAAAAGCAGTTTTTCCGATACATGAATTAAAGTTCATATTTACTTCAGCACCATAAGTTTGTGTAAGGTGGTAATTATGTGTTTTATACCAGCTTGGGGGATTATTCCTGAATAATTCAAACCTGTCCTGATGACGGCGATAATAAATATTGGATTTTAAATTATAAAAATATGGATTTTTATAGGTTACATTGGCAAAGAAAACCTTGGTTTGTTCAAACTGATTGGGATATTTGGCTGAATAAAAACTATTAGCTCCGAATTGTTTGTTATTATAGCCGGTTTGTAATCCAACACTTCCCTTTTTCAACTGCAAATCATTCTGATAAAACAAATTGGCAATATCAAAATCGGTATTATTGATATAACCGTCAGAACCTTTTTTGCCAACCGAAAAATAATTCTGCATATTCCGATTAGCAAGCGATAATGAAGCATTGGTAGTATAAAGCTGATTTTCGCCTATAACAGAAGAAAGTTTCAATCGATTTTCTTTTTTGCTTCCGGTTATAATATTGATTGCACCTGTAAAAGCATTGGTTCCATAAACTCTGGCTGCAGGTCCTTCCAGAATCTCAATTCTATCAATATCCTGCAAATCAACGGGTAAATTCATATTGTGATGTCCGGTTTGAGGGTCATTCATTTTTACCCCATTTAATAAAATAAGACATTGTTCAAAAGAACCACCACGAATGCTTATATCAGCCTGTACACCATAGTCACCACGTTGACGAATATCCACATTCAATGCATATTCAAGTAATTCTGACAAACTCTGTACCGGAGCTTTGGTAATTTCCTCTTTATTAATAATCTGTATAACTCTTGCCGATTCATTATAAAAAGTGGGAATACGCGAACTCATTACTTCCGTTTCTTTTAAATGAATGGTGTCTGTTTGCGAATACAGATTGAATGATAATAAAATAAAAATAATTAATACAAAATTTCGTTGTAATAAATTGATTGTCATGCTGGTTATTTTAATAAATAATTATTTTTTCAGAAAACATATTCCCATTTTCATCATTTCCTTTAATAAAATAAATCCCTGTATCTAAATCTTTTATATCAATGGTAATTTGGTTTTCAAAATTTAGCTGTTTTAATAATTTAGCTGTTAAATCCAATAGCTGAATTTGATACTTAGCCAAATTTAAAGCAGTAAGATTTATAAAACTATTCGAAGGATTGGGATAAATCCTGATAAATTTATTTTCTGATATATTATCTGAAATTCCGATATTTGTGGTATTGTGAATTACACCAACTGCATCCAGATCGAAGCCGGAAGTCCAGAACGGAGTTGGGAAAGGATCGTTAATCACATTTCCCTGAGAATCATAATTCCGATAATATTCACCGATACTACCAATTACATCAACAATTCGGATGTGGGTAATATGGTTTAAATCAATACCTGAACTATCCTGTAAATCATTTAAATCAAATGGAGTACCATAAAATACTTTATATTTCCCTGCAAGATTATGAATCTTAGTAGCCTCTAAGGTTCCGAAACCTGGAATCTGAGTTGTGGTTTGCGTAAGCGAAACAGACGGAAATCTCACAAAATGAGTTCCATCCGAACTAGCTTCCACATAAGCCAGTTCGAGGAACATATCATCAAATGAATTCTCGAAAACTGCAAAATCAAAACCTGCACCATTTACAATCGGATGATTAAAACTTAAAACAGCACTTCCTCCATCACCTAAGCTAATCGTATTATTATCAGCCAATCCAAATGCGGAAGAAGAATCACCAAAGCTTGCTTTATTTGCTCCGGGATAAGCCGGATCTTCAAATGCAGTATCACTTATATTTACATACCCTCTTGTAATATTGCACATTACCGCCCAATCTATAAAAATTGAAGAATCTTTATTAATAGCTGTTGACCCGATTTGACCTGCTGCTGGCGGATATTGTGCAAAAACGCTTGAAAATATCAAAGTAAAAACCAAAAGTGATGTAAATCTTTTCATTCGCTTATTTTTTGATAATTTTTTGATAATGATTGAAATCGCTACCTGAAACTTTTACAAAATAAACACCGGAAGTTAAATCAGCTAAATTTATTGTAGCATTTTGACTAGAAAACTCTTTTCTGCTAACTTCTTTTCCATTTAAATCATAAATAATCAATGATTTAGTATTTATTGAAGTGCTGTAAATATGAATATTATCTGCAAATGGATTTGGATAAATGCTTATTTGTACATCACTATTATTTATATCATTAACTGACAAATAAGGATTAACGCCATTGAAATTATCCAAACAAAAATATGCAGGAGTATTCATGCCATAAGCTCCGTTATCCGAAGAAGTTAAGCCAAAACTCAAACTATCCACATTGCCCAGAACAGATAAATCAACCCATTTCCATGTTTTTAAAATATAATCCTGAGCATTGTTAGCATATCGGAAGTCAGCTAAAAAAAAGTTCACTGTATCTACCATATTTCCATTGCGATAGCCTTTAACCTGAAGTTTAAACCAATCAGGATCATTTCCTGTGGCTCCGCCGAATTTCTTAGCTAAAGCTCCATCTCCATTCAACATCGAAAAATAAGCATAGGTATTATTGCAGGCATAAAATCCGCTGATGGTTTTGGGAGTAGAAAACCTTAGCACATTCGGATGCATCTGATAATTATTCATCCAGTCGTAGTTAATGTAAGAAACGGCATAATTTGTTGAATTTAATGCTCCATTTCCTGTAACAGATGAAAATTGATTGGTGTAACCATTTGTAACAGAATCTGTTTTATTAGAATAAGCAAATCCATACCAGGCAAACATACCACCACCAAAATCAGTAAAAGAGTTTTCGAAAAAGAAGCCTGCATCACTAAAACCTCCACTGTTGTCGCTACCATACCAGGCAGAATTTGGACTAAGTGTTAGATTATCATAAGTTGCAATACTCTGTGATTTTGCACTTTGCAAATTAATAATAATTGAGAAAACGATACAAACGTTTAAGAATAGAAATTTTTTCATGTTGTGTTTTAAGTTTTTAAATGATTAATTAATAAACTTCAACACCTCCGGCAATTTTTGATTGAATATAACAGATGTGGCTATCAGATTCATTCATGCTTTTTTACCCGAAAGCTTTGAACAATTGTTTTGAACCGGCAGGTCTTCTGACTTACTCACTTTTAAACGGCCTTCCCGTAAAATTTACAGTGGCAAAGATTGAATAAAAGTTCTTAAGAGCTTACAGCAGCGGGAACTGTACGGGATTTACACCCGTTTCCCTATTAATTCCTTATCGGAAACCAAATTCGTGGCAAAAATACTTATTTTATTTTAACTATATGTATAATTTATCACTTTTTTAAACAAACCTCCATCACATTGGTTTTATTATACTTACACTAATAAACTGATTATAAATTAAGATTTTGAAAAATCATTATCTTTGTACGTTTTTAAATTATTGACATTAAAAGTTTTAAAAAATATAATCATGAGAAATAAATATTTGCTTTTAACGATTTCAACAATCTTTACAATATTCTTTTCATGTACAAAGGAATCAATACCAGACAAATACAAAACAAAAAATGTGATCGTAGTTATTATTGATGGAGCAAGATATTCTGAAACCTGGGGAGACTCATCTCATCAAAACATTCCATATTTTGCAAATGAGATTTCGAAAAACGGAATCATTAATACTGAATTTTATAATAATGGTCCAACATATACACTTGCCGGTCATAGTGCGCTTACAACCGGCAACTATCAGGAAATCAATAACACAGGGATTGAAATACCAATGTACCCTTCTGTTTTCCAATATTTTATAAAGCATAAGCAAATTAGTAATAACTTTGCATGGATAATCAGCAGCAAAGATAAACTCGAAGCATTAAACAATTGTCTGGCAAGTAGTTGGAAGAATACATTTTCACCTTCAGCAAATTGCGGGATCAATGGATTGGGTAGCGGATATAGAGAAGACAGCATTAGTTTGGTCAGATTAAAAGAAACACTGACAAAATATCATCCTCCTTTGGTATTATTTAGTTTCAGAGATCCTGATTATTCAGCACATACGGGTATTTGGAGCAATTATTTACAAGGAATTACAAATACAGATAAGCTTACTTATCAGATTTGGAATTTTATAAATAATGATCCTTTTTACAAAAATACAACCACTTTATTTATTACAAATGATCACGGAAGACATTTGGATAGTGTTTCGACTGGTTTTACATCGCATGGTGATACATGCATGGGTTGCAAACACATAAACTTTTTTGCGTATGGTCCTGACTTTAAAAAATCTCAGATTATCAATACAAAAAGAGAATTAATTGATATTCCGGCTACTATAGCAGAAATTCTACAAATTAAAACGGTTTATATGAAAGGAGAAATTATGTATGAATTATTTGAAAATAAATAATATACATGGAAATTATTCTTTCAATGCATCCCAACCCTGAGCTTTTAAGGGTATGGCAGTTCCCTGAGCAGTAATTAAATTTGCACCACTATTCTTATCAGTAATATGTCCAATTATTGAAACATCTTTTAATTCCTTCACTTTTTCATAATCAGACTGAGGAATTGTAAAAAGTAATTCATAATCTTCGCCACCACTAAGTGCGGCAACAGTTGGAACAATATTAAATTCCTCAGCTAAAATTGATGTTTCAGCATCTATTGGTATTTTTTCTTCATAAAGATTACAACCTTTTTCTGAATGCTTACAAATATGTAAAATTTCAGAAGCCAAACCATCAGAAATATCAATCATTGAAGTTGGTTTTATTCCATTATCATTCAGCAATTTAACAATATCAACCCTTGCTTCTGGTTTCAGTTGACGTTGCAAAACATAATCATTGCCTTCGAGTTCAGGCTGCATTTGCGGATTTGCTTTATATACTTCTTTTTCACGTTCAAGCAAAAGCAAACCCATGTAAGCTGCACCTAAGTTGCCACTAACACACAGCAAATCACCTTCATTAGCACCATTTCTGTAAGTAATGTCTTCTTTTTTTGCATCCCCCATTATGGTTATCGAAATAAACAAACCGGATGTACTTGATGTTGTATCACCACCCACTAAATCAACATGATACTTATCGCATGCTAATTTTATTCCTTGATATAATTCTTCAAGAGCTTCAACAGAAAACCTATTAGAAACAGCCAAGCCAACAACCAATTGTTTGGGCGTTCCATTCATCGCAGCTATATCAGAAAAATTAACTACTGCAGCTTTATAGCCCAAATGTTTTAGTGGGGTATAAGCCAAATCAAAATGTATTCCCTCGACCAGCAAATCAGTTGAAACCAATGTTGCACTCCCTGAATATTCCATTACAGCTGCATCATCCCCTACTCCTTTTGTTGTAGATGAATTTTTTGGCTTAAACTCCTTTGTCAAAAGTTCAATTAACCCAAATTCTCCCAATTCTCCTAACTCAGTTCTCTTTTTTGTTCTGTCTTCAAACATATTCTAATTTGTAATAAAATTTGCAACTGCAAAATTATCAAACTTTTCAATACAAATTTTGTTTATTTTTAGCAAATTATCAATATTTTATTGTGTATTGATTTCAAAAAAATTAATTTTGCAAAATGTATTATTTATATTTAATCTAAATTAAACGATAGACATATTATAATGGCTAACACTAAAAATAACATCATAGAAGAAGTAACAAACAGCGAATATAAATATGGCTTTGTTACAGATATTGAGATGGATACAGCTCCAATCGGACTAACAGAAGATACTGTTCGTTTTATTTCTTCCAAAAAGAATGAACCGGAATTTCTTTTAGCGTATCGATTAAAAGCTTTTAAAAAATGGCAAGAAATGACTCAGCCTCAATGGGCTCATCTGAATATACCAGAGATTGATTATCAAAACATTATATATTATGCTGCACCAAAAAAGAAAAAAGAACTATCAAGTTTAGACGAAGTTGATCCTGCATTATTGGAAACCTTTAATAAATTAGGCATTTCTCTTGATGAGCAAAAAAAACTCTCAGGTGTTGCAGTAGATGCTGTAATTGATAGTGTATCAGTAAAAACCACTTTTACCGAAACACTAGCAAAACAAGGCATTATATTTTGTTCATTCAGTGATGCAGTTCAAAATCATCCTGATTTGGTGAAACAATATATGGGTTCGGTAGTTCCTTATGGCGATAATTATTTTGCAGCTTTAAACTCAGCTGTATTCAGCGATGGATCATTTTGTTACATTCCTAAAGGAGTTCGTTGTCCTGTTGAATTATCAACCTATTTCAGAATTAACGCTGCCAATACCGGTCAGTTTGAAAGAACCTTAATTATAGCAGATGAAGGTGCTTACGTAAGTTATATGGAAGGTTGTACAGCTCCACAACGGGATGAAAACCAACTGCATGCAGCTATTGTAGAAATTATTGCTTTAAAGGATGCTGAAGTAAAATATTCAACTGTACAAAACTGGTATCCGGGTGATAAAAATGGAGTTGGTGGTATCTTTAATTTTGTTACCAAACGTGGCATTTGCAAAGGAAGCAATTCAAAAATTTCATGGACTCAGGTAGAAACCGGTTCGTCAATAACATGGAAGTATCCAAGTTGTATCTTACTGGGTGATAATTCGGTAGGTGAATTTTATTCAGTCGCTATTACTAATAATCTTCAGCAAGCCGACACCGGCAGCAAAATGATACATTTGGGAAAAAATACAAAAAGCACCATTATATCTAAAGGAATTTCAGCAGGTTATAGCAACAACAGCTATCGTGGGCTGGTTAAGATTTCTAAAAATGCAATTAATTCCCGTAATTATTCCCAATGCGATTCGTTGCTTATGGGCGATAAATGCGGTGCTCATACCTGGCCTTATATAAAAACAGAGAATAGTTCATCTATAGTTGAACATGAAGCAACTACTTCTAAAATATCTGAAGATCAATTATTTTACTGTCAGCAGAGAGGAATTTCTACTGAAAGTGCTATTGGACTGATTGTAAATGGTTATGCCAAAGAAGTTCTGAATAAACTTCCAATGGAATTTGCTGTTGAAGCTCAGAAATTATTGTCAATCAGCTTGGAAGGCAGCGTAGGATAGTTGGAATGATGAGTTATAAATGATGAATGATAATCATGGAAGAAAAGGGAAAATTTCAAAAGCACATTGACAAATGGGCAATAATCCGAGCAAAAGGGAAATGGAGATATTGTATTATTTACGGATCTCTTTTTTGGGGTGGATTAACAGGAATTCTTTCAACTGCCTTTGAGCTTGTTTATGCTGAATTTAATTTAAAATATGCTATTTTAAAAATAATAGTATTTATGGTTTTTGGAATATTCTTTGGTATGTCGCAATGGAAAAGCCAAGAATCAAATTATCAACAATATAAAGACTTGTAAAAAATAATTATAAATTATAAGTTATAAATAACGAAACTTTATAAGCTTTCAACTTTTTAACTTTATAAAATTTTAAATATGTTACTCAATATAAAAAACTTACACGCCTCCATAAATGGAAAAGAAATTTTAAAAGGCGTTAATCTGGAAGTAAACAAAGGGGAAGTTCACGCCATAATGGGTCCAAATGGAACCGGAAAAAGCACACTGGCATCGGTAATTGCCGGTCGTGAAGTATTTGACGTTACAAAAGGTGAAATTTTGTACAATGGTAAAAATTTGCTGGAAATGCCTATTGAAGCCAGAGCTAGTGAAGGAATTTTTCTTGGCTTCCAGTATCCGGTTGAAATTCCGGGGGTTAGCATGACCAATTTTATGCGTACGGCCGTAAACGAACAAAGGAAATACCATGGTTTGGATCCTATTCCTTCGGGCGAATTTCTTCGAATGATGGAAGAAAAGAAAAAAATGGTTGAAATTACAGCCAAATTAACCAATCGTTCAGTAAATGAAGGCTTTTCGGGTGGGGAAAAAAAGAAAAACGAGATATTTCAAATGGCAATGCTTAATCCAACTCTTTCAGTTTTAGATGAAACCGACTCCGGTTTGGATATTGATGCCTTAAGAATAGTGGCAAATGGAGTAAATAAACTCCGTAGCCCCGAAAACTCAACAATTGTAATCACACATTATCAACGACTTTTAGATTATATCGTTCCTGATTTTGTTCATGTTCTTTTTGAAGGACGTATCGTTAAATCGGGCGGCAAAGAACTGGCTCTTGAGCTGGAAAGCAAAGGTTACGAATGGATTAAGGAAAGTTTGTAAATAAATTCATAGCGTTAATAGTAATTATTTTACACATAATTCCTTTCATTTAAACAATTTGAATAATGAGAACAGAAAATACTTCATTTCCTTTAAGCGATAAACTTATCAATGACTTTGAAGTTTATCAGTCTGATATAAAGCAAAATGATACTGAAAAGATATATAATATCAGAAAACTAGCATTTGCCGATTTTCTGAAACAAGGATTACCAACTCAGACTTTGGAAAACTGGAGAAATACCAATCTTACAGATGTTTATAACGAAACTTATAATCATTATTATCAAAGTCCTGAGAAAATAGAAGATATCGACAAGATTTTTCAGTGCAATGTGCCGCATCTAAACACATTGATGCTTGCATCCTTGAATGGATGGTATGTATCAAAAGATGAGGCTCTAACAAAACTTGCAAATGGGGTAATTTATGGAAGTTTTGCAGCTGCATTGCTTGAATATCCAGAAATCATTGAAAAGCATTTTGCAAAATATGCCGATAATGCAAAAAACGGTTTCACGGCTATCAATACCGCCATGGCTTTGGATGGGTTTTTTATCTATATTCCTGATAATGTTGAGGTAAAGCAGCCAATTCAAATTGTAAATATCATTCATCACGATAAAAATATTTGCCTTCAATCACGTAATTTGATAATTGTTGGAAAAAACAGCAAACTTACGTTGATTCATTGCGATGATTCTTATAACCATCAAAAAAGCTTAAGTAATACGGTTTCAGAAATTTTTATTGATGAAAATGCAAGTTTCGATCATTATAAAATGCAGAATGTAAACAATGCTTCTACATTGATTAATTCAAGCTTTTTCCATCTCGAACGCAATGCCAGAATCTGTAGTAATGGACTGAGTTTGAATGGAGGAATACTTAAAAATGACAATTACGTTATGATGGATGGCGAAGGTTGCGAAACAAATATTTATGGCTTGTATCTGATGGATCGCAAGCAGCATATTGACAATCTGGTTCATGTAGAACATTTGCATCCAAATTGTTATAGCAATGAACTTTACAAGGGTATTTTGGACGATACTGCAAGTGGAGTTTTCAACGGACATGTTATAGTACATAAAGATGCTCAGAAAACCAATGCTTTCCAAAAAAATAAAAATATTTTACTGACAGACAAAGCCAAAGTTAACAGCAAACCATTTTTGGAAATTTACGCTGATGACGTAAAATGTAGTCACGGAGCTACAGTAGGCCAATTAGATACAGAGGCAATGTTTTATATCCGTTCGAGAGGAATTGGCGAACACAATGCCAAAATGCTGTTGATGTATGCTTTTGCAGACGAAATTATCCAGAAAATAAGTGTAGAGGCTTTACGTTACCGCGTTGAAGATATGGTAAAAAAACGTCTCCGTGGCGAATTATCAGTTTGCGACCAATGTGTTTTGCATTGCAGCCATCCTGAAAAAGAGTTTAATTTTGAGATTGATATGACGAAGGTGTAGAAATTTTTATACTTAATCTTGAAAAAAGATGAGAAAATAAAAAAGCAAATAGCTTGTAAATTATATATTTACAAGCTATTTGCTTTTTTATTTTTATTAAAAAATTTTTACGAAATTTTATTACTGTGAATAATAAGCTTGGTAATATTATCGTGAATATCTGAAATCAGTTTGGTGTTCATCCCACATCCAACTAATTCCTTTTCGTATTTCAAACATGAGGCATGAATAATTTTCAGCCACTCAATTAATGTGGTCTGATGAATTTTATTATATCTGTATATTCCTATTCCGAATTCTTCGAGTATTTGAGGTGTGTTTTCGAAGGCTTTACCGGCAAAAAATTTGATTTCTTTGATGTAAATACCGGCTATTTTTATATCGTTTGTCAACTCAGTTTCTTCTTTGCCCTTTATCAGGGCATGAAAAATTGGTTCGGTGGTGGTGTTTCCTTCATTGGAAACACCTGTCAGAGTGTTTCTTGTTTCTTGCATGATTTTTTCCTTTTAATTAATATTTAAATTAAAAAATTGATTCTTAATATTTTGTAATTAATTATATCACAAAAATAAATTATAATTACAAATGCTAGTTTATATCCATTGCCTGAATTTTCTAATATTATGATAACTATTATATTAAATAATATAAAAGTTATTTTACAAAAAATTCATATTGCAAATATACTATATATTTAAGAAGAAATATAATAATACTGTTATAATTTTATTTTTATTTTAAAATCAATTTTTGAGCAGAGTATTGCTTTGTTAATCAAATAATTATATTTTGTCGAAAAAGACATTTTTTTGTAAAAGCTATTTGCAAATCATGTTGAATAAAAAAGAGGTTGCTTTATTAAAACAACCTCTTTTTTAATGTCTTATAATCTGCCATCTACAATTTCGAGTGGCAATAATGATTTGATATCATACAAAACACTGTGGTTTGATCTGAGATTAAAATCTATATTTTCGAATTGATGATGAGCTACTGCCAAAACTATGGTATTGTAATTTGCCAGATTAAACTCTGTTATTAAAGTTTCGCCATATTCATGTTTAACCTCAGTGGCATCAGCCCAAGGATCGAAAATATCTACATGACAACCAAATTGACGCAATTCATTCACCACATCAACAACTTTGGTATTTCTAACATCTGGGCAATTTTCTTTGAAAGTAATCCCCAGAACCAGAGCTCTCGATTTATTAACCGGTATATCTTTGCGAATCATCAGTTTAATAATCTGAGCTGCAATCCAAGCACCCATGCCATCATTCATTCGGCGACCGGCAAGTATAATTTCAGGATGATAACCAACTTCCTGAGCTTTTTGTGCAATATAGTAAGGATCAACGCCTATGCAATGTCCGCCAACCAAGCCTGGTGAAAATTTCAGGAAATTCCATTTGGTTCCGGCAGCATCCAAAACTGAGCGGGTATCTAATCCCATGTGAGCACAAATACGTGCCAACTCGTTTACAAAGGCAATATTTATATCACGTTGCGAATTTTCGATAACCTTAGAAGTTTCAGCTACTTTTATAGAAGGAGCTTTGTGAGTTCCTGCTTTGATAACTTTTTTGTACAATTGATCCACAACCTCAGCTATTTCAGGTGTAGAACCCGATGTTACTTTATGGATGGTAGTTACGGTATGTTCTTTATCACCGGGATTGATACGTTCGGGCGAATAACCGGCAAAAAAGTCTTTATTTAGTTTCATTCCGGAAGTTTTTTCAATCACAGGCAAACAATCATCTTCTGTACAACCCGGATAAACGGTTGATTCATAAATAACGATATCGCCTTTGCTGATAACCTTACCTATTGTTTCACTTGCTTTTACAAGTGGATACAAATCAGGGCGGTTATTTTTATCAACCGGAGTAGGAACAGTAACTATATAAATATTACAATCTTTAATGTCTTCTAACTTACTGGTTAAGAACATTCCTGAATTTTCAGACATATTTTTGGTAAGTACGGATTGAAGATTTTCATCATCAACTTCCAGTGTGTTATCATGTCCTTGGTACAAACCATCAATTCTTTCTTGTTTGATATCAAAACCAACAACAGGGTAATGTTTTGCAAATTCAACAGCCAAAGGCAAACCAACATAACCCAGACCAATCATACATATTTTATGTGAACTCATTTTTTATTGTTTTTATAGTTCGTTATTACAATCTTCTTTCTTTTCTATAACTTCTACATCTTCACCCGGTATATTTACCAATATGGATTGTCCAACCTGATCTAGCCTGATTATCAGATTCTTTTTCCCTCTAAAACTAACCATTTCACCTTCAATCCCTGTAAAAACGCCTGAAATAATTCTGATTTTACAACCTGGTTGCAGTTTTTCAACTGTAAGTAGTACAGGGTATTTAGATTCAACAATTTTTTTCATGACATCAATTTGCCATTCGGGAATAGGAGCAGCTTTGCCCGAAAAAGTAACATATCTGACAATACCTTCTGTTTCCAGTACTTTATAATATTCTCTTTCGCTTACTTTTACAAAAACATAGGAAGAAATCATAGGTTCTTCTACATATTTTTTCCGATCTTTCCACTTTCGCAACTTTCTGCTCAGAGGTAAAAATACTTCAATATTGGCTTCTTCAAGTCGCTCTTTAACTCTTTTTTCTGTTCGGGAAAAAGTATATAATGCATACCAATTGTACTCCATTCACTATTTGTTTTTTAGTTTAAGATATTTATTTTTAGAATTGCAAATATAATAAAGTCTGATAAATATCAAGAATAATTTGGTTGATATTTTTTTATTTCCGACCAAAATCAGCAGGAATTTCGCCCCAGATTTCGGTTTCCCATTTAAGCAAAGTATTGTGCCATGTATTTGTATTAAGCCAATGTTCAGCTCTTTGTATCAATTCAAATAAGTCTTTATTTTCAGCATTCATTTCGAGTTTGGTTCGGGCTTTTTTAGCTTTTATCCATGCAATTGCGGTTTGAGAATCGCTGTAAATAGGTAAATTTGAATTGTGCTTTTTAAGCATCGCTAAGCCATGAACAATAGCCAGAAATTCACCAATATTATTGGTTCCGTTTCTGTATGGGCCATTATGAAAATACTGTTTTTTCGATTCGGTATCAACGCCTCTGTACTCCATAAGTCCCGGATTTCCGGCACAGGCCGCATCAACCGAAATGCTGGGAATAATAGGTTTATGACCTTGAATTAATGAAGCAATGGTTGATTTGGGTTTGCCAATATATTGATGAGGCTTAGAAACAAATGCCTTTTCAGCTTCTTCAAAACTTTCGAACGATTTGTAAAGAGCTCCTTCAAAAGCTTTTATCTGCAATTCACATTCGGCCCAGCTTTTATAAATTCCGGGCTTCAAACCTTTCCAAACAACGTAAAACTTTTGCTTTGCCATTAATCAAAGTTATTCATTAAATTTATCATTAAAATACGTATCGAGCAATAATTGCGCTGCAACATAAGAGCTGATTTTATTTTCGAGTATATCCTGCTGATACTTGGTTATTTGTTTCTGGATATTTTTGTCTGAATAAAATCTATTTTTCAGATTTTCATTTACAGTTTCCAGCATAATTTTCGTAGCCTGATGCTGGCGTTTTATATCAAAGAAATTATTGTTTTTTGTAAAATCTACAAATTTCAAAATAATTTCCCAAACATTTTTAATACCATCACGTGTATAAGCCGAACAGGTGGAAACTTCGGGTATCCATCCCGATTCAGTTGGAGGAAATAAATGTAAAGCATTCTGATATTGAGCTTTAGCTAAAGTTGCCATTTTCAAATTATCGCCATCAGCTTTGTTAATTGCTATGGTATCAGCCATTTCCATTATGCCACGCTTTATTCCCTGTAATTCATCTCCGGCATTAGCCAGCATCAACAATAGGAAAAAATCAACCATTCCATGTACAGTAGTCTCAGATTGTCCAACACCAACAGTTTCAACAAAAATAATATCAAAACCGGCAGCTTCACACAACACAATGGTTTCTCTTGTTTTTCGGGCAACGCCTCCCAAAGAACCCGCAGAAGGAGAAGGTCTTATGAATGCATTTGCATCAGTAGCAAGCTCTTCCATACGGGTTTTGTCTCCAAGGATACTCCCTTTTGAACGTTCGCTACTAGGATCAATAGCCAAAACAGCTAATTTATGCCCCTTTGAAGTTAAATGTTTTCCAAGGGCTTCAATAAATGTACTTTTCCCAACACCAGGAACTCCGGTAATGCCTATCCTTATTGAATCACCGGCTTTTGGTAAGCATTTGGCAATAATTTGTTGAGCAATATGCTGATGTTCGCTTAAAGAGCTTTCAATAAGCGTAATAGCTTTGCTTAAAATGATTCTGTTTCCTTGAATAATTTCTTCAACATATTCATCTACTGATAAAACTGCTCTTTTTTTATGCAAATTTTTATCCAAATGCGGATTTACAACCGAGGGTTGTTCAATACCTGGTTGTACTTGCAATGCAGATTGAAAATCTTCTGTTATTTCGTCCATACTCAACAAATTATCAGTACAAATTTTATTTGTTTTTTAAATTAACAGCCTGTAATTGTAATTGTTTATCAATTTCGGTAGTAGCAGTCATTTCCAAACCATGTGGTATCGGCTTGGTATCTTCATCTACATGTACAAAGGTAATAAATCCTTCTACCAGATTTTTATCACAATTTATTGTGCAAACAGATACATGAGCGATGATACTTGTTTTACCACAATATACAATTTTGCTTGTAAAAAAGATGGTGTCTCCAAGTTTTACACTTTTCGAAAAGTGCATTCCATGTATTTTGAGGCAAATTATATTTTTAGGACTTATGATTGAAGAAGCTGCAACAAATCCTGATTCTACAAACCATTCTGCAGTTCTACCTGCAAATAGAGTTCCATGATGATTTAAGTCTTCGCTTTTTACCAATCGGTAAGTTGTAAATGATTGAATTTCTTTCTTCTGTAACATTTTCGGTTTTTTATGCAAATTTAAGCTTATTTGCCAAAACAATAAAAATGTTTTTCAAAAAGAAATAAACAACAATTGATAAACATTAAATCGCTGCTTATAAATATTAAATTTTAAACAACCTCTAAAAGCGGAATTGCTACAGCATAATATTCTGTGTTTACAATAACTTCTGTTTTTTTATCACTTAAAAAAGTATAGCGGTTACGTATATTTTGTAAACCTAAACCAGAAGATGGCTCATTATCAGTTCGTTTTTGAAGGTTGTTTTTAACCAGCAGATAATTGTTATCAGTTACAGATATTTCTATATTTAAAGGCTTCTCAGTAGAAATAATATTATGTTTGATGGCATTTTCAACCAGCATTTGCAATGTAAGTGGTGCCACACCCATTTCAAGCACTTGCTGAGGTATTTTAATATTCATTATCAGATTGTTTCCATAACGCTTTTGCTGAATAAAAATATAGGTTTTTATCAGTTCCAATTCTTCTGAAACTGTAATAATACTTTTGTCGCGAAGCTGAAGTATGATTCGGAAGAAATCGGATAGTTTCTGAACATAATCTGAAGCAGCATTCTTATCTTCTTCAATAAGTGATATTAAAGTATTAAAACTATTAAATAAAAAATGTGGATTTATCTGGTTTTTAAGGGTTTCGTATTGCGATAACAAGCCTTCTCTTTCAAGTTGTTCGGCACGTTTGATGGTCTTTATCCACAGCATATAAAAGAAAACAGCTTCGTGAATAAATGAAATAATTATAGATATTATTAAAGAACTAATATATACACTCCAGAAATTATATTCTTTGCCGATTTCTTCCGACAAAAACAAAGAAGCTACAAAAAATACAAATTTTACAATCAGTAGTATATAAATTGCTAAGATAATAATTTCATATACAAGGTGTTTTATGGGTTTTTTATCCCACGGGAAGTGCTTCCATATTTTATTAATAATAAACCTGCATCCCAGCCACATAGCTGTTGTACTGAAAGTTGAAAAAATAATATTCAATACCACAAAATTCATTTTTATATTAAAAAACATACCGTTTAACAATGGAAAAACAACACCCATTATCAAAATGCCAATTATAATAACCCATTTGTCTTTAAAACCAACACCTTCAAATTCTGTCTTCTTCATAGCTTCTTTTTTTGATTAATTAAAAAATAATTCTGTATTGTGGTATCACCATGATTCCCATCTGATTACTAAATGATTTTACGCCTGTTTTCTGATTGAATTTTTCAGCATACACATTTTCCTGATTAAACAAATTCTGAATATCAATGGCAAATTCCTGAGTTATTCTCTTTCCGTTTCTGCGATAAGTAAGCTTAAAATCAGTACGCGAATAATCTTTGTATTGTAACGAATATGCCTTGCTTTCATCAAAATTCTGAACATATCTTCCTGATATTCCATCATAAGACACACTACTTGGTGTATATCTTTGTCCTCCTGCAAAAGTAGTTTTTATATCAAAACCAATGGAAGTTTTTGCTTTTGCATTTTCATTTTTTCTACCTAAAACAAATTCTTTCCCAATTAATGCATTAACCACATAATTGCCATTAAAAGCAGTATTACGTTCCACATTATCGCTTCCCTTGTATTTAGATTCAAATAATGAGGCTGTTACCAGATAATATAATCCTTTATTCAGAAAATGTTCCAGTGTAAGTTCTACTCCGTAATTATGTCCTGTTCCGCTAACTTTCAAGGTGTCAGGTGTTGAATATCCAAAATTAGCACCCTGATTCAGAATAGAATAATAATCAGATGCGTTTCCGTTAACTGCTGCATTATTAAGATATTGATAATATATTTCCGACTTAATGCGTACAAATTCAGTTAAATTTCTGTCGTAACCCAATACAATATGCTGACTTTTCAACATATCCAGATCTTCATTCAATCTTTTGAAACTTCCATCGGGCATTCTGGTTTGACGGAAATAAATACTTATAGAATTCAACTGACTATGCATACCATAACCCAAACTTAATGATTGATTTCCGGCAAAACTCCATTTTAACCCAGCTCTTGGCTCAATGCTATAATCCTGATTTAAACCAAAATATACAGCATGCAAACCCGTATTCAGTATTAAGTCATCTGTAAATTTATATTGATATTGAACATAAGGTTGTATCATCCAGGTATTTCCCTTAAAATCGGTAACTGTGCGCAATCCATTATCGGCTTTAAAATAAATTCTTTCATTCAGATTAAACCCCAAGCCTTTAATAAATAACCCTGTTTTTAAATAACTCCTGCTGCTTATTTTATGATTTAAAAGAAAAGAAGCTGTCAGATAATCTTCCGTAAAATCGTTGCGATAATTTGCAATTTTAGCTTGATTTCCAGGTGTTAATGAATCAACTATAGTTTTAAAGCCATGACGTGCAGCCGATAAAGTTAACTTGGTATAAGTATTACTTCCCCAGAAATAAGTATTTGTAATTCCGCCAACTATCATATTGGCACTGTTGGTAAGGTCGAAACCCTCACCACCATAAAAATCAACTTTTTCTGCAGAAGTATCTTTTCGGGAATCCCAAATTTCGATATCGCTGTTACCACCCAAAGCAAAAACAGAAAAGCTTCCCAATTTGGTTTTCGGAAAATTCAGTTTCATGGCAAAATCCTTATATTTAGGAATTCCCGTTCCTGTTCCAAAATCGGCACCCATTTTTTCCATAACTTCCATAGTTGAATATCTGCCATTTATAAGATAAGAAGAACCATCTTTTTTACTTATCGGACCTTCCGCACCAATCTCAAACCCATTGAATCCGACTTGTCCTAGAAATTCGTGCTTTTCGTTATTTCCATTACGCATTTTTAAGTCAAAAACACCTGAAACTGCATTTCCATATTCAGAAGGAAAAGCTCCCGTAAAAAAATCTGAATTGGATAACAGATTATTATTCAGCATACAAACTGGGCCTCCGGTTGCAGTTGAAGCTCCCCAATGGTTTGGATTAGGAATATCAATTCCTTCTAATCGCCAAAGTAAGCCTGATGGCGAATTTCCTCTGATAATGATGTCGTTACGAGCATCGTTACTCCCTACTATACCGGCATAATTGGAAGCCATACGTGCTACATCATTTCGCGAGCCAGCATAGCGACCGGTTTCTTCAACCGTAAAACTACGGGCACTTACTGAAGCCATTTTATTTAATGCATTGGATTTGTCAATACTTGCTTTAATTTCTACAGTTTTTTGAGTCAAAACATTTTCGTCCATTTCAATTTCGAGCAACAGTTCTTTTCCGGTATTTAAGGTTAAGTTGTTTAATATTACATCTTTATAGCCCATAAAGGTAATTTTCAGACTAACTCTGCCAACGGCAACATTTTCAAACCTGAATTTGCCTTCAGCATTACAAGACGTTCCTGTTACAGGTGAACTATTTAATAAAACTACATTTGCACCTGGCAAGGTGTTCTTTGTAATACGGTCAATTACAGTACCGCGAATAGTTCCTTTTGGAGCTGATGAAGCACTCACAAAAAAAAATTGAGTGAATAATAATATTAGAATTGCTATAAATTTTTTCATTTTTTCATTTTTAAAATATTCTGCAAAGTAAAATTGCTTTAGTATAAATAAAAATAAAAAACTGACGAATCGGGAAAAATAAAGGTTAAAAGTTAAATTTTATCAAACGAAAATACATTTCTTCAATTTGGATAATTTATAAAAGAAAAAATATGTAATTTTGTGGCAATTAACAAATTGTTGAAACAATTGTTTATTTGCTATCGTATAAATAAATTTTAAATAACTTATATAAATTGAACAATTACAAATTATTACATAAATTTTATTCAAAAAAGATAAATATTCTGGTTTTACTTATTATTGGTTTATCTTTATTAACTGAGGCTCAATCTACGATAGCAAGTGGTGGTGGAAATGCTTCTTCAGGAGGTATATCAGTAAGTTATACAATCGGACAAATCTTTTATTCGTCTATTGATAGTGCAACATTTAAAGTTACTGAAGGCGTTCAGCAAACTTATGAAATTCTGACAGCTACAGAAATTAAAGAAGCAGAAAATATTAAATTGATAATGAATGTTTTCCCAAATCCAACCAAAAATGATTTAACATTAATTATTGAAAACTACTCTATTTATAATCTGACATGCTCATTTATAGACATTTCAGGGAAGCAACTATTTACTGAACAAATAAAAAACAAATTAACTCAAATAAAAATTTCAAATTATCCGGTATCAACTTACTTTTTAAAAGTATTTGATAAGAATAAAGAGATTAAAACCTTTAAAATCATTAAAATCAATTAACAAAATATCTATAAACTCATTTTTAAAAGATGGATTAATTACCCTAGTACAGGGTATAGTAAAAACAATTAAAATCTACTACTTATGAAAAAATTAGTACTACTATTAATAATCGGATTCTTTCATTTAACATCAATAGCACAGGCACCAAAATTCTTTAGTTATCAAGCTATTATAAGAGACAACAATGGTGTTTTGCTTGCAAATCAGATAATGGATGTAGAAGTAAAAATATCAACTTCGCAAAATGTTAACAATCAAATGGTTTATGCTGAAAATCACAACTTAGCAAAAACTAATTCAAATGGATTATTAATAATTGAAATAGGAAAAGGTAGTCCTTTTACAAATATGTTTTTCGATAATATAGATTGGAGTACAGGATCTTATCACATCTTTGTTACTATTTCATATTCAAATGGAGGGATAAACAATTTTATTCAATTACCTGGCAGTCAATTGGCAAGTGTTCCGTTTGCATTGTATGCAGCAAATGGAGGAGGAAGTGGAACACAAGGACCCGCCGGGACTGATGGAAAATCGATTTTAAGCGGAACTATTAATCCTGATGTTTTAATAGGTAATAATGGGGATTTTTATATAAATACCAATACATTTCAGATTTTTGGACCAAAAACCATTGCAGGATGGGGAAACCCGACCAACCTTGTTGGGCCTCAAGGGCAGCAAGGAATACCAGGCACAAGTACATCAATATCTGGGAATTCGCCAGGAGATATGCTTTACTGGAATGGTAACCAATGGGTTGTAGTATCAGGAGGAAGCAATGGTCAGACATTAACCTATTGCAACGGAATACCACAGTGGGGTCCATGTAATAACAACTTAGCTGTTTTAACAACCAGTGCTGTTACTTCAGTTACATCAAATTCTGCTTATTGCGGGGGTGTGATTACCTCAGACGGGGGTGCAAATATTACCGAAAGGGGAATATGCTATGCAACTACTCCAAATCCCGGAATATCAAATAATAAGATTATTGTAGGCTTGGGTGTTGGTCCTTTTTCAACTCAGATTCCGAGTCTTATTCCCAATACAACTTATTATGTAAAAGCTTATGCAATAAATGCTAACGGAACTGCTTTCGGAAACCAGCAAAGTTTTACAACAGCCGCATCTACAACACAGCCCGTTATTTCTACTTATGCAATTAGTAGTATTACTGCAAATTCTGCTTCTGGCGGAGGTAACATAAGCAGCGATGGTGGAAGTCCTATTATCTCCAGAGGAGTTTGCTGGGGTACAAACACCAATCCAACAATAACAGCAAGTGAATTTAGTATAGATGGAACCGGAACCGGTACTTTTGTAAGTAATCTATCAGGATTAATGCCTGCAACTCTTTACTATGTAAGGGCATATGCAACTAATTCTTCGAATACATATTATGGAAATCAGCAGAGTTTTACAACATCTGCCATCATATTACCACAAATAACCACAACAGCTGTTAGTAATGTTACCACAGAATCTGCTACAAGCGGAGGAACTATTATTAATAATGGGAATGCAATAATCACTTCGAAGGGGGTTTGCTGGAGTAGTACTAATCAAACTCCTACTATAAATGATTTAAAAACTACAAATGGTACAGGAAATGCATCTTTTATAAGCTATCTGACAGGTTTAACGCATGGAACCGTTTATCATTTAAGGGCTTATGCAACAACAGATGCTGCAGGAGTAGTTTATGGCAATACAATTTCTTTTTCTACTGATACTATTTTTAAACCAACACTAACTACAACTGCTATTACAAATCCGGGAGTTACAACAGCAGTAAGTGGTGGAATTATTTCATCAGACGGGGGAGGAGCTGTTACAGAAAGAGGAGTATGTTATAGTGTGAACCCAAACCCGATTTATACCGACAACAAAACTTTAGATGGTACAGGAATAGGAAGTTTTACAAGTAATATAAGTGGCTTAAGTCAGGGAACACAATATTATGTAAGAGCTTATGCAAAAAATATTGCAGGTATCAGTTATGGAAATCAGCTAACATTTAATACTCTGAATTACAGCGATGCAGTTTTAACAACCAATTCAACCTCAGGTGTTACATCAAATTCAGCAATCAGTGGTGGTAACATTACTTTTGATGGAGGTAGTCCTATAACTGCAAGAGGAGTTTGCTGGAGTACATCCTCAAATCCTAATATTTTCGGTAATAAGACAACAAATGGAAGCGGTTCCGGAAATTTTACCAGTAATATAACCGGATTAAATCCTGCAACTGCTTATTATGCAAGAGCTTACGCAACCAATGTTTTAGGCACTTATTATGGCAATCAAGTGATGTTTACGACCAATCCTTCTGTTGCAACTGCGCCTGTAGTTACAACTTCAGGTATTACAGGAATAACAACAACTACTGCTGTTAGCGGCGGAAATATTACCTCTGAAGGTGGTTCGGCAGTAATAGCCCGCGGTATTTGCTGGAATACCCAACCCAATCCGAAGCTTAATAATTATAAAACCACAAATGGCAGTGGTTCAGGAAGTTTTATAAGTCAGCTTAGCGGGTTAACTCCTAACACTACTTATTACGTGAGAGCATATGCTATAAATTCAACTGATACTGCTTTTGGCACTGAAATCAACTTTAATACTTTGCCTACAGGAGGAAGTAGTGGAGTAGTTACAGATATTGATGGAAATGATTATGATACAGTTATTATCGGCACTCAGATTTGGCTAAAACAAAATCTGAAAGCAACCAAATTTAACAATGGTAATCCAATATCATTGATAACTGATGCTACTCAATGGTCAAGCGTTGATACAGCTGCTTATTCTAATTTCAATAACAGTACTGCAAATCCTTCTAATTATGGAAGAATGTATAATTATTATGTAGTTTCCGATTCAAGAAAAGTTTGTCCTCTTGGTTGGCATATACCTTCCCAAACGGAATGGAATACATTAATTACATATCTTGGCAGTTCATCTCTTGCTGGTGGCAAACTAAAAGAAGCCGGCACAACTAATTGGCTTACACCGAATACAGGAGCTAGCAATTCAAGCAATTTTACTGCAATTCCAAACGGAAAAAGAGGTAGTGATGGCTTGTTTACTGTTTCCGGAGAAAATGTATTTTTCTGGACATCTACATTATCAACTACAACCAGAGGCTTTTATAAAAGTATTGATTATAATTCAGAAGCAATTGTTGAAGGAAATCACAGTTTCAGAAACGGCTTGGCTATCAGATGTATAAAGGATGTGGCTTCTGCACCAACAGTTACAACTTCTGCTGTTAGCAATATCAGTTCAACCTCAGCTGTTAGCGGCGGTAATGTTACTTCTGATGGTGGAGTAGCTGTTACTGAAAGAGGAGTTTGCTATAGCACAACAGCAAATCCTACAACTTCAAATACCAAAATTAGCAGCGGAAACGGAACTGGCAGTTTTGTCAGCAATTTAACTAATCTAATGCCAAATACAAACTATAATCTGAGAGCTTATGCAATTAATGGCATGGGTACATCTTACGGAAATAATATAGCATTTACTACCTCTCAAAATTCCCAGTTTACCGTTTCTGACATTGATGGAAATTTATACGATACAATTACAATTGGTACACAAGTCTGGATGACATCAAATTTAAAAACAACAAGATATAGAAACGGAACAATTATTAATTCATCATCTCTTCCATGGGATAATCTTACAACAGGTGCATGTACCAATTATAATAACGATTCATCACATTTTATCACTTACGGCAAACTCTATAATCATTATGCAGTTAAGTCTGACTCTATTTGCCCTGTTGGCTGGAAAGTTCCAACATATAATGATTTAATTGTGTTGAGAGATTATTTAGGTGGAGTTTCTATTGCCGGTGATAAATTAAAAGAAGCTGGAAACTCACATTGGGTAACATCAGGGAATATTAATAGTGCAACAAATCAAAGTGGATTTACTGCTTTACCTGGTGGAATAAAAGACCAAACTGGTTTATATAGCGGGCTTTGGATCGAGGGTAATTGGTGGTCATTAACATCAAGCAGTAGCAATCAAGCTCTTATGCTTCAATTATATTATAATTCAAGCGATTTTATTATTTCTGGCAAACAATTTAATAATGGCTTATCTGTTCGTTGCTTAAAAAATTAATATATTATGATTATTAAAGACATAACTGATCTTATCGAAAATATAGCTCCTGTTCATTTACAGGAAACATATGATAATGCAGGACTTATCATTGGTGATAAAAATTCAGAAATTAATCAAATTCTGATTTGTTTAGATATAACAGAAACCATTCTTGATGAAGCTATTGAAAAAAATTGTCAATTAATTATTTCACATCATCCTTTGATTTTTAAAGGATTAAAAAAAATTAACGGAAATAATTCTATTGAAAAAATAATAATTAAAGCAATTAAAAACAATATTGCAATTTATGCTGCTCATACCAACCTTGATAATGTAATTAATGGTGTTAATTCTGTTTTGGCTGAAAAGCTTGGTTTAAAAAACCTGAGAAGTCTTCAGCCCAAAAAAGATATTTTCAGAAAATTGGTTTTCTTTTGCCCTGTAATTCATGCAGATAAAGTTAGAAAAGCAATTTTTGAGGCTGGTGCCGGACAAATTGGCAATTATGATAGTTGCAGCTTTAATACTGAAGGTGAAGGAAGTTTTAAAGCCCTTGAAAATGCTAATCCTTTTGTTGGTGAACCAAGAAAACTTCATTTTGAAAAAGAAATCAGAATTGAAACTATTTTCCCGTTTTATATTGAAAACAAAGTTGTTGAAGCATTGCTACAAGCTCATCCTTATGAAGAAGTTGCTTACGATATTTATAAACTCGAAAATTACTTTGCGAATATAGGAAGCGGAATAATAGGAGAAATTGAAGAAGCAGATGAAACTCAGTTTCTCTCAGAAATAAAAAAAATAACGTCATGCAAATGCATAAGACACAGTAATTTATCAGGAAAAAAAATTAAGAATGTTGCAATTTGCGGTGGCTCAGGCAGCTTTCTTATTAAAGATGCAATAACAGCAAAAACAGATATTTTCATAACAGGAGATGTAAAATACCACGATTTTTTTGAAGCAGAAAACAAAATTTTGATTGCCGATATTGGTCATTTTGAAAGTGAACAATTTACAAAAGAATTATTATATACAATTATTACAAAAAAATTTCCTAATTTTGCAGTTTTAATTTCAGAAAATAATACAAATCCAATTCATTACCTGTAAATACAAATTCGATATATATGGCAAAGACAACAAAAGGTGATAAAAACCAACCAATTACCGATATAATGGCTGAAAACCAGATTGTTGATAACAGTATTAAAGATGTTATCGCCAAAGACGCTGATGTAAGTGTAGAAACCAAACTGGTAGCACTATATTCTTTACAACAAATAGACTCTCAGGTAGATAAAATCAGAATCATCCGCGGTGAACTTCCTTTGGAAGTACAGGATTTGGAAGATGAAGTTGCAGGTTTAGAAACCCGTATTGATAATTTTATTTCAGAAATCAAAAGTCTGGAATCAAATATCAGCGAGAAGAAAGCTTCAATTTCTGATTGTCAAATGCTTATCAAACGTTATGAAGACCAGCAGAATAACGTTAGAAACAATCGTGAATATGATTCCTTAACCAAAGAAGTTGAATTTCAAAACCTTGAAATTCAGTTAAATGAAAAAAGAATTAAAGAATTCGCCATTGCTTTAGAAATCAAAAAAGAAGAAGTTGAAAAAGCTCAGAAAACTTTATTAGAACGCAGAAATGATTTAGATATTAAAAAATCTGAATTACAAGATATTATAAACGAAACTGAAAAAGAAGAATTAGAACTCATTCAGAAATCTATTGAAAATCAGAAATTAATAGAAGAAAGATTACTAACTGCTTACAAACGCATTCGCGATAATGCAAGAAACGGTTTAGCAGTCGTTATGGTTGAAAGAGATGCGTGTGGTGGATGTTTTAATAAAATCCCACCTCAACGCCAATTAGATATTCGTATGCATAAAAAAATTATTGTATGCGAATATTGTGGTAGAATTTTGGTTGATAGTGGAATAGACGAAATCGTAAACAATTAACAAGCCGTTCTTTAAAAAAAATAGAAGCAAACTCAAAAGGTTTGCTTTTTTTATTCTCTTTCTATTGAAAAATTAATTAATTTTACACTTTAATTAATGAATTAAAAAGTATAATTACATGTTCGACAGCAGCCACATACACCCAATGTTTGTCCATTTTCCAATCGCTTTAATTACAGTTGGATTCCTTTTTGATATTTTAAGCCTGTTTGTAAAAAAAGAATACAATTTCTTGAAATTCGGATATTATCTTATGATTTTAGGAACAATAAGCTCAATAACTGCATATTTAACAGGTGAATTTTTTACAGAAGAATTAAATGGGATTACTGGTGAAATTAAAGAAAATCATGAAATTTTTGCGAAAATAACCATGTTTGCAATTGCAATTGCTACTATATTAAGAACATACATGAATTACAAAAACATTGAAAACGCCAAACTAAAATGGTTGGTAATAACATTATATGCATTATCAATGATTAGTGTTGGTATTACTGGATATACCGGAGGCACACTTGTTTATAATTACGCAGTTCATTAAAATCTTTATTTAAAAAACAATGTCCAATATAACTAACTAATTATCAATTTTGAACCAGAGAAAATGGACACTTCTAAGGTTCGTAAAAAAATGTTTTATGAAAAAAAATTTATTGAAATTTATGGTAATTATTGCAGGGATTGCATTAATTACAAGTTGTGGAAACAACAAGCCAACTGAACCTGCTGCACCCAAAAAAACAATCGAAAATCTGAAAGCGGCAATTATAGGAGAAACTACAGCAAGCGCTAAGTATGCTGCTTATGCCGAGAAAGCTAAAGAAGAAGGATTTATGCAAATTGCAGTACTGTTTCGTGCTACATCTAAATCAGAAGAAATCCATGCTCAAAATCACACAAAAGTATTAACAGTTTTGGGTGAAACTATGGAACCTATTAAACCAGAATTTGAGGTAAAAACTACCAAAGAAAATCTGGATGATGCAATAAAAGGCGAAAAATATGAAGTAGAAACAATGTATCCGGATTTTATAAAAACATCTACAGCAGATACGATTGCCGATGCAACCAATTCTTTTTATTGGGCAATGAATGTTGAAAAAAACCACGCCAGTTTATATCAAATTGCTATTGATGCATTAGCCGCAAAAAATTTAGCTAAAATGCAAATTGAGTATTTTGTTTGTCCAACTTGCGGAAACACATTTGCAGCAGGAAAAATTGATGAACTATGTGCGGTTTGTGCAACTGCTAAAGATAAGTTCATTTCAATAAAATAATTAAATTAACTTCAACTTTAAAAAGGTAGAAATCAATTATTTCTACCTTTTTTTATAAAATATTTCAAACAAATGTATTGCTACGAATATCCAAGATTAATGCTTACAGTTGATATTGCATTATTTAGAAAAGTAAATAATCAGGTTTTTATTCTTCTGATAAAAAGAGGAAATGAACCATTTAAAAACTCATGGGCACTACCAGGAGGTTTTGTTGATATGGAAGAAACACTGCTTCGGGCTGCTGAAAGAGAACTAAAAGAAGAAACAGGTATATCGGGTGTTGAACTAAAACAATTTTATACTTATGGCGATTTAAACAGAGATCCTAGAGGTCGAACTGTAAGTATAATTCATTATGGTTTTATGAATCACTACAATGCAATACCAATAGCCGGCGATGATGCAGCCGATGCAAACTGGTTTTCAATTAGCAAATTACCATCTCTGGCTTTCGATCATGAAAAAATTATTAATGAACTTAACAATTTTTTGCAATTGGTTTAATTACAAAGATGTAATTAATACTTAAAAAATTTGCATCTTTGCATTTTAAAAAATGTTGATATCTTGAAAAGCAATAAAATACTGGTTTTTTGCATATTATCTATTGCAATAATAATTTTTACTTCATGTGCAAATATGGTTGCACCAAATGGTGGGCCAAAAGATACGAATCCGCCAAAACCAATACAATGTATTCCGGCAAATTATACATGCAATTTTAAGCAAAATAAAATTGAAATAGATTTTGATGAATTTTTATACCTGAAAGATCTTAATTCACAATTAATTATATCGCCTCCTTTAAAAGAACTTCCGGAAGTAAAAACCCGGGGAAAAAAACTAATTATCGAATTAAAAGAAAAACTTAAAGAAAATACTACTTATACTTTGTTTTTTGGCGATGCCATTACCGATCTCAATGAAGGAAATCCACTTTCTTCCTATGAATTTGTGTTTTCAACAGGCTCCATTATCGACTCTCTTACAATTACAGGCAAAGTTATTGATGCTGCATCCCAAAACCCTGAAAAAGATGTATATGTATTATTATATGATAAATATGATGATTCAATACCTTATAAAGAAAAACCCTATTATGTAAGCAAAACAAAAGAAGATGGCAGCTTCAGATTAAATAATCTGAGAGATATGCCATACAAAATATTTGCAATCAAGGAATTAAATAACAATCTGAAGTTTGACGATATTACTGAAAAAATTGCATTTGCCGATTCTTTAGTTATACCTCATATTAAACCAATTATAAAGCCTGATACAAGTTTTAAAGATAGTTTGAAAATATCGAAAATTCCAAAAGACAGTTTAATTTCAGATAGTTTAAACAAACTTAGTCAGGCCTATAAATTATTGTCAGTTAAAGATTTGAGATTGTTTCAAGAAATAGATTCAACTCAAAAAATACTTAAAGCAGAATTCAAAAATAACAACACTGCTGTTATTGAATTCAGATATCCTGTTAAATCTCTTAATTATAAAATGATATATCCAAAAGATAGCAATCAATTCAAGATAGATGAGTGGAATAAAAATAGAGATAGTTTAACATTCTGGCTCTTAAAACCTGATCTGGATTCAATAATTATATCTGTTCAGGATATTAATCATGGAAAAGACAGCATCTATATTTACAAGCGAAAAAGCATTAACCCGCTGATTAAAAACAATGTAAAAACGAATATTTCAGCAATACACAATTATTTTGAAAAAATTCATATTTACACATCTTTACCTGTCTTAAATACTGATTCAATATCACTTACACTATATACAGATAAAGATACAAACAATATTTTTGCTTTCAAATCTGATAGCAATAGCAGGAAATTCAGTTATAAACAAGCTTTAAAATCTGACCAACCCTACAAACTTGTATTAAAACAAAACACTTTTAAGGATATTTCAGGAAATGGAAACGATAGCTTAGTTGTAAATTTTAAAACAAATATGGCAGAAGATTTAGGCAGTTTTCTTTTAAAAACAAACAACAAGGATAGTATTAATTCTTTTGTTATTCAACTACTTAATGAAAAAGGAGAAATTAGTGCTGAAAAAATTCTAAATAAAAATAACACATTAATATTTAACTATTTACAGCCTGGTAATTATCAAATAAAAGCCATTAAAGATAAAAATGCAAACAGCAAATGGGATACAGGTAATTATTTGAAAAATATACAACCGGAAGATGTGTTTTTTTATCCTTCAAAAATCACAATACGAGCTAATTGGGACTTGGAAGAAACATGGTCGTTTTAAATTTTTAATTTTTTGTGCAAGTTTTCTTAAGAAATTATGTCTTATTAAAAAACGAAAAAACATTATTAATAACTTTAAAAAACATTAAACATGAAAAAAGTAATTTTTTTAGCAGTAATCCTTTTAGGATTTATTCTTTCAACAAGTAATTTATCAGCTCAAACTCAGGAAAAAACAGACAAAGTTGTTGTAAAATCTGAACAGCAAACTATTACATCAGGTACATTTGTTGACAAAAACAAAAATGGCGTTTGCGATAACCATGAATCAAAAATGGGAACTAAAGGCAAATGCGGAAATTTTACCGATAAAAATAATGATGGTAAATGCGACAATAAAGCTACTAATTGCAAAAAAGACAGCAAAGGTAATGAAAATTGTTCAGGTACAGGAAAATGCAACGGCAATGGCAACAAACACAGACATGGGTGTGGAAATGGAAATACCTGTGGAAGAAACACATCTGTAGGAACTAAATAGTAATTTCAATTTTAAAACTTTAAAAAACCTTGTTAATCAACAAGGTTTTTTTATCTTTATAAAAAATTAATAGACAAGCATAATAAATGACCGAATCAGAACTTGTAGAAGGTGTTCTTCAAAAAAAGGAAGCTGCTTACAAAGAATTGGTACTGAAGTATCAAAAACAGGTCATAAATACATGCTATAGTCTTTTGGGCAATTACGAAGATGCTCAGGATATTGCACAGGATGTTTTTATTGAAGTTTATGAATCGATAGATAAATTCAGAAAAGAATCAAAATTATCTACTTGGATTTACCGCATTGCAGTAAATAAATCATTGAATTACATTAAAGTAATCAACCGAAGAAAATGGGTAAAAAGTATAGAAAGTTTTTTTGGAAAAGAAAATAACGAAACTCAAAAAATATCAGCACATCAATCTGATATGCCTAATAATAATTTAATAAGTGAAGAAAGAAAAAATATTTTGCAAAATGCACTAAACAAACTGCCTGAAAACCAGAAAATAGCATTTACCCTTAATAAATATGAGGAATTGTCTTATCAACAAATAGCTGAAATTATGCAGACCAGTCTTTCAGCAGTTGAATCATTGATACACAGAGCAAAAACCAACCTCCAAAAATATCTGATAAACTATTATAATTAATAACATGAAACGCAAGTTTAAAAAAAATTTATTGTCAAACAATATCAATATGAAAGAAATGAATTGCAATCAAATAGAAAACAATATTTTATTCTTTATCGACAAAGAATTATCGCAACGAGATATTGAAGCATTTAATGCTCATATCAATCATTGCGACCATTGCAAATTATTGGTTGGCAATGTTTCTGAGGCATATCTCTCTAAAAATAAAATTGTAGAATTTACTGAAGACCCTTACTTTTTTACAAGATTAAAACAGAAATTGGAAAACAAAAATACCAAAACTCCATACTTTGTTAAAAGGATTTTGCAACCAGCCTCATTGGTAAGCCTTTTGCTTTTGGGTATTTTTACAGGTGTTTTTATCGGAAATCAATATATTTCAATAAGTTCAGTAACTGAAGAAAGCAGCAACTCTCAATTAAAAAAATATGCGGAAGAAAATTATTTATCAGAAATGAATAATGATAACTTTGAATTGTTACTAACATCAAATCAATAGAATATGGAATATTTTAGCAAAAACAAAATATTAGGTTGGGTAATAGCTATCGGATTGGTTATTAATATTGCAGCTATAACAACTATTTTAATTAAGGTCTATAAAGAAAAAGAAAAACTTGAATGTAAAGAACCTTTTCATAGAAACCCACATGAGTTTATACGCAAAGAATTAAATTTAAACGATGAACAAGAAAAAAAATTCAAGGAAATTAAGGATGCCTCAAAAGCAGAAGCAAAATTAATTTTTGAAGGCATGAGGGAACAAAGAATTGCCTTATTGACAGAACTTTCAGAAAAAAATCCTGATAGTATCAAAGTTAAAAATTACATCTCGGAAATAGAAAAATCTCAATCAAAACTATTGCATCACACTGTAAAACATTATCTTGAACTAAAAAAAGTTCTCCGAGAGGATCAATATCAAAATCTTAACCTCCTTTTCATGAATATGTTTGGTTGCGATAAAAGTAAAGGTGGAAAATGTAACAAAGAAGAAGGTTTGGAAGGCGGAAAACGCTATAGGCATGGGCAACAGAAGGAAAGTTGCAATAAAGATTTTTAAATCACAAAGCACTATAAATCAAATTTCTATTAAAAATAAAATTGATAATTAAATTTTTTATTGTAAATTCGTACGTCCAATTTTATTATATGTCGTATCGATATTTTTCTAAACAATTTTTATTACTGATAATCTGTATTTTTCTTTTGTTTTCATGCAAAAATGAAAATAAAAAATCAGCATTTAATGATGATGATTTGTTGAGAAAAATAAAGAAAAGAGGCACATTGGTTGTTACAACCAATTATAATTCAGTAGATTATTTTATTTACAAAGGCTTACCTATGGGTTTCCAGCTGGAAATGCTAAAAGAATTTACCAAGCATTTGGGGGTAAAACTCGAACTTAAAATCACTAACAATCTTGCATCCAACATCAGTCTCCTTGCTCTTAAAAAATGCGATTTAATTGCTCATAACATTACAATTACCCGCGATAGAAGAAAACTTATTAATTTTACTACACCTATTACGCAAACACGTCAAGTGCTTGTACAAAGGAATCCTTATTCCAATAATGATACCAATCTGAGAAAGACCTTATTAATACGAAATCTTTTAAATCTGGGAGGGAAAACTGTCCATGTTCAGAAAAATAGTGTACACTACGACAGGCTATTGAATATTCAAAACGAGATTGGAGACAGCATCCATATTGTAGTTGTTGACACTATTGAAACAGAACAACTTATGGAATTAGTTGCTAATGGAACTATTGATTATACGATTGCAGATGAAAATTTTGCGGTAGTAAACAAATCGTATTATAAAAATATTGATATTCAGACGCCTGTAAGTTTTTTACAGAACCTTTCATGGGGGGTCAGAAAAGAATCAGACAGCTTACTAATTGTATTAAATAATTGGATAAGAGGATTTAAGCAGACTAAAGAGTATCAAAACATTTATGATAAATATTATCGAAATCCACGTTCGGTAAAAATCGTTCAAAGTGAATTTTACAGTATCAAAGGGGGTAAAATATCGAAGTATGATAAAGAAATAAAGCAACATAGCAAAATGATTAACTGGGATTGGCGTTTGGTTGCATCGCTGATATATCAGGAATCACAATTTCATCCTGAGTTGGTAGGATGGTCGGGGGCTTTTGGAATAATGCAAATGATGCCTGAAACCGCCAGAAAATTCAGAATTACATCCAAATCATCCGTTTCTGAACAAATAAAAGCAGGATTAAAACTTAAAATTCTGATTGATAAATTTTTACCAAAAGAAATTAATAACCCTGAAGAACGAATAAAATTTATTTTAGCATCTTACAATACAGGTATTTATCATGTTCTTGATGCTCGCAATCTGGCAAAAAAATATGGAAAAAATCCCAATATTTGGACCAATCATGTAGATTATTATATGAAACTTAAATCAAAACCAAAATATTACAACGATCCTGTTGTAAAATATGGTTATTCAAGAGGATACGAAACCTATCAGTTTGTTACAGAAATTCTGGAACGATATAATCATTACAAAAACATTGTAAAAAACTGATTTTAAAGTATTTTCAAAAGTTGCTCTCCGGTTCCAATTTTATAACCTTTCGACAAATAGATTATTTCTCCTTTTTCATTTATAACCGTTACAATTGGATAATCTTCAGATAATTTGATTTTTGTAGAACTTTCTATTTGCTTAAGAAATTCATTTTTATCAACATATAATTTTGTTTGTGTAGGCAATTCATTTAAGGTTGCTTTGTCAAAATTATCTTTCATATTATCAGGCAAAACCAAACTAAAATTACCTCCCCATTTTTCGAAATCAGCTTTTAATTTTCCAATATCAACAACAGCATGTCTGCTTGGTTCCTTACCAGGTTCAAACCAAATTATTACTGCCTTTTTCCCATTTATTATTGCTCTTATTTCCTGTGTTTTAGATGCATTTAATGAAAATAATTTTTCTTTCAGACTTATTTTACCAATTACTTTTTGAGTAGAAATGCTTTTTCTCATAGAAATATTGATGTTTTTTGTTTGTCCTGGTTTTAATGTAAAAAACTGCAATCCAGCTAATACACTGCCATTTTGCAATCTATTTCCGGTAAACAACAAAAAATCACCTGCTTCAACACTTAAAGTACAAGGAAAAACCTGAAGAGTTTTATCATTTTCATAATCAAGTGTATAATATTTATCAGCATTAAATTTCTCAATTGTATAATGGATTGAATATTCGGGAATCATCTTTGAATTTTCTTTATCTTTATGTAATATAATACTGGCTTTACTTATTGGTTTACTTTCAGTAATCTGATCAAAAATCATGTTGTTCCAGCCATTCCAATCATAAAATTGCGGAATTTTGGTAGCAGATTCCAAACGCGATGGAATTCCAAAACTTCGGCATAATGCAACAAAAAGCAAATCGCGCGAAGTTTTATCACTTACTCCCAAATCAAAAATACCTTTTGGAGTAATAGGTAAACGATAATAATTTGCTGTCGAATGTATTATAATATTCTGATTTATCCAATTTGCAATATCTGATGCATTTTTTAAATTTTTATTTTCAAAATACTCAGTAAAATATTTTTTCCATGATTTTATCATTTCATCTCCTATACGAGGATTCATTATATAATTAATATTCATATAATTATCGTATTTATCAGAAAGTTTTGAATGATATAAATGATCAAATAAAACATCAGTAGATACATCATGTAAATCTTTTTCGGAAATTGCTTCAAGCAAATCAATACAATATTTCTTATAATCATTTGTAGTTGAATTAATAAAACTTGATATTTGCTGCCAATTTCCACGACTCTTTTTCAGGATATTATATATTCTATTGAAATCCTGATGATTTGCTTTTGCCAAATTCAAACAAAAAATACTATCAGCAAAAGTATTCTCATAATTTTTTCTTATACTATCTTCATATTTAACTCTCAAATTATTGTAATCTCGTTGTTTTTCAGATACATTTACTTCAACTTCTCTTGCAATTGGGGGAACTATATCGAAATTTACAGAAAACTCATTTTGCGAAACTTTATCAAGGAATATAACAACCGTATCGGTATTTTCAACCGTAATTTTCTGAAATCCAAATTTTGAATCAATTGAAGCCCAAACCAACAAATCACCGTAACCGGTTTTCAATGAAGCTATTCCCTTGTTATTAGTGTTTTTAATACCTATTGGATAGAATTCTGCATAATTGTATAATTGAAATTCAACCTTTGCATCCTTTACAACTTTATTATTTTTGTCTAAAACTTTTACAAATACATTTTTAACAGGTGCGTAATTTTCAAGTAAATTTATTTTTGTAAATCTTTCATCGGCTTGTAAAACTTCTTCAACGCCCTTATAGTTACCAAAAACTGTGGTATTTACCATCATCGCACGTTTTGCTGGTGCTGCAAACCAACCCAAATCCAAATCAGGCTCAGGCTCGCAAGCACCTAGGAAATGCCACTTCCCATCAACCCAAACTTCAACCCATGCATGATTGTCGTCGCAATGAGCCCAACGCGGTGTATAGCATTGGCGTGCAGGAATACCAACGGCTCTCATAGCTGCTACAGTAAATGTAGATTCTTCACCACATCTGCCCAAAGCATTTCTTACAGTGGTCAAAGGACCGCTTGTGCGTGAATCACAGCCTTGATAAGCAACTTTTTCGTGGCACCAATGATTTACTTCCAATGCTGCATCTTTCATGTTTAAATGCTTTATCCTTTCTTTTAACTCATTAAAAAAAACTAAACGGGCTGTATCCATATTTTCATTATTAATACGACATGGCAAAACAAAATGTCTGAAATAAAGTTCGGGAATAGTTTTTCCCCAAGAAAAATAGTTTTTTGCTTCAAAACTAAGTTTGATATTTTGAAGAAAAAAACCGCCGTTATAATCTGCTAAATCGCTCAACGGCATATAGGCATAAAGAAAAATTAAAGCTTCACTTTCTTCTTGAGTAAGGTTTTGATTAAACACATTAAATAATTCAGCAGATCTTTTTGATGCTAATTTTTTTTGAGTTTCAAACATCTTTAATGTTTGATTTCTATATTCTTCATCATTTATAAAATGATGATTTTGTGCATATATCTTTGAAATACAAAATAATACAAATAGAAAAACGTAAACCAATTTCAATTTCATGACTGATATTTTAAAAAGGTAAAATTAAAAAAATAATTAAACCGATTTAGGTAAATGAAAAAGAAAAAGGAATTTATTGAAATCCGTTTTGTCTTAGTATTTCTAAATCGTTAATTGAAAACAACTTAGAATGAAATAGATTTAAATATTCATCAGAAACAGATTGATTAAAAATCATAATATCATCCGAATTAATTGTAATAACTACTCCATTATCTGCAAGTATTCTTGCCGGATGTTTTTCAATTTTTTCGACTCTTCCAAGTCTGATGTTGCTTGTTGGACAAACATTTAATCTTATATTATTATCTCTTAACCAACGCATTACTTCTTTTGACACAGCAGCTGCAATTCCATGTTGCACTTCATCAAGTTCGAGGGTTTCGACTGTATATCTCACAGATTCGGCAGTTCCAAATTCGCCTGCATGGGATTTTAGCTTTAATTTGCTGTTTTTGGCTTTTTTAAAAATATCTCTGTAAAGTTTTGCATCTTTAATTAATTCTTCTCCATACAAATCAATTGACTTAAAATATCCACTTTCGATGCAAGGAAAAATCCATGATTCAGCATCTGAAATTTCGAGGTTGCGGCTTAAACCAATCTCTGGGTTGTAAACAATATCCGGAGCTTCTTTCAGGTGAATTTCTTTCAATAAATTAATTAAACCTATTTCTTTATCATCAAATAAAGTAATAAACTGGCAATCAACACTCATTTCGAGTTTTTGCACACCATCTTCTTTTGCTTGTCTGAAGGCAAGTTCCAAAGAAGTCTTAAAACCATAATGATTTACAATTTCTGCTCTTAAATTATTAATTATATATGAATTCATTTCAGCTATATCTGTCATAAATTCTGGCGGAGGCATAATGTTTTTGCCAATTGCTTTTGAAAAGTTTATTAAACGACTTCCTAAAGGTGCATGATTATGTAAATCGCTTTTTGGAATTGTTTTAAGCAATTCAATATCAGAAGAGAGTAATGCTTTCTGAAACAAGATGCTATTACCACTCATCTTTTTTGATTTTCTTTGCAGGCATAGCAGCTTTCAAACCATCAATCAACTTACATATGTGATTATCAATAATTTTTAAATAATCATCCCAAAGAGGTGAATATCCCGGATTATTCTTATCCAACCAACTTTCAATCGGATATTTTGATTTATCTTTCAGATAGAAATTAGTAAAAATATATCTGTATTTATTGTCTTTAAACTGCAATTTAAAAGTATATTCAACCAAGCCTGTTTTTATTGTATTTCCATCTTTATCTTTATAAAACAGCTGAATACGATGTTGTCCTTCAATTTCACCATTAACTGCATCTCGTCGGCGGGTAACTTCCGATGGATTTTTATAATTTGCATTTATCCAATCGAATGAACGGATATATAATTCATCTTTATTACCAGATTCTGTAATTACGTCTTTGTATGTAATAAGTTTTGTATCAGGATCTACCGGTATTTTGGCCCGCAATGTATCCTGTGCATTTAGATTGAAAAAAAATAAAGATAAAATTATAAAAACATTTGTTTGTTTTATTAAGCTATTCATTTTTAGATATATTAATTAACGGTTACAAAAATACAAATTATTTATAACAAATTATTTGCCAAACTATTTTTTGTACAATAAAAAAGGGCTGAAAACAGCCCTTTTTTATTGTAAATAAAGAAATTAGTATCCAAAAATATCTTCCATTTTCAGATATTTAACTTTACCATATTTTTTCAAAACATTGAAATCAATTTCTTTCTTATCACCTAACACTAAGTAAGTATGTTTCTTATCTTTAATGTATTTGGTATGGAAAGCTTTAACGTCATTAAAAGTCATATTAGGAACTTTTGCATAAACGTCTCTGCGTAAATCGTAATCAACACCTATTTTTTTTGCATTTTCATATTGCCATAAAATATCAGACTTAGTTATTCTGTCTGTTCTCATTTTCTGAATAATGCCATTTTTAGCCAAAGTAAATGCTTTTTCAGATTCTGGCATATTGTTTAATAACATAGATAAAGCTTCCAAAGCATCATTCAATTTGTCATTCTGAGTTGCAATATATGAAATTCCCATATAGGATTTATCTTTTTTACTTGGAGTCTGATACATTGACATAGCAGTATAAGCCAAAGAACGAGATTCTCTTAACTCCTGAAAAACAATAGAGTTCATACTTCCACCAAAATATTCATTAAACAAATTAACATCAGCAGTTAAATTATTATCTAAAAAACCACCTTTACTTAATAATAACATTTGTGATTGTTTTGAATCAAAATCAACATGATATACGATGTCTTTTTTTGTTTCTTTTTCAACAAATTTCACTTCAGCAGGAACTGGTTTTAACTGAGCAGGTGCTTTGTGATATTCGTTTAATAATTTTGTTAATTCTTCAGTTGTCTGACTACCATAATACATTATATGATGCTCGTATGACAATATACCCTTTATAATGCTAACCAATTCTTCTGGTTTAATTGATTTTAATTCAGCTTCAGTTAAGATATTGGTCATTGGTGATTTTTCACCGTAAATTCCATAGTTAACCATTGCACTGAAAGCTCTTTGCGGATTTAGTTTCGCATCAGTTCTTTTTTTCATGATATCTTTTATCATGTTATCAAAAGCTTCCTGATTAGGTTTGCAATCAGCTAATACATCTTCAAATAATTGTAATGCTTTTGGCATATTTTCTGATAAACCGCTCAAACTTACATAAATCTGATCGCCTGAAGCAGATACATTAAACGAACAACCTAATTTGTAATATTCTTCTTTTAATTGTTCGTCAGTATATTTTGAAGTGCCTAAGAATTTTAAATAATTGGTTGCTACACTTAATTTTTTGTCGTTATTGCTACCCATTTCAAAAACATAGAAAATATCAAAAGTATTGTTTTCAGTATTTTGTTTGTAAGTAACAGGTATTGTGCTGTTTTTAACATTAAAGAACTGTAAGTCTTTTTTGAAATCAACAAAAACAGGTTCAATTTCAGCAGGTTTGTTGTTCTGAATCATTTTCAAAAAATCAGATTCAACATCACGATTGATTTTGATTGGAGTGATTTTAGGTTTTTTTACTTTTTTAATGCTTTCGTCTTTGCCTTTTCTTTTGTAAACGATTACATAATTATCGTTTAAGTTAGCTTTTGCAAAATCAACGATTTCCTGTTTGGTAATTTTAGATAGGTTATCTATACCTTCAACTACATCTTTCCATGATTCGTTTTGAATAAAAGCATCAACAAAAGCCATAGCACGATTGCTATTACTTTCAAACTCTTTTATTCTTCTGAGCTTTAAATCATTAATAGTAGCTGTTAATAACCAATCTGGGAATTCACCTTTTTTAACCAATTCAATCTGAGAAAGCAACAAATTTCTTACTTCATCTAAAGTCTGACCAGCTTTTGGTTTTCCTGTAAACATCAAAGCAGAATAATCGTGCATGATATTAGGACTTGTGCCTGCATTCATTACTTTTTGTTTCTGGTTCAGGTTTAAATCAATAAGACCTGCTGTACCATTAGTTAAAATCATATCAATCATGGTAATCATATCAGCTTCTTTAGAGCCAGTACCAGCAAAACGATAAGCCATCATCATATTTTCGGCATCTGTTCCAAACACTTCTTTTACAATAGGTTTAGTTATTGGTTGTTCTTTACCGAAAGTGAAAGCAGGAACTTCTGATCTTTTTAATCCACCAAATTTTTCATCAACAACTTTTATCATATAATCAGGATCGAAATCACCTGATAAACAGATAGCCATATTATTTGGAACATAATATTTAGCGAAAAACTCTCTGATGTTTTTCATCGAAGGATTTTTGATATGTTCTTGAGTTCCAATAGTTGTTTGAGTTCCATAAGGATGGTTTTGGAACAAACCTTCCAACATTGCTGTATAAACTTTGCGACCATCATTGGTTAAAGTCATATTTTTTTCTTCATAAATGGTTTCCAATTCAGTATGGAATAAACGTAAAATAGGATCACTGAAACGGTTAGCCTGAATTGTAGCCCAATTTTCTATCTGATTTGAAGGAATATCGTCAACATAAACAGTTTCTTCTAATGAAGTGAAAGCATTGGTACCATCAGCACCTATAGCAGACATTAATTTGTCGTATTCATTTGGAATAGCAAAAGTTGAAGCTACATAAGAAATACTATCGATTACTCTGTACATTTCTTTTCTTTGATTTTCATCATTAAGTGTTCTGTAAATCTCAAATAATGAATCGATTTTTGCAACTAACGGACCTTCTTGTTTCCAGTCTTTAGTGCCATATTTAGAAGTTCCTTTGAACATCATATGTTCAAAATAGTGAGCCAAGCCTGTGGTTTCTTTAGGGTCGTTTTTGCTACCAGCTCTAACAGCAACATAAGTCTGAATACGTGGAGCATCTTTATATACAGTCATATACACTTTTAAACCATTGTCAAGTGTATAAATTCTGGCTTTCAAAGGATCGCCCGGAACCGATTCGTAGTTGTACTGTTTCTGAGCATGTACATTTACTACAAATAATGAAATGCTGATTAAAGCAATCCAAAAGATTTTTACTTTATTTCTCATTTTAATTTGTAAAAATTTGATTATTAACTATATGAATTATTATTTTTCTGAAAATAAAAGTTTTCCAAAAATACATATTTTTGACAAGTTTTTGCTAATTATTTAGTTAATATCTGTTAGTTGTATGATAAAACCGAGTTTATTTCCGATGAAACAAAAAAACCCTGACAATTATTGAAATATTGTCAGGGCTTTTTTTAATAAATATGATTATCAACCTTTTTATTTCTTTTCTGTTTCAGGTTCTAAAACCACTCTCACATAATGTTCTTTTGTGAATATTTTTTGTGAAACCTGTTTTAAATCGTCAATTGTCATTGCTTTTACCTGTTCATCAAAATTCATGGTTTTATTAATATCATCACCATTCTGATAAGCAGATTCCAGTTTACGTAACCAAAAATTATTCTTTTTCATATTGGTTTCTCTCTCTCTGATAACTGCTTCTTTGGCTTTATCCATATCAACCTGACTAGGACCTTTTTTTATAAGTTCTTTCATAATTCCAAATACAGCTTTAGTTAATTTATTTGCCATTTTGGGAGAACATCCAAACATCACCATTACAGTGTATTCCGATTTTGGATAATGATCCATATTAATCATTGCCTGAGGGCTATAAACGCCGCTCATTTTTTCACGAATAACTTCAACAAGTTTAATATCAATCACTTCCTGCAAAAGAGCAATAGACATTCTGTTTTTGTCTGTCCATTCTAAATCTCCTTGCATTAATAAACCAACCATTCCTTGTTTTTCACTGCCTTTTTTAAATCTGATATCGTTAACTCCTTTTGCAAATTCAGGACTAACATCTTTCCATGTTTCTTTGCGATTTTTAACAGGTAAACTTCCTAAATACTTTTCTATCATTGGAGTAATAGAATCAACATCAAAATTACCAACAAAGAAGAATTTAAAATCACTTGCATCTGCAAATCTGTCCTGATAAACCTGGAATGCTTTGTCTAAACTGATTTTATTTAACTGATCTTCAGAAGGTGCAATGATAACTCTGGGTGAATTTTGAAAAGCAACTTTATAAGTAGTGTCATAAAAAGCAAATTGTGGATTGGCTTTTATAAATTTCAACTGAGCTTTCATTTGTCCGATAAATGTATTGAAAGCGGTAGTATCTTTTCTGGGTGATTTGAAATACAAATAGGTAAGTTGTAAAAGGGTTTCAAAATCTTTTGGTGTAGAACTACCAGTAAAACCTTCATTCAAATCAGAAATATATGGGCTAATCTGAACTACTTTTCCTTTTAACTTTTTCTCTAACTGCACATTATCGAAACCAGCAATACCACTTTGGTCAACAATTGTGCTTGAAAAATTTGCTGAAAGAAAATCCTGATCAGGATATAAAGAATGTCCTCCAGGACTATAGGCAGAAACCAAAATTTCATCATTTTTAAAATCAGTTGGTTTTAATACTACCTTAATTCCATTAGCTAAAGTTAATTCTGTAAATCCTACTTCTTTATTTTCTTTTTTTGAAGTAACTTTTGAGCCTGTAAGTTCTTCTGCTAACAATGGTTCTGATTTAAAATTATCAACATAAGGTTCCAATTGTTTGGTTTTAGAAACTTTAATAATATTTAAAATCTGATCTTTTGTGGGAACTTTAACACCTTCTTTTTCAGGAGCTGTTACTACCAATGCCATATTTTCATCAGTAATCCATTTTTTTGCCAAAGCATTAATTTCTTCAATTGAAATTTCAGGCAATAATTTTTTGGTAAACTTCAACTCATTTTTAACACCAGGAATTGGCTCCTGTGAAAGAAAATGACTTGCATATTCCTGACAAAAATTTGCTGATTCGGTTTTATCTGCTTCTTTAGCAGCTTTTTCCATATTGCTTAGAATTTCCTCTTTTTGTCTTTCTAATTCAGAAACCAAAAAGCCATATTTTTTAACTCTTTCATTTTCAGCCAAAACTACTTCCAAAGATTTGTCAATTTGATTTTCCTTTGCCATTGCATAAGATGTATAGGCATCGCTGCTACGTCCCAAAAAGCCACCATAAGAAGTTGAAGCACCGATAAATGGAGCATCTGGTTTTAATGAAAGTTCATTTAAACGTGCATTCAGCATTCCGTTATAAAGTTGCTCCATTAAATATTCTTTGTAATCGCCAAGTGTAGTTTTTATTGAATGTGGATGTTTGTAAAACAACATTACCATATTATTAGTTGCCTCTTTATCAGTTTCAATAGCAATTAAAGGTTCTTTATTGCCAGGAATATCGAAAATAGGTCTGGGTTTTGGATTTTCAGGATTCTTTATGCCACCAAAATGTTGTCTTATTTTAGCTTCTGCAGAATCTAAGTTAACATCACCAACTACTATAACAGCCTGTAAATTTGGACGATACCAGTCTTTGTAATATTCTCTTAATGTTTCATGCTTAAAATTCTGAATCACATCAATTTTGCCAATTGGAATTCTATCAGCATATTTTGAGCCTTTAAAAATTACAGGAAAATAACGTTTACTCATGCGATCTTCGGCACCAAGTCCTAAACGCCATTCTTCGGTAATAACGCCACGTTCCTTATCAATTTCTTTGCCATCTAAAGTTACATTGTGAGCCCAATCTTCAATTACCTGATATCCCTTTTCCAGCAGTCCAGGTTTATCGGTTGGTATTTGAAGCATATAAACAGTTTCATCAAAACTGGTATAAGCATTAATATCGGCACCAAATTTTACGCCAATTGTTTGCAAAAAATTAACCAGTTCATTTTTAGGAAAGTTTTTGGTACCATTAAAACACATGTGTTCAGTAAAATGCGCAAGTCCTTGTTGTGCATCAGTTTCCATTAAAGAACCAACATTATTAACTAGTCGAAGTTCAACTCGTTTTTCCGGTTTTTTGTTCTGACGGATATAATAAACCATCCCATTATCAAGCTTTCCGATTCTTACTTTTGAATCTATCGGAAGTGGTGCACTCAAATCTGATTTTGAGTTTTGCCCAATAGCAAAGCTAAAAGCAAACACCAAGATTAAAATACTTAAAAATTTAATTTTCATTGTTTTATTTATTTGTAAATTAAGAGTATAATATTTAAAATTCAAGTTCTAAATTAAGTTCATCCTTCATAAGTTTTAAAAAAGGATTTTTTTCTATCATTTTCAGATATTTATCGTTATCAGTATAAATAATTGCAGATGTATTTTCAATCATACAGATTTCTGTTTCAATCTGAAGAGAATTTGCACCAGTTTTAGATCTCAGGAAATCAAGCATTTCTTGTTTTCTGTCTTTAATATCGTTTTCCTGAAGCTTATGATCTAATTTTAATTTGATAATATTGCCACTTAATATGGCTTTATTTTTATTTAGCGTTGCAAGTAAACTTGGAGAGCTTTCCTGTATAAGTAAAAGACAACCATTCCAAATTTGTTCAAAATTATTTATTTGAACATCTTCGTTAACTTCATCAAATAAGGATTTTATAAATGGTTCTTCAACTTTCAATGATTTGTTTCTGGTTTCATCTGTATAAGATTTTACTGAGAAAGTCCCCAATTGCAAACCAGATAAATTTGTATTACTGATTTTTGTTGGCTGAACAGCCGGAGATGAAACTACTTTTTGAATATCTTGTTTATTTACAATAGGTTTAATGGTTTCTATTACCGGATTAGGTACACGTTTTGGATATACAAGTTTAACTTTTTGACTGTCGTCGGCCAACTGTTTCTGAGAATTTTGTATTGAACACAATTGCATCAGCATAATCTCAATACTTAATCTTTTGCTATTACTGATTTTATAATTCAAATCGCATTGATTAATGATATCCAATGCTTTCAATAATAGAGAAACAGGACATTTTGCCGATTGTTCCTTATATCTTTCTTTCAGGTTTTCTCCTATTTCGAGCAATTTGATTGTAGCCACATCTTTGCATACCAGTATATTGCGAAGATGTTCACCCAAGCCAATGATAAAATGCTGCCCGTCAAAACCTTTTTCAATTACTTCATTAAAAAGCAATAAAGAGTTTGTAATATCATTTTCGAGTAAATAGTCAGTTAATTTAAAATAATAATCATAGTCGAGTACATTTAAATTATCAATAACTGCCTGATAAGTAAGATGACTACCGGCAAAACTTACTAACTGATCAAAAATAGATAAGGCATCTCGCAATGCTCCATCAGCTTTTTGAGCAATGATATGTAAAGCATCTTTATCTGCTTCAATATTTTCTTTTTCAGCTACATAAGCCAAATGATGTGCAATGTCTTCTATTTTAATTCGTTTAAAATCAAAAATCTGACAACGAGAGAGGATTGTTGGAATAATTTTATGTTTTTCGGTAGTTGCAAGTATAAATTTTGCATAAGCCGGAGGTTCTTCCAGTGTTTTCAAGAAAGCATTAAAAGCTTGATTTGATAGCATATGAACCTCATCAATGATATAAACTTTATATTTACCATCCTGAGGCGGAATTCTCACCTGATCTACCAGACTTCTGATATCATCCACTGAATTATTTGAAGCTGCATCAAGCTCATAAATATTAAATGAAGCGGAATTATTGAACGACTTACACGATTCACATTGATCACAAGCCTCATAATTTTCAGTTATATTTCTGCAATTTATTGTTTTAGCCAAAATACGGGCACAAGTGGTTTTTCCAACACCACGCGGACCACAAAACAAAAAAGCCTGAGCCAAATGCTCATTCTTTATCGCATTCTTTAGTGTATTTGTTATAGAAGCCTGTCCCACAACAGTTGCAAAAGTGTTTGGTCTGTATTTTCTTGCCGATACAATATAATTCTCCATTTGCTTTACTTAATTTTAATAATTTTCAAAATTATAAAAAATATATGAGTGTTATGAAATCTTAACAGAATAATTTAGCGTTTTTTAAGTATTAAATAAAAAAGCAGGAATTATCAATTAGGTTAGATAATTCCTGCAACTTAACTAAACAACTTTATGAGAAAACTATTTTATTCAGCTGCAATATTAAATTTAAAAAAAATGAATGAAAAAATATTTAGTTGAACAATCATATTTTCTATGTGAAAATCGATTATAGAAAGACAACTTAAATAATTATATCAAAACTGCTTTTAAATATGTTTTGTCTTGTAATCACTTTGTTTTATCGTAAATACTTGTTTTTTATAGACTGATTTTATTACTTTTGACAAAAATTTATAAATAGACAAAAAATGAAACAGACTTCAAAAAAAATTATACAAAGTATATTATTTCAACATATTATGTTTTGGGGCATTTTTGTTTTTAGTTTTTACCTTTTAATTTTTGGACTTGAAGGGTTTTCTCTGAAAAACTTTACGCTAACTCGAACTTTAAGCACCTTTATTACAATATTTTACATTTCAATTGCTGTTTATATAAATTTATTGATTCTAATTCCATATTTTTTAAAACGCAAAAAATATATCAGCTTTGGATTGCTTCAGATTTTAAATATAATTTTTATTATCACCTTAAATCTTTTTTCATCTTTACTAATTGAAAGAGCGAGCATTAAGGAAGTAAATGTATTTAATGAATTTATTTATGAAGCAATTTTAATCAGTTTGTTCCTCAGTATTACTACTTTTTTGAAACTATTACGCGATTGGATTAATTTTCAGGAAGATTCACTTAATTTTAAAGAAACCCAAAGACAAAAACTTGAAGCAGAACTCAAACTTCTTAGAGGTCAGATTAATCCACATTTTCTTTTTAATACACTTAATAACCTATATGCCTTATCGTTAGACAAGTCGGACAAAACTCCGAATTTAATTTTAAAACTTTCTGATTTAATGCGTTATATGCTTTACGATTGCCGTGACAGTTATGTATTGATAGACAAAGAAATAAGCTTTATTAAAAATTATCTGGAATTAGAAAAAATCAGAATTGGTGAAAAAGCAAATGTTGACATGAAAGTAAATGGGAGCACAGGATTGCAACAAATTGCGCCACTGCTCTTTATACCTTTTATTGAAAATGCATTTAAACATGGGACCAACAGACAATTAAACCATTCATTTATCAGAATTATTTTTGACCTTGAAAAACAAGGTGTTATAAAGTTCAGTATCGAGAATTCGAAAGAAGACAAAGAATACTTAAAAGATAAAAAATATTCAGGGATTGGTATTGAAAACGTAAAAAAAAGATTAACTTTGCTATATCCGGAAAAACATAGTTTAAAAATTTCGGATAATCAAAATGTTTTTAAAGTAGAATTAATCTTAGAGCCATGAACCAGAAAATCAAATGCTTAATTATAGATGATGAGCCATTAGCACAAAGAGTTATTGAAAAATACTCAGAAGACATTCCAACAATTGAAATCTTATGTAAGTGCAATAATGCATTTGAAGCCATGCAGGCTTTAAATGAAAAAGATGTTGATCTTATTTTTCTGGATATCAATATGCCTAAATTAAGTGGAATCAATTTTTTGAAAACGCTCAAACGCCCACCACTAACTATCATAACGACAGCGTATTCAGAATATGCTCTTGAAGGATATGAACTGGATGTGCTTGATTATCTGAAAAAACCATTTTCATTTGAAAGATTTCTTAAAGCTATACAAAAAGCTCATGAAAGATTAAAGGAAAACACAAAGGAAACCGTTGTACATGAAATACATACAGCCCAAAGCGGCGATGATTCCTTTATTTTTGTAAAATCGAACAAAAAAACTTATAAAGTAAATATTTCTGATGTTTTTTATATTGAAGCATTAGGCGATTATATTAAAATCCACACAAATGATAATGTGATAGTTACCTATCAATCAATGAAAAAGGTGGAAGCCTTATTGCCATCAAATCAGTTTGTTAGAATACATAAATCGTTTATAGTTTCAATCAATAAAATAAAAACCATAGAAGGAAATATGGTGGAAGTTAAAAGTGAGAAATTACCTATTGGCAGTAATTATAAACAAGATTTTCAGACGATTATAGATAAATCTTCTGTATCTTAAAGTTTTTGTGCTGTTTTTATGAGTTTTTCTGGGTCTAATCCTTTATTTACAAGTAGTTGTAAAATATTTTTATAAATATTTTCATCCATAGTTTTTGTACGGGAAAGTATCCATAAATATTTTCGGTTGGGATGCGAAACCACGGCCCAGGAATAATCATCAGCTAAGCCAATTATCCAATAATCGCCTTTAAATGGCCAGAAAAACTGCACTTTAAGCTTTGTATTATTACTGTTTTTAACTACAAAAGCCTTACCTTCAATCGATTTTGCAACTCCATCAACACTATCTTTATTGCAACGATTAATTACTTTTATATAATTTTTGTCTGTAAGTTGATATTCTGCTGAAGTATTGGTACATCCTTTCTGAAAAACAGTAGGATATGAAGCAATTTCATACCAAATACCGGCATATTTCTGTAAATCTACATTGGCAACTGTTTCCATTTTCTGATAATTTTTACATCCTAACATTATGAATATGATTAATATATATTTAAAATACTTCATTGTTCTTTTTTATTTATCAACAACTTAAAACAAATAACGTTCATATTATACAAAAATACTTAATTTTATAGCTTAAAAATAAAACGATGACTGATCAAAAAAAAATATTTTTACTGGATGCTATGGCATTGATTTACCGTGCATTCTTTGCATTAAATAAAAATCCCAGGTTTAATTCAAAAGGCTTAAATACCTCTGCCATGATGGGATTTGCCAATACATTATATGATTTAATTAAAAATGAAAAACCAACACACATTGGAGTAGCTTTTGATACACAGGCACCTACCGTTCGTCATATCGATTTTACCGCTTATAAAGCCAACCGACAGGAAATGCCAGAAGATTTATCGAAATCTATTCCGTATATTATGAAATTAATCGAAGCTTTTAATATACCTATATTATTTTCAGAAGGTTACGAAGCAGATGATGTTATAGGAACATTGGCAAAGAAAGCTGAACAAAATGGTTTTCAAACCTATATGGTTACACCCGATAAAGATTTCGGACAATTGGTAAGTGAAAATATTTTTATTTACAAACCTGGTCGTATGGGTGAAAAAGCGGTTGTGATGGGCATTCCTGAAGTTTGTGAAAAATTCAGTATCAAACGTCCTGATCAGGTAATCGATATGCTAGGGCTTTGGGGCGATGCATCCGATAATATTCCGGGCATTCCGGGAGTGGGTGAAGTTACTGCAAAAAAGCTTTTAGCAGAATTCGACAACATTGATAATCTGATTGCTAACGCGGATAAAATTGCAAATATTAAACTAAGAGACAAAGTAATTACTTATGCAGATCAGGCCAAAGCTTCGAGAGATCTGGCCACTATTATTTTGGATGTTCCGGTTGAATTTCATGAAGAAAATCTGAGACTTACAACACCGGATAAAAAGGCTTTAAAAGAAATTTTTGATGAATTGGAATTCAGAGCTTTCGCTAAAAGGGTATTTACTGATTTGTCGTTAGAAACTCAGAAGACCAATACACAACCCGATTTATTTTCGAATTATGATGACTTCAATACAATTGAAGATGAAGAGGTTGAAGACAAAAAAACAATTAAGACTACGACGCATCAATACCATTTAGTAAATAATAAATCAGATATTAATACACTGATAGAAAACCTATTACAACAAAAAAGCATTTGTTTTGATACCGAAACTACCGGACTTGACGCCAATAATGCCGAATTAGTCGGAATTTCGTTCAGCTATAAAGCTGGTGAAGCTTTTTATATTCCTATACCTGAGGTTTATAGTGAAGCCATAGAAATAGTAAGTCTATTTAAGCCAATTTTCGAAAATGAGAAAATTGAGAAAATCGGTCAGAATATGAAATATGATATGGCTATACTAAAATGGTATGATATAGAAGTAAAAGGCAAACTTTTTGATACCATGATAGCTCATTATCTGATGGAACCAGATATGCGTCATAATATGGATTTGCTTGCAGAAACTTATCTAAACTATTCGCCGGTTTCAATTGAAACTTTGATTGGGAAAAAGGGTAAAAATCAGCTGAGTATGCGAAATGTGGATTTAGAAACCATTAAAGAATACGCAGCAGAAGATGCAGATATTACATTTCAACTCAAGCAATTATTTGAGCCACAACTATCTAAAGATAATGTAAATACATTATTTGAAAATGTTGAAATTCCGTTGATTCCGGTTTTAGCTGATATGGAATCAGAAGGAGTAAAAGTAGATGTAAATGTTTTAAATTCTTATTCTGCTGATTTACAGACTGAAATCATTGAAGTTGAAAAAGAAATTTTTGATATGGCAGGAGAAACTTTCAATATTTCATCTCCCTTGCAATTGGGGAAAATTTTATTTGATAAGTTGAAAATAGTTGAAAATGCCAAACAAACCAAAACCAAACAATATTCAACAGGGGAAGAAATACTGCAAAAGCTTGTAAATAAACATCCTATAATAGAAAAAATACTTGATTACCGTTCGCTTACCAAATTAAAATCAACTTATGTAGATTCGTTACCTGAATTGACAAATCCAAGAACAGGAAGAATACACACATCCTATAATCAAGCAGTTGCAGCTACAGGAAGATTGAGTTCCAATAATCCGAATTTACAAAATATTCCAATCCGGACTGAAAGAGGCAGGGAAATACGTAAAGCATTTGTTCCTCGTAATGAGGATTTTGTATTGCTTTCTGCTGACTATTCGCAGATAGAATTGAGAATAATTGCCAGCATAAGCGAAGATGAAGGTATGATTTATGCTTTTAACAATGGATTGGATATACATACAGCTACTGCGGCCAAAGTATATAATGTAGAAATACAAGATGTTACATCAGAAATGCGTAGAAATGCAAAAACGGTAAATTTCGGAATTGTTTACGGAATTTCAGCTTTTGGTTTATCTGAAAGACTTAATATTCCAAGAAAAGAAGCTGCAATTATCATTGAGCAATATTTTGCAAAATATCCAAAAATCAAAGATTATATGGATAAAAGCATTGTTTTTGCAAAAGAAAACGGTTTTGTGGAAACGCTTTTGGGAAGACGCAGATATCTGAGAGATATTAATTCCAGTAACTTCACAGTCAGAGGTTTTGCCGAAAGAAATGCCATCAATGCACCCATACAGGGTTCGTCGGCAGATATGATAAAAATTGCGATGATACGTATTCATAATGAAATGATTAAACAGAATTTACAATCTAAGATGATTATGCAGGTGCATGATGAGTTGGTTTTTGATGTACATAAATCGGAAATTGAAATCATAAAACCAATTATTTACAACGGAATGCGGAATGCATTACCTCTAAAAGTTGCTGTTGAAATAGAAATGAATACCGGAAATAACTGGTTGGAAGCACATTAGAAAAATGCCTGAAAATAATTATTTAGTTATATTCCGACTAAAAATCTATAGCTTTATAAAAGCCTCGTTAATAATCCAGGGAAAATACCGAATACGATAGTAAAAGTAATTGTAATTAACAGTATAATTATTACTTCTGCTGAAAGATTTGTTTTTACAGCATTTTCATCATCTTTGGTCAACATCATTGTAATTGGTTTTAAATAATAAACCAAACTTATAGCTGAAGCAACTACTGCCATTACTACCAACCCTATATAACCAGATTCAGCTACAGCCGAAAAGATTGAAAATTTTGCCATAAACCCAGAAAAAGGTGGGATACCAGCCATTGAAAGCATGGATACGATTAAAGCAAAAGCAAGAAATTTATTTTTTGAAGCCATTCCTTTAAATGCAGTAAAATTATCATCCCATTTCACTTCAATTATTTCGACCAAAACTGTAAATGCCAATATGGTTGCCAAAGAATAAGATACAGCATATAAAAACAATGCTCCGGCAGATGATTGATTCATAGCAAGTATAGCCATTAATAAAAAGCCGGCATGAGAAATTCCAGAATAAGCCATTAATCGTTTAAATCGCTTTTGTGGCAGAGCAATTAAGACTGCAAGTATAATACTTAAAGCAGAAACTATCATTATTGTATTTGCCCAAATTGGCTTAATCGTATCAAAATGATAAGCATATAAGCGATATAAAGCAGCAACTCCGGCAATTTTAACTACAGATGCCATAAAAGTTGTAATTACAGTCGGTGAGCCTTCATAAACATCAGGAGCCCAGAAATGAAAAGGAACAGCTGCTATTTTAAATAATAAACCCACTGTAAGCAAAAGTAATCCTGCGTTAAAAAGATTGTTCGAAGCATTATTAGCTGATAATAAGTACTCTTTTATCCCATGAAAATCGAAACTTGCTGAAGCGCCATAAATAAGGGCTATACCAAATAGCATAATTCCAGAAGCAAAAGATCCTAAAAGAAAATATTTTAAAGCAGCTTCATTGGATGGCAATTCAAACTTGCGACTACCAGCCAATACATACAGACAAATCGACATGGTTTCGATACCTATAAACAAAACCACCAAATTTCCGAATGAAGTCATCATCATCATAGAAGTGGTAGCAAATACAAGTAATGCTGAAATTTCGTCAAGATGCTTTTCCCAACGCGAATAATGAGAATGAAACAATAAAAATACCAATGCTGAAGATATAATAATTAAACCATTAAATGCTACTGCAAAGTTGTCATATACTATCATGTCGTTGAATATATGAACATTACAATTCCACAAGCTAATATTAAAACCAAAAGCAAGCATCAAACCTGCAATTGCTATCCACAAACTAAAACCGGGTTTATTAAAAGCTCCGGCCATCATAATAGCCACACCTGTTAATGCAATTGTTATAATTACTTCCATTAGAATTTGTAGTTAAAAAGTTTTTAAAATTTCATTAATAGCTGGTTCTGCAATGTTTAGCAATGGCGAAGGTATTAAACCCATCCATAAAATAATAATTACAAGAGATGTAAATAGTAATATTTCTCTTAATTTCAAATCAGGAAATGATGTAATATTCTCATTTTGCTTTCCATACATGCTTTTCTGATAAAGCCAAAGCATATAAACAGCTCCGAAAATAATTCCGGTACCAGCTAATACAGCAATAAGCACATTTGATTGGAAAATTCCGAGTAACATCAGAAATTCACCAACAAATCCGTTAGTTAAAGGCAATGCTATGGATGCCAATAATATAATCATGAAAAATAAAGCAAAACGAGGAGCAATTTTTGCTACACCTCCCATATTTGCAATATTTCTTGTTCCCATTCTATCCATAAATATTTCAGCAACAAAGAACAAACCGATAACATTTACACCATGCGACAACATTTGAATTACAGCACCTTGCAAAGCAATTTTGTTCAGTGTTAATACAGCTACTGCTAAAAGCCCTACGTGTGCCATTGAAGAAAAAGCGAATAATCGTTTTATATCAGTCTGTCTTATTGCTATTATCGACGCATAAATTATTCCAATTACTGCCAAAATACTGGCAAATGTTCCCCACTGAACTATGGCCAGTGGAGTAATAGGTAACATTAATCTTATCATTCCGTAAACGCCCATTTTTAGCATAATACCAGCCAAAAGCATGGTTCCGCTCATTGGAGCAACAGTATATGTGTCTGGCTGCCATGTATGAAAAGGGAAAATTGGAATTTTTACTGCAAATGCTATAAAGAATGCCCAGAATATCCAGCTTTGTTCTGTTTCTGTTAAAACAAGCTGATAAATTGCTTCAAAATTAAATGAATGTGGATACGGTGTTTTTACATACAGATAAATCAAAGCAGCCAACATCAATAAACTACCGAATAATGTATAAATAAAGAATTTAATAGTTATTTTTTCTCTTCCTTCGCTTCCCCAATATGCACAAATAAAGTAAACAGGTATCAATGCAAGTTCCCAGTAAATATAAAACATTAAAGCATTGTTAGTTGTAAAAACACCAGTTAAAGCAAAAATTGCCAGAAATAATAAACTGTAATAAATATGACTACGCTCATGATTTTCAATAAATGAAGCGGATACAATCAAAAGTCCGGCAAAAGAAGTAAGTAATAACATCAGATAACTCAATCCATCCATTGAAAAGTATAACATATTTTCAATAATTTTTACAGGCAACGTAGATGTCGAATTATGAAAAACCGGAAAATAAAACAAAGTTGATACAAATATTATTGCAGAGAAAATAAAAGATATATTCCTGATTGTCTGTTTATTTTTTAGAAACAGAACAATAATTGAAGCAACTAATGGTAAACCAAGTGTAAAAAAAGCTAGCATCTGTTATCTGATTAGAAAATTAATTACAAAAAGTGCGATAATGCCCAAAACCATCATAAATACATAAAATTCAGTAAATCCATTTTGTATGTATTTCAGTTGGTTGCCAGAACGGCTAACTAAAATACCAACGCCATTTACAATTCCGTCTATCCATTTCAATTCAACAATTGAATAAAAAGTATTTGACAACCATAGCGTTGGCTTTACAAACAAAAATTCATAAATTTCGTCAACCCAGTATTTCTTTTCAAAAATAAGAAAAACAGAAGCAACTCGATTATTGATTACTTTATAATTTTTAAGATAAATATACCATGAAAAAATAATCGCAATCAAAACACCTATTACTGAAATTAGAATTAAGATAAGCTCTTCGGATATAGGAAGATGAGTATTATGATTGAGAATTTGTATTGATGCATTAAAAACCGGAGATAGATAATTTTCCAGAAAATGTTGTGAACCCATCCATTCAGGCAAACCTATAAATCCTCCAACAATTGAAAGTAATGCAAGTACTATTAATGGAATCGTCATTAATTTAGGTGATTCATGTATGAGTTTAGCAGTATCTTCACTTCCTCTGAAATTGCCCTTAAACACAAGAAAATACAATCTGAACATATAAAATGCGGTCATTAATGCACCTGCAATCCCTAAAATCCATAACAAAGGATTTTTTTCAAAAAGCGATGTAAGTATTTCATCTTTAGAAAAGAAACCTGAAAAAGGTGGAATACCACTAATTGCAATACATCCAATCAGAAAAACAAGTGTTGTTACCTTAATCTTTTTACTTAAACCACCCATCTTGTTGATATTCTGTTCGCCACCCAAAGCATGAATGACACTTCCTGCTGCAAGAAACAATAAAGCCTTAAAAAAAGCATGAGTTACAAGATGGAAAATGGCTCCTGAAAATGCGCCAACACCCAATGCAGCAAACATATATCCCAGCTGACTAATAGTGGAATACGCAAGTACTTTTTTAATATCATTCTGAAAAATTGCGATGGAAGCAGCTAGCAAGGCAGTAGCAATTCCCACAACAGCAATTAAACCAAGCACTTCAGGTGCAAAAGCAAATAGAATACTCGAACGGGCAATCATATAAATACCTGCAGTTACCATAGTTGCAGCATGTATTAAAGCTGAAACAGGAGTAGGGCCTGCCATTGCATCGGGTAACCAAGTATATAAAGGAATCTGAGCACTTTTACCTGTAGCTCCGATAAATAAAAGTAAGCAAATCCAGAAAATGGTATTATTGTTGACAGACATTAATGCATTACTACCAAAAACAGTTGAAAATTCAAGACTGTTAAATGTTGTAAATATCAGAAAAAGAGCAAGTAAAAAACCTAAATCTCCTATACGATTCATGATAAAAGCTTTTTTAGCAGCATTGTTATTTTCATGATTATCATACCAGAAACCTATCAAAAGATAAGAACTTAAACCAACACCTTCCCAACCTATAAACATTACCAGATAATTGCTACTGATTACCAGTATCAACATAAAAAAAACAAACAGATTCATATAAGAAAAAAACCGACTGAATCCTTCATCATCCCACATATAAGCTATTGAATATACATGAATTAAGAATCCAACCCCGGTAACAACCAAAAGCATTAAAGCAGTAAGCGAATCAGCAAACAAACTGAATGAAATATTCAAATTCTGAAAATGTATCCAATCAAAAAGTTTGAGCGAAATTGCACCATTACCAATATTTACAGCAATGATAACTGAAAATACAAATGGGATAAAAACAGCCGTACTTGCCAGTATCCCAATAATTTGTTTTGACAAACTCTTTCCTGCCAAACCGGAAAGCAAAAATCCGGCAAAAGGGAAAAGTAAAATCAGAAGTAATAATATATTTAAATTATTTTCCATACTTACCATTTCAATTTATTAAGGAAGTTAATATCAATTGTTTGTGTATTTCTGTAAATCATTACCAATAACGCCAGACCCACAGCCACTTCGGCAGCAGCCACTACCATTATAAAAAATACATATACCTGTCCCGAAGGATCGTTATGATAAACCGAGAAAGCCGCCAAAAGCAGGTTTACCGAGTTCAGCATCATTTCAATAGACATAAAAACAACTATTGCATTCCGTCTTATCAGCACACCCATTACACCAATAGTAAACAATATGCTGCTCAGCCAGATATATGAATTTATTGATATACTTTGTAATTGTGAAACTATATTTTCCATAACTATTCTTTTTTACCAATCATTAAAGTTCCAACTATTGAAGCAAGAAACAAAACAGAAGTAAGTTCAAAAGGAACTACGAAATCTGTAAAAAGTGATTTTCCTAGATTTTTAATCAAACCGATTGAATTATCAGAAAAATTCTGAACCGGAGCATTGTCAATTCCTTTTAAACTACCTATCAATGTGATAGCCAATAAACATCCTGTAATTACAGCGATAATTTTTATCAATACAGGTTTTTTAGGCTCAGTTTCTTTATTGAGATTCAGCAACATAATTGTGAACAAAAATAAAACCATAATGGCTCCTGCATATACAATTATGTTTACAACCGCCAAAAACTGAGCATTCAACAAAATGTAATGCCCTGAAATAGCGAAGAATGAGACAATTAAGAATAAAACACTGTTGACAGGCTTTTTGGTAAAAACAACCATTAAAGAAGAAAACACCAGTATTACAGATAATACATAAAACAGTATTGTTGAGAACATTATTTGTTGTGTTTAAAATTTTTATTCTTTTTAAATTCCAGCACCTCAGCTGTTTGACGTTTTGAAACATCAATTCTATTATCTACAGATTCAACCAATTTATCTTTTCCATAGATAAAATCCTGACGTTCAAAACTTGAAGGAACAATTTCCTTTGTCAGAAAAATTGCTTCTTTCGGGCAAGCTTCTTCGCAAAGACCACAGAATATACATCTTAACATATTTATCTCGTAGGTTGCTGCATATTTTTCTTCTCTGTAAAGATGTTCTTCACCTTTTTTTCTTTCGGCTGCTATCATTGTAATAGCCTCAGCAGGGCAGGCTAACGCACATAATCCGCAGGCAGTGCAGCGTTCGCGACCTTCATCATCCCTTTTTAACACATGCTTTCCACGATAAATTTCAGCAAATTCTTTGGTTTGCTCAGGATATTGAATAGTAACTTTCTTTTTAAACAAATGAGAAAATGTAATAATCATTCCTTTAAAAATTGCAGGAAGATACAATTTCTCGGATAAAGTCATTTGTTTATCAGAAACTAATTTTGATTTATTTGTTAATTTATTCATCTTCCTAACTAATTATTTATCATTAATACAACACCTGTTATCAGAATATTGAAAATTGCAATAGGAATCAGCCAGGTCCAACCCAAACGCATCAGCTGATCATAACGAAAACGGGGCAATGTCCATCTGATCCACATAAATAAAAATCCGAAAAAGGATATTTTCATAAAAAAGACAACGACACCAATAATTGCCATCCAATTTTGAGACAATCCTAAACTATCTTCAAAAGGAAAATGATAACCACCAAAGAAAAGAGCAGAAATTACAGCACTTGAAATAAACATATTGATGTATTCGGCAAACAGAAAGAAACCCAGTTTCATACTGCTGTATTCAGTATGAAAGCCACCAACAAGTTCAGTTTCACATTCGGGCAAATCAAAAGGAGCACGGTTACATTCCGCCAATGCACAAATCATAAATATCAAAAAACCAACAGGTTGATACCAGATATTCCAGTTAATACCTTTTTGTTGTGAAATAATTTCATTCAAACTTAAAGAATCTGACATCATCACAATAGCCAGAATTGCCAAACCCATAGCTAACTCATAACTAATCATTTGAGACGCTGCACGTATGGCACCAAGTAATGAATATTTATTATTTGAAGCCCAACCACCAAGCATAATTCCATAAACACCCACAGAGGTAACTGCCACAATATAAAGGATACCTATATTAATATCAGCAACTTGCAAAGCATATTCTTTACCACCAATATTTAAAGAACTTCCCCATGGAATTACTGCACTTGTGAGCAATGCTACAAACATAGCCAACATAGGTCCCATAATAAACAAAAATCGATTTGCCGTATTTGGCATAAATTCTTCTTTAAACAAAAGCTTCAACCCATCAGCTAAAGGCTGCATTAATCCAAATGGGCCTGCACGATTGGGACCCAATCTGTCTTGAAACCATGCTGCAAATTTACGTTCGAAATACGTAGAATACATGGCAACAAGCAGACTAACAGTCATAATGGCTGTTATCAAAATTATTTTATAAATGATATAATTCCAATCCATTTTAAAATTGTTTATTCCTGTTGTTCAGTTTTCCCTTCAGTAGGATTTATAATTGATTGTTTTGTAAGCTTTTCGTAATGATTTTGAGAAATTACAGAAGTGCGATTTATTTTTCTGGGTCCTTCTATAATCCAATCTGAAGTTTTTTTCTTTTCAAATCTGCATTCATTACAAATAAATTCTTCTACTTCATTGTACTTATCTTTTCTGCCTGTAACACGGTAAACATCATCTCCAAACATCCATAAAGCCACTTTTCCTGAGCATTTTTCACAATTTCTGTGAGCATCCATCGGATTTGTAAACCAAACACGGCTTTTAAACCTGAAAGTACGATCGGTTAAAGCTCCAACAGGGCATACATCAATAATATTTCCAGAAAAATCATTTTCAACAAAATTTTCAACAAAAGTACTTATTTCTGCTTTGTCGCCCCGATATAATACACCGTGAACACGCTCATTTATAATTTGTTCGGCAGTATAAACGCAACGGTAACAAAGTATGCAACGATTCATGTGAAGTTTGATTTTTTCTCCGATATCAATCGGAGCAAACTCACGGCGTTCTTCTTCATAACGAGTTTCTTCCAAACCATGTTCATAGCTTAAATTCTGGAGGTCGCATTCGCCTGCCTGATCACAAACCGGACAATCGAGAGGATGATTGATTAAAAGAAATTCAGTAATTGCTTTTCTTTCTTTTAAAACCTGTTCCGAAATTGTATTTTCAACAACCATTCCATTCTGTACCAATGTACTGCACGAAGGAACCAATTTGGGTATTGGGCGAGGATCCATTTCTGAAGTGTTTGCAATTTTAACCAGACAAGTTCTGCATTTTCCTCCGGAACCTTTTAATTTGGAATAATAACACATTGCCGGAGGTACAATTTTTCCTCCGATTTTTCGGGCAGCATTCAGTATTGTTGTACCCTCTTCAACTTCTACAGTTATATTATCAATAGTTAGCCTTAACATAATGTTTTCTATTTTCTGTATTTATCTATATTCCCGTGACTTATATTTTTCACTATTTCAGGATGTTCTATATGAAATTCAAATTCATTCCTAAAATGTCTGATAGCACTTGATACAGGCCAGGCAGCGGCATCTCCAAGCGGACAAATTGTATTACCTTCAATATGTTTTGATATATCAGCAAGTAAATCAATATCTTTAGCCCGACCAAGACCATGTTCAATCCGGTATAATAATCTTTCCTGCCATCCGGTACCTTCACGACAAGGAGAACATTGTCCGCAAGATTCATGATGATAAAAACGGGCAAAACTCATTGTATTTCTAACCATACACTGATCTTCATCATATACAATAAATCCACCCGAACCCAACATCGTTCCTGTTTCAAAACCACCTTCGGCAAGTGATTCATAGGTCATAAGTCTTGGTTGTCCTGAAGCTGTTTTAAGTATAAGTTGTGCCGGTAAAACAGGAACAGATGAACCACCGGGAACAACTGCTTTTAGATTTTTGCCACCCTTAATACCTCCGCAATATTTTTCAGAATAAATAAAATCTTCGACTGTAATACCCATTTCTATTTCATAAACACCTGGTTTATTTATATTTCCACATGCTGATATTAATTTGGTTCCTGTACTTTTCCCATTCCCCAATTTTGAATAAAAATCGCCACCCATATTTAAAATAGAAGTAACTGCTGCTAATGTTTCAACATTATTAACTACTGTAGGGCAGGAATATAAGCCAAAAAAAGCCGGAAATGGAGGCTTTAGTCTTGGGTTTCCACGTTTACCTTCCAATGATTCTATTAAAGCGGTTTCTTCACCACAAATATAAGCACCAGCTCCCGGATGCACATAAATATCAAGACAATAAGATGTACCAAGAATATTTTTACCTAAAAATCCGTTTGCATAAGCTTCTGATAAAGCTTTATTTAGTATTCCGATCAAATATTTAAATTCACCTCTGATATAAATATAAGCCGTTTTGGCTTCTAAAGCAAAAGCAGAGCAAATCATTCCTTCTATAAGCAAATGAGGCAAATGCTCCATTAAATACCTATCTTTAAAAGTACCCGGCTCACTTTCATCAGCATTACATATCAGATAATGAGGTTTTTCTGACTTTCTATCTATAAAACCCCATTTCATACCAGTAGGAAAACCAGCGCCTCCACGACCTCTGAGACCAGATTTTCTTACTTCTTCCACAACCTCTGCAGGAGTCATGGTTTTCAATGCTTTTTCAACAGCAGAATAACCACCTGATTTCCTGTAAATATCGAAAGTTTCGATACCGGGAATATTTATTTTCTCAAGTAAAATTTTTCCACCCATTTTTCATCATTACTTTGTGGCTTTTCTGCCTGATTTTTATACAAATCTATTATTTCATCAATTCTTTCTTTAGTCAGATTTTCATGGAAACAAGTATTAACCTGCATTACCGGAGCATATCCGCAGGCACCCAAACATTCAACTTGTTTTAATGTAAATATGCCATCTGCTGTTGTTTCTCCTGCTTCAATACCTAATTTTGTTTTCAGGTAATCAATCATTTCGTCTCCACCACAAGCCAGACAAGGACCTGTTTGACAAATTTCTATTACATATTTACCAACATTATCCAGATAAAACTGTGAATAGAAAGTTGCTACTTCATAAACCTCTATTGGCTTAATACTCAGCAAACCTGCAACATAATCCATAATATCAGCATTCAGACTTCCTCCAAATTCTTCCTGAGCTATATGCAAAAGAGGAATCAAAGCTGATTTTTGTTTTCCTTCAGGATAACGTTCAATTATTTCATTAACTCTCTTTAGAGTATAATCAGAGAATTTATATAACTTCCCTTCCCTTTTGTATATTTCGTGTTTATTATGATTTTCACTCATCTCTTTAAATTGTTATGCATCAAGTTCTCCTGCTATTACATTCATACTGCTCATAGTAAGTATGGCATCAGAAAGCAAACCACCTCTGATAAGCTCAGGATAAGCCTGATAATATATGAAACCCGGTCTTCTGAAATGTAAACGATAAGGTGTTCGTCCTCCATCGCTAATTAAGTAAAACCCAAGTTCACCGTTGGCGCCTTCCACTGCATGATAAATTTCACCTTTTGGCATATTTGTTTCGCCCATTATTATTTTAAAATGCCATATTAAAGCTTCCATATTATTGTAAACCTTTTCTTTGGCAGGCAGATAAAATTCAGGAACATCAGCGTGGAAATTTCCTTCCGGCAAATTATTCAATGCATCTTGTATTAACCTGATACTTTGACGCATTTCTTCATTTCTCACACAGAATCTATCGTAAACATCACCTTGTGAACCTACCGGAATGTCGAATTCAAAATCGTTATATGACGAATAGGGTAAAGCATATCTTACATCATAATCAACACCTGAAGCACGAAGATTAGGGCCTGTAAAACCATAATTAAGTGCTCTTTCTGAACTTATTCCGCCTACTCCTATTGTTCTGTCCATAAAAATCCGATTTCGCAAAAGCAAATTTTCAAATTCATGCAATTTCTTAGGAAATCTGATTAAAAATGCTTTAATCTTTTCAATAGCTTTTGGTGAGAAATCTCTTTCAAAACCACCTATTCTGCCCATATTGGTAGTAAGCCTGGCTCCAGAAATTTCCTCATAAATCTCATAAACAGCTTCTCTTTCCTGGAAAATATAGGTGAAACCGGTTAAAGCACCACTATCAACTCCAATTACACTGTTACAAATTAAATGGTCGGTAATACGGGCAAGTTCCATAATAATAATCCGCATGTAATCAACCTTTTTCGGAGTAGAAATTCCCAATAATTTCTCAACAGTTAAAAACCATCCGGTATTATTTATAGGTGCTGAGCAATAATTAAGCCTGTCGGTAAGAGGTGTAATCTGATAGTATGGTTTTCTTTCAGCAATTTTTTCAAATGCCCGGTGTATATACCCTATAGTTGGTTCGGCATCAATAATTTTTTCACCATCCATGGTTAATACATTCTGAAAAATACCATGAGTAGCCGGATGAGTAGGACCCAGATTAAGTGTCGAATAGTTTTTTTCGTATTCCTGCGTATTTAAATTTGTATTCTCTTCCATAGTATTATCCTTAATTATCTGCCAAAATAACGATTGTCCTTATCATCACGTGTTGGATCTTCCAAAGCATATTCCTTACGCATCGGGAAAAAGTCTAGATATTCTACATTTAAAATCCGTTTAAGGTTTGGATGCCCCTCAAATTGAATTCCATAAAAATCGAAAGTTTCGCGCTCCATCCAGTTTGCCGATGAAAAAATCCAAGTTATAGTAGGTACTACCGGATTATCTTTTGACACAAAGGTTTTGATACGAATACGCATATTATTGTTCATATTATGAAGATGATAAACAACACCCAATTGATTTTCACTATCAGGATAATGTAATCCGCAGATATCTGTCAGAAAAGCAAATCCGGGTTCAGGTTCTTTTTTTAAATATGAAATCAGATCATTGATTACAGAAGGCTTAACAGTAACGGTAAGCAAATCATGAGGTTCTTCATAACTAATTACAAAGCCATCAAAATATTGTCTTATTTTCTGAAGAATATATTTGTTATCCATTCCTATCAATTTATTCTTTAATACCAATTTCTTTTATGCTGTATTTTGCCAGCATATCTTTATACTCTTTCGAATCTCTTCTTCTTAAAGATTCGGTTTCGATAAGATGTTGAATTTTCAATACACCATCAATTATTTGCTCAGGTCTTGGAGGGCAACCCGGAACATATACATCCACAGGTATTACTCTGTCGATACCCTGCAAAACACTATGAGTGTCGAAAATACCACCGCTTGAAGCACATGCACCTACTGCAATTACCCATCTGGGTTCAGCCATTTGTTCGTAAACTTGCTGGAGGATAGGGCCCATTTTTTTTGCTATGGTTCCCATTACCATCAGTAAATCGGCCTGACGTGGCGAAAAACTTAAACGTTCTGCTCCAAATCGGCCCAAATCGTAGTTAGATGCCATTGTTGCCATAAATTCTATTCCACAGCATGAAGTTGCAAAAGGTAGTGGCCAGATTGAATTTTTGCGTGCCAATCCAACTACTTTATCCAAAGAAGTTGCAAAAAAACCGGGTTGAGAATATCCTTCCGGCATTTCAACTTGTGTATATTTTTTGTTTTCTGACATAGTTTCTATTATTCCCATTTTAAAGCTCCTTTTCTCAACAGATAAAAGAAACCAACCAATAATAAAGCTACAAAAATAAACATACTAAAAAGCCCATTCCATCCCAATTCTCTGAAATTCATTGCATATGGATAAAAGAAAATGATTTCAACATCAAATAATACAAATAATATTGCTACAAGAAAATATTTTACTGAAAAAGGAATACGAGCATTGCCTTTAACCTCAATTCCGCATTCGAAACTTTCAGCTTTTTTGCGAGTATCTAATTTTCGTCTTTTGGCTGTTAAAAAGTGTGTTGCCAGCATGGTTATTACCACAAAACCAAACACTACAACAGATTGTAAAAAAATAGGTATATAATCAGATGGTATTGAATTATTCATTAGCTTAATAATAATGTTATTGCATTAACAACCTAATATAATAAAGGTTTAAACTGTATGTTGCTTTTTACTGATACAGCTAAAAAAAAACTTTTTATAAACTTACAAACGAATCTGTTAGAAATCCGTAAATTTATTAGGGTAATGGAAGCAAATATATTTAGGGTTTTGATCTAAATGATACTACCTAAAAACAGAATATAGAATTATAATGTAATGATTTTAAAAGAGGATTATTATCAATTTATCGGGAGTGTAAATTATCAATTTTGGGTAAATTACCCTTATCGGGCCTGGTTGCAGGTACACCTAAGGGGGGTTGTAACCAGGGTAATGCTGCCTATAGTCAGGGTTAACCCTGGCTATAGGGCGCCCAACCCTGCCTATAGGGTGGATTAACCCTGCCTGCGGGGTGGCTTATGCCTGCCTAAAGGCAGCTTTACCCTGCCTGCAGGCAGCAAAAAGGTGGTTACAGCCAGGCTTAACCCTACCTATAACCACCTTAAGGCAACCTAAAAGCTGTTTCAATATACTTATACTAAACCGCTAACAAGTAACTGAATTAATCCAATTGAAATTACACATAGATTTCATAATTTCTTTTTCATTATGCAAATCACATAAGACTTTACAAAGTTGTATCTCAACATCA
>JAHEYQ010000077.1 GCA_023251515.1 Bacteroidales bacterium
ACAATAAAAAAGTTATACGATTTAATTTGATGATTGGTTTAAAAATAAAAGGTAAAAGAGTTGAAGAAAAGGGTGAATATTATACTTTTAATATGACGAAAGAGGATTTTGAGAAAAACAAACCTAGAATTGAACGACTAATCGGGTATTAAAAAATATCAATAATAGGTCATCCGAAAAAAAACAAATTGTGAAATTGAAAACAAGTTTATCAAAAATTAAAGAATTAAGTTTGCCAATTGGTATTTTATTTGGTTTTCTATTCCATACCTTTTTAGCTAAAATATTTTTCATTACACCTTGGTTAGTTTTCTCGATGCTCTTTATAACTATGAGTAATATAAAGATAAAAGAGATAAGAATTTCCTCCCTTATTATTGTAGTTATTTTATTTCAGGTAATTGCAGGAATATTGCTCTATCTGATTCTTCGTCAATTTAATGAAATACTTGCTCAAGGAGCAATGATTATAATCATTGCTCCAATGGCCACAACTGCACCAGTTATAGCAAACATTTTAGGTGCAAAAATATCAACAATGGTTTCGGGTACTCTGCTTTCCAATCTAACAACTGCAATTATAGCCCCAATCTATTTTTCATTGGTTGGAATTCAAACAGAAATTCCTTTCTTTCAATCGTTTTGGAATGTATTGTCGAAAATTACTCCATTGATAGTTTTTCCTTTATTGCTTGCAATTTTATTAAATCGATTAATGCCAAAAATAAGCAATAATATTAACGAACATAAGAGTGTAGCCATTTATCTTTGGGTTGTAAGTTTATCCATTGTTATTGGAAGCACGTTTAATTCAATTTATAAGATAGATCGGTCGAAAATGAGTATTTTATTTTGGATGGTTATTATGTCTATACTAATTTGTGCCTTTCAATTCGCATTTGGAAGATTAGTAGGTAAACGATATGGAGAAACAGTTGCTGGTGGCCAATCAATTGGCCAAAAAAATACGGTTATTGCAATTTGGATGGCTCAAACTTATATGAGTCCTATTTCATCGGTAATACCTGCGACTTATGTTTTGTGGCAAAATTTGTTTAACAGTTACCAGCTTTGGCAAAAAAAGTAAAATAATTTTTAAAGCAAATAGTTTTATCATTTTGCAATACATTTAAGCAAGTATTTGTTTTAATTATTTGATAAAAAAAAGTAATAAACAACAAAATAATGAAAGCATTTATATTTCCTGGTCAGGGGTGCCAAAAAGAAGGTATGGGAAAAGACCTTTATGAAAACTTCCCAAAAGCAAAAGAAATGTTCGAATATGCAAATGAATTACTTGGAAGACGTATTTCTGATGTAATGTTTTATGGAAGCGAATTGGAACTTATGGAAACTATCAATACTCAACCTTCGGTTTTCTTATATGAAGTTATTCTAGCCCTCACACAAAAAGAAATTATACCGGATGTTGTATCAGGGCATTCTTTGGGTGAATTCGCAGCATTGGTTGTAAATGGCACTCTTAGTTTTGAAGATGGTCTTAATCTTGTACTTAACCGAGCAATTATTGCACAAAAAGTATGTGAAAAATATGATACAGCTATGGGAGCAGTAATAGGTTTACCAGATGAATACATTGCAAGAAGAATTAAAGAAATTACAGAAGAAACAAATGAACCTATTTATTTCGCAAATTATAATGGACCTGGTCAAGTTGTAATAACAGGTTCAAGAATAGGTATTAGAAAAGCATGCAAAGCTTTTAAAGAAGAAGGAGCAAAAAAGGCTATACCTTTAGCTATTGGTGGTTCGTTTCATTCTCCTTATATGGAAGAAGCAAGAATTGAATTAGGAGAAATTATTAAAAAAACAAAATTTAACAAACCTGAAATTCCAATTTATCAGTGTGTTGATGCAAAATCACATGTAAATCCTGATGAAATTAAAAATAATTTAATAGAACATATTACCCATCCTGTTTTATGGACATCTATGATCCATAATATGGAAATTGCTGGTGTTAATGAATTTTATGAAGTTGGAACTGATGACACACTTCAGAAAATTGTATCTCGTTTATGTCCAAGCAAAAAAGTTGATACATTATTGAATACATTAACATTTAATGGGATAATTAAAAACTACTCAATTTAAAAACTCAATTTACATAAGAAAAGTTAAATTTTAAAGATTCAAAAGCAAAAATTGAATATTATTGTTTATATAATTTTACATTTAGAAATAAGATAATGGGTTCTATTATTGAACTCGTAATAATAATTCACTTTAATAATTAACAAATATGGTATTAAAAGATTTTGTACAAGTATTTGCCGGACAGTTTGATGATACTCCGGTTGAAGAATTCACACCATCAACAATTTTCATGGAATTAGAGGAATGGGGTTCTTTAGTGGCTCTTTCAATTATTTCAATGATAGATGAAGAATTTGAAAAAAGAGTTACAGGTGCAGATTTAAGAAGTGTAAAAACTATCGAGGAACTGTACAATTTAATTCAGACAAAATAAATAGTTAATTAGGAAGAGTGTATAAAAGGTCTTTTGGACTTTTTATACACCTTCTTTTAAATTAAAATTTAAAACATGTCATATTTAAGTATTAAAAATGTTAAGATTAAAGGGATGTCAGCTTGTGTCCCTGAAAGAGTTGAAGAAAACAGGGATTATACCCTGATGTCAAAAGAAGAAATTGAAAAGTATATTCAAACAACAGGAGTTGAACGTAGGCATTGTGCTATACATGATGGATCCATATGTACCTCTGATTTAGTACAAAAAGCTGCTGAAAAGCTTTTGATTGATTTAAATTGGAATAAATCTGATATTGATTTGATTGTATTTGTTTCGCAAACAGCTGATTACAGATTGCCTGCAACTTCATGTGTACTGCAAGATAAATTAGGGCTTTCTACTTCATGTATGGCTTTCGATATTTCTTTCGGTTGTTCTGGCTATTTATATGGACTTGGTGTTGTTGGTAGTTTATTACAAAGTGGATCATTAAAAAAAGCTTTGTTAATGGTTGGTAATACACAATCAGAGTTTGCCAGTTATGAAGACCGAAGTATGTACTTGTTGCTTGGAGATGCTGGTACAGTAACTGCTATGGAATATTCACCAGAAGATAATGATCAAATGGATTTTCATTATATGACCGATGGTTCTGGCAGAACATCTGTATGTGTACCTGATGGTGGTAGTAGAAATCCTGTTAATGCTAATTCATTTATTATGGAGGATCATGGTGATGGAATTAAACGTAATCGACTACATGAAAAAATGGATGGTTTGGAAGTTTTTCCATTTGCAATGGCAAATGTTCCTAAAAGCGTAGCTCTACTTAAAGAAAAATATCCGTTTGATCATGAAAAAATTGATTACTTTCTAATTCATCAGGCAAATAAATATATGTGTGAGAAATTACGAAAAAAAATAAATGCTCCAATAGAAAAAGTCCCTTATAATATCCATGAATTTGGCAATACAAGTGCTGCTACTATTCCTCTCTTAATGGTTACTAATTTAGGGAAAGAGCTGCAAGAGAAAAAACTTGATTTTGTTATGACTACCATTGGTGTAGGTTTCTCAATAGGATCTGCAAGAGTTAATATGGGTAAAATTGTTTGTTCAGAGTTAATGTATTTATAATTTAATATTTGTTTGATGTACAATCCTTTTTCTCTTATTGGTAAGAAAATTTTTGTAACTGGTTCTTCTTCTGGTATTGGGGCAAGCATAGCTATTGAAAGTTCTAAAATGGGTGCTCAAATTATTCTTACAGGAAGAAATGCTGTGCGTTTAAATGATACTTTTTCCCAACTTGATGGTAAAGAAAACATTCAAATAGTTGGCAACTTGACAAATTTGGAAGATATTGACTCAATAATTGAACAATTGCCAATTTTGGACGGTCTAGTTTTAAATGCTGGCGTTTTAAAAACAATGCCTGTTAAAAATATTACAACCTCTGCCATAGAAGAAGTTTTTAATACTAATATTATTTCATCAATTAAATTGGTTCAAAAATTATTGAAAAATAAAAAAATAAACAAAGGTGCTTCCATTGTTTTTATTTCATCAATTTCATCCTTTAATGTAAAAATTGGAAACTCTTTATATTCGGCAACTAAGGGAGCAATTAACTCATTTATGAAAGTTTTGGCTCTTGAATTAGCATCTCAAAAAATTACGGTAAATAGTATTCAACCAGGATTTATTAAAACACGGGCATTAAGTAGTGGAATTATTACTGATGAGCAGTTGGATGCACATGCTAAAATTTATCCTTTAGGTTTTGGAAAGCCATCCGATATTGCATATGCATGTGTTTATCTATTATCTGATGCTTCTGAATGGGTTACAGGAAGTGTTTTTACGATTGATGGTGGTGTAACATCTAATGGTGGACATTAAAAATTTGATATATGAAAAATTTAATAATAATTGGAGCAGGGAGCTTTGCAAAGATTGTGTATGAATACGCTTTACTTAATCCTGATTACAATATAAAATGGAATGTTAAAGGATTTATTGACCCCAAAATTGAATCATTAAAAGATGAGACAGATTATCCTGAAGTAATCTCAACTATTGATGATTATATTGTTGAAAAAGATGATATTTTTATTTGTTCATATGTAAACCCTGTTGAAAGGGAAAGAAGTGTTGAAACGATATCAGGTAGAGGAGGTGTATTCATTAGTATTATACATCCTTCAGCAAATATAAGTAGAAAGGTTATTTTAGGAGAGGGTGTTTTTATTGGAGCTTTTACAACTTTGTCTGTCAATACAATAATTGGGAATCATGTTATGATTCAAGATCATTGTAATGTTGGTCATGATTCAAGTATTGATGATTATTCACATTTATACGTTGGTAATATTATTTGCGGTAAGAATAAACTAGGGAAAAAGGTAACTCTTTATACTGGTTGCACAATATATCCTATAGCAAAAATTGGAGATAATTCTATTGTTGGTGCAGGAAGTGTTGTTATGAGGAATGTTAAGGAGGGAACAACTGTAATAGGTAATCCTGCTAAAAAAATGGAATAAACTTATTTGTAAAAATATGCTGAGTATTGGAGATTCTACAACTGAAAAGGTTGTATTTAGCAAGCAAGAAGTGATTGCATTTGTGAAATTAATCGGAGATCCAAATCTGGTTCATTTGGATGAAGAATATGCCAAAAATTCATATTTTAAGCGTTTGGTAGTGCAGGGAATGCATGCAGGTTCAACATTTTCCCGAGTAATCGGTGCATCTTTTCCAGGAGAAGGGAGTATCAATATGTATCGTGAATTCACTTTTATTCGTCCGATTTATATTGATGAAGAATATACAATGACTTTTCGCATAATTGAAGTTAATAAAGAAACCCAAGTAGGAACAATAAAATGCAGATTAATTAATTCTCAAGGGAAAATATGTATTGATTGTTTAACTAAAATAAAAAATTCTTTACAGTTTGTGTAATAAAAAAATAATAAATGGCTTTTATTGAAATTAATAATGTATCAATTAGAGGTGTTGCTGCTTGCGTACCTTCAAGAACAGTTGATACAAAAGATTTATCGGTTTTCAAAAATGATGAAGCTGAGAAATTTACTAAAACTACTGGTATAGAGCGTAGAAGAATTGTTACAAATGGTGTATGTACTTCTGATCTTTGCTTTGTAGCAGCTGAAAGATTAATTTTGGATTTAGGATGGGATAAATCAGGAATAGATGCATTAATATTTGTCTCTAATACTCCAGATTATAGGACTCCGGCAACATCTTGTATTTTGCAGGACAGATTAAATCTTCCAACATCTTGTCTTACATTCGATATATCGACTGTCTGTGCAGGTTTTTTACAAGGTATGAATGTTGTCGCTAGCATTCTGTCATCAGGAACAATTAAACGAGCTTTGCTTTTGGTAGGGGATAGCAATTCACTTACGTCTTCCATTGAAGATAAATCACGTTATCCATTGTTGGGAGATGCCGGAACTGCTACAGCATGGGAATACGATAAAAATGCAGATAAAATTTATACTAACTTGTTATCAGATGGATCATGTTATAAATTTGTTGGTAGTCCCTATAGTGGATTCCGGAATCCAGCAACACCAGAATCTTTTATTGTGGAAGATGTTGGAGAAGGTATAAGGAGAGCACCAGTAGATGGGATCATGAATGGAATGGAAGTCTTTTCTTTTGCAATTTCAGAAATTCCTAAAGCAATTAGAGCACTTTGTGAGCATTATAATATTGATATACATGCAGATGTTGATTATTATTTATTTCATCAAGCTAATTTAAAAATGAATTCAGTAATAGCAAAAAAATTGAAACTTCAAAATGAAAAAGTACAGTCAAATATTCAGAATTTTGGTAATACCAGCTGTGCGGCAATCCCATTGTTAATGGTTACAAATATTAGAGAAGAGATTAAAACAAAGCAACTTTCTCATTTATTATCTGCTATTGGTTCCGGATTTGTTTGGGGCAGTGCATATATTAAAACAAATAATATTGTTTGTCCTGAACTTCTTGAATTATAATATTACTCTTATCTATTTTTAATGTCAAACGAATCATATAGACTTCAAACAGTTTCTGGAATGCTATGGACTAGTGTTCAGCGTTTTGGTTCCATGGGTATTTCTTTTATTGCAAATTTGTTTCTAGCCAGATTACTTGCACCTGAAGACTTTGGTAGTATAGGGATTTTAATGGTGTTTATTTCTATTGCTAACATTTTCGTTGATGCAGGTTTTGGAGCTGCAATTATACAAAAGAAAAATCCGACACAAGAAGATTATTCAACAATTTTTTATTTAAATCTCATAGTATCTGTTGTTTTATATTTTGTTCTTTACTATTATGCTCCAGCAATTTCTCGTTTTTATCAAATTCCATCTTTAAGTGATTTATTCAGAGTATTAAGCACAATCTTATTTTTTAATTCTTTTGCAATCATTCAGGATAGTCAATTACGTAAACAGCTTAAATTTAAAAAATTATCGATAGTTTCTCTTTCTTCTGCAATCTTAGGTGCCGCTTGTGGCATTACCTCTGCATATTTAGGTTTTGGAGTATGGAGTTTGGTTATCAATAGTTTAGTAGGTGTATTTATAAGAGTTGTTTTATTATGGAACTTAAGCAAATGGTTTCCTATATGGGTATTTAGCAAACAATCATTGAAAGAATTATTTTCATTTGGTGGATTTATTCTAGCAAATAGTTTGCTTTTTACACTACGAAATAATATTCAAGCTCTCATAATTGGTAAATTATTCACGTCTCGTGACTTAGGGTTTTATACACAAGCAAGAAGATTACAAGAAATACCATCAACTAGCTTTTCAAGTATTGTTGAACAAGTTTCTTTTCCTATCTTTTCGAAGATGCAAGATAACATTGTAAATTTAAGAAATGCTCAACAAAAAAGTTTAAAATCATTAACTTTTGTCAGTTTCCCTCTTATAATATTATTGATGGTAATTGCTAGCCCTTTAATTAAACTTCTTTATACAGATAAATGGGCAGAATCTGTACCCTATTTTCAAATTTTGTGTGTTGGAGCTCTTGGGGCTTGTTTGCAAGCAGTTAATGCAAATGTTGTTAACTCTTTAGGAAAAAGTGCTTTATATTTTAAATGGAGTGTTATAAAAACTATAGCTATTTTTGTATTTATTTTGATAGGTTCAGCGTTTGGAATGAAAGGTTTGCTATATGGATGGGTATTAGGAGCATGGTTTGATTATTTTATTAATGCTTGGCTTTCATCAAAATTTACAAATTATAAAATACATGAACAATTGAAAGATTTGTTTCCAATGTTTGCCCTTTCCATTATTGTTGGTATTGCAACTTGGTTTTTAGGAAAATATCTAAGAATAAATTATGTAATAGTACTATTTCTCCAGTTTCTGATATATATATCATCATATTTAGGACTTTCTTTTTTTTTAAAATTTGATGCTATGTTTTCAATGCTTTCAATGGTCAAAATATATTCCAAAAAATGAGATTATCCTAGATAATATTTCGACATAATTATCTCAGCATACTTTAAATGTCTATATGTAACCCTCTGAATTATTTCATTTATTAAAATATTATTAAAATCAGATTTAAATGTCTTATAATCCATTTTCATTACAAAATAAAACAATTTTAATAACAGGTGCCTCATCTGGAATTGGACAAGCAGCAGCTATTGAATGTTCAAAAGGCGGTGCTAAATTAATCATCACAGGCAGAAATCCAAAACGATTGAATGAAACCTTAAATTTATTGCAAGGTGATGCGCATCAACAAATAACAGCCGATCTTTCAATAGCAGAAGAAATGGATAAATTGGTTCAACTTGTTCCAAACTTAGATGGACTTGTAAGTTGTGCCGGAACTGCGAAATATGTTATGTTACCATTTATTAAGGAACAGGAAATAACAGATATCTTAAAGATTAACACAATCGCACCAATGCTTCTTACACAAAAACTTGTAAAATATAAAAAACTAAATAAACCGTCATCTATTGTATATATATCATCTGTTTCAGGAAATGAAGTATCAACAATTGGATTAAGTATGTATGGTACTTCCAAAAGTGGTTTAACTGCCTTTATGCGACATGCAGCACTTGATTTGGCTCCTAAGAATATCAGATGTAACAGTATCAATCTTTCCAGAGTTTTAACTCCATTAATAGAACAAGGAACTATGACTAACGAGGAGCAAATTAAGGAAGATTTAAAAGATTATCCGTTAAAAAGATATGGAAAACCGGAAGAAGTAGCCTATGGTATTATTTATCTGTTATCTGATGCTAGTTCATGGATAACTGGTACATCTCTTTTAATTGATGGAGGCTTTTCTTTAAAGAGATAGAACTGTGATATCAAAATAAGCATAAATGTTAAAAATAGAAACAATTAAAAACGAACCAGTTTCATCGAATTGTTATATAATTTCGAATGATTGTAATAATACTTGTGTCATTGTAGATCCGGGAACTAAAGATTGCAAAGAATTATTAAATATTTTGCAAACAAAGAATTTTATTCCGGAGTTTATCATACTGACCCATGAACACATTGATCATACTATTGGTATAGAAGAATTATTGAAACATTATGCAGCTAAAATTATATGTTCAATGGATTGTAATAATCATATTAATTCTTTAAAATATAATTTAACAGGTTTCACTGATAAGTTTGAAGAAAAATCAAATTTGCCTACTGCGAGTAATGTATTTGGAGAAGATAATTTTTTACTTGAATGGGGAGATTTTGTTTTTCATTTTTATAAGGCTCAAGGTCATAGTATGGGATCAATATTTTTCAATATTGGAAATAACTTGTTTTTAGGAGATACTTTTATTAAGGGATATAAAACAATAACAACCTTACCTGGTGGGTCAAATGAAAAACTTAAAACAACACTTGAAAGAATCCTTTCCATTTTTGACAAGAATATAATAAAAGTGTATTCTGGACATTATGATGCTTATTATTTAAACGAAATAGAAGCGGAAATTAAAGATCAAATAGAATTTCTTAATATCAAAATTCAAAAAATTCAAAAAAATAAAAATCAAATATAAACCTATTAAAAAACGAATTAAAAGAATATTTTTCTTTAATATTTGCGTTTTGATTTTATCTTAATATTCAAAAAATTAAATATATGAATCCAACTCATATTGAACACATTGGTATAGCAGTAAAAAGTTTAAATGAAAGCATTCCACTATTTGAAAAATTACTTGGAATACCATGCTATACAATAGAAGAGGTCGAAGATCAACATGTTAGAACTGCATTTTTTCTTCTAGGTCAAACCAAAATAGAATTGTTAGAATCTACAGATATTGAAGGTCCTATTAGTTCTTTTATAGAAAAGAATGGAATTGGGATTCATCATATTGCTTTTGCTGTAGAAGACACCAATAAAGCTTTACTTTTAGCAAAAGAGAAGGAATTTAAACTTATTGATAAAGTTTCGAGAAAAGGAGCTGAGGGACTTAATATTGGCTTCTTACATCCTAGATCAACTCAGGGTATATTAATTGAATTCTGTTCAAATAATAATTTATAAACAATATATATAATAATTTATCAAAATATGATAAAATTTCTGGACTTAAAAGAAGTTAACGCACAATATGCTGATGAACTGAAACAAGTTGCATCTGAAGTAATAGATTCCGGTTGGTATCTGTTAGGCGAAAAAGTAAAACAATTTGAAAAGCATCTTGCTGAATTTGTAGGTGTTAAACACTCCATAGGAGTTGCTAACGGTTTGGATGCTTTACGTTTAATTTTAAAGGCATATATTGAAATAGGAGTAATGCAAGAAGGAGATGAAATTATTGTTCCTGCAAATACATATATTGCAACTATTCTTGCAATTACTGATAATCGATTAAAACCTGTTTTAGTTGAACCGGATATCAATACTTATAATCTTGATATTTCGCTTATAGAACAACATATATCCGAACGAACGAAAGCAATAATGGTTGTGCATTTATACGGACAGGTCTGTTGGAGTCAACAATTGGAGGCTATTGCAAAGAAATATAATTTAAAAGTTATTGAAGATAATGCACAGGCTATCGGTGCATATTGGAATGGTAAACGAACAGGTTCTTTGGGTGATGCAGCTGGTTTTAGCTTTTATCCCGGAAAAAACTTAGGGGCTTTGGGTGATTCCGGTGCCGTTACATGCAATAATGATGAATTGGCTGAAGTAATCAGAGCAATTGCAAATTATGGCTGTAAAGTAAAATATCATAATGAATATCAAGGATTAAATAGTCGCTTAGACGAAATACAAGCTGCATTTCTGGATGTAAAAATAAAATATATCGATGCAGAAAACCAGCATCGTAGGGAAATTGCTCAATATTTTTGTGAGAACATCAAACATCCTGAGATTATACTTCCAAATGCCCAAAATATTTCGCTTTTCACCCCTCAATGTTCTCTTTCTCATGTATGGCATTTATTTGTAATTAGAATAAAAGAACGCAATATTCTTCAACAGTATTTAACTGAAAATGGAATTCAAACATTGATTCATTATCCTATTCCTCCACATAAACAGTTTTGTTATAATGAGTGGAATCAACTATCTTATCCAATAACTGAGTTAATCCACAATGAAGAGTTGAGCTTACCTATAAGCCCGGTGATGACAGAAGAGGAAATAATTAGCTTAGTAACAGTAGTAAATGCTTTTAACAATAATAAAATATAAAAAAACTAAATTTATAATAATTTTTTAATTATTATATTCACATGATAATATAAACTAATAAAATGCCAACAAGTGATTTATTAATTAATAATAAAATAAATAATAATACTCTAAATAACAGAGAAGAATGGCTATTTGCTACTTTTTTATTCTTATTATCTGCACCCTATTTTGTTTGGGAAAGAATGTATCTTTACTGGATTTCTGCATTTTTTTTCCTTGCTATATCAATTAAGCATTTAAGATTTAAAAAAAATGACATTGCAATACCAATAATAATACTAATTTTATGTTTTTATTTCCAACTGAAAGTTGTTTATAATGGAAGAATTGCAAATATTAATGCCATTATTCTTGTGCTTTTTACAACAATTACATTAATTCCATTTTTTTTTCTAAAATCTTCGTCATGGTATAGTATTTTCAAGAAGTATCTATTAATATTTTCAATAACATTAATACCTTCAATAATTCAATATTCATTTTCATTTTTTTTAAATACTGGTTTTTCAAGCAATGTGATTGATACTTGTCCATTAAATCCAGGTAGAAGTTACAATCAATTTTTGTTTTATGTTTCTCTAAGACAGTTTGGTGATTTCTGGAATTTTGGAGATTTATATAGATTTTTTTCTTATTACGATGAGCCGGGAGTATTGGGAAATGTAGCAATGGTATTGATGTATGTTGAAGGCTATAATTTAAAACGTTGGTACAATATACCAATTTTTATTGCAGGCATATTATCGTTTTCGCTTCTTTTCTATATAGCAACATTATTATATATATTATTATTTGGAAAAGTTAAAGTTAAATTAATTGTAGGTTTGATTGTTTTTTTAATGATAATGTACGCATATAATAATAGTATATTATATGAATATGTATTTAAAAGATTTGAAATCGTTGACGGAAAATTGGTAGGTGATAATAGAGCAAATAAGGTTTTTAGCGATTGGTTTGAAAATATAAAATTAGAAGAATATTTTTTTCTTGGTTATGAAGTGGGAAAAAAAGTTGAATATGCCGCATCGTATCTATATACCATGGTTTTATTTGGTGTTATACCAAACCTTCTCTTTTTTGTGCTAATTATAAATAGAGCTTATAAAAAATTGGGGTTAAATAAATATTTTCTGCTTTATTCGGTAATTCCATTTATGATATGGTATCAAAGACCATTTGTATGGATGCCACTGTATTATTTTCTCATGTTCGTTCCTTTATATTGCTTTTATGAACAAAAAAATCAAAAAAAATTACATAATGAATAGTAATTTGCAAATAGTTCTTCCCAAAAAGGACTTAAAAGTCAAAAAGGTGAAGGCAGTGCAAAAGCTTTCTTAACTTTATAATAAAACAACGATGAACAATAACCCTTTTTTTAAAGATTTGACATCTCATACAAAGATGGTTTACACCTCATCTGATAGGAAATAATCCATAGAGGATATTTAATTTTCAATTAGTAAATGCGAAATTATTAAAAAAAGAAGCGATTTTAATATATCGGGAAATAACTTCTTGCCTATTAAAAGGGGAAAAAAGATAATTATTTCCCTTTTTAAATTACAATAACATAAATACTTTAAATATGAAAGAAGATAAGCTTTTAGTATCTGTTTTAGTTCCAGCTTACAATCATGAAAAATTTGTTGAGCAAACAATATTAAGTATTGTACACCAAACTTATGGTTATGAAAATATTGAATTGATTGTTATTGATGATTGCTCAACTGATTCAACTGGCAAGATATTAAAAAAAATGGCTGATGAGTTTCATTTTACTTTTATTCAAAACGAAGTAAACAAAGGTATTGTTTCAAACGCCAATGTGTTAAACAAAATGGCTAAAGGGAAATATGTAAGTGGATGTGCTTCTGATGATTTTTGGCATCCTGAAAAAATTGCGAAACAAGTAGAATTAATGGAATCACTGACAGATGATTTTGTTATTTGCCATACACGAGCATATATAATAGATGAAAAAGAAAAATTTCTTTTTTATCAAGCTAACGGAATAAATTTCACAGGTGATATAATGCCTGAGATTTTAATTCGCAATGGTATTGTTGCTCCTTCGGTAATGAAACGTAGAGAAATTTATGAAAAAATCGGATATCACGATGAGGAATTATCGTTTGAAGATAGGGAGATGTGGATAAGAATTTCAAGAAATGGATATAAATTTGCTTATATAGATCAACCATTGGTTTACCGCAGACATCATGTTGGAAACTTAGGGAGGAATTTGTCTGAAAATTATGATACTTTACAAAAAATATTTAATAAGCACAAAAATTTGTATGAAGAATATAATATGGTTGAAGAGTATCATTATACGATGTTCATAATAGCGTTGAAGTTTAACTACAAATTTGCAAAAAAACACTTTAAACAGGCTAGAAAATTATTGATAAAAAGATTTCCTATTCGTTCACTTATAGCATTGTTTATTCCACATTTCTTTTTTTCATCAACACTCATTATTAAAATTAAAAAAGTATTTAAAATCTGGTAATTGTTTTGTTATGTGTTTATTTTTATAATATTATGCTCTAAGTACATGACAAAAAATTACAACATAATTTAAATTCATCTATATTGTATTTATTCAATAATTTAGTAATATAATTTAAGCCATATTTAAAAAAGCTATAGGCTTTTCTCCTATGTTTTAATATTCTGATAGGTTTAATAGAGTTTAAAAACACACCTACAATATAAGCCCATGCAAAAGCAATAATCACCAGTGCAATTAGCTTATTTACTCTTTCAATATCGGAAAGTTGGTTTCTTCAATATTAAAACCACTTGTTTTCATGGCTCTAAACATGGTTTCTATTTGCCAGCGTTCTTTGTATAAACCATCAGCTTCCTGAGGTTTGTTGAAAGATATAATGATCTGTAATTCAGGAATTCCATTTTTATTCATGATTTTAGAAGCTGACAAATAGCACAATTGACCATTAATATTAACAATATTGCTGTAATATTTAAACTGATTGATTTTAAGATCAGTAAATAACCAGCTTGCTTTTAACCGATGACCATTTCTGGGAATTGTTACCCAAAAATTCTCTCTGATTCTAATGTGATACCTTAACTTTTGAGCATTTAAATAACCAATCCATAGTTCACCTACAAATTCTCTGTCAGCTAAAATACAATCTATGGCATCTTTACCAAACAATGAGATAAATCGGTTTATCAAATCAATTCTTTCCTGAGATGAAGAATTACCAAATTTGGGCATCATCGTGTATAATATAGGGAAAGCAACGCCTTGATATGCAATTCCTATCATAAGAATATTGATATTTTTATCTCCAAACTTCCAATTTGTTCTATCCATAATCAAACGATAAGGAGGTTTGTTGGGTAGCAATTTCAAAATTAGTTTTGCAACTAAAGCGGTATCAAAAATATACGAAGCCATAAATCGTTGGATTCTTCGTAAAGACGAGACTGTATCTGCTTCAGAATCAAAGGCAACAGCTAATTTTTCAAAACTAACAGTTTGAACTTTGCATAATGCACTTATAAATAATCCAATAAACTTGATACGGGCAAGGTGAAAATCTTTTTCAAAAATTTGTTTTAAAGTATCATTTAAAACACTAATTTTACTTTCTAAACTGGTATTCATATCTCTTGTTAAATACTGGCAATATTCAACTAAGATACTGAATATCAGCTTAATATACAATGTTTTTCATAATAGTTATCAACATAGTTATTAACATAATTCATTGCTGTTCAAATTGTTGTGTGTTTTGTCATGTGCTAAATATTATGCTAATAAAAATCAAAATTGATAAATAGTTGTGATTTATAATTTTGGGTTCTGTTTAAACATATTGTAGAAAAAAGAAACAAATGAAAAAAGAAACAGTCCCTAATATTGAAAATTGACCCATCTTAATCCAATTGGAGGCAGATAAACAAACAAAATCATCTATTAGAATTGAATTATATTTATTACGATTCAACAACTAAGCATACTCTCACCTTAATTTGTATTTCACAAATTAAGGTATATAAATCAAAATCTTCTAGTTATATTAACCCAGATTAACATTAGAAGAAAATATTATATTTAAATACCTCATATTATTTGCGTTAAGTGTTATGTTTTCTAATGCGTAACTAGAACTTTTTTAAATAAAAATTTATAATATAATTGATAAGGATTTTAAGGATTGTTTCATTGTAATAAATTCTTTTATCGCATATAATTAGATAAAGTAAAAAATAATTGCCTTTATACTCATTCCTATAACCCAAAACTCAAAAATTTAAAATTAGAAATAACCATTTTAGAAATATAATCACTACTGAACGATTAAAATAAAAAAGGGGTTACTCCCTTAAAGTTTCACCCCAATGTTGTAAGTTTGTTTTTGAGAAATAAACACAACATGAGCAAAAATACGGAAATAAATTTTGTCGGACAGCCGATTTTTAAACAAGTT
>JAHEYQ010000078.1 GCA_023251515.1 Bacteroidales bacterium
AATAAAAGGAGGTACCATTTCGGGCTTGCTGTTCATATGCCCGTTAATTTTCGAAATCCAGTTCTGTGTATTTTCGCCTACCCTGCCATAGCGGCTGCGTTCTTCGTTTTGCAGTGCTATTACTTTATCGGCAATCACGGTTTCGATAGCAGTTAAGCTATCGTCTATTTTCTGAAGATCTTCAGCAGAAAATTCAATTGTAATTAAATTATCTAATGCCATAAAATATAAATTTAGTTATTAATACGTTTGTTATTTTATAATTATGTCGCAAATTTATTAATATTTTTATTACTACCATAAGTTTTTGCAAAATATTCCTGCATTTCATAAAAATTTATTTATTTGTAAAAAATAAAGGTATTAATAAATCGTACTAACCTAATGAACTCACCCCCGCCGCTCTTTTTAGAATAACTGCTCCGGAATTGCTAATTCATTTATTTGATGTTTTGTAGTTTATTATCTTCTTAAATCGTTAATCGTAAATTATGTTATTCAAATCTCTTATCGCTTTGTATCTTCTGTCTTCAAAACATTTTTTACACTAAGTATTAAATTCTGACTGCTATCTGCAAATTGATTTCAAACTCTGTTTTAAATTTCATAAATTTGCAAAAAAAGAAAATAGTATGGCAGACGATAAGAAAATTATTTTTTCGATGGTGGGTGTTGGAAAGATATTTCCACCCAATAAACAGGTTTTAAAAGACATATACCTTTCGTTTTATTATGGTGCTAAAATTGGTATTATTGGTTTAAACGGCAGTGGTAAATCCACTTTGCTAAAAATAATAGCAGGATTAGAAAAATCATTTATTGGCGATGTGGTATTTTCGCCCGGCTACAAAGTAGGCTATCTTTCGCAGGAGCCCGAGCTCGACGACAATAAAACCGTAAAAGAAATTATAGAAGAAGGTGTGCAGGAAGTAGTTGATTTGCTTAAAGAATACGAAGAAATCAACAATAAATTTTCGGAGCCAATGAGCGACGACGAAATGACAAAACTCATTGATCGTCAAGGGGAGGTTACCGAATTGCTTGAGCATCATGATGCATGGGAACTGGATGCCAAACTCGAAAGAGCAATGGATGCATTGCGTTGCCCCGAAGGTGAAACTCCCGTAAAAAATCTCTCGGGGGGCGAACGCCGCAGGGTGGCTCTATGCCGTTTATTATTACAGGAACCCGAAATTCTGTTGCTCGATGAGCCTACTAACCATTTGGATGCCGAATCTATTGAATGGCTCGAACAACATTTGCAACAATACAAAGGGACTGTTATAGCGGTAACTCACGACCGTTACTTCCTCGATAATGTTGCAGGCTGGATACTTGAGCTGGATAGGGGAGAAGGCATACCATGGCAGGGCAATTACTCATCATGGTTAGATCAGAAAACCAAGCGTATGGAAATCGAAGAAAAAACCGAATCGAAACGCAAGAAAACACTCGACCGCGAATTGGAATGGGTTCGTATGGCTCCCAAAGCACGTCATGCCAAAGGCAAAGCCCGTTTGTCGGCTTACGAAAAAATGATGAGTGAAGACAGCAAACAAAAAGAAGAAAAACTCGAGATTTTTATACCCAACGGACCACGTTTGGGAAATAAAGTTATCGAAGTTAACAATGTTTCAAAAGCTTATGGCGATAAAATTCTGTACGAAAACCTGAACTTTTCGTTGCCACCGGCAGGTATTGTGGGCGTTATCGGACCAAATGGTGCCGGAAAAACCACTTTATTCCGTTTGATAATGGGTAACGAAAATCCCGATGGCGGAACATTTGAAGTAGGCGAAACTGTCAAAATCGGATATGTAGATCAGCAACATGCATCTATCGATCCCGAAAAAAATGTTTGGGAGGTTATCTCCGAAGGCAATGAGCAAATTCAAATGGGAGGCAGATTGATTAATTCAAGAGCTTATGTGTCGAGGTTTAATTTTGGTGGTGCCGATCAGGGTAAAAAAACCGGAGTATTATCAGGTGGAGAACGCAATCGTTTGCATCTGGCATTAACTTTAAAATCGGAAGCCAATGTTTTATTACTCGATGAACCTACCAACGATATTGATATCAATACGCTAAGAGCATTGGAAGAAGGTTTGGAAAACTTTGCAGGTTGTGCCGTTATTATTTCGCACGATCGTTGGTTTTTAGACCGTGTAGCTACACATATACTTGCATTTGAAGGCGATTCACAGGTTTATTTCTTCGAAGGTTCTTATTCAGAATATGAAGAAAACCGCAAAAAACGTTTGGGCGATGAAGCACCCAAACGAATCAGATACAAGAAACTGATGGCATAACAAGAAAAAAAGGAGGCAAATTTGCCTCCTTTTTTTATAGTACAATTTAAAAACTGATTCAATTAAATATTTTGTGAAACTATTTGTTTAACAAAACTTTTTGTTCTGTAATTTTTCCTGAATTTCTCGATTCAATTTTTACTACATAAACACCATTTGAATATTTTTTCAAATCAAGGGTTTTGCTGCCCATGCCAACAGTGCTTATATTTTCGTCGTAAATAACAGAACCTAATACATTTTCAATTACAATTCTTTTTGCATCTTTATAATTAATAACAATGCTTCCTTTTGTAGGATTAGGATAAACACTCAAAGTAGAATTATCCTTAATGTCTTCAACAGCAGTAGTATTTGGAACCCAATCCAAAGAAATATTGCTGAAATTAGCTGGTCCGGTTGGAGTCTGATGATCGGTAGCAGTTCCTTTTGTAAAAGTAAAACTTGTAATAAGCCAATGTTGCCCGTTTGAAGGTTCCGGATTGCAATAAGAGCTCTCTACAAAAACTTTGTAAACGCCATCAGAAACTAATGCACCACTTGCATTTTTGCCGTCCCATGTAATGGTTTTTGCACCAAAAGCACTGGGAACAGTAGAAGCTGTTCTGGTAGCTCCGGTTGTTGCATCTACCACACTTTGAGCCGATTTTGAAACCCAGCTTGGTAAATGATCGTTGGTGCTATTACTCCAGTAACGCATTTTGGTTTTTACAAATGTTCCAGCATTATCTTCAATCCATACAGCCATTACATTTTTAGTAGCTGAAGCCGAAGGTGCTGTTTGTGTGTAGGTAAAAGTTAAAGTTCCGGCAGTTTGGGCATTTAATTTTGAGGTGAATGATAGCGATATCATTCCGATAAATAAAATAAAGATAAAATTTCTTTTCATAAGATAAAGATATTAAGTTGATTCTGCATATAAACAATTTCTTATCAAAAAAGTTTATGCAACCCTTTCGCATATTTTATTATCTTTGACTTATAATTTTCAAATAAAAATTACGTTGTTAATAAAATATTATAATATGAGAGCCTTAAATTTTATCTTTTTGTTTTTACCCTTTGCTGTCTTCAGCCAGCCAGAAGGTAAACTATTTGTTCACTCAGGTTTTATTACAAATAATGTATTGGCTTACGTTCAATATCCGCAAAATCAATATATTGTAATAGATACTATCGAGCTGGATGATATGAAATTGATTGGCGATAAATTGTTTATAAGCAACGATAAAATTTTTGTTTATAATATTAATACAAATGCCCAAATAGATACATTTCAAACTACTTCAGCAAATCTGATTTGCAATAACTCCAATTATCTGGTAATTTCCCGTTCCGAATCTCCTTTTTTTGAAGTTTATAATATAAACACCAAGAGTCTGGTTTTTTCGTTGGATACAAATAAAGTAAAGATGATGCCTGTTGATTTATTGGTAGATATGAACAGAGCCTATTTGTTGTTTGATACCATAATTCAGGTAATTGATCTGAATTTGCAGGATACAGTTGGAACGTTAACTGCAACTTACAGCTCTTGGTTTCCTTCTTACAATACCCATCTTATCAACAGCAATACAAAGATTTATATAAATGTAGGAATTGCTACCGGTGCACCCCGTTTTGCTGTTTTAAGTCTCGACAAAGCAAGTTTAGCTGTCGAAACCGTTTTGTTTCAGGAATTTATAGAGGCATATTACGAACCGGTTTTAGCTGATAACAAACTTTATATGTCTTCTTTTCCATCACATTATGATATTCAGAATGATACTTTTATGATTTTTCAGTCAAATCCAATTACTTATCCGCTTTGTTATGATGAAGTTAGTGCCAGCATGTTTTTGTATAAGCCATTAAATTTTGAAGTTTCTTACTTTAATAATAATACATATAGCTCTGGAGTTGTATTGCCAACTTATTTAAATAAAGCAGTTTATTATAACCAAAAGGCAATTGGTATTGCTAAGATTGATGATACCAAAAATATCCTGGTATATCCCAATCCGGCCAATAATGAGCTGAATATTAGTTTGCCTGCCGAAAAATGGGTAAAAGGTATCAGGATTGTATCTCTCAACGGAAATAATTATATAAATATAGTGAACAGCAGTATTCTGTCACGAAAAATAGATATTTCAGACCTTAAAGAAGGCATCTATTTTGTAGAAGTTCAATTTGATGATGAGGTTTACAAATCGAAGTTTATCAAAGCATCCGTTAAATAGTAATTACATTATGCGAAACTGTTTTTTCTTTTTCCTTTTCCTTAGTTCGTTAAGTAGTTTCTCTCAGATTAATCTTGCAAAAGAAACTGATTACAATGATTTTATGATAACAACTACTTTGGTTGTGATGGATGCAAATCCTTTTAGCGGTTTTAATCAGACTTTGGTAAATGCAGTAGAAACTTTCTGGAAAATTACACCTTACGAAGTAATAAGTAATAAAGAATTCAATGCAAAGAAAAAGAATAAAAATAATTCTTTTATTATTTTGTCGGAAGCAAGCATGGAAGTAAAAGGGAAGATATTGCAATACAATATGCTTAATCTGGTTTTGGGTGGCAAAGCCGCAAATTTGAATGAAATGCCCGATTTGGGATCGGTTCCGCTTTCGTATATTGATACAGATAATGAAGAGTATTTATACAAACTGGGTGGCGTTTTGCAGTTTATGCAATTTTTTGTTCGTTATAATCTCGAAAATCCGAATACCGATATTTTTAAACTGGTACAGAAAATTGAGGGTAAAGTTGGCGATAAGGAAATATGGCTTTTACCTGATGAAGTTGCAAATGAAGTAAATACACCTGAAAAACTTAAGAAATATTATCAAGGCAAAGTGAAGTTTGCTACTAAAGATCAAATTGAAGAAGCAATCGTAAAAAAAGAAGCCAAAGTATTGTTTTTGCACAAAATAGGGAGCGATGAAAATGGGAGTATTTGCTGGAAGTTTTTGATAGAAGCTGCCACCGGCAAAGCTGTTTATTTTTCGCAGGATAAAGTAGATAAAAACAATCCCCCGCTTTTTAATGATAATGACTTTAAGAAATTGAAATAATAAACCAATGTTTTACAGTGAAATAATTTTTTAAGCACTAAGAACACAAATGTTTGTTGATATCAATTATTCAGTTATTAATATAATATGATAACCGCAAAGAACGCAAAGGGAAATCCGTTTAAATGAGCGTTTAAAGCAATCCTATAATTTACCAACATCATCATTTCCGATTGATTCCAAATATCGAAAAGTTCCGGATCAATATTTTTCAGAAAATCAATTTTATCAATTGAACAAAAGCCCGGGTCAATATGACTAAAAGCATGAAAACCATTAGTTGTCAATAAAAAATCTTTATAATCCTGAGGCAGTATATTTTTTAATCTATCTTCAGTTTTCTTAATATCATACAATGTAGCAGGCTTAGTTCCAAGCCACTTAGAATTTATTTGAGTTTCGGAATAATCAAAATCTTTCAATCTAATCACCTGTACTGAAATTGAGTCTAATATTGCTTTAATAATTGTATTGTTTTTTTTATGGAAATTATTTGTTTCTGACTTCTGACTTCGGTCTTCAAATCAATTTCGTAATCATATTACCCAGATAGGTAGCCAATATCCCCAGAAAGACACTAAAGCCCGAATACAATGCCAGATAGAAAAAATTTCCATCCTTCAGCATAACAAGGCTTTCGTTGGCAAATGCCGAAAAAGTAGTAAAGCCGCCACAAAATCCAACAGTCAGAAACATTTTCCATTCGGTATTTATCAAATTTCCTTTCTCAAAAATACCAAAGAAAATGCCGATTAAGAGGCAACCAATCATATTCACCAGAAAAGTTCCGTAAGGAAATGCAGAAATAAGCGTATTCTGAATATATCTGGAGGTCAGAAACCTGGCAACTCCACCTAAAAAACTACCCGAACCAACAAAAAGAATGATTTTAAACATATTGAATATTTATACAACAAAAAAAAAATCTTTTTAATAAAACTATTTTTCACGTGGTTTCAGCTGGCACATGCAACTGCCCGTTAATCTTTCTCTGATATTAATTTTCATGGGCAAATCATCTTTTTCCCAATCAATAATACCACCCGCCATATTGGCAATATTTCTATAACCTTTTTCTATCATAAAATCAACCGCTTCATGACTATATAATCCCACCGAATCGGCAAAAATAAAAGCATTTTCAGTTGACAGCTCTGTCCATTTTAACTTTAATTCACTAAAAGGAATTCTTATCAGTTGAGGAACATCAAATGTTTTAAAAGTATTCAGATAATCTTCTCTAACATCAATCATCAGTGCACCTTTGCCGCATAAATCAAAAGCTTCTTTCGGCGAAATATGCCTTACACCTTTAATTTGCATACCCCGGTTTACAAATAAATCTTCGGTATTCATAGCTAAAAAATAAAATTAAACAGAAATCCAACTATCATTATTCCAACGCCCACAACTCCGATAAAAGTAAAGATAAGCGGGAGTTTTAAAACTTTTCGCAAAATCACCATTTCCGGTAAAGATAAACCTATAACTGACATCATAAAAGCCAAGGCAGTTCCCAACGAAGCACCTTTTTCTATCAAAACAGAAACAATAGGTACGATACCTGCTGCATTTGAATATAACGGAATACCAATTAATATAGAAAGCGGCACCGAATACCATGCAGATTTCCCCATCAGGGCAGCCATAAAATCTTCGGGCACATAACCATGGGCTCCCGCTCCGATGGCTATTCCCAGTCCGACATAAAGCCATACTTTGCCCACAATTTCTTTTACAGCTTCAAAACCCATTTTAATGCGGGTTTCAAAACTTATTTTGTTATCTTCCTGACCGTTTTGACCAACTTTCACCTCATAAACCCAAGGTTCAACCCACTTTTCGAGTTTTAAAATACCAATAATCCAGCCTGCAACAATCGCAATCGTTAATCCGGTAACTACATAAATAAGTGCAACTTTCCAGCCAAACATTCCATACAAAAGTATGATGGCAACTTCATTAATCATTGGAGCTGCTATCAGAAAAGAAAAAGTAACACCCAAAGGCACGCCGGCTTCTACAAAACCTAAAAACAAGGGAATTGCAGAACAGGAACAAAAGGGAGTAACAATACCCAACACGGCAGCCATTACATTTCCTGTAAAAGTTTTTTTGCCCTCCAATGCTTTTCTGGTTCTTTCGGGTGTGAAAAAAGTACGGATAATCCCTACAAAAAAGATGATTAATGTAAGTAAAAGCATTACTTTCGGAAATTCAAAAATCAGAAACCATAAGGCTTCTGCCAGATGCTCTCCTTTAGTCATCCCAAAAACATTAAAAACCAGCCAATCAGTAAAAGGAAGCAAATTATGATATATCAAAAACCAAATTGGTAATAATAGAATTACAATTTGAAAATGTCTTGATTTTATTATATTTAGATGCATTTGATTATTTTATATAAAAAATAAAGATGTAATAAAGGCCAACCAATACAAACAGAATGGCAACTACACGTCTGAACCATTTTTCAAAGATTTTTACTTTGTTGTAAAAACCTCCAACACTGGAAACGCTAAATGCCAGTAAATAAGCTATTATAATAACAGGTAATCCGGTAGCAACTGCAAAAACAACAGGAAGAAATAAGCCTGAAACACTGCTTATAGTCATTGGAATTAACATACCAAAATATAAAACCCCGCTATAAGGACAAAAAGCCAGTGCAAAAACAATTCCGAGCAATAATGCTGTCCACCAGTTACTTTTATTGTTTTTTCCAATTCTATCACTTATGCCACTAAATCCGGGAAATTTAATTTTAATAATATCCAGCATTAAAACACCAACTAAAATCAATAAAGGACCCAGAAATTTTTCGCCATTAGACTGAAAAAGCTTGGCAACATGAAATTTACTGGCTCCGAAATACAGAATTATACCTAAAACTGTATAACTAACAGCCCTTCCTAAAGTGTACCATAAACCATTATAAAAAATCTTTTTGCGATCTTCCAGATCTTTGCTAATAAAGCCAATTGCTGTAATATTAGTTGCTAAAGGGCAAGGACTTATAGCTGTCATTATCCCGAGCAAAAATGCCGATAAAAAAGGTATGTTATTGTTGTCTAACAGATTTTGCAGAAATTCCATTTAAATAAATTTAAAAAGTATTGAAAATGAATTATTTCAAATATTCAGAAATCTGAGCTTTAAGAATCTCTATAAACTTAGCTTCCTCGTTACGAGCATAACTAAAACCATCATCGGTCAGGTCTTTGGTTTCTTCTTTTCCTTTAAATAGTTTTGTAACAAACAATCCTGAACCTGCTGCCTGATATTTTTCAGCTATTTTGCTATTGGCTTCATCATCAACATCTATTACAGAAAAAACAATTCTTCCTTCAGTAATTTCGTTTTTAAAATTGGTTTCCAGAGTTTTGCGTGCAGCCGCTTCAATAGCCTTGCAAGTTGCACAGCGATTGGTTAAATGAAAGTTCTGAATCAGCAATACCGCTTGCTTTTCTGACAGTTGCATTGTTTTCTCAGGAATTTGTCCTGTTAAGTTTTCAGGAATTGTACTTGCAACAGTAGTAGAGTCAGTTATTTGACCTTTATTTTCCTGCTCATTGTTCTTTGTTTTGCAGGCAGTTAACATGATAATACTTGCAAAAAATAATATTTTAATTGTTTTCATAAGATATATTTTTAATTATTAATTATTATTTCCACTATTTACGAAATGAATTACCTTGTAAATAATTCATCTTTTTTTACTTTAAAAATTCGCCAAGAAGCATTTTGGCAATCTCCCAGTTAGTGCGGTTGATACAATACTTTATTGTAGGTGGTTCTATCTCACCCTGAATCAATCCTGCATATTTAAGTTCCTTTAAATGTTGCGATAAGGTAGAACGGGCAATGGGAATATCACCAATCATTTCGCCACTTGTACAACAGCCATTCAGCCCGTTTAACTTTTCAAGAATATAGACTCTTGCAGGATGGCTTAAAGCTTTAGCAATTCTTGCAATTTGCTCTTGCTGAGCAGTAAACTTAGGTTTTGCAGCCATAAGTTATTGATGTTTTGCAATAATTTCTTTCAACTCAGTTACTGAAGGAACTCTCCCGCTCATCACCACTTTTCCGTCAATAACCAAACCGGGTGTTTTCATTATTCCATAACCCATTATCTTTACAATATCTTCAACTTTTTCAACTTTTGCATCAATTTTTAAATCTTCAACAGCAATTAAAACCCCTTTTTCCAATGTTTTACAATTTGCACATCCTGTTCCTAAAACTTTTATTTCCATTTTAATTAAACTTAATTATTTTTATATTTCGCAAAATTACGAAATGAAATGATACAAGCAAGCAAATAAGCAATTTTATTTTCACTATTTCGTTATAAAATTTTAAACAGGTTTTATTTCTGCAAAAAAAAATGTAGGTTTGCAAATTAATTTAGTAAAGCATCATGAACCAGATTTTTGAGATTTTAAAATACACTTTACCTTCGATAATTGTTTTATTTACAGCTTATTTCTTAATAAAAACATTTCTTGAAAATGAAAATAAAAAGAAAGTGCTGGAAATGAAAATGAATAATCAAAATAATAATCAGCGTTTTATTACGCCTGTTCGTTTGCAGGCTTATGAAAGAATAATATTATTTCTCGAAAGAATATCGCCAAACAGTTTGCTTTTAAGAGTAAGCGAACCAAATATGAATGTTGCTCAGTTACAAACAGCCATGGTTATTGCAATAAGAGAAGAATATGAGCACAATCTATCGCAACAGCTTTATATTTCTTCACAGGCATGGCAAATAGTAAAGAATGCTAAAGATGATTTAATAAACGTAATCAACAATGCATCAAGCAATTTAGACAAAAATGCAAATTCATCTGAGCTTGCTAAAGTTATTTTTGAACTAATTGCCAGCGTAGAAAAACTTCCTGTAGATGTGGCTATTGAACTGGTTAAAAACGAAATCTATCAGGAATTCTAGGTTTTAAGTTCTAAGCGTATTAACTCTTTCCATAATAGACTTTTGATGCGCTTCATCGGTCATATTCGGATCTTTCATATTATAAAACATTTCACAAGGTAAGTCTTTGCACTTACCGCAACTACCAAGTTCTTTGTTGTTTACAGCACAATCATACATCGGACAAATTCCGCTTTCGATATGATCTTCAGCCCAGAAAACTTTTCCATTCAAACTTTTGCAACCAATACAAGGTTTTTGATAAAAAGGACATTCTTCACATTTTGCCCCACAAGGTGAAATTAACATGATATCAATGGATTAAATTATTAATGACAACTAAATATATAAACTGATAATTTTTTCTGCTAACACTTTTGCTAATTTTATTTTAGATTCAGCTGTCCAGCCGGCAACATGTGGCGAAAGTAATACATTTTCGGAATTTATCAGATAATGATACGCTTCAGGCATATTTTCAGATTGTATTTCTTCGAAAGAAAATTGTTCATATTCAATTACATCCAGACATGCTCCTTTAATTTTGCCAATTTTTAAATTTTCAACCAAATCATTTGTTTTTACAACAGGTCCTCTGGCTGTATTTATCAGAAAGAAATCCTTTTTAAACTGATTAATAAAGTAATTATCACACATATAATAAGTTTCTTCGGTAAGCGGAACATGAAAACTCAAAATATCGGTTTTTTCAAACAATTCATCTATCCCAACTTCTTTGACGTATTCATTCCCGAAACCGCTTTTGTATTTATCATAAGCCAGAACAGAACATTCAAAACCACGCAATCGTTGAGCAAATGCGCTGCCCATATTACCATAACCAATAATTCCGATGGTTTTCCCTTTGATTTCCAAACCTCTGTTTCCTTCTCTGTCGCGAATTCCCTGACGCATCTGCAAATCGGACTGTTTTAGTTTATTGAAAAGACAAAGTAGCATAGCCAACGCATGTTCTCCAACCGCATCACGGTTTCCTTCGGGTGAATTTAAACATGCAATTCCTTTCGACTGAGCATATTCAACATCAATACTTTCCATCCCGGCTCCCACTCTACCAACAAATTTCAGATTTATAGCCTTATCAATAAATTCTTTATCAATCTGAATTTTACTCCGAATAACAACTCCCTGATAATCTCCGATTATATCAAGATAATCATCTCGCTTTAAGTTTTCAAAATAATCACACTGAAAACCATTGGCCTTAAGCTCTTCTAAAAGAATTGGGTGTGTAGTGTCGATAAATAATATTCTTTTTGTCATAAAAATGCTCTACTTTAACAAATTTGCATTCCTTTTAATAATATCTTTTGCCATTCCTTTCATAATATTGCCGGTTTGCATAATCATATCTCCATTTGTTGGAAATGGCTTAAATGTTGATTGCAGTTTTTGTGTTGATTCCTGAGACAAAGCACTTAAATCGCCCATGGTAGTTGCATAAAAGTTTTTGAAGAACCACTCGGCACGTATGGGTTCCGATTTAATCGTCTGATTGGTTTCATTATTTATAAAATCAATGGTTCCGGCAATTGCGCAAGCTTTATATTGCTGTATTTCGGTTACTTTGCAACTTATTATCTTTGTTTTTGGTATTTTAATATCGTTGCCCAACGAATCTTTTTTCACATTTCCATTGGCATCGAGCAAATATTGCCAGCCATCAGAAACCCGTTTGGTATCGGTATAATTATTTTGATTAAGACTTTCAGGAGAAATATCTATCATACGGATATTTAAGCGAATATAATAATCATAATAAAAATTATCAACGGCTTTGGTATGAAATATTATCCATTTCTGATTAAGTTCTGAAATACTGGTTTTGGCTAATTCATATTCGAATGATGTTGGCAGAATTGATTGAGAGTTATTCACAATTTTAAACAAAACATAGTTGTTACCAATATTATAGGCTGTTTTTATCAACTCATCGGTATCTTTATAATTAGGAAATATTGATTTTATCTTTTGCAATTCGTCGTATGCAATACGGGCATTAAATCTGTCTTTAGATTCAAGTAATTTCTTAGCATGTACATAAAAATATTCGGCAGCCTTCTTTTTTGCCTCTGCAATTTCATTATTGTAATTAACGTATTGGTATCCAATATAATTTAAGATATTCTGATTTAAACGTGCTACTTTTTCCTGACGTTTTTGCAATAAACTATAGGTATTAAAAATGCCATCCCAAATATCGGGCTGACCACTTAAGCGAAGTTGCTCTATTTTTTGATTATCGCGTTGATTGGCAATTTTGTATGATTGCGAAAGTACAGATAACTCTTCGGAATTTTGCGGATCTTTCAGGAGTTCTTTAACTGATTTATCAATGGCATTATCGTATTGACCTTTTTGTAAATATTTGAGCGATGATTTGCTGCAACTTAAAAGTAACAGACATAATATGAAGAGATAGCTTGCTTTTTTCATATATCAGTAATTTAAATTATTTGCTTAAAGAAAAGCAAATATTGAACCAAAGGTAATATTTTTTTAAAAATAAAGCTTAATTGTTATTGTTTTTTTTTAGAATATTGTAATTTTGGCACTTCTTAAAAAATACATACTCTGATGTGGACTTACCTGGTTAGATTGATCTTACGAAAAAGATTCTGGAATGTTATGGCAATTTTACTTATAACTTTATTTATGGGTTATAATGCCACCAAAGTGCAAATGTCGTACGAAATGGCTAAAATGTTGCCTGCAACCGACTCTGTGAATATTGTTTACGAAAATTTCAGAAAACAATTTGGTGAAGATGGCAGTGTTTTGTTTGTAGGGATTAAAGATAGCAGCTTATTTCAACTTAAGAAGTTTAATGCCTGGCACGATTTAACTTATAAGATTAAAGAAATTGAAGGAGTTGAAGAAGTTCTGTCGATTTCAAAGCTTTATTATCTTACCAAAAACGATAGCAGCAAAAAATTTGATTTTAAGCCTGTAGTTCAATATAAACCACGTACTCAGGAAGAACTGGACAGCATAAAAAACATTATTCAAAATCTGCCTTTTTATGATGGGTTGCTAATTAATAGCCAAACTGATGCTACAATTATGGCTATTACCCTTGACAAGAAAAAGCTAAATACAAAAAACAGAGTTGAACTTATAAATGATATTAAAACAGACGTCGATGCTTTTAGTTTAAAACAAGGTATTGAGGTTCATTACTCAGGTTTGCCTTACATCAGAACGGTAACTTCCAAAAAGGTTGAAAAGGAACTTCGTATGTTTGTTTTGCTTTCTCTTCTGATAGCTTCTTTGGCGCTTTATTTCTTTTTCAGATCGTTTAAAGCTGTGATTTTTCCGATGCTTATTGTAATTATTACAGTAGTTTGGGCCATGGGGCTGATTGCCATTTTCAATTATAAAATTACGATTCTAACAGGAATTATACCTCCGCTTTTGATTATTATTTGTGTTGAAAACTGTATTTTCTTTTTAAATAAATATCATCACGAATTCAGGGCACATGGCAATAAAGTTAAAGCACTTTCGAGAATTGTAACACGCATAGGTACAGCTAATTTGCTAACAAATGCAACAACTGCTGTGGGTTTTGCTACTTTTATTGTAACAGGTAATAAAATTCTGGTTGAATTTGGCATAGTAGCTTCAATTACTATTATGGCTACATTTTTACTTACATTGGTGCTTATTCCGATTTTCTTCAGCTATCTGGCTCCTCCCGAGTTGCATCACATTAAGCATCTCGACAATAAAAACATCAATAGGTTTCTGGCTTGGATAGAACATATTGTTTCATATAAACGCAAAATGGTTTATCTGACTATGTTTATTGTTTTAGGTATTGGTATTTATGGTGTTACACTTCTGAAAACAACAGGAAATATTGTGGATGATATTCCACAGAAAGATCCGTTGTATGTGGATATGATGTTTTTTGAACAGAATTTTAAGGGTATTATGCCTTTCGAAATTTCTATTGATACCAAAAAAGATAAAGGTGTAATGCGTTTGGGTTTTATCAAAAAGATAGATGAATTACAGGACGTTATCAAAACTTATCCCGAATTATCGAAACCACTTTCGATAGCTGAAGTTGTGAAATTTGCAAAACAAGCTTTTTATAATGGAAATCCGGAATATTATCAATTGCCCGATAACAGTGAAATGAGTTTTATGGCTGAATATTTGCCTAAGGTAAATAACAAGAAAAGAACGATACTCAATTCTTTTGTTGATACAAATCTGAGACAAACCCGTATCAGTATTCAAATGGCAAATATCGGAACCAATGATATTAACAGAATTCAGAAGAGCCTGAGGCCAAAAATTGACAGCATTTTTAATCCGGATAAGTATGATGTAAAAATTACAGGAACCAGTGTGGTTTTTCTGAAAGGAACCAATTATCTGATTAAAAATCTGGCACAAAGCTTAATACTGGCAATTATTCTGATTGCTTTGTTGATGGCTGTTTTGTTTAGTTCTATCAGAATGATTATTCTTTCGTTGATACCTAATTTAATACCTCAGCTTATGACGGCTGCTATGATGGGATATTACGGTATTTCGATAAAACCTTCTACCATTCTTATTTTTAGTATTGCTTTGGGTATTTCGGTTGATAATACCATACATTTTCTGTCGCGTTATCGTTTAGAGCTTCGTATCAACAACGGAAATATTAAAGAATCGGTTGTATATGCATTGGGTGAAGCCGGTTATAGTATGATTTATTCTTCTATTGTTTTATACCTTGGCTTTTCAATTTTTATGCTTTCTACCTTTGGCGGTACACAGGCAATGGGTTTACTTATTTCGTTTACTTTATTACTCGGAATTATCTGTAATTTATTCTTATTGCCATCGTTGCTGTTGAGCCTCGAACATCGCATTACGACCAAGCGTTTTAATAAACCTATGATTGAAATGTTTGAAGTGGAAGATGATGAAAAAATAGAGGAAATCAGGTAGTTTGATATATGTAAAAGAGGAGGCTGAATCAAAATTGTTCAGCCTCCTCTTTTTCTTTTCAGATTATTATGCGATTGTATTATCGCTGGTATCTTCTTTAGTTTTTGCTCCGTCGTTACGCAACTTTTTCATTATTTGGGTACGGGTATAATATTTCAAATTTTCCGGTTTATCGTATTTATAAATTCTTTTTCCGGCATCCATTATTAACCCATTTTGCATTTATCCTGACGTAAAGTTATGTAAATATGAGGTTTCAATTTTTTTGAGTTCCGAACTGTGTACTACAGATTTTCGTTTTACAAAGGGGTAGAACTTATAGTTTA
>JAHEYQ010000019.1 GCA_023251515.1 Bacteroidales bacterium
GAAACGTTGCAGAGCACAATTCCCATTTGGGAATAGACCTTAGAAACGTTGCAGAGCACAATTCCCATTTGGGAATAGACCTTAGAAACGTTGCAGAGCACAATTCCCATTTGGGAATAGGCATTAGAAAGTAGATTTTGTTAACCTATATTATGATTATATAATAAAATATTTATTGCAAAAGCAAGCTTAAAAATAATTATAAATGCAAATAATTATAAAGCTTAAAAAGCAAAACCTGACAGGTTTTAAAAACCTGTCAGGTAATAATCATCTTACTGCTTATCAAAATTAATTATTTATTTCCATTAGTGTCCGACAAAAATATGTAGATTCATCGCTTCGCTCTGAATGACATGTCATTAAGTGTATTTTTGTTGGGGTGGGGGTCAGAAAGCGGCTTCGCCGCTTTCTGACCCCCACCCTAAATATAAACAATTGATTGTCATTTCGAGTACCCACCCAAAAAAATTAGGCAAAATGTGAGTATGACAGTTAGTAATGAAGATTATTTAAAAAAAACAAACCAGCTATTTATAAGATTCCTCCCTGCGGTCGGAATGACACTCAATATCGATAGGTAAAGTATAGGAGAAAAAGCAAGCGGCGAAGCCGCCTGCTTTTTCTCCTATACTCACATTTATAATAAGCTGTCATTCCGACCGTAGGGAGGAATCTCTTTAGAAGATTAAATAATATTAACTTGTCATTGGTAACGAAGTGAGAAATCCCAATAATATTACTGTAATAAAAGTTTATCGGACAATAGTGATAGATAATGTTGAACTTTTTCGTGAATATCAATTCCTTCAGAATAATTTAAAATCTTCTTTCCTGAACAAACTTAATTTAATACCAAGCATAAATTGCCTGCTATAGGTTTTATAATCTTGCAAACAAGTGTTTATTATACCTTGATTATAGCGTGCTTCAATGGCAATAAATTTATTTAGCTTATACGATATTTGCAAAACACCACTCAAATCATAATCTTTTAAATCGTGATAATCATTTTGAATTAAAGTGTCTTTTTGAAAACTAAATCTATAATCTTCACCCTTATTGCTTAATAGAATTGAATATTGAAGCCCCAATCCTATGCTAATCTTTTTGAAATTATACTGATATAAAAGAGGAATACTTATATATTCCTGTTTCCTGTTGTTTTTAAGTGCATATGTAGTTGCACCTTCATATGCTTCATCGTATATATTTAATTCCCACAAACAATTTATTTTGTTATAAAGTAATCCTGTTTCTATTGATGATTTACCAAAAATATTCATTTTTACATATACACCAGTCATATAACCTAATTTCATTTTGTTATAAAAATGGTCAACATACCTTCTGGGCTGCCTGTTATCGGATATAGTTCCGAAACCGCCAAAACCATTTACGCCTATCTCTACTTGCGAGTACAAAATTTCTGTACAAAATAATGACAATATTACAATAATGATTTTTTTCATTTTCAATTGCTTTAAATATGTTTATTTTTTCTTTGTAATAATACTTGCTTTAAAATCATTTCCGCTTATTTTGCGGGTTACTGTTTTATATATATTCTTGTCGAGGTACATTTCAATAAATGCCAGATCGGGTGCATAATAAAAACTACCTCCTTTTTTTAAGGATTGCAGAATAGCCATATAGGTTTTGGCGTAAGCAATATAGTTTCCGTCGTTGCGCAGATTGTGATGTATAAAATGATTTGAAAATCCCAGATTGCTGATAATGCATCCCCATTTATTAATACCATAATCAAATTCGAGCCAATCGGAGTTTGTCAGGTTTGCATCGGCAAAAGTAAAGCGATCTATACCATAAGCTTCTATATCCTGATTACTTAAAAACTTAACCAGATTTCCCTGTTTGCCGCATCCTATATCCAAAACGGGTTGCTTTATCTTTTCCAGGTCAATTCCCAGAACCTCTATCTGCAATTCGGGACTGTATTCCGAACAGGCAATGGCTTCAATCTGATAATTACTGCCCGAATAGATTTTTTCGGCAAACGGATTGCATTTCCTGAGCCAGCTTTGCAATTGCTGATAATGATTCTCTGATATTTCTGCTATGGGTATTTTCCCTGCTCTGATTTTATTAAACAAATCTGCATATATTTTCCTCAATTGGCTTTTCGATTGCTTATTGAACGAATAATACTGATTTACTCTGCAAAACTCTTCGAGCGATTTGGCTAAAGTATAATCTATCAATATGTTTTCGGCATCTTTATCAAGCTGATTGATACCCGAAATGGCATCAATTGTTTCTTTAATAAATACAAATAATCCTTCCTTATCGGCAAATATATTCTTGCTTCTGTTAGATTCTATCTGTTTATCAATATTCTTTTTTATTTTATCCATTTTTCTATTGCTATTTTTCTGAGCTTTAATTTCGATTTTTTACTATTACTTTTCTTCTCTCTGCAAATTTAATTGTTTTTCTACTCCGGTCTCTCATTATATAAAACTATTGAAATAATGATAATTGTGTATTAGTTATAATTCAATGCAAAATGTTATCTCGGTCCCATAAATCTATCTCCGTTAAAATGTATCATATGATCAGGTACTTCCATAAGCCAAACCTCTGTTTCCCATGCAATATTATTGGAATGTTTTTTAAACTCTGTCATATCAGGAAATGCTGTTACATATACTTTGCCCATTTTACATTCTGTCAAAAATGCTTCAAGTTCTAAAAGTCGCTTTGGAGAAACAGGACCATGCGAAGTTACTGCTTCTATCAAAAACAACCAACCTCTGTTTGAATCGAATATAACTACATCCGGCAGTTTACTATGTTGATCTATTGGAATACCTAAATCTTTTAATCCTTGCTCATCAACATATAAGTCCTTTTTTGCAGTATCGCCCATATAAAGCAATAATCCCCCATTTGCAAATCGAGGAGCAAACTGTTCAATTATTGCTGCCTGAACTTCATTGTGCTTACCAGCTGAAAGTTTTATTGTTTTTCCATCCTGAAGTTTAACAGGAATTTGGTTTAATTCTCTTTCTTTCAAATATACTTCAGATAGTTTTCCAACTTCTGCTAAAAAATGGCTTAGTGCTTTTTTCCATGTTTTTGTTTTATATGATTTTATTACTTCTAAAGCTTCGTCTGTCAATGCATAATGTGCTTTTGGGCTGTTGACCGGAAGTTTTATATCATCAGGATTGTAATCAACTATTCTGGCTTGTACAAATTGATGTAAAACCTGTCTTCTGAATGTTTCTCTTGTATTTGGAGCATACGTTTTTCCGTAATACTCATTTACAAAATTCATAATACCATTTGAAACACCCAAACTATTTTTTGTTGAGTTTATCCATTTATCTTTTTCTTTAATATTACATACAGCTAATAATGTTAAAGCTGCCATTTCATTATATTGTGCTGGTGGTAATCCCAGAGCTTTTAAAATCTCCTGTGCTTCTTCTATTTTACTCATGTTCATTTAGTATTAACTCTAGCCCAAACAATTCATTAACCAGATAATTTACATTGCTTACTGAAAAGTCATTTGAGAGTATTATTTTGTTTCCTATTTTTTTAAGTTCATTTATTGGAGGAAAAAGCATTTCCCTTAACTCAGTTGCACTTACATTTACATTTCCATTAAATATTCTGAAGTAAGTATCAAAAAGCTCACTATTTAATAATGCACATAATCCAACTGTTTCGCTTCGGTCCATATGTCCTCTTTTTCTGTACAGATAATTAACCTTGTTTTCAACACCAATTACGTTTGATTGATAATAGTTACAAAAATATGGAGCTGCTATCAATCTACTTTTATCGTCTTTGGTACTAAATCTTCTTAAAAATATATAGTTTTTGTTGGGAATCAACAACGATTTTGTACTTTCTTCAATCCTGATATATTGTCCTTTATCCTTAAATTGCTTTGGCCATTCCAGTATCATTTTGTTTACATTGTGTAACCAAAACAATGGAGCAAGAAAAACACTTCCATTCTCATAATTGTTTTGTATAAAATTTTCAGCACGAAAAGACACAACTGGTCCAGTGGAAATAGAAATATCATAATCTATTAATCGGCAATTCCAGGTTGAAATCAGGCTGAGTATTTTTTCTTCTTTTCCGTTTGTTGGCAAATGAAGTATTATTTCTTTCGATTTCAGACTTATTAATTCCTCGGTTTTAAAACTGTTTATACTTGGATTAAATATATCTTTAATACCCCCGCTTGAAGAAACGATAACCTCTTTTTGAGAATCTATCTTTTCACGTATAGCTTTGATGATTACTGTTTCCTGAAGTACATTATCGCGGTCGAATGTCTCTTTTCTTGAATTAAATAAATGAATTTTGTGAACCTGAACTGTATTAAAAAAAAGTTCTCTGAATGCTTTAAAATAATTTCCTGAAGCAAAACTTCTTGGAGTAATAAAAATCATTTCTCCACCTTCGTATAGCAATTTTGCTGATATACCCATAAATAAAGAATAGATATTTGGTTGTCCGCTAACTAATCTTTGGGCTGCTATTGTTCTTTTGTCGTCTTTTGAAAGTTTAAAATATGGTGGATTTGATATAATTATATCAAATTTGTTGCTTACAATTTCCTCTGTTTCAAATAGAGATAATTCGCGGCTATCATTCAGCGTATGGGCATTTTCTAATATAAAATCCTTAGTATGTAAAATATATTCGAAGTTAATTCCTTTACTTTTAAGCCATTTTTTTAAATAAATTAATGATTCCTGAGTAAAAGTAATAATTTCTGAATCTGTTTCATATACTTCCAGTATTATATTGTCAATACCATCATTCTTTTCAACAATATATTCGATCAACGAACATGATAAAATGGCAGTTCCGCATCCTGGATCTAATATTCTGATTGAAGATTTTGTATTGTTACAAAATGATGCCATTAATTTAGCTATTGTAGTTGGGGTAAAGAATTGTCCATTATCTTTTTTATGCTTTAAACTTACCTGTTTTGCATAAACTATACCCAAGTTATCAGCACATTCGCTTGGCAGTTCAAATTCATTATGAGCAAAATGCAATTTATCAATCATAAGTACAAAGATAATTAATTATTCGTATTCTTCTATTTCATGCTTTGCAAATTGAAAATAAATTTTGATTTAATCTTCTTTCAGCCAAAGTTTTTTTTTGTGCTTTCCTTTTCCCCTTGGGCTAAAGCTGTGTAACAGTTAATGGAGCAAAATTTAATTATTTATTCTTCTCTTGTAAATCTTAAGCTATATTAGGATATGATGATTTAATTGATTTTCATGAAAACCGTTAAGGTATTTTCAAGATTCATATTGTCGTTTGTTTTAGTGTTAACTTTAAACGTATAATCAGTTTCTTCAAATTCTGATAAATTAATAAATTCATTTGTAAACCTGATTTCAACAGCTCCCCATTTCTTTTCAATATGTAGTTTAAGCTCTTCAAAATCTGAGAAATTTGTACCGGCAGTAATTAGAATTCCATTATATTTAAAATCTTTGTTGCATGAAATAGAAAATCCGGATTCTGAAACTTCATTCTCAAATGTTTCGGAACAACTTGTAGCATATGTACTTTGTATTAAACCAAAGTTATTATGCAATGACGATGTTTTTTGTTCTAATTGCCAAATTATATAAAATTCTCCTTTTATGGTATCTGTTTTATTTTTGGGGTTATAGTAGTCAGTATAAGCTCCTATTTCTCCTTTTCCTATTATTTTATAACTTTCATGGCAACAACTTTGAATAAACAAAGATATCGAAAAAATTGAAAAATATATTATTAATAGTTTCCTGATTATCCTCATATTATAAATATTAGGCTTTTTGTTCTAATTGTTATTTAAATTCAATTCCTTAATCAAATATTTGCTTTTTAATAGCCTTTTTTGCTTGTTTTCCCCCTGCAAATTTAATTATTTATTCCTCTCCTCCAAAAAAGCTTGTATATCATTAATCCATTCGTCTTTATATTTGCACAGGTAGTTTTCGTGTCCTGCTTCCTGATAAATTTTCAATTGTTTCTTAGCTGCCAGATTATTAAAAATAAGGTCGATTTCTTCTCTGCTTACTTTTTCGTCTTTTGCACCATAAAGTAAAAGGCTGGGACAATTTATTTCTTTAGCATATTCAGTAGGATTGTGCCCGAATGCCCAAAAGCCGTTTTGAAGTCCGCCCCAGAAAACCAAAAGGCCTGCCATCGGAAATGCGGGTGCATTCATGGTTCTGAATCTTGCACAAACAGTCTTATACATCGAGCCAAAAGGACATTCAATAATTATTCCATCTGGATTTATTTTATAGTCGCTTATTGCTTTCATTATTGCAACTGAACCCATCGAAGTCCCGAATAAGTAAAGTTTCGATTCTCCTTTTTTGCGAAGGTAGTCGTAACAGCTTTTTACCTCTTGGGCTTCCCTGAATCCGATTGTGGTTTGCTTTCCTTCCGAACCTCCCGAACCCATAAAATCAACCAGAAAGGTATTGTAACCAAGCTTACGAAATACTTCAGATTTATCAAGCATTGAAGCTTTGCTGCCACTATAACCGTGAAATATTACAACAGTTCCTTTTGGGTTTTCAGCCTTAATACTCCAGCATTCTATTTCGCGGTTGCTTTTAAGTTTGATTGTTTCAAAATTCGTTGACGGTAGAATTTTGTTTTCCGGTCTGGGATTACTGACTCCGAATACTAAAGTCTTTATTTTCTGCCCCGTTGATAGTTTTTTAGGATCTTTAGTTTTTTCTATATTGCTGTCAGTAAAGTGAGTAAACCTATATGAATGGAATATGGCAACAATATTCATAAAAACAAAAATTGCCATTAATGTCCACAAACTGCGTTTTATATATTTACTTTTTATTGTCAAATCTTTAATATTAGCTCACCGTTTATAAAATTAAAAACTATTAAATGTTTTTTCTTAATTTTATCAGTTTCTTGAAGATATTTTTGCCTTCCTCTATAGTCATAATATTCGCAATCAATTAATTTTGCTGTGTACCAATCGGCAAAAATCTTCCCGTTTATCAGCTTTGGCTTGTATCCGTTCTTTTCAAAATAACTAATAACTGTATTGTAATCAATTTCTGTATCCGTATTACACTTTAGTATCTTTTGTAAGAGTAATTTATTATCTTTTATTTCCCAGATTGCCTGATAACCTCTCCAGCAATTTGTAGAAACAAACAATCCAGTATCAAATGGATTCATATTTTCCTTGAAATTTAGCTGTTCAATTGGAAATGATTGTAAATAAAAACTGTCTTTGCCAATTATTAATAAATCAGGAGTTTGTTCTGTGGCAAATAAATCCAGTTTAAATATAACTGTAAATGCAATTAAAAGCAGCAATGATAATATCTTTGTTTTCATTTTTGATTCATTTTTTTGTTATGCCTAGCATTCATTTTGTTTTTATTTCATTCTGATATGATCCTTTTTTTACAATGTTTGTTTTCCCCCTGCAAATTTAATTATTTTTCTACTTTGGCAACTTCTTTCTGAATAGCTGAATATAAATAGGTGAGGATGTCGTTTTATTAATCTTGCTTTCTCAATATTTTATGGATAGATTTTTTTACATTATCACTCAAATTGCCGGTATAACAGTCGTCAGTCATTAACTTTATTTCGCTTGAAAGTTCGGGATATTTCTTCGAAATAGCATACATTATCTTAAAGGCATTAAACCGAAGCGATGAGTTTTTATTGATATTTGTCCAGATATTGATGCAAAGGTCGAATAAACGCCCTTCATATGCTGTGCTTATAGCCATTCGTTGCAATATCATCAGCAGTTCCCGCTGTTGATTATCGTTTCTGTAAGCTAAAATTTCTATAATTTTTTTAATGTATTTATGTATTCTCTTATCATTGTTTGCCATACAACTCCACAACAACCATGCCGCCCGCCACGAATAAGGCTGTTTGTCCGAAACCGATAATTCAACAAGCTCCTCAAAATCTTCCGGATGCAATTCAATATAAGCTATCAGATCGCTTTTGTAAGAATTCAAAAGTAAATATTCTAAGCTTGTTTTCTGATGCATAGTAATTACTAATATTTTTTTTACTTGACTTTAAACCAAATTATTAATTGATAATAAAGCTTGTAGCTGTTATTTTCATTATTCCCTGCAAATTTAATTATTTATTCTTCTCCTGCATTCTTTAGCTTTCTTTGTTTTTTACAGGAAATATAATGGTTGTGTTTATTAATTATCATAAATTGGTTGATAAACAAAATTAAGCTTTGTTTTATATGTTATAGGAGGCAATATAACTGTATTGCTGATATTATCAAACTTAATTGTCAGTTTATTTACATCCATTGACCACTCGTTAAAATCATAGCTAACTATTAAAGTATCCGCAGGTTTTATTTTATAAAATGAAGGAATTGGAATGTTATTTATCTCATTTCGTTTTGTATTTACGGTTCTGTCTTGCTTAATATAAGAAAATCTGTGTGGATCAAGCATAGAAAGATTTGAAGGACTTAATACTTTGTGTTTATTTTCAAAGTTTACTTTTGTCAAATCAATTAATATTGTATCTGTGCTCATATTTATAAATCTGAAATTTACAAAAAAAAGTATATCACCCTTACTTCCATTATTTAAAAATGGCCAGACTAATAACATCGGATTGGGAATTACCGGCACAATAGGTGGCCCGATTAAAATAACCCAGTTGGGTTTAGGACAAGGCCATATTGAAACACTTAAATTATTCTTTTTTATACCATAAACCGGTGTTTTAGTTCCAATACTCCAATATGGATGTGGTTTTTCTGTTATTTTCCATTCCGATTCTCCTTTTTGTTTTCGTATTCCAACACCTCTAAAGTGTGAACAACTAACAAGTGTTAGAGATAAGATAATTGATAATATAAATTTATAATACCTGAACATAAATAAAATTTTTACTTTTTCGCTAACTACTTTTTTATTAGTTAATTACTTCTTTTTGTTTATTTCTCCCTGCAAATTTAATTATTTTTCTACTCCGGCAATTTCTTCCTGCATACTGATTACTAACACATATAGTTTATTTTTCTAATTCTGCAATTAACTTATCTGTTTTCTTAGAAACTTTGTTCGTAAATTCCTGATCCCCATTAGTAATTATAGCAAGTTCATTACACAATGTAATAATTTTGTTGATTGCTGTTCCTTTTTCAGGAGACCAGAATTCTGCAATTATTAAATTTCCATTTGAATTTCTTACAACAAACATATATGTTATTCCATCTAATCCAAAACTGGATTTCTCTTTATTAATTTTAGAAATTGCCAACTCAAATAATTTTACTATTTTGTTAGATAAATCTGATGAAATGTAAATTGATTTTTCTTCAATATTTACATTTTTCTTATTCGATATAATCTTTTTAAATGAATAACAATGAGTAATTAGTTTGGGTTTATCTAAGGAATCTTTTTCGATTGAGACTAAACAGCCACCTTGTCCCATTGTGTAAATCGGGATAAATCGGGCTATGGGTTTTTTACTCAGATTTTTTAATAATGTAGGTGCTATTGTATCATAAAATCTGTTGAGTGATTTGTTATATTGAAGAAAATCTGATGACAGATTAAAATTCTCTTGCCCATTGATATTGGCAACAAAAAGGAAAGTATTAATTAGGATTGAAATGATTATTTTCATTTTCTTAGTAAATTTATTGTTTTTGCTTTTGTCTTTTAATTTATTACTTCCATTTATTCCCCTTGCAAATTTAATTATTTATTTCAATCCGCCAACCTCTCCCTCTTCATAGCTAATTACTGGTCGAAAGTTACATTACTGGAAATTGCATTTCAATTGCTTTTCTGCTTATATTTCCCAATCGTTTGTTTTAAAATACTGATTTATCAAAAGCTATTCCACACTTAATTTATCAGAAATACCTGATAATAGAAGTTTTAAATTATATTATCAATTTTTAAATTCCTATAATGTTTTGTAGTTATAAATTCTTTTAAAACATTTTCAGAAAGCATATCTATTGTAATTTGTTTACGATAAAGCCAACGATAAATATTTGCACTATCTCTAAATTTTAATGGTGTGTTTATTAGTTTTACTAATTTCTGAATTTCAGGAGCTTCTTTAGCAAATTCAATTTCACTATCTTTATTAATCCGTTCAGCTTGTTCAAGTTTTTCTTCATAAGTTGCTTTTTCCATTAGCATAATTCCAATTTGTCCTTCTTCATTTCTTTGTATATGATATTCATTTAAACTTGAACTTTTTCTTGATTCAATGCCCTTTTTTCTGATTCTTTCAATCTCAGATATAAACTCTTCTTCAGTAACCATTAGTCTCCAAAGTTCTCCCCTTTCTTCTAAATCCTTTTTCTTTAGATGATAGTCGTTTAAATATTCTTCATTTGATTTCATTTCTATATAATTAAGTTGTAAATACTGAAATTGTATTGTAAATTTATTATTGTCTCACCATTGTTTCAAGCATTCTTTCATATCCATTATTCATTAATTCATCCCAAACTTTTTGTAATGATATTATTTGTATTTCTGGATCTGTTTTCAAGATATTATTACAAAATAGAAGTTTTATATCACTTTTTGAATTCTTAAGTTTTTTTATTTTTAATTCAATTGTTTTTTTGTCTGATGTGTCTGTTACTTGTGCAGCAAGACATTTTTCATTTATTGTAATACCGAGTATATCAATATTTGCTAAATTGCCTCCAGTAAGTAATAATTGATATTTGATTTGATTTTCTTTAGCTAAATCTGAACGCAACCACTCAACACATAACAATTCAACCAATTTTTCAGATATATTGCTAAGTGCTAATTCTAATTTATCTAAATTACCAAAATGAAAAAGATGTCTAACTACATTAACTCTTTTTCTAATTGGACTTATTGTTACTTGACTGGGTATAATTGAAGAAAAGATAGGATAATCTGAAAGATTAATTGATTTTACAGTTTCTTTTTCTAATTGAAATATTTTGTAATTTTCATCTTTTGAAAAGTTAAAAAACGCTGTTCCTTTCTTTATTCTGCCTACTTTTGCAATAGGATTATTTTTATAAGTTGCAAGAATTAAAACATCATTTTCAATTATATTGTTTTGTAAACTAATCCATCGGTCAATATATTGTATTTTTTTCTTTGATTTATTTTCTTTAATATAATTTTCTAAAACTTCTTTTTCATCATCTTGATCAACTAATATTGCAATTTGATTAAGTCTGTTGAAATCCTCAATATATGTTTCATCATACTGAAAATTAATTCTTATTAAATAAACTTTTTCTTCCATATTCTTTGTATTTTATACTTGTTTATAATGTGTTTGCTAACATAATATTTTTCTTTTCAATAGCTTTGTTATTCGCAACTTCAATAAGCAAATTATCAAACTGTCTATTGGTTATTTTGATATTATAATGATTTTCAATTTGCATTTTTAAGCTTAAGCATTTACAAAAGAATTTTGCATATTCTGTATCAATGTTATCTTTATTTATAATTTCTTTCATATTTTCAGGTACATCCTTAATAAATACTTTTAAAGCTGATAATGCTCGACTGTCATAAATAAAAAACATTTCAGGTAAATGAAAATGAAGGTATTTCGAACTAAATGACCGTTTGGTAAGTTTAGTTATTTTCTTTATTTCAGAAGTCAAGTAATAATGAGCATTTAATACGCTATTAATGTTTTCGTAATCTATTACAATATGATTATTCAGATTTTCAAGTATTTCATCAAGTTTTGAATTTCTAAAAGTATTTGTGACTTTTTCTAAATAAAAAATATCATTAATATCTTCTTTATCTGTATTTGGTCTTCTTTCAATAGCTGCCGCATAAATTCTCCCAATAAATAAAACCTTTGTCAGGATAATATCATCTTCATTATGTTTAAAGTTATTTCTACATAAATCATAAAGGATTTTGTTGCTAAAATCCCATGGACTTTTTTCTATTGCTTTATTAAGTTGTTGTTTTGTTGGTATCATAAAGTATATACTAATTTGTTTCTCACTTCACTTTTGAAGTCAGCTTTTCAATTTTAAGTTAAATAGCTTAACCTTTTGTTTTTGTTACAAATATACAAATTCCTTTAAACATAAAACCCCGCCACCGGAAAATTTCCGGCAGCAGGGTTTTGCTTGTCAGCTTATACGATAGGATTATTATCAGATGTTGAATCCGTATTTTCTCCATCATCTTTTTTCTTTTTCCAGCCGCCTATTTTGCGGGCATTGGTATATTCTATATAAAACTCCGGATATTTTGCTTTGTATTTCAGCATCATTTTATCCAGTTGTTCTTTAAGTATTTTGGTAATTTCGGCAAATGCCGCTTCCATTTTCTCTTTGCTCGATTTGCTCATACGGCGAGCCCCCTGAGGCTTGTCGAGCAGTTCGAGACAAATGTCAATTACCACTTTGATTTCCTCAATTTCTTCTTCAGTAGTAAAATCAGGAATCAGTTTGTCTTTAATTTTTGTCAAATCTGTATAAACTTTCATGCAGTTGTTACAGATTTCTTTTTCTATACCCCTATTCAACGAAGTTTTGGTATAGTTAAACTGTGTTTTCAACTCATTATCATTAACAGAACTGGCATAAGCCATCCCGTTTCCCGAACCAATCAGAGTAGCATCAAGCATTTTTTCTATTGACTGATCCTTTTTGGCAGTAGTACTCTTACCACTACCCTGTTGCTGATCGTGTTCATTTACAACTTTGTGCTGTTCTTCTAATCTGTTGAAACTCTTTTTGAAAGCTACGGAACCTGTCCATATGTCTTTCCATTTAAGCAACACTTCTTTTACGTTGCTTACCATTTTGTCTTTGTGGAAATTCTTTTTATCCATAAGATTACGGTTTTAAAAATTTATAATTATTTATTATTTATCACCTGTTGTGTTTTCTGTTTCAGAATTAATCACATGCAGGTTTCTCATTAATTTATACTGATATTTAGCAGATTTGCAAAGCAAAGCTGTCAAATAACATTTATACCGAACCGATTTTTAGTTTGAATAAATTCATAAACCTGATTTTTATCCGGTATATCCGTTTGTTTCTTTTTTTACCATTACTTTCACAAGCAAAAAAAGATTGAGGCTGTAAAATTATAAAAAAATTTTACACAACAAATAACATTTTAAAATATTTTTAAAAAAAATATTTTTTCTAAATTTTTAGTTTGGAATGCAAATAGAGCAATACATATTTTTAGCCTCAAAAATTATTTATATCGACTCTTTATTTTACCAAAACAGCTGATTTCAGATACTCATAAGAGCATCGTTATTCATATATGCTTATAATATCCTTATATACTTTTCTTACAAAATCAAATGGCTTTCGAAGCAAAGCCTCCCCTATTCTGTCTGTTTTCTTCCATTTATCGTCAATATCTGGTTTTGCTTTTGCGATATTTAACTTTTAATTTACTTTCTTCGGTTTTGCATTTTCCTTTTCCAGTTTGCTATTTACTTTTTATGGTTTGCTGTTTGCTTTCTCTTGTTTTTTATTCTCTTTATCCTGTTTTTTATTTACGTTTTCCTGTTTGCTGTTTGCTTTCTTTTGTTTTCTATTTTCTTTTTCTTATTTGCCTTTTGCTATCTCTTGTTTGCTATTTACTTTGCATTGTTTTTTATTATCTTTCTTTGGTTTTCTATTTACATTTTTGAGTTCCACATTTACTTTCTTAAATTCTCTGTTTACATTCTTTAGTTCCGCATTTACCTTTAGCAGATTGCTGTTTACTCGCAATATCATTATATTTACTTTAAGCAAATATATATTTTCACACTGCAAATATCAGTTTTAACACAAAAGAAATCAATTTACATTAAACATCCGGCTATTTTCGATATAATAAACTCATTTAATCTGTAATTCAATTATTCATTTAATCAGTTACTCCTTAAATCAGTTATTCAATTAATCTTTTAGCCGCATAGCGGCGATATGATGGTAAAAAACACAAAGCAAAATCATTGAAGCCGCATAGCGGCGACATATTTTGTTTTTCTTACAGTATAATCTTTATAAACCAGTTTTGCTGTCTGTTTTTATTAGCTTAATCTGCTGTTTTTAAGTAGTACTCAGATATAAATTAGTTTAATTGTCGCCGCTATGCGGCTTTATGCTCATCTAACAGCTTTTTATTACCATAATTTCGCCGCCATGCGGCTCTAATTACATCAACTCATCAATTCCCGAATGCTTTGCTTTGCTATTTTTACTAAAATAACTGAATTACAAATTCAATTATTACTCCAAACTGAATTACAAATTCAGCTTAGCATTATAGGTAGTAATCTATTTAAAGTATCTCATTTTTACTATTAATCAGTAACTCTGTTAATCTCTTATTCAATTAATCTATTAATCAGTTATTCAATTAATCATTTACTCTTCTCTATCTCCTCACAAACTGCTTGCGATAAGCTATTCTTTCTTTCATGATTTCGTAATAATCAACAGCTTCTAAATCCAGACGCTCAGCATATTTTTGCAGAAACAACTTTGCCATTTCATAATCAGCAAACTCATTCAGGACAATACTTTGTTTGGTCTCCGAAATCAGCAATACATCAAATGATTTGGTAATGTAGTCAGTAGAATTGCATTTGCTGTTCATAATCTGCGATTCGTAGGTATATTTCAGTATCAGCTTGTTGTAATCAGCCAGCTTATGCCATTTGCCTGTTTTGACAATAAAAAAATCAGTATAAGGTTTTAATTGTTTATTCTCAAAATCAATCAGCACTCCCCTTGCCGACAACAGCAAAACAGTTCCGGGAATTACAGAAATTATTCCGCATATTATCATCGGCAAAGTATAGCTTTCGCCAATCTGAGCACCCGTAACGATGAGTATAATACCTATGATAATAATCACCAATCCGATAAACGAAAGCGCCCCTTTAAATGTAAATCCCTGCGATATTTTTTCTGTATTCATTTTTCTGATGCGAATAAACCTGTTCTGACAGTAACATTACAGCAATATATTCCGCCACAACAACCATTTAGAACAAACGTTATTTTACCCCGCAAATTTATAAATAATAAATTGAATCATTTCATTTTTCTCTTTAATCAATACTATTATTAGCGTGAGTTATGGATTAACTTTCCATTTGAAAAAAGCAAACATTAAAAAACGCTTACCGGAACTTAGCTTCGAAGCAATGACTGACCTCAATGAATTTACGCCATAAAACAAGCAATTAAAAATAAGCGATGGCATGTGAGCAATCCACGAGTTTCGGCGACAAAAAAATATAAAAAGCACTACTCTTAATTCCGAAACGGCTTGGATTGCAGCAGGCATTTTTAATTGCGTAGTTTTACAGTAAATTCTTTGCAGTCTTGAACTTTTGGTTCTTTTGGTTCAAGCCAAAAGAACAATAAAATAATGCTTTTGAAGATTTTACAAAGTTATTTAATCCAAAACTCACGTAAATAAAAGGTGTTTATTAAAGGGATTTAATTTCATACTCTTATAATTCTTATATTCGTATATACTTCGGTTTATACACCTTAAACCTAACAGGTTTTCAAAACCTGTCAGGTTTTCCCGATAAATCTTCCTTCGTTCAGTCAATTTTGTTTAGCCTTGTTTGTTTCATGTTTCAAAAACAAAAACCCGTTGGATATATTGACATCCAACGGGTTTATTTCGATTAAATAACTTATTAACTTATTAACTCAATAACCAATAACCCAATAACTATTTCACATTCGCACACAAAAATTCTCTGTTCATGCGGGCAATATTCGATACCGAAATACCTTTGGGGCATTCGGCTTCGCAGGCATAAGTATTTGTACAATTGCCAAAACCAAGTTCATCCATCTTGGCTACCATTGCTTTCACTCTGTCTTTGGCTTCAATTTTGCCCTGAGGTAACAAAGCAAACTGCGATACTTTTGCAGCTACAAACAACATTGCCGAAGCATTTTTGCAGGCAGCCACACAGGCGCCACAACCAATACATGCAGCCGCATCCATAGCCAGTTCGGCATCCTCGCGGTTTACAGGTATCGAGTTGGCATCGGGTACACCACCGGTAGTAACCGACACATAGCCACCTGCCTGTATAATCTGATCAAATGCATTGCGGTTGATCATCAAATCTTTAATTACCGGAAAAGCTTTCGAACGCCATGGTTCAATGGTAATGGTGTCGCCATCTTTAAACTTACGCATATGCAACTGGCAGGTTGTTACCTCATCATCGGGTCCGTGCGGACGACCATTGATGTATAAGCTGCACATTCCGCAAATGCCCTCACGGCAATCGTGGTCAAAATTAATTGGCAATTGCACTTTGTCTATCAACGACTCATTTAATATGTCGAGCATTTCTAAGAATGAACAATCAGCTGATATATTTTGAACTTTATATGTTTCGAATTTTCCTTTTGCTTTCGGACTTTCCTGTCTCCAGATTTCTAATGTTAAATTCATTTTATTCTGTTTTTAATATAATAAAATTTAAAACTCTGCTTAAATACTCTAAGTACTTTAAATACTCAAAGTACTTTAAGTACTTTTACTTGTAATCCCTTTGTTTAACTTCAATAGCTTCGTATTTCAAAGCTTCTTTATGCAGTTCAGGCGTTTGATCTTCACCTTTGTATTCCCAAGCACCCACAAACATAAAGTCATTGTCGTTACGCAAAGCTTCACCATCAGGAGTCTGATGCTCTTCTCTGAAATGTCCTCCGCAAGATTCTTCTCTTTGTAGTGCATCCAGAGCAGTTAGTTCGCCAAGTTCAATAAAGTCGGCAACACGGGTAGCTTTTTCCAGTTCGGTATTCACACCATTAATATCACCAGGAATACGTAAATCGCTCCAGAATTCTTTTTTAAGTTCTTTACAAAGTTTTACAGCAGTTTCCAAACCTTCTTTTGTACGACCCATTCCAACATACTCCCACATAATATGTCCGAGTTTTTTATGGAAATAATCTACAGATTTGCTTCCCTGTATCTTCATCATCTTTTCCAGACGATTTTTTACTTCTTCCAATGTTTTGTTAAACTCAGGTATATCGGTTGACATGCGTGGAGTTTTAATTTCTTTAGCCAGATAATTCTGAATGGTATAAGGCAATACAAAATATCCGTCAGATAATCCCTGCATCAAAGCCGAAGCTCCCAAACGGTTAGCACCATGGTCAGAGAAATTGGCTTCACCTGCACAGAATAAACCTTCAATGGTAGTTTGCAATTCATAGTCAACCCAAACTCCACCCATGGTATAATGTACCGCAGGGTAAATCATCATTGGATTTTCGTAAGGATTTTCATCCACTATCTTGTCGTACATCTGGAAAAGGTTGCCATAACGTTCTTCAATCACATCTTTTCCCAATCGTTTAATAGCCGAAGCAAAATCGAGATAAACAGCCAGTCCTGTATTACCAACACCAAAACCTGCATCGCATCTTTCTTTTGCAGCTCTCGAAGCCACATCACGCGGAACCAGATTACCAAAAGCCGGATATCTTCTTTCTAAGAAATAATCGCGATCTTCTTCTTTAATATCATTAGCTTTTAATTGCTTATTGCGGATTTTTTCTGCATCTTCCTTGTTTTTCGGAACCCAGATTCTGCCATCGTTTCTCAGACTTTCACTCATCAGCGTTAGTTTACTCTGATAATCTCCATGCACCGGAATACAGGTTGGATGTATCTGAACATAACTCGGGTTTGCAAAGAAAGCACCTCTTTTGTAAATCTGCCAGGCTGCACTTGTATTAGAGTTCATTGCATTGGTAGAAAGGAAATAAACATTACTATAACCTCCACTTGCAACCACTACTGCATGAGCAAAATATTTTTCCAGTTCGCCGGTTACCAGATTGCGGGCAATAATACCACGGGCTTTTCCGTCAACTATCACAAGATCGAGCATTTCGCGGCGATTCATCATCTCCACATTGCCCAGATTAATCTGATGACTCAATGCACCATAAGCTCCCAACAGCAATTGTTGTCCGGTTTGTCCGCGTGCATAAAACGTACGCGATACCTGTGCACCGCCGAAAGAACGATTGTCTAACAAGCCACTATAATCTCTGGCAAAAGGAACACCCTGTGCCACACATTGGTCAATAATCAGATTGCTGTTTTCGGCCAGACGATGTACATTGGCTTCCCTTGCTCTGTAATCGCCTCCTTTTATTGTATCGTAAAACAAACGGTAAACACTGTCACCATCATTAGGATAGTTTTTGGCAGCATTTATTCCACCCTGTGCAGCAATACTATGTGCACGACGCGGACTATCGGAAATACAGAATATCTTTACATTAAAACCCATTGCTCCGAAACTGGCTGCGGCTGAAGCGCCTGCTAATCCGGTTCCAACTACAATGATATCCAACTTACGTTTATTAGATGGATTTACTAAGTTTTGGTGCGATTTGTAATTGGTCCACTTTTGTGCCAGATCGCCTTGAGGTATTTTTGAATTCAACTTTGTCATAACCATTATTTTTTAAGCATTACAAAACAGAAAATAAACCGGAATTATATTAAATCCAACTACAATAAGAATTGAATAAATTGTCGCAAACTTCTTTATTATCGGAGTATAAACAGGATGATTTAAACCCAAAGATTGAAAAGCTGCCTGAAAAGCATGATTGAGATGGAATCCCAATACGGTAATCAATACAATATATATAATAGAATATAAATTATTTGCAAACAATGCTTTTGCAACCAGATAAAAATCAGGTTCTTCACCATTCAATGTAAATGTTGGCTCCACCCAACCCATTTTCATAAAATAAAAATTCATGAAATGGATAATTAAGAATACAAAAACCACAAATCCTGTATAAATCATATACTTAGATAAGAAAGAAGTTGTAGATTTACTCGCCGACTTGTAAGCAACCGGTCTTGCCATCCAGTTCTGAATCTGCAATATTACACCCAATAACACGTGAATTAAAATTCCCAGAAACAAAAAGATTTCAAAGAACTTAACTATGTAATTGGTGCCCATAAAATGCGCAGCAGCATTAAACCACTCGCCGTCATCATTTCTTAGCAAACAAAGATTAATTGCTAAATGTACAACCAAAAATGTCATCAAGAAAATACCGGCAACTGCCATTACGTACTTTTTTGATAAAGAAGAATAATTTAAAATAGATTTCATATACGCTTTGTTTTTTTGCAAAATTTATATTAGTGAAAATATATTACAAGACATTTACTTTTTTTATGTAAGTTTGTAATTGAAAACAAATGTAACAATTTTTTTTAGGTATTGGCTTACCTTTTTAGAAATTTAGAATAATTATAAATAATATATGATAGCAAACAAGATTTCTAACACCTTATTTATCAAAAACAGAAGCAAGCTTTTATCAAAACTGCCAGCCAATTCGTTAGTCATCATCCAATCAAACGATGAAATGCCACGCAATGGCGATCAGGTTTTCAAGTTCAGGCAAAATTCCGATTTATATTATCTTTGCGGCATCAATCAACCAAAAATTATTGTCTGTATCTGCAATTCGCATCCCAATGCTGCTTACCACGAAATTCTGTTTGCTGTTAAACCAAATCCGAATCATGCCATTTGGTATGGACATCAACCTGATAAAGCCGAACTCCAGCAAACATCGGGCATAAAAACCATTTTCTGGCTCGAAGATTTCGAAACAGTTCTCAAAGATTTAATTACAAATACCGAAAACGTCTTTTTAAGCAGCAACGAATACATTAAGTTCATTCCTGATTTTCATGACCGCAATCATAGATTTTCATTACAAATAAAAGAAAACTATCCGCTTCATCAATATCATCGATTATCTCCTTTGATTACTGAATTGAGATTAATTAAAGAGCCCGAAGAAATTGCAATGATAGAAACTGCCTGCGATATTACTGGAAAAGCATTTCAAAAAGTATTAAAAACACTTAAGCCCGGCATGATGGAATATGAAGTGGAAGCAGAAATCAATCACGAATTTTTGATTAACAACATCCGCCATCATGCTTACGAACCCATCATAGCTGCTGGCGAAAACGCCTGTACGCTTCACTATGTCGAAAACTCATCTTCCTGCCAAGAGGGGGAACTTCTCCTTTTGGATTTCGGTGCCGAATACAGTAATTATGCTTCTGATTGCAGCCGTACAATTCCTGTCAGCGGCAGGTTCAGCATTCGTCAGAAAGAATATTATCAGGCAGTTCTTAATGTTTATAATGAAATAGTGAAAGAATTTGTTGTTGGCAACTGCATCGACCATTTAAACAAGAAAACAAGCATTTTAATAGAGAAAGAATTAATCAGACTAGGGCTGTTTACTGCTGATGAAGTTGAAAAACAAAACAATGAAAGTCCGTTATACATTAAATATTATATGCATGGAGTTTCTCATTTTATGGGATTGGATGTTCATGATGTAGGTTCAAAACAAACGGTTCTGCAAGCAGGCATGATACTCACCTGTGAACCTGGGATTTACAATAAAGATGAAAAAATCGGCATCCGACTCGAAAATGACATTCTGATAACAGATGACGGACCTGTAAATCTGATGAAAAATATTCCGATAGAGATAGAAGAAATTGAAAAAATTATGATTAATAGATAAATTTCTATTAATTTTGGAAAACGAAAAATAATCTTAAAAAACAAAAATATGTTTGCAAAAAATACGTATATCAACAGAAGAAATCAGTTGAAAAAAGATGTTGCATCGGGTATCATTTTATTCCCAGGCAATAAAGATGTTGCCTTTAATTATCCTGCCAACACTTTTACATTCAGACAAGACAGCAATTTTCTTTATTTCTTTGGACTCAATCATGCCGATTTAGCAGGAATTATTGACATTGACAACAATAAAGATTATATCTTTGGCAATGATGTGGATATGGACGACATTATATGGATGGGTAATCTTCCAACAATAAAAGAACAAGCTGCAGAAGTTGGAGTTGAAAACACAGCTCCTCTTACATCAATGTATGATTTTATTACTGATGCCATTAAAGCGGGAAGAAAAATTCATTTTACTTCTCCTTATCGTGGCGAAATTCAGATGCAATTGGCAGATTTGCTTGGCATTAAATACACCAATGTAAAAAACTACACTTCTGTTGAATTAATAAAAGCTGTAATTAAACAACGTTCAATAAAATCTTTGGAAGAGGTTGCTGAAATTGAAAAAGCCATTGCTACAGCTTACGATATGCATACTACAGCTATGAAAATGGCAAAACCAGGCATTTACGAACGCGAAATAGCCGGTAAAATGGAAGGAATAGCTCTTTCGGCAGGTGGCCCGGTTTCATTTCCGGTTATCCTGAGTATCAACGGACAAACCTTACACAATCACTATCATGGAAATTTATTAAGCGAAGGCAGAATGATGGTTGCTGATGCTGGTTGCGAAACTGAATTGAACTATTGCAGTGATATCACACGCACAGTTCCGGTTGGAGGTAAATTCAATCAACGCCAAAAAGATGTATATGAAATTGTCTTAAAAGCAAACATGAAAGCCATTGAAGCCATTAAGCCCGGTGTTCCTTATCGCGAAATTCATCTTTTAAGTGCACGCGTTATTGCTGATGGATTAAAAGAAATCGGTTTAATGAAAGGGAATATGGAAGAAGCTGTAAGCAAAGGAGCACATGCCATGTTCTTCCCTCATGGTCTGGGTCATATGCTAGGACTTGATGTACACGATATGGAAGGCTTAGGTGAAAACTTTGTAGGCTATGATGATGAAATCAAACGCAGCAGCCAGTTTGGCACTGCTTTCCTGCGTCTTGGTAAACGTTTGCAACAAGGTTATGTACTCACTGTTGAGCCTGGTATATATTTTATTCCTGCCCTGATAGACCAATGGAAAGCCGAAAACAAATTCACTGAATTTATTAATTACGATAAAGCTGAAACTTTCAAAGATTTTGGCGGTATTCGTATAGAAGACGATGTTTTGGTAACTGCTGACAGCTATAAAGTTTTGGGAAAACCAATTCCAAAAACTGTTGCAGAAATTGAAGATACAATGAAATAAAAAACACTTGAACAAACCGAGGATAAAACAGCTGATAAAAAGCTGTTTTATCCTCGGTTTGTTATTAAAAAAAATTAAATGAAAAAATTATTATTATTCCTATTTTGTACAATTACAATTAATTGCATGGCACAAACATCTATTATGAATGCCATATATACCAGTCCACAAACAGATAGTCTTCCTTCTTTTACAGATGATCCATATTATTTTAATGAGTTTGTTGTTAGAAATTTCAAAGTAAATTCATTGATGAAAAGCCAGCCATATTATACTTATGGCACTTTAACTATTAACTTTCAGATTGATACTTTCGGAAATATTTCAGATATTAATTCATTTAGTTCTGAGAATGTTTATATTGAAAAAGAAATAATAAGAATCATATCTATAATGCCTAATTGGAAACCAGCAATAAATGATGGCGTTTTTGTTACAACAAGAGTTTATATCCCAATTAGTTACAAAATTAAAGACAATTTTTTTGAAATTGAAGCAACCTCTTCAAAAACAGTTGCTGTAAGTAAAAAAGCCAATGGTTTTATCAAATTTGCTATTGTTGGAGTTTGTGTTTTTGCCATGTGGTTTGGTTTTTTTAATAAATAAAGCCCTCAAAATTATTGAGAGCTTTATTTTATAGTAAAAGATAAAATGCAGTAAGATTCTTCTATTTTATTATTACAATCTTACAATTGCTTAAATCTTTATCTGTTTCTAATCGAACAAAATATATTCCTTCTTCCAAACCTTCTGAACTTAATGAAAATTCATAATTTCCTGAATAATAATATTGATTTACAATCTCCTTAACTTCGGCACCTTCAATATTAAACACTTTGATTCTTACATTTGAAGCTTCAGATAAATTAAATTTCAGATTTGTATTCTTTTTAAACGGATTGGGATAAACTGTCAGATTATTGTTCTCTGCCTTTTCAATTTTATCAATCCCAACATTAATATTTTCAAACTTAAGATTACTTACCGATAAAGTAAAACTCTGGAAACTCAGTCCATTCCCCTTTTTAACAAAAGTAACTGAAACCACATCATTTGCAACAAAATTATGTTGACCCGACTGATTTACCAATTGACTGAAAGGAATATGATAATCGCTTAAATTGTAATTAAGGTTTACGATGGTTTTATATTGTTGATTCCATTGATTTATAGATTTTTTACTAACAATAAGCTCATATGTACCGCTTCCTATTGCAGTAAAACTTAAACCGGAATAATTGCTAAGATTTACAGGTTTATTCCCAACTTTAAGCACTCTGAATGCTGAAACATAATCTTTTACACTACCTTCCAGATAAATATCTCTTTGTAACAAATATGCATTGCTATCCGAATTAATAACAGCTGATGAGATTGTATAATCATCTATTGTTGCACCAGCTTGGTCATAATCCAACCCCCATGGACCATCAGCATAATACAATACATCTTTCCCTCCCATTTCATTATTAATCAATGTAAAACCTACATCAAACAAATCTTCAACAGGAATAACAACATTACTGATTTTATTTTTATTAATCGTTGAAGTCTTTTTAACTGGGTAACGATTTCCATCTTCAATTTTTGCATAATTACCATTCAATATCAATGAAGTAGCTTCAGCATTATTTTGAATTTCAAGATACATTTTACTTGTATTATAATATCCTTTTCTCACAAAAACTGTAGGGATAGTTGATGGATATTTATTTATAAAATTCAGATTATAAGCATTGAAAACAATTCTGTTGAGAATACTTTCAACCAATTGAATCGTATATTTTTCGGAAACCGACCAAACCTGAAAATTCAGTACAGCATGGTTTCCAACTGGATGATAAGATTCCAGATCCCATTTATTATCAATATTATAAACATTAGCTGATTTGTATGCCACAAAGCTCACTGCATAATCCACATCACCATTATCCTGAACCATTCTTGCTATAATAAAAGGATAACCTGCAATATAAACATGTTTAATATCTTCTAATGTTGCACCATCCAAACGATCACATATTAATTTGGTATGTTCATAAACAGTACCTGACGAAGATGCGATAGCTAAAATTGCAGCTTTTCTTTCATTTACGTTTTTATAATAATCAACAGCAAAAACCTCTATTGCATTACTGACACCTAGCAAATCTGTAGGTGTAGTAATATATGCCTGTGAATTTAAAGGTCCTGATTGTGGAATAAAATTTACAATTTCAGTACTTGTTGATTTTGTAGCTTTTGATGTTCTTATTTCATTTGATTCCAGTTTTTCATAGGTAAATTCTGCTAAATTTTCGCTCGATGAATATTTGTATAAATTACTTAATTTATGTCGCAAAAAATTTCTGTTTGCTGTTTTGGATGCCAGATTACCGTTACTTTCCAATCCACCATTATTCCCACTGGATGAATTTGAAACACTTACAGATGCAAAAGAAAAATTATTAAACGGATTGTTATCGGGTTGAGATTGACTTGAAACACTCACATTATTCTGAGCACTGGTATCAATGCGTGCTTTTAGAATTAATACAGCTGTATCCATTGCAGCAAGATAATTTACAATCCACTTGCCGTTTACATTATTGTAACTTCCTTTAGACGTAACTGATGAAACATAAGTAAATGAGCTACTCAAAGTATCTAAAACTTCAATCTGAGTGGCTGAAAAATTACTTTTATTTTTCACAACAATCTGAAATACAACAGTGTCATTTTTAAAAACGCTGTCATTTGCAAGCAAATCAGGTAAAATTACTTTTTTATCAACACTTAAATCAACAGGACATCTGTTTGATGCAGAATTGGCAATTACAGTTTCATTATTTAATTTCCAACTTAAAGAATTTGTGAATTGTACTGAAAAAACATTTGAATGATACCCTGTAACAAAAACACTTGCTTGTCCAAAATCAGCAAAGTTCTGATCAAAACCATTATTAATTCCTACAGGAATAGAAACAAAAGAATTATAAGGATTATTATATCCAAAAACAGCTGTAAAACCATTTGTTTCATTAGGATAAACACAATCTAAAATTGGTATTACAACAGCAATACCATTATAAGCATAAACAGCAGGACTAAATTCAGAAGTTCTGTTTGCCAATGTGGCAGTTGCTGTTAGTATTGTACCATTTAAAATACTCTGATTTTTTGGAAAAAGAAATCTAAACTTTGCTGTTGAATCTGTTCCTTGATTAATTCCATTAAAAGGCATGGGACCATAAACACCGGATGTTTGATCAAAATCGGCTGAACTTCCTTCAATTGCAGAAAATAAATAATATTTACCCTGAGGGTATTCAGTAGAAGCCAAAGTATCACCAATAAAGAACTCTATTTCAGAATCTGCCGAAGCAAAACCTTCTATTTCAATTGAATCAGGCATAATTCTTACAGATGAAATTACAGGATAATTCATCAATGCATTTCCTCCAATATCGTAATCGCCTTTGTCATTTAATGTAAAAAAAGGGAAACTTCCTTTTGAATGATTTTCTGAAGAAGTTATCAGATTAATACCAATTGCTTTTGTAGCTGCAATTCCTTGACCTGGAAAAGCACCATTACCCCAAATGGAATTCTTTGTAATGTAATGATAATCTGCACTTGAAGTAATCAAAACACCAGATCCTCTGTTAGAATGTATTATATTTTTTCTAATAATATCATTTTCGCCATATACTCTTATTCCTGAATTCTCCCAATTAATTATTCCATTATAATAAATAGAATTATTTTCAATTAAATTATAACCTTTTGATAAATAAGAATCAAGTCCATTAGCAGCATTATTATATATTTTATTGCATCTGATAATTTGCTTTCCTGAAGATGTTGCATAATCCATACCATCTAATACTGAATAACCGAACCCATTGCTGGTACTTTCGTTATATTCAACCAGCCAGGAATCAGCATCAGCAGTAGCATAAATTCCTGCAATACCAGCCCATGCCAGTAAATTATGTCTCACAATTCCTGAATCAGCCCCATTTAATACCAAATTGCTTCCACCTGTATATATCAAAGAATCAGGACGATTCATTGAATTTGCTGTAATACCTAAAATGTTATTTTCGATAACTACATGCTTAATATTTCCCTGAACTACTATATTTGCGTGATTTCCAATACTTCCATTTCCAAAACCTAAAATTGCAAGTCCTTGTATTTTAACATAAGAAGCAGCTACTTTCAAACCAATAGCCAAATTATTTGCATCAACAATTTCTATTTCCAATCCATCAAATTGAGGAAAATTTAATGAATCAACACCCACATAACCGCCAACACCCAAAATGCTTGTATTAGTGTTACCAGTAAATCGAGTTTGTGAAAAACCATCAATTACTAGATATTTTCTGGTAATTGGATTAAACTCAAAACCAGTAACATTTATACGAAAAACACCTCTGATATAATCATATCCGGGATCTGAAAGCGGAATATTAAATAAAATTGAATCTATAGTAGCATTAGCATTAGCATCAACAATCGCTTGCCTCAGAGAACCTTGCCCAGAACTATTTGTATTTGTTACAACTATTGAATTTGAATACTGAGCACTCAAATAATCAGAACTTTCAAGATAATTTTCACTCTTGAAATCTGAATTTGAAAATGAATGAACATAAGCAAAAACAAATAATACTAAAAGTAATATTGATTTTTTTATTTTCATGATTTATAAATAACTAACAAAACATTATTATCAAAATTCATTCCCTTAATTAAAACATAGTAACAATCACTATATTAACTACTGTTTTACAAACAATTACAAAAATAAAAACAAGCAAATTTGAAAAACAAGCAATTAAAATCTGTCCCAAAAAAGGAATTACTTATCATTTTTGCATATATCAAAAATATTCTTATAACAAACTGATTTAATGGGATATAAATAAGACAATTTATAATTGATTAAAAAAAAATGAAAAATAGAATTGTCAGTTAAAAAAAAAATTATAATTTTATCAAAAAAACTACATTTAAAAATTAAAATTGATTTTTATGAAAAGGATATGTGATGCAAACTTTAAAGGGAAAAAAGTATTAATCAGAGTGGATTTCAATGTTCCATTGAACCACAACAGACAGATAACTGATGATACCCGAATTATAGAATCATTACCAACAATTAAAAAAGTCCTAAGCGACGGAGCTTCAGTAATATTAATGTCACATTTAGGACGTCCTAAAGGCGGATATGAAGATGATTATTCTTTAACACCAATTGTGCCACATTTATCCAAATTACTGAATAAAAACATTATTTTTACAAGAGATTTATTTGGACAAAAAACCATAGATGCAGCCGCAAAATTAAAACCAGGTGAAATAATTTTGATGGAAAACCTGCGTTTTTATCCTGAGGAAACCAAAGGTGATGTAGAGTTTGCAAGAAAACTTGCCAGCTTAGGCGATGCTTATATTAATGATGCATTCGGAACTTCACACAGAGAACATGCTTCAACGGCAACGATTGCTCAATTTTTTCCAAAAGCCAAATATTTTGGGCTATTGCTTGAAAATGAAATTGAAAATCTCGAAAAATTATTAAATCAATCAAAATCACCATTTACTGCAATCATCGGTGGAGCAAAAGTATCAAGTAAAATTGAAATTATCAAAAACTTACTCCCAAAAGTTGATAATATGATTATTGGAGGAGGAATGGCATTCACTTTTATCAAAGCATTGGGAGGAAAAGTAGGAGATTCATTGATAGAAGAAGACAAAATAGAAATCGCCAGAGAAATTGTTCAGGAAATGATGTTAAAAGGTGTAAATCTCTATTTACCAACTGATGCAGTTGTTTCTGATGCATTTTCCAATGAAGCAAACACCAAAGTAGTTTCTGCTGATGATATTGCACCGGAATGGATGGGATTAGATATTGGGCCCAAAAGTTGCAGACGTTTTGCTGAAATCATAAATAATTCAGAAACAATATTATGGAACGGTCCTATGGGCGTTTTTGAAATGGACAAATTTAAACAAGGAACAAAAGCAATTGCCATTGCTACGGCAAGTGCTACTATATCAGGAGCTTTCTCTGCTGTTGGAGGCGGAGACTCTGTAGCTGCAATAAATCAATATAATATCTCAGACCAAATCAGTTACGTTTCAACTGGAGGAGGAGCAATGCTTGAATATCTTGAAGGCAAAGTACTTCCGGGTGTAAGAGCAATATTGAATGGCAAATAAAAATAAAAAAGAGCTTTTTAAAATTTAAAAAGCTCTTTTTTTTATTTAATTTTTTCTTTGATATTTATAACATTCACATTTTCAATATATTTAATTATATTGAAATAAGCTTCATGAAAATTATAATCTCCTTTTCGCATTTCATTTATTGCCTGTTGTTTACTCCATCCTGCATAAATAATTCTGTACATAGCAATTACAACTCCAGTTCGATCTGCACCATGAACACAATGTACCAATAAAGGCTTGGGAGATAAACGCATAACTTTAAGAGCCTCTATAATTTCTTCATCAGAAAACAATTCTGCTGACATTTTTACATTATATAATTTAAAAGGTAAATTTCCGACTAATTTCTCATCAACAGCTTTAGAACGCAAACTTAAAATACTTTTAATGCCTATACTATCGAGACTTTTAAATCCCTTTTCATCAGGCTGTTCCGAGCGATATAAACTATCATTAAGCCTATATAAATTTTTAAATTTACTAATTTTTAATGATTTTGCCCAATTCTCAGGTCTATCGCTTTGTGCAAATAAACTTAAATTAAAGCCATTGATTATAATAAAAAATCCTAAAATTATTTTTATATTCTTCATATTATAATTAAAAAAAGCATCGATAAACATCTTTTTACCAATGCTTTAATAAAAAAAGATTAAACCTATTTCTGTTGATCCAAATAAAGTTGAAGTAATCGGGCAACATATTTGCCAAATACATCAAACTCAATATTTACTGTAGTTCCCTGTTTAAAATTATGAAAATTAGTTACCTGATAAGTAAAAGGAATAATAGCTACAGAAAACAATCCGGGCTCTGAATCAACAACAGTTAAACTAACACCATTAACTGATATCGAACCTTTTGGAACTGTAATATTATTTTTTGTAACATCATAAGTATAAGTAAATTTCCAACTACCATCCATTTCCTCAACTTTCTGGCAAACAGCCGTCTGATCTACATGACCTTGTACAATATGACCATCAAATCTACCGTCCATTCTCATTGAACGTTCCAAATTTACTTCATACCCAGGATACCATGTTCCCAAGTTTGTTTTATCTAAAGTTTCCTGAATTGCTGTTACAACATATTGTTTTTTAGCATGATCAACCTTAACAATAGTTAAACACACTCCATCATGGCTCATACTCTGATCAATTTTCAATTCATCTGCTATTTCAGTTTCAATTGTAATATTAAAATTTGTCTTGTCGTTTTCAATACTAATTACTTTTCCTGTTTTTTCTACAATCCCTGTAAACATATATTATTCTGATTTAATTAATTATCGTAAAATTGTAACACTTCCGTGTATTTGTCGTGATACTTCACCCTGAAGTCGGATTTCATAAACATCACAAACATAAAAATATACTCCATCGCTACATTCAGCGCCATCATTATTAATTTTCGCATTCCATTTAATATCAGGATTTTGAGTTTCAAACACAATTCTTCCCCAACGGTTATAAATTTTCAAATTAATTTTTGAAACAAATTTATAGGGAAAAGGAATAAATAAATCATTTATACCATCTCCATTAGGAGTAAATATATTGGGCAACAAATACTTAGAACAACTATCAATATCAATGCAAACTTTATTGCTATACATCCCAGTATTCAGATTTGAATCAATAGCATTGATAGCATAACATCCTGCAATTGAATTTATTCCATTATGAATATAAGAGAGTTGAATCGGATTCTCAATAACTTTCAACAATGAAAAATCTCCATTAAATGTTGGCGAATACCATAAATTATATTTTAAAATATCATATGCACAACTATCTGTATTGACCCACTCAACTGTATTTGTAACAGTTTGACAATCCGGAATTACACTTAAAAAAGGAGGACATGGTGCTTCCAAATCGATTGGAACACCACACAATTCCTGTGAAAAATTAATTATTGGCGAAATAATATTTGTAATACTGTAATTACCAATGCTTTTAATTTTATAACAATATGAATTGCCATTTATCAAATTCTTGTCAACAAATTGATTTCCAGTTGAAAATCCAATTGAATCAAAAACCGGAGTTGCAGGATTTTTACGATAAATTACATAATATTGATTTTGCCATGGGACATTAAAAACCCAGTTTAACTTCATTTTTCGGTCGGCAGGAGTTAGATTAAGGTAAACAGATGACGCCAAATGAGTTGACCCAACTTTATATCGATTATTTATGGAATCATTATAAAAATCAATTCGGTAATTATACGGATTAGAAACTGTATTAATCAGAGTATCTGTATAAATAGTATCATTTAAAGAACTTAATGAGTCAATCATAATAAAATTATTACCATTTAAATCAGGTGATCTGTAAATTAAATACTTGTAAGGCCCTAATATCTGACTTAATTCAGTAGGTTTCGACCATGCAACATACATACTTCCATTTGTAGAAGAAGTAGAATTAACACTAATATTTGTAATTATCGGTACATCACGTTTCAATTGTGCACAAGCATTAAGAGAAGCATAACTTTCAGCTCCATCACTATAATATGCTATTACAACGTAGGAATAGTCAATACCGTGCAACAAACCATTTCCATTGTTATTATCAACAAAACTTGTATCGTTAATATCAGGCAAAATTGCAATTAATGAATAACCCGACAATGGAGAAACGCCTGTTTCGCAATAACCATGAACATAAGAATCACATCCGTTTTTACGATATAATTTATACCCAAAGGCATTTGAACATTTGCTTTTATTCCAGTTTAAAACAATAGCATTTCCATTTGCCTGAGCTGAAAGATTCTTAGGTGCGGGTCCTATCACTTTAATAGACATATTTTTAAAAGATGTCAGTTTTACAGGATTTCCATTATCCTGTGCTTTAAACGAAACCTGATATGCTGATTTTCTGACATGTGCACAATTTGTTTTCCAATAAAACAGAGAAGATACCTCAGGGCTCCCACTTGTAGTACTAAAAATAGCAGGAGAATTCGACAAAATCAAAGGACCACCTGTTGCAGAAATAGTTACCCAATTTGCATCCGGATCAACTGCATGAACATCGAACTTAAGCGTATCACCGGCTTCAACACAAGTATCTGGAAGTGGGTCAATTACTGGCGGATGATTGTTACAACTTGCAATTATAACCTGCATATCTCTTGTAATATAGCCTATCCTGACTCCATTTCTCCATTCTTCAATCAAAATTGCAATATTGTATTCACCTTGAATAAACGGACTATCCCAAATTAAATCACCTGAAACGGGATTAATTGATATAGAATTACTTGACTGAGGAAAACTATAACCAGCAATATCCAAACCCTGCGCCCCTCTACACTTCACAAGCTTATATGAAATACTATCACCATCAGGATCATAAGCTCCCGGATTATGATAATACGGAACTCCAACACATCCCATGTCAAGCGGAGGATTCAACAATTCAGGTGAATTATTTTTAGGATTCACAAACGGACTGATTACCAACATCGTTTCAACAAAAATTGGCACATTCACAGAATTAGGTATATTAATAACACCATAATTTCTGTTCGGATCTTCCATTGATATTTTGAAAGTTCCGTCTCCAGGAAATGTATGATTAGTAATATACTCATTTTTAGACACATTTCCAAGTAAATTTATTTTTGATGTTCGTTGCACCATTGAAGATGTTCCGTCACCCCAAAATAATTCTAACTGAGGTCTGTCGGCAGGACTAGGAGTATAAGTATAAGTAACAAGCTTAATTTCATATTGCAATGAGTTATTTGAAATCCGTTTATAAGTTATTTCTGCTGCTCGTTCGTGAGTAGCATAAACAACGGATATACTGAATATAACAATATTTAATATGAGTAAAATTTTTTTCACTTACAAATATTTTGCTTTAATAACTTACAGATTACAAAATTATTATTTCCTGACTAATTATTTATCTTTTTTTTATTAAATAAACTCAAATTTCTGATTTCTCTGTACAGGTTCAAAACCAGCTTCTTGAATTGCTTTTTGAATTCCAATTGCATCAAACTTATAATCAGCACCTGCCACTGAAACAACATTCTCTTCAATCATTATCGATCCAAAATCATTTGCACCTGAATGCAAACAAAGCTGAGCTGTTGGTTTTCCAACAGTTAACCAGGAAGCCTGAATGTTTTTTACATTAGGAAGCATTATTCTGCTTATGGCAATCATTCGAATATATTCATCAGATGTAACTTTATTTTTTATACCATGATGTTTTGATAATGTGGTGTCTTTATCTTGAAACGGCCATGGAATAAAAGATAAAAATCCATAATTATCTTTTGCTTTCTCTGATTGTACATCACGGATAAAAATTAAATGCTGAAGCCTTTCTTCTATACTTTCAATATGACCAAACATCATAGTAGCAGAAGTAACCATATTTAATTTATGAGCTTCTCTCATAACATCGAGCCAATCAGCAACATTACACTTATTTTTAGAAATAGAAGATCTTACTCTATCTGATAATATTTCAGCACCAGCACCAGGCAAACTATCTAAACCCGAATCAATTAATTCTTTTAATGTTGTTTTAAAATCAATGCCTTCCATTTTTGAAATATGAACTATTTCGGGCGGACCCAAAGCATGTAACTTCAAATTAGGATAAAAGCTTTTTAATAAACTGAATAAATCTTTATAAAAAGATAAACCTAATTTAGGATGCATACCACCCTGCAAAAGCAATTGATTTCCACCCAAAGAAATCATTTCATCAATTTTAGATTTATATTCATCAATACTTGTTATATAAGCCTTTGAAGATTTCTCAGCACAATAAAAATTACAAAACTTACAACCTGATACACAGACGTTTGTATAATTTACATTGCGATCGATTATCCATCCGACTTGTTTATCCGGATGAAGTTGAAAACGCAGATTATTAGCAATCGCCATTAAATCAGACAAATTCAAGTTATTATAAATTTGCAATCCTTCTTCCATGTTTAGGAATTCAAATCGCAAAATTTTTTCAATTATTTGATTTATAGTCATTTTACTTGTTAAAATTTTCAATAAAAAACAAATGTTGATATCGAAAAATTGATTAAATTTGTAATCTTTTTTTATTCAAAAATAATTATAAAATGCATACTATATCACAAAAATCAGATAAAATTTCAGATTCATTTGTAGAAGTTTTCTTAATAAATGATACAAAGCAACTTAAAAAAACAATATTTTCAAATGATGAAATAAATTTTATCAAAACCCAAAAAGAAATTTCAGAAAAGGAAACAATTGTTATTAACAAACTAACTCAAATCAGAATTGTTCATTTTTACAATAAAGATATTGAATTACATATACTAAAAGAAAAATGCCGAATTGCAGGTGATAAAATTTGCAATATTACCAATGAGTTTTTATTTGAAAAAGTAATCATAAATGATTTATCTGATAACGAAATTGCTACATATGCATTAACAGAAGGTATATCTTTAAGTAATTATCAATTTCAAAAATACAAAACCAAACAAAAGCACAACACTTTAAATGAAATTATTATTGAAAAACAAGCAATTACAAACGAAAATTCAGAAGAGATTTTAACAATTACTGATGCCGTTTTCAAATGCAAAGATTTAATAAACGAACCCCTCACCTATCTTAATGCTGTAAAATTTGCAGAAATTATGATTGAAATGGGTAAAGATGCGGGTTTTAAAGTTGAAGTTTTTGATAAAAAGAAAATTGAATCATTGAAAATGGGTGGACTACTTGCAGTTAACAGAGGTAGCATCGATCCGCCTACATTTTCAATTTTAGAATATAAACCTGAAAATGCAAAAAATAAAAAACCTTATGTTTTTGTAGGAAAAGGAGTTGTATATGACACAGGTGGAGTTAACATAAAACCTGGTGATTATATGCTTGATATGAAATGCGATATGGGGGGTGCAGCAGCAGTTGCTTCTGGTATTTATGCTATTGCTAAATCTAAATTACCTATTCATGTTATCGGTTTAATTCCTGCAACTGACAACAGACCTGATGGCAATGCATATGTCCCTGGTGATGTAATCACCATGTTTACAGGCAAAACAGTTGAAGTAATGAATACCGATGCTGAAGGCAGATTAATCTTAGCAGATGCCTTAGGTTTTGCTTCAAAATATAAACCTGAATTGGTAATAAACATTGCTACTTTAACCGGTGCAGCAAGCAGAGCTATAGGACCTTATGGAATTGTTGCAATGCAAGACAAAGCAGAAAAGGAATTTGAATTATTGAAACAAAGTGGAAATAATGTTTATGAAAGACTTGCAGAATTTCCTTTCTGGGATGAATATGGCGAACTTATTAAATCTGATGTAGCTGATATAAAAAATCTTGGTGGGCCAGAAGCAGGAATGATAACCGCAGGCAAATTTTTACATGAATTTACTGATTATCCTTTTATTCATTTAGATATTGCCGGACCTGTATTTCTCAATAAAAAAGACAGTTATAGAGGAAAAGCAGCTACAGGTTCGGGAGTTCGTTTATTTTTCGATTTTATAAAAAATAAAATATAATCCATTATTATACACCATTAAAAAAAATAAAATGATTAAAAATACAGACAAAGATCACAGAATCAAATTAGGTATCACTCATGGTGATATTAATGGAATCAGCTATGAAATTATAATCAAAGCATTGCACGATCAAAGAATTTTAGAACTATGTACTCCAATCGTTTACGGTTCTTCTAAAGTTGCTTCTTATCATCGCAAACAAATAAATATGAATGATTTTAATCTCAACCTGATTAAATCGGCTGATTTAGCCATTGCTAAACGTGCTAACATTATCAATATCAATAATGATGAGATTAAAATTGACCTTGGAAAATCGTCTGAAACAGCTGGAATTCTAGCTGAAAAAGCATTAGAAGCAGCAATTGAAGATTTAAAGAAAAATCAGATTGATGTTTTGGTAACTGCTCCTATAAATAAAAAAAATATTCAGTCTAAAAACTTCAATTTTCCCGGACATACTGAATATCTTGCAAAAAAATTCAATGTGAAAGATGATTTAATGCTAATGATTTGTAATTCAATAAGAATTGGAGTAGCAACTTCACATATGGCAGTGAAAGACATTTCCGAAAATTTAAGTATCGATTTAATTTTAAGCAAATTAAGAATAATGAATCAATCTCTGATTCAAGATTTTGCCATAACTAAGCCACGCATTGCAGTTTTAGCATTAAATCCCCATGCTGGTGATGAAGGTTTGCTTGGGAAAGAAGAACAAACAACTATAATTCCTGCAATTGAAAAAGCGATGAATGAAGGCATTCTGGCATTCGGTCCCTATCCTGCTGATGGTTTTTTTGGATCAGACAATATGAAAAATTTTGATGGAATTCTGGCAATGTATCATGATCAGGGAATGATTCCGTTTAAAATAATGTCTTTCAAAGAAGGCGTTAATTATACCGCTGGACTTCCTATAATAAGAACTTCACCTGCCCATGGAACTGCATACGAAATTGCAGGTAAAGATATGGCATCCCCATCTTCTTTATTACAAGCAATTTATCTGGCCTGTGATATTTACAGAAACAGACAAATGCACGAAGAACTAACCAAAAATCCACTTAGATTCAGCAATATAACTGAAAAAGATAATTAATATCATGCAAAATACTGAAGTTGAATTTACATTTTCTGAAATTTCTGAAATAATCAAAGGTCAATGTATCAACTGTAATAATCAAATTATTACAAAAATATTAACTGATAGCCGTAAAGTTGTTTCATTTGAAAACAGTTTATTTTTTGCTTTGGTAAGCAAAAGAAATGATGGTCATAAATACATTGCCGATTTATATCAAAAGGGATACAAAAACTTTGTAATTTCCTCGTATCCTGACGATTTCAATCATTACCCTGATGCAAGTTTTATCTTTGTTAAAGATACACTCAAGGCTTTACAACTTCTTTCGTCTTATAAAAGAAAAAAATTTAATTTTCCGGTTATCGGCATAACAGGAAGTAATGGCAAAACTATTGTAAAAGAATGGCTTAGCCAATTGCTTTCTGAAGATTTTAATTTGGTTAAAAACCCAAAAAGCTATAATTCTCAAATTGGGGTTCCTCTGAGTGTATGGCAAATAAACAATGAAAATAATTTTGGAATTTTTGAAGCAGGTATTTCCGAACCTGATGAAATGTCTAATTTACAATTAATAATACAACCAAGTATAGGCATTTTTACCAATATCGGACACGCTCATGATGAAAATTTCATTCATACTGCACAGAAAATCAGTGAAAAACTTAAACTTTTTACCAAAGTTGACACACTTATTTATTGTACAGATTATCTTGAAATTAAAGAAAGAATTTTACAATCTGAAGTTTTTAAAACAATTCCTGTTTTTACATGGAGTAAAAAATCCAAAGCTGATTTAAGTATAATTTCCATTGAAAAAAATCACAGAAAAACCTATATTTCAGCTGTTTACAAAGACAGTAATATGGATATAGAAATTCCATTTACAGATGATGCATCAATAGAGAATGCAATTCATTGCTGGGCTTGCCTGTTGCATTTGGGTTATAATCAAAATATTATATCTGATAGGATGAAACTCTTACATCCAATTGCTATGCGGTTGGAATTGAAAGAAGGCATCAACAACTGCTCAATCATTAACGACAGCTATAGCTCTGATTTTAATTCACTTAGTATTGCTATCGATTTTTTAAATCAGCAAAAGCAACACAAAAAGAAAACCATAATTCTTTCAGACATATTGCAAAGCGGACGCGATGAAAATGAATTGTATTCAGAAATTGCTGATTTACTATCTAAAAAAGAGATAAGTAGAATTATAGGAATTGGCAATGCAATTAAAAAACAGCAAGATAAATTTAAATTTGAAAAAGTTTTTTACGAAACTACCGATGAATTTTTAAGAGAATTTGCTTTTTCAAGTCTCAACAGAGAAAGCATTTTGCTTAAAGGTGCCCGTATTTTTGAATTTGAAAAAATCAGCCAGATATTACAACAAAAAGCCCACGAAACTGTGCTTGAAATCAATCTTAATGCACTGATTCACAATCTAAATTATTATCGATCAAAAATAAAACCAGAAACCAGATTGATGGCAATGGTTAAAGCCTTTTCGTATGGAAGCGGAAGTTATGAAATTGCCAGTGTTCTTCAATTTCATCATGTTGATTATCTGACAGTAGCATATGCAGATGAAGGTGTAGAATTGAGAAAAGCAGGAATCAATTTACCTATCATGGTAATGAATCCTGACGAACAGAGTTTCGATTCGATACTAAAAAACAATCTGGAACCTGAAATATATAGTATGCGGATTTACAAATTGCTTGAAGAAGCTATTAATCAACATATTATTAATGAAGCCCAAACGGTTAAAATTCATATTAAACTTGACACAGGAATGCATCGACTTGGTTTTGAAAAAGAAGACTTAGCTGAATTGATTCATAAAATTAAAAAAAATCAAAATATTGTTGTTGAATCTTGCTTTTCACACTTAGCCGGAGCTGAAAACAACGAACTAAATGATTTTACTCAGAAACAAGTTCATCTCTTTAATGAAATGAGCAATTTTATAAGTGAAAAATTGGATTATCCTATTCTGAAACACATTCTAAACTCTGCCGGCATTTTGCGCTATCCTGAAGCTCAATTCGATATGGTTCGTTTAGGAATTGGTTTGTATGGAATTGCATCAATTGGCTATGAACAAAAAGACTTGGAAAATGTAGGAACTTTAAGAACCATCATTTCTCAAATTAAGAATATTCCAGAAAATGAATCTGTTGGGTATAGCAGAAAATGGATTGCATCAAAAGACTCAAAAATAGCAATTATTCCAATTGGATATGCTGATGGCTTAAACAGAAAATTGGGCAATGGAGTTGGGAAAGTGTTAATAAACAAACAATTTGCTCCGATTATTGGTAATATCTGTATGGATATGTGCATGGTAGATATCACTGAAATAGAAGCAAAAGAAAATGATGAAGTTATTATATTTAGTGATAAATATACTGTAACAGAAATTGCTAAAGAATTGGATACGATTCCATATGAAATTCTTACAAGCATTTCAAGAAGAGTTAAACGGGTTTACTATCAGGAATAAATACGAAAAAAATAATAAAATAAGAATTAAAATTAAGTTACACAATGAAAATCAGCATTTTAATACCAGCATTTAATGAAGCAAAAACAATTCATTTAATACTGGATAAAGTAATTGAAACTAAGCTTATTAACGAAATTGAAAAAGAAATAATTATCATAAACGATTGCTCAAATGACAACACCAAAGAAGTTGTTGAAAAATATATTGATTTGCACAAAAACAGCAATATCAACTTATACAATCAGCTAAAAAACAAAGGAAAAGGTGCTGCGATTCATAAAGGAATCGAATTAGCAACTGGAGATTACATAATAATCCAAGATGCTGATTTAGAATACGATCCAAATGAATATAATTTACTTTTAAAACCTGTAATTCAAGGATTTGCAGATGTAGTTTTTGGATCCAGATTTATGGGAGGAAATCCTCATAGAATTTTATTTTTCTGGCATACTATCGGAAATAAATTTCTCACATTTCTTTCCAATATGATGACAAATCTGAATCTTACAGATATGGAAACCTGCTATAAACTATTCCGTTCAGATTTCATAAAACAAATAAAATTCAAAGAAAATCGGTTTGGGTTTGAACCGGAAGTAACCACCAAAATTTCAAGGTTTCCTAAAATCAGAATTTATGAAGTAGGTATTTCATATTACGGAAGAACATACGATGAAGGTAAAAAAATTGGAGCAAAAGACGGATTCAGAGCAATTTGGTGCATTTTAAAATACAATATTTTTGACAAAAGTTATTTAAAAAAGAGTTGAAATGAAAATCAAAAACAGATATAGTTTCTTTTCAATTATTTTAATTATTATTTCTGTTATATGGATTAATCTTAACCATAAACTATGGGAAAACCCCAAAAGTGTTGTCAAATGGGATGTAATTAATTATTATCAATATTTGCCAGCAACATTTTATTATAATGATTTAAGTTTAAAGTTTATTGATAATGACCCTACTCTGTTGGAATGGAAATTCTGGCCTCATAAATCACCGATAAATAAATATACCGGTAAAATGAGTATGGGGCTCTCTATTATGTATTTACCTTTTTATTTGATAGCAGAATTCCAATCAAAATTAACTAATAAACCAACGGATGGTTTCACACCTGTTTATGCCTTTTGGCTGTTATTCAGCTCTTTATTTTATGTAAGTATTGGGTTTTTTGTTCTAAGAAAAATTCTGTTAAATTTTTTTGAAGATAAAATTGTAGCATTGACAATACTTTTGTTGTTTTTCGGAACAAATTTATTGTATTATACAACTTTAGAGGCTCCAATGTCACATGCATATTCTTTTTCATTATTTGCTCTTTTTGTTTTTTATACAATCAAATGGTATAAAAACAACAGTTATAGATTATCAATAATACTTGGATTTTTGATTGGGCTTATTTCATTAATAAGACCCACTAACATAATCATATGTCTTATATTTATATTTTATAATACTTATTCATGGACAATATTTTACAACAGAATCCTTTTTTTATTAAAAAACTGGAATAAACTAGTTGTTATTGTGATTTTCTCTTTATTAGTTTGGATTCCACAAATTGTTTATTGGAAATATACAACAGGAAATTATCTGTATTTTTCTTATCAAAATGAAGGTTTCTTTTTTAATAACCCGCAGATAATTAAAGGATTGTTTGGCTATCGTAAAGGATGGTTTCTATATACACCTCTGATGTTTTTTGCAGTTTTAAATATTATATTTTTATTTAAAAAAAGCAAAGAGTTTTTTTTACCCATATTAATATTCACAATTTTTAATATTTATATTATTTTATCCTGGTGGTGTTGGTGGTATGGTGGTACTTATGGTCAAAGAGTTTTTATTGAATCGTATGCAATTTATGCAATTCCATTAGCTGTAGGGATTTTTATGGGTTTGAAAACCAATAAATTCACTAAAATAATTACATATTTTTTAATTGTTTTTTTGATTTCACATCAAATCTTTCAGACAATTCAATTTAACTATAACTCAATTCATTATGATTCAATGACAAAACGAGCATATTGGGATTCTTTTTTAAGAATAAGACCTTCATCCAATTTTGCTTTTTTTATTGAGGCACCAGATTATGATAATGCAATTATTGACAATAATAATGATAATAAACCTGAGGTTATTAAGGAAATACCACTTAATATTAAGTCTTATGATGATAGATATTTGTCTCTTGATAAAGAAAATGGTGTCCTTTTTTTTGATGTTAATTATAAGTCAGATTCTATAAATAAATTTATTTTGCTTATTTTAAGTAATGGCAAAATTGGGTTAAAAGCATTGAATAACAAATATTTTACCGCAAATTTAGATAAGAACAATGAAGTGATATGTAAATTTGATAGAATGGCACCGTGGGAAACATTTAGTATTGAGAAAGTTGAAAAGCAATATGTAGCAATTAAAGGAATTAATAATAAATTTTTATCAATCAATCCAATAAATGGACAGATTTATTCAAATCGAGACAATTTGGATACGAATGCAAAATTTATTTTTTATAAAAAATAAATCAATGAAAATTATAATTTCTATTTTATTGTCTTTTATAACTTTAACTGGTTTTTCTTCAGAATTTAGCTTGTCTAATGCAATATCTTTTTATAGTTTTTATGGGAATTATATTTCTGCAGACAAAGAAAAAAAAAGTATATTAATAGCTGACAGAGCCAAAAGAGGAGAATGGGAAGCTTTTTATATTGAAATTTTAAAAGGCAATAAATGTGCAATTAAAACCTTTGATGCCATTTACTTAAGGGTAGATACTTTAAATAGGAATGCATTATTTGCTGATAGAAAAAAAATATCTGAAGAGTGTATTTTTGAAATTGATTATAAAAATGATTTTAATAGAATCTCTTTAAAAGCATATAATAATAAATATGTAAGTATTTCAAAAGATCGTATTTTAGTTGCAGATGCAGTTACTCCCCCCTTAATAAACTCACTTTACTCTGATTTTAATAACAAAAATTTCAATATAGCAAGCTTAAGTAGTTTTCAGCTATTTCTGTTAATTAATTCATTATTAATAATTACATTGAGTGTTTTTGCTTTTTATTTTAAAAAGAATATAAATTTTAGCCTGATATTACTAATTTTAGGAGGAATTTCACTTAGATTATTAGCAGTTTACCTCGATCCTTTTTTAAATATTTGGGATGAAAGATTCCATGCTTTGGTTGCTAAAAATATGATAGATAATCCCTTAAAGCCGATGTTGTTTAAAAATCCTGTATTGCCCTATAATTACGAAAATTGGACAAGTAATTATATTTGGCTTCATAAACAACCCCTTTTTTTATGGCAAATATCTTTTTTCTTTAAAATATTGGGTGTAAGCGAATTTGTACTTCGAGTTCCAAGTTTAATAATGAGTAGTATAACAATTATTTTTATTTATAGAATTGGTAAAATTATTGCAAATCAAAATATTGCATATATCTCAGCTTTATTTTTCACTTCTTCATATTATACTATTGAACTAGTTTCCGGAAAAATGTCAACTGACCATAATGATTTAAGTTTTATGTTTTATATTACAGCTAGTTTGTGGGCATATTTTGAGTATTTAAAATCAGATAAATTAAAATGGGTGGTTTTAATAGGCCTTTTTGCTGGTTTAGCTATTTTGAACAAATGGTTAGTTGGACTTTTAGTTTATTCTGCATGGGGGCTTAATTTATTATTAATAAAAGAAAATAGAAAAAGATTAAAGAAATATATTTATTTAATTGTTTCATTATCAATATGTATTATTGTTGTTTTGCCATGGCAATTATATATCAACAAAAGATTTCCAATTGAAAGCAATCACGAACATTTATATAACTTAAGACACTTAACAGAACCAATAGAAAAACATTCGGATACATTTATGTTCCATTTAAACCAAACAATCGATATTTATGGCTTGCATTATTTAATAGTTTTGTTATCAATATTGTTGATAAATAAATTAATCAAAAAATCAGAATATAAAATCGCTTTTAACACTTACATACTGATCGTATATTTGTTTTATACTCTGGTAGCAACTAAAATGTATTCTTTTACATTTTGTATATCATCCTTAGTTTATATTTCCATAAGTGGTTTGTTCTTTTATTTAATAGATAACAATAAAGTCTTATCAGCTTATTTGACAAACAATAAAGTGTATTTAAATGTCATAAAATCTATTTTTTTAATTATGTTTTCTTTTTATCTGATAAATATTAATCAGATTATCACTAATCACAAAGACAATACAATTTTTAGATCTGATTTTAATTCTCAAAATAAAATACATAATCCAATTTATCAAAAATTTGATAAATTAATACCTGGAAATGATTATGTTATTTTCAATACTCCATTACTAGAGAACATTAACATCATGTTTTACACAAAATTTACAGCTTATGATTTTCCATTAACGATAGATATTTATAATGAATTGAAAAGCAAAAAAGTGAAAATGGCAACTTTTGACAATGGTAATTTACCTGATTTTATTAAAAATGACAAAGATGTATTTATTATAAAGTAATTAAGCAATGAATTGGAAAACAATATTTTATTTGTCAATTTTCATTATTATTTCAGCTTGTGGTCTGAAAAATGAAAATAAAAAAGATTTATCTGATACTGATTTTATTTATATTAAGGAGAAATCATTTATGAATAGAGGGAAAATATTTTTTCCTGTAATGCTAAATTATGCAGTAGGTTATAGAAATGTTGGGGATAAATTTTATATTTCGCCAATTTTACAATATGAAAATCCCGAAATTTTTGAATCAAATTCAAAAATAAGTATTGAAAATCAAATCAGAGCACACTTTACTTTGATTAATGAAATGGGATTCAACACAATAAGAATCTGTTTTGATCGAGTTTTTTATGATGATGAAAGTAAAGCCTTTTATTTTCCAGCAGATAAAAAGAAGCTTTTTTTATTAAAAGATTATAAATTAATATTTGAAGGTTTAAAATCTTTATTCAAAATTGCAAATGATAATAAACTAAAAATCATACTTTTAATAAAATCTCCTGTTGAAAACGCCGAACTTGAAAGTTTTACAAAATTATTGTTACAAGAATTTAATAATGAAACCGCATTGTTTGCATATGATTTTTTTAATGAACCACTTTATTTTGATTTGGTAAATTCATCAAACAAAAATACTTTTCGTAAGAAAGCTGATGCTTACAAAATTGTAAAAAAATGGAAACAAATGATGTTGGAGTATGCTCCGAATCAATTATTTACTATTGGATTTGCTGAGCCATTGGAAGTTTTTGAGTGGGATCCATCAATACTTCCAGTAGATTTTATTGCTTTTCATACATATCACCCTTTGAGAGTACCTAATGAGATTTACTGGTATAGCAAATATATTAGCAAACCCTGGATGATTGGTGAAACTTCCTTGCCAGCAGACGGGGATTCAATAAGTTACAATGAACAAAAACAATTTTATAAAGAAGTTTTTAAGAGAGTAATTAATTGTGGAGGAAGTGGAATAGGCTGGTGGGAGTTTCAGGAACCTGCAACTGGCAATTTCGAGGCAAAATATACAGCAGTTTTGAATCATAAAAGTGTTACAAAAACAAAAGATGGAAAATATTCAGTAATAGGAACGGTTAAACCAGTTGTTGATGAGATATTAAAGTTAAAAGATTTCAGGAAAAAAGAAAATTGTGATTGTAATTCAAATTATTATAATATGCTGGGTTATAATAATTTTAAATTGATTGGTAAAGTAATTAATGAGAATACAATGCAACCGATAGAAGGTGCAGTTGTTAGAGGTTGGAACATTGATTGGTCAATTGGGCAGAATACATTTACTAATAGAAATGGTGAATTTACACTTTATAGTAACGATATTTGTACTTATTTTGAAATTTCTGCTCCCAATATGTCAAATTCAAAATTTAGCTTTAATACAAATTATATTGCAATTTCAAATTACAATTCTACTTCTGATTTACCTAATCAAAAGCTTGAATATCACAATATTTCATATAAGCCTTTCTTAAAATTGCCTATCGATTCAATTGGGAATGATAATTATATTTTTAATTTTGATGAAAGCAAATTTAATAAGGCAAAGTTTGTAGGAAACATGGGAATTATAAAACTTGAACACTTAGATTTTGTAAAATAATTTTTAATTCTTTCTTTCATAGATTTCTACCTGAAAATCATCAATATAAATCTGGGTTTTTCCTCTGTACCAAACATAGGTTTTTAGATAATTATTTTTATTTCTTACTTCAGGTGTAAGATAATAAAAACTAATTGTTTGCCATTGTTTTGCAATTAAGTTCATGTTTTCAGAATCGAAGTTTTTGTATTTAAAAGCGTATTCTTTTTGATTAAATTGTACAATAAGACTAAATGGATTTTCTGTAAAAGCCTGTTCATTAAATACTTTTATACTTACTTTAATCCATGCATGATCCTTTTTCGTAATTTCTTTATATGGAATTTCTATTGTTGGAGAATAAATATTTGTTGAATCTAAAAGAATAGATTTTTTACCGGAAAATGATTTTTCAGTTGATGACTTATCCTTTTCAAAATCAAGTAATATCGCTGATTTCAGTTTATAATCCTGTTTATTATCGAAACTTTCGCTGCCGTCAAATGATCTGTTTATCAATAATAATTTTTTATCTTCTTCATTCACATTTAATTTGCCAAAAGTTTTAATATAATATGGAAAAGTCATCCTATCTCCATGAATTATACCCTTATGAAACTGAATGCTTTGGAAAATATTGAGAAATACAATTAAAATCAGTAAAATCAGAATAAGATTCCTAAGGACTTTCTTTTGTTCAAAAATCCAACTAATTAAAAAACCCAATATTATAGTCATTAATGGATACATCTGGATTACTGATCGTTGGCTGAAGCTTTGTGCATACCACCAACACGACCAACTTGATACAATATAAATATTGGCGATAAAGAATAGAAGGATTGTGAAAAAAATATCCTTTCTCTTTTTGTAAACGATTATAAATCCGAATAATGCCAAAAACATTATTGGTGTATAAATAAACCAGCCTTTTCTGAAACTGAAAAGTAGTTCAATAACAAATGGATGGAAAAACTCAAAACCTTCACCTGGGTTGCCTCCATAAGAATTAAATAAAAATTTCCCGCTTTGAATTTTCCAATAAATAAATTGTAATGAACCAATTAATAATAAAATAATTGAAAAAATGAGTATTTGATTTACTTTTTCTTTTAAGATTTTAATTTTTATAAAAAAACTTTCCTTATTGTAAATTCCCCAAAGTATGGGGATTCCTAGACAGATAATTTCTGAAGGTCTGCTTAATATTGTAATTCCACAAGCCAATGCTAATATTATTGCATGTTTTAATTTGTAAGTTTTGTGCCAACGGATACTATACCAAATAATTATTGCATATGTTGTAAACAAATAATTATGCGACATTGCATTTTGTCCATACATGGTAATATGTATAATGTAATTTGTGCCAAAAACTAGTAAAATAAGCGAAATTGCAGCAACTTTTCTGTTGAAAAACGTTAGTAGTATTTTTGATAGGAAGTAAATACCAATAATAGTATAAATAGTGCTACCTATAAATATTGCGTATTGATAAGGTATAGAAAATCCATCTGTAGGAAAGTTGAAAATATCAGCATAAGCATGCCCAAGAAAAAAGAAAGGAGAATATAAAACAGCCATTCCTGCTGAGTATTTCATAACATAATTTCCATCCGGCATTTGTATTCCCTGATAGAAAGTTGCTGTATTGTGATATTTATCAATTATATTGTTTACAATTGAAATATCTTTTAATCCTAAATCATTGTAAATAAATTGAAGAGGAAGATATAAATAATACCCGAAAACATCCCATGAAAGAATGTTATGAGGTTTAAAAATCCAGTTATTAATGATAACAAAGCAAATAATGCTTATAATAACTAATTGATAATATGAAAGTTTAATGTCTTTCATTAAAAATTATTAATACAGATCACTGAAATCGAATTCAGACTCTTCATTTCTGATTTCCTGTTTAAATTTCTGACAATCTATTCTATCAGACAAATCGATTGCTGGCTTTTCAAAAGCATTTTTAGGTACTTTCAAAGTTTTATCATCCCAAACTTTTTTCATATACAAAGCCCAGATAGGCAATGCCATATTTGCACCCTGCCCCAAATGTGTACTTCTGAAATGAATTGAACGCAACTCACCTCCTACCCATACGCCTGTTGTAAGACTTGGTGTTACTCCCATAAACCAACCATCAGAGTTATTCTGAGATGTTCCGGTTTTTCCGGCAATAGGTGCATCCAAACCAAACTTATAACGTAATCTGACACCGGTACCACTTTCTACAACACCCTTCATCAATTCAATCATTAAATAAGCAGTTTCTTCACTCATAGCTTCCTGCTGTTTGGGAATAAAACTTTCAAGCACATTGCCATTTTTATCCTCAATACGTGTTATAAAAATGGGTTCAACATAAACACCTTTATTTGCAAAAGTACTCATTGCACCAGTCATTTCATAAACTGATAAATCCGGCGTTCCCAGACAAATTGCAGGAACTGCATCTATCTGACTGGTTACACCCATTTTACGAGCCATATTTACTACTGCTTCGGGCGAAAATCTTTTCATTAAATAAGCTGATACATAATTTATAGAATTTGCTAAAGCCCATTTCAAAGTTACCATTTCGCCAACACGCTTATCATCAGCATTCTCAGGCGTCCACGAATCTCCATTTCCTAAATCAAAAGAAACCGGCAAGTTTGGAACTTCTGTACAAGGTGAAAATTCGCCTTCCTGCATTGCCAATGTATATACAAAAGGCTTAAATGTAGAACCAACCTGACGTTTTCCAACTTTTACATTATCAAACTGAAAATGCCTGTAATTTATACCACCAACATAAGCCCTCACATAACCAGTTTGAGGTTCCATTGACATTAAACCTGTGTGCAAGAACCATTTATAATATTTTAATGAATCAAATGGAGACATAACAGTATCTTTCTCGCCCTGCCAGGTAAAAATACGCATGGCAACAGGAGTGTTAAAATCTTTTTGAATTTCTTCTTCAGATGCATTTGCCTCTTTTAGACGTTTATATCTATCAGAAGTTTTCATTGAATTTTTATAAATTACCTCAATTTCATCATTTGTAAGTTGATAATATGGAGCATTTTTCACACCTTTCCAATGCTTATAAAAAGCTGGTTGCAAATCTTTTGCCAAATGTTCTCTAACAGCTTCTTCGGCATATTTCTGCATTTTATAATTAATGGTCGTATAAATTTTCAAACCATCTTTATATAAATTATAATAGGAACCATCTGGTTTTTTATGTTTGCTACACCAATCATTTAAATACAAACGTAAATATTCTCTGAAATAAGTGCCCAAACCTTCGCTATGATCCTGCATCGTATATTTAGACATATCTAAAGGAATAACCCGCAATGAATCATACTGTTCCTGTGTTATATATTTATATCTTTTCATTTGATTTAATACAACTTCGCGACGTTTTAAAGCATTTTCCGGATTTTTTACAGGGCTATAATAAGTAGGGGCTTTAAGAATACCAACCAGAAGTGCAGCTTCTTCAATTTTTAAAGAATCGGGTGTTTTATTAAAATAGGTTCTTGCAGCCGTTTTAATACCAAAAGAATTGCTTCCAAAATCAACAGTATTGAAATACATGGCAATGATTTCCTCTTTGGAATAATTCCTTTCTAATTTTGCAGCTGTAATCCATTCTTTAAATTTTGTGAGAACCATAAAAATTTTCCATTGATTTTTATCTCTGGGGAATAAATTCTTGGCCAATTGTTGAGTTATAGTACTTCCGCCTCCAGAACTTTTCTGACGCCCGATAATTGTTTTTCCTAAAACCCTGAAAATACTTCGCATATCAACTCCAGAATGAGCTTCAAAACGGGCGTCTTCTGTAGCTATCAATGCATCAATCAAATGTGGAGATAATTCATTATAATGAATATTACTTCTGTTTTCGATATAATACTTTCCCAAAACCTGCTGATCTGCGGTCAAAACTTCAGAAGCAAGATTGCTTTTCGGATTTTCAAGATCTTCAAAAGAAGGCATAAAGCCAAGCCAACCTAATGAAAGTAAAATGAATAACAAAAAAATGAAGCCAAAACCTGATACAACAAATATCCAGAATCTTTTGATATATAGGTTATTATTAGATGAATTACTTTTTTTTGCCGACATAATAAATGTACTAACGTTTTTTATTTTGTTCAATTGTGATACCAATAGTTTTTATACCTGAAATTATATTTTCACGCATAGCATGTTCTATTTCAAACACATATTTGCCTTTCATCGGGAAAATTGCATCTTTTTTAAACATGATTTTATTATCTTTAATTTTAGAATTACCTTTTCCAAGCCATTTTCCCTGATTATCAGCCAATAAACATTCCAATGTATCAATTGCTATTTTTCCATCAGGAAAAATAGTTTTTATAAACACAAAAAAATTACTATTAGCATAATCAGTTGTATTTCTTACATTTATATAAAAATTAAAAGTAGAAAGTGTATCATCAATTACAACTTCTGTTTTAAGCTTTTGTGAAACATCCCAAGCATTTTCATTCACTTCCATAAAATTATCTACCAAAACAGCTTGTCCACAATTAGTAATTAAAAATAATAAAGTAAAAAACAATAAAATACGAACTGCCTTTTTTAATAACCTTTTCATTTACTTTTTATTAATTTGTAAAGATAACACACTCAAAGATAGGTATTGAACATGTCAATACAATTATCATTTTGCAAAAAACATTTAATTAGATTATACCATTTCTGATTTAAAAACATTGTAAAAATAACTAATTAAACCAAAAAATACTTACTTCTTTTTATCAAAGCGAGTTAAATCGTCTTGCGACATATTATTATCAAAATCCTGTTTTTTCTCTTTCTTTATAGCGTAATCTTCAATCTTTGTGATTTTTTCGCCGTTCTTATTGATTGCTAAGATCTCATTTACATTTGCAAGAGTTAATTCATAAAAGTTGGAATAATCATTTTCATAATTATACCAAATAGTTCCTTTAAAAACATCTGTTTTATTAAAAACAACATTTCCTTTTGTTGTACGAATTACCTCATCTGTAGAAGGAAAATCCTTTAAAGCATCCGTATAGCAATCATACTCAAAATTTAAACAACATTTTAATTTTCCACATTGCCCGGCAAGTTTTTGTGGATTAAGAGATAATTGCTGAACTCGGGCTGCATTGGTACTTACAGATTTGAAACTTGTTAACCAAGAAGAACAGCAAAGTTCTCTACCACAAGTTCCTATACCACCTAATCTGCTTGCTTCCTGACGAACACCAATCTGTTTCATTTCAATTCTCACTTTAAACTCTTCTGCAAGAACTTTTATCAGATTTCTAAAATCTACTCTGTCTTCAGCCGTATAATAGAAAATCGCCTTTGTGTTATCACCCTGATATTCAACATCATTTAACTTCATTTCTAATTTCTGAGTAGCAGCAATAATCTTGGCTTTTTCCATTGTTTTATCTTCGTTTTCAACAGCAAATATCCATTTTTCAACATCAGTTACTTTTGCTTTCCGATAAATTTTTTTCAGATTTTCATTACGGGGATCAATCCCTTTTTTTTGCATCTGCATTTTAGCAACATCTCCCATCAAGGAAATTATTCCAATATCATGTCCTGGCATTCCTTCCACAGCTACAATATCACCTTCCTCATAATCAGTATTATCAGTAATTTTGTAAAAATCTTTTCTCCCATTCTTAAATCTGACTTCCAAGCAATCAAACGTTTTTTTTAATTCTGATTGTTCAATATTTTCAAGCCAATTATAAGAATCTAACTTAGTGAAATTATGAGCTTTGTGTTTGTCGCATTTTGTTAAATGCTTTGGAGAGCCACAACATCCACGTGAATGAAATGGGTTATATATATAGTCGTTATTTTTTTCTTCCATGTTATTTTTATAAACTACAAAATTAGCAATTTTATTTGTAAAAATACCAATCTGTTTTAATGAATTAAAATTTGTAAAAACGTTAATATTAATTTCGGATTTACAATAAGAAAACTAAAATTTTAATCCTTTCGGTTCAGCAACTTATACATTTTTAAAGACAAATCCATAAATAAAATGGATGCATTTGCATTTCTCTCAATATGATAAATAGCTGTATTAATTTCTTTCTGAATATCTTCAATATTAAGAGGATTGATATATAAATAAAATTTCTGCAGAAAATTTGCTTCATCTGAACTTAATTTAAGCAAAGCAGACTGATCATAATGTATTAATATACATGCTCTTGAAATTTTCAAAATATAATTCAAAAATGATTTTTGTTTTTCACGTCCGATTTTTGCCAAAACATTAACCAAATCGTTTAATCCTTCAACATTATTTTTAGAATTTTCATTAAGATTTCCTTTAAAACAACTTCTCATCCATTTTATTAAAACTTCAGTATGAAATTTATCTTCAGCATTTTGACTAATAAGGCTCATTGCATCCAATAAATTTCCTTCAGAATGTGATGCAATTTCTACTGCTCTATCTGCATCAATTTGATATTTATCAATCAGAGTATCAATAATTTCATTATCTTTTATTTTATATAATTTAATTAACTGAGTACGTGACAAAATTGTTGATAAAATCTGGTCATGATTTTCGGAAATCAGAATAAATAAAGTCTTTTCAGGTGGTTCTTCGAGTATCTTCAAAATTTTTGGAGCAGCAGAATGATATAATTTCTCTACCATCCATATTATCATTACTTTATATTCTGCTTCATATGTTTTAAAACTTAAAATGCGATTTATTTCATTACAATCTCTTACGTTTATTGTTCCTTGTTTATTTTCAACACCAAGTTTTTCAAACCACTGATTAAGTGTAACAATATAATTATTTTCTATCAGAAACTCGCGCCATTCAGTTAGAAAATTTTCGCTAAAATTATTCTTTGTAATTTTTTTTGTTGTTGTATTTGGAAACACAAAATGAACATCAGGATGTATCAGTTTTTTAAATTTCAAACATGATTTGCAAACGCCACAAGAATCTGCGAGTATTCCATTTTGGTTATTATACTGTTTATCAACACAATTAACAAATTGTGCATAAGCTATTGCCAAAGCCAGTTTACCAATACCTTCAGGGCCAAGTATAAGCTGAGCATGACTGACTCTGTTATCTTTTACTGTTTGTATAAGCCTGTTTATTATATCTTTATGACCAATAATATCTCTAAATAACATTGAAAAAATTTTAGATAACAAAAATACTTAAAAAAAAAGATTTTCAGTTTTTTCTTTTCATAATTTTTATAAAAAAAAGGCTGCCAGAAAACCAGGCAGCCTTATAAACAAATCTTTAATGATAAATTATCTTAATATTTGTAAACTTCCTTTTTGTTCCATTTCGCGAAGAATACCGCGAGCTTTGAAAATATAAAAGTAAACACCATCAGATAAGTCTTCGCCACCAAAATCGTTTTGATAGTTTATTTTTGAATACACTTTTTTACCCCATCTGTTGTATATAGCCAGCTCACTATCCGGATAACCTCCATCCAGCAAACCTTTAATTACAAATTTATCATTCTTTCCATCACCATTAGGTGTGATAATATTAGGAAATTCCAATATATCATTAATAATTTTCACTGTATGCTCTATGGTATCCATACAACCTTTATCACTTGTAACGGCTAACTGAATAGTATAATCACTTAAAGCTGAGAATAAATGAACAGGATCTTTATCTGATGAATTACCATCTGTACCAAAAATCCAATTATAAGTAAAAACGCTATTTGTTGGAGTTGTTAAATTTGTAAAAGTAATCTGAGGATCCTGAATTACACCAATCATTGGATTCCAACTAAATTCAGCAACCGGTTGAGGATAACTTTTTACCAAATTATTGTTTACGAATTTATCTGTACAACCTTCTATTGTAGTAGCAGTAAGAGTAACATTATAAACACCTGCACTATAAATATGACTTGGATTTGTTGCAGTATCAATAGCTCCGTCTCCAAATTCCCATAAATAATCTTTTATTGCCGGTGAAGTCTCATTAATAAATGAAACCAATAATGGTTCGCAACCTGCACTATTAATCGGCATTACAGAATAACTTATATTAGGCATAGGATTTACTGTTAGCACTAATGTATCCATATCGCTACAAATAAGGGTGTTTGAAGCATTAGTATATGATGCAGTAACAATATAATTTAATGGCAATACATAAGGTACTATTGAATCAGAAGTTAACAGGGTTTGTGTTGATAAAGGACCGAATGGAGTATCCCAAACATAGGTTGCACCAGGATTGCCAGCATTAATATTTATTTTTTGTTCGGAACAAACAGCTGTATCATTTCCTAAATTAACATTTGGCATTTGAATAACTTTTAATGTTGTTAAAGTGTCCCATACACAACCAAAATCATCTACTAAAGAAATATTATATGTAAAATTACCTCCATTTAGGGGAGAAATTAATGCAGTGGTATCATTTATTGGTGATATAAACGGTCCGGTAAAGCCAACAGAGTCTATTTTAACGTTATATGTCCAGTTATTAGGCATTAAATTAGCTGTTAATTCTAAATTCCAACCGAAAATATAACCATTATCGATTGTATAGTCATCTTTTATTTGTAGATTCCATACTCCATTTAGTGGACAACCAATTAAACCTGATAAAGGATTTTCTGGTTTAATATACTTAGTGTGATTAGTTTGATTAGTAGAATCAATAGTTCTTTTGTTATTAACCATAACTGTTCTTGTAGTAGATATACTTCCATCAAGATTAGCTAAAGTCAGATTATCGTTTGGATAAAATTCCGACCAGCAATATGTCCAGCCAATTCCAGGAGGGTTCAAAGTTGGATCACAAGCGCCAGGAGCACCACCTGCATCCTGTGAATTACTAATTCCTAAATCATTACCACTGGAAGTTGTATTTGGATCTAACGTAACCACACTCCCATTCGGACAATAAATTCTGAATCCTAAATCACCTGCAAATGTATGTTCCATATTTACACAAATTGACAGTATATCGCTTGCACTTTGTATAGTAGCTCCTTGTGGAAAATTATTAAAAGTTACAAAGGTATTGTAAATCCCTCCATTTGGAGTACTTGCACATGGATTCCCGTCAGGCAAAAACATCGTACTGTCAAATCCTTGTTTAGATGTTTGTGTAAAAGCCATTGGTTCGATAATAATAGAGGAGTTCTGATTATATCCTACACTTATTAGTTTTGTGTTACCGCCACACATATCATCCAAAGGTTTAATAGTTGTAGTTGGTATTGATGATATTCTAACTCTGGTACCTAATGCATTTATACTTCTACAGCCTAATGTGTCAATAATTTTTAACATTATATCATAACCTCTTCTTATTGTATAAGTCTTGTTAACCACTTGTCCGCTATCAATAGTTCCGTCACCAAAATCCCAATAAAACTTAGAGCTGTTATTACTTTGATGATAAACACTATCGTTTTGTGGAAATAAAGCATTGGCTTTAAAAGTTATAGAAGATCCCAAACAAACATCTATATAATTGCTATCGTTGGGTTCTGGGACTGTCAATAGTGAGTCAAGTGTAGCAATAATTTTCTGACAAGGTTTTGCACAAATAATTGTTGAATTCCATCCTGAACCCTGATTTGCTGAATTAGTTTTAAATCTAAATGTTAGTCGTCCGGATGAATTACTAACACTTGACTGAACCATATTCTGTCCTCCTGAAAGAGGATTTGTATTATTAAATTTACCGATAAGAGGAGACGAAATATTTGGCCCATCAAAAACATATAAAGTATCACTTGCATGTATATCAAAACTGATAAAACTAATACTGATATGGGTATTTGTTGTATTATTTGATGCAAATGTTACAGTAAGATCCTGATTCGCAGCATAGTCACCAGAGGAATTATCAGTAAAATAGCCTGTACAGGTATTCACTGTTTGACTATTACTGGAAACAATATTGTAATTTTGTGATTTTAAACTGTTTAAAGCAAATAAGACTAAAACAATTAATAGAATATTTTTTTTCATTTTTAAAGAAATAAGTTTATTTTTTTGTTTTTAAAATCATATTAAAATCTTCTTTTACATATCTTTCTGGACGTAATATTATTGCAATACCAGCTGATTTCCATACGTAAGTATAAGGTATATCGCTGAAAGAAAAATTATATAGCAACACATTAAAAGTACTTTTGTCATATTTTACTTCTGAAAATTTTAATTTATCAGTATTTTTTTGCAAGGTAGCAATATCAATACCTTCAATAGGTTTTTGAGCGTCTTTCAGGCTTACCGTGTAATAAGAATTATCTAAAAAATAATTTAGATAACTTATTTGCTCAGGATTGGTTTTTAATAAATTATCAATGTATTGTTTGGAATAACATTGAGACAAGCGAGCATCAGGTTTTACATTAACAACCTGTGATTGAACCGAAAAACAAAATAAAAATGAAATGATTAACAAAACATTTCTCATTAAAAATCCATGATTCTTCATGATGTATTAAAAAGTTAGTTTATAATGAACAAAATTACTACTATTTTTTAAATAATAGTCAAAAGGCAGACAATTCATAAAATTCAAAGGTTGTATATTACTTTAAAAAATTACAAAAATATTAAGTTCCAAAATAAAATATTTTTTATAAACACTTTTTCAAAACGATATAAATACAAAAGCAAAAACAATAACAAACTGATAAACAATAAATAAGCAATCAGTAACATTAAAAAAGCCCGGAATGTTATTACAATCCGAGCTTATTTTTAAAATATTGATTGAAAATTTATAAGAAAATTAAAGCCAGAATTGGTACAATTATGCCAGCCAAAACAAACCAGACACCTCTGTTGCTTAAACTATTTTTGCTTTTTGCTATGATAAACAATCCACTTATTGCTATTATTATCATACTTACACAAAAAAAGTCTGAAAACCATTGCCACCATTTTCCCGGATTATAGTGTAAAAAATTTAATTCAAAAAACATTGCCCTTTTGCTTATTTTTTCAAGATATCCTTCTTTACTTGCCATATTTAAAGTTATAGAACCATTGTCAATAAATATTTTCAATGTATTTTCATTCGGGAAAAAATGTTTTTTATAATGATCTTCTTCATTATAATTCTTTAAAAAAGCCAGAATCCAATCTTTATTAACAGATGCTTTACTAACATCTTCTTTTATTGTAAAATCTTCATATTTTATATGATAATTCGGATTCCAATCTTTTTTATGATTGAGAGCAATACCTGAAATACAATATATTATAGTAATTCCAAAGAAGAAATATCCTAAATCGCGGTGCAAAATTCTGTTCCATTTACGGAATAATCTGGTAGCATTTGATGACATAAAATCTGATATAATTTTTTATTATTTCGTTTTTTCTTTAATTGATTTGCAACTGATTCCCCATATTGAAATATAAGCTTTTCCGCTTTCATCTAATTTTTTTCGGAAATTTTTCACACTTGCATAAGGATCTTCAACTTCTGCATTTGTTGTATCTTTTGTTTGTATATTATTCTGACCTGAAATTGCTTTGTTTTCTTCATTACAAACTTTCTGATCTTTGTCTGCCAATGAAGCTTTTATTTCTGCTTCCCATTCATTCAGATAATTTGCATCAATTTTTTCATCCTCAATAACAGTACCGGTAATTTCAACATCCAAACCTTCATATTTCAAATCAAAGGTTGAAACATCACCACCTGCATTGATTTTCAATGTTTTTTCAGGATCAGCTCCGAATAAAAACAACTTTTTTCCGCTGTGTTTACATATATGCGAAACAGTTCCGGAGATTACAACTTCTTTGTTTGCCCAATTTTCAGGATTTGCTAAAAATTCATCAACAGTAATATTTACTTTCGTTGAATCGCTTTCATTGGTAGATTTTTGTTTACATCCAGTATTATTTAACAATACAAATGCAGTGATAACTAATAAGAAAAAGAGTTTTTTCATGTTTTTTGTTTTATTTTATGGTTAATATTTCGCAAAATTAATCAAATATGATAATATTCTATACATAATTTCTAAAGTTTTTTTCTTAAAACAGAAGTTGTTATGTTTCAAAACTAAAAAAGCTGCCTAAACATAGACAGCTTTTTTAAAAAAAACTTTCGCTTTTTATTTAATTATTTTTGCTTCTTCAAGCAAAACTTCATAAAAATATGAATAGCCCAAATCTTTATTAAGTGCTATCTTGCCTTCAACTACGATAATATCACCAACTTTTACAGTTTCTTTGGTTGTTATTGTCAAATCAAATTTTCCATTTGCATCGGTTCCATCTTGCATATGAATCCAATTTTTTTCCATAATTTCAGGACTGAATTTAGTAACCTGACCTTTTATTTTTACGATTTTACCTTCATATTTGGATTTATTTGCATAAAGCTCAGCAATACTGATACCACCTGAAATTTTATCTATTTTCACATTTGCTTTTTCTATTTTAGGTTTCCCAACCATAGCTGTATCAGTTGATTCCATTTGTTGATGTGATGGAACTGCAGCTATTTCACGCTTTACAAAATCATCTGTTTTGCTGATATCATCAATAAATAATATTTCATTGAATGTTCGGCTTAATTCTTTACTTTGAAATTGTTTCATAGCAAAACCACCTTTATAATAAAGTGTATCACCATTTTTGGCATCTATACTTGTAACAGCACACCATAAAGTATCCACATCTTTATTAGCAGGATTGCCTATTTCCTGAAAACGAAGATAAGTATATTGACTGGTTTGAATAACTTCTTTTACCAATATTGTATGAATTCCTAATTTTAATAATTCATCACGCTTTTTGTCTTCGGTTGATTTACATGAAATTAAAAATAAAACCCCAATCATTAAAAGTATAAAACTGTTTTTTGTTGTTCTCATTATTACTAAATTTTTTAATTATTTTGATGCAAAAATAAATATATAATTTTGATTTTCTATCATATTTTATTTGAAATATATCATCTAATTCATTGATATTATTGATATGAGCGATATTTATCAAAATTGATATGATATTTATCAAACAATAAAGAATTCGATTTGATTTTCTTTCTTATGTTTTTTTTATATAAACCTGTTTTACAGATATCTAGTTTTTATGAAATATATTTCAATGAATTATATTTGTATCTATAAAAGCGAAAATTGAAATTTCATTAACAAGTTGTTAACCAAAATTACTTTTGTATTTTGTAATATTGCCATTGGTTTAAAAAACCTTATTATAAACAGAATAATTTAAAAATGAAGAGATTTTGGAATTTTATATTTTCGTCTAGAGCTACAATTATTTTTATGTTTGTCATTGGCACTGCTATGGCTGTAGCTACTTTTATTGAAGACAAATATGACACTGCAACCGCTAACTTATATGTTTACAAAACATTATGGTTTGAAATATTATTTATTATTCTTGCTATAAATCTGATTGGGCACATTAAAGTTTACAAATTATTGTCAAGAAAAAAAATTGCAGGCTTTATTTTTCATATTTCTTTTATCGTAATGATAATTGGTGCGGCTATTACACGCTATATCAGCTACGAAGGCAGTATGCATATCAGAAAAGGCAGCGAATCGAATCTTATTTATACAAATGAAACTATACTTGCAATAAAACACAAGGACAAAAAGTTCGAGTTTCCGGTAAACTCAAATGAGATTACATCAAAAAGCCTGAATCTGAGCATTCCGACTGAAAAAAACGATAATATTGATATCAGGATTAAAGATATTATTCCAAATGCTGTTGAATCTTATGTTGAGAATTCAGAAAATGGAAATGATATTATTCATTTGTCAGTTTTAAGCATGTCAGGATTGCAGAATATTTACATTAAAAAAGGTGAAATAAAAGAAGTATCAAACGTTTTAGTTGCTTTTGACAATAATTCAAATGCCGAAGCTGTAAATATTACTGATAACAATGGTGTTTTAAAAATTAAATCGCCCTTTCCTGTTGAATATTCAACTATGGCAGAAAACACTTCTGATAGTATAGCCGCAGATTCATCTGCAAACTTTACCGAAAACTTTGTTTATCATATAAATGCTTCTTCTTTTGTATTTTCAAAATTTATGAAAAAGGCTGAAAAAAAATTAATGAGTTCAGAAAAAGAAGGTAGCGGAAATGATGCCATAGTTTTAGAAGCAAAATATAAAGGCAAGTCTTTTGATATAATTGCAGCAAACACAACTGGTTACGCTTCTGATTTTGAAAACACAAAAATTGAAGACGAGAATATCGAAATTGCATTAGGTTTCAAAACAATCGAATTACCTTTTTCTATTTATTTGAAAGATTTTATTTTCGAGAAATATCCGGGTTCAGAAAGTCCATCTTCTTATAAAAGCGAAGTAATCTTAATTGATAAACGCAATAATTTAAAAGAAGACCACAGTATTTTCATGAATAATGTTTTGGATTATAATCAATATCGCTTTTTCCAATCTTCTTACGACACCGACGAACAAGGAACTATTTTGTCTGTAAATCATGACTTTTGGGGCACTATTATTTCATATCTGGGATATTTTTTAATGATAATCGGATTTATCTTTACTCTTTTTAATAAAAATTCAAGATTTTTACATTTAAGAAAAGAGATTAAAGAAGTGAGAAATAGCAGAAAATCAATTGTAATAATTCTTATATTATTGTTTGGTTTAAGCAATGTTACTTTTGCTCAGAATAATAAAGCAGCAGATAAAAAACATGTTGAAAAATTTGGTAATATATTGATACAGACCTATGACGGACGTTTTGCTCCTGTCCATACTTTGGCATTAGATGTTATGCATAAAGTTGCAAAAAAAGAGAGTTTTGAGGTTGAAGGCAAAGGTAAAATGAATACTATGCAGGCATTTATGGATATGATGCTTGACCCTGAACTTTGGCAAAAACAAAAAATAATTTATGTTCCACAGAAAGCTATTAGAGATATTATCGGAATTACTACAGAATATGCTTGTTTTCATGATTTTTTTGATGAGAGACAGGCTTATAAATTAGATACCTATATAAATGAAGCTTTTCGTAAAAAACAAAATGAAAAGAACAAAACTGATCGTGAAATTCTGAAGGTTGACGAACGGCTGAATTTGTTTTATATGACTATTAACGGAAGTATTCTGAAAATATTTCCTGAACAGGATTCAAAAAATCACAAATGGATTAGCTGGGATGATAAATCAGCATCAGTACCTTTATCAGGAAGTATCAATGTTATTAACGAAGAATTAAAACTAAAAACCTTTAATTATGCGAGTTTACTTCAAGCTTATATGTTTGAAGTAAGTAATTCGATTCAAAGCGGTGACTATACCAAAGCCGATAAAATTCTTGCTTATATTTCTGATATCCAAAGACAATTTACTGACCCGACTATATTGCCTTCTGACACTAAAATAAGTGCCGAAGTATTTTACAATAAAGCTGATATTTTTGTATTCTTAAAGAATATTTACATGATTTTAAGTGTATTGCTTTTGGTATTTGCGTTTATCGAAAACATTAAATCAAATAATAGTAAACTTATTTCTTTTATTTTAAATGCCTTGACAATAATTCTTGGATTGGCCTTTGTATATCATAGTTTTGGGATGGCTTTGCGCTGGTATATTACCGGACATGCACCATGGGCAAATGGTTACGAAGCATTGATACTTGTTGGCTGGGGCGCATTAATTGCAGGATTTAGTTTTGCAAAACATTCAAAAATAACACTTGCCGCTACTACTTTGCTTGCATTTTTTGTATTGATGACAGCTAGCCACAGTAGCTACGATCCGCAGTTAACCAATTTGCAACCTGTATTAAAATCATATTGGCTTATTATACATGTTGCTACACTTACCATAAGTTATGGATTTTTAGGTCTTGGGTTTATTATGGGTATTATGAATCTTTTAATTTATTTATCGAAAAACAAAAGCAACGAAAAACGATTAGATTTATTAATTTCTGAAAATACATACATTATAGAAATGAACCTTATTATTGGCTTAATGCTTGCTACAATAGGTACTTTTTTGGGTGCTGTTTGGGCAAACGAATCATGGGGCAGATATTGGGGATGGGATGCAAAAGAAACTTGGGCATTAATTATAGTAATTACTTATACAATAGTTACTCACATGAGATTTATACCCAAACTGAATAATAAATTTACATTTAACGTAGCAAGTGTATTGAGTTTTGCAAGTGTTATTATGACATTTGTTGGTGTAAATTACTATTTATCAAAAGGAATGCATAGCTATGGAGCCGGAGATACACCCATTTTTCCATTGTGGGCTTGGGGCACGATTTTTGCTATAATAATATTAATAGTCTCAGCTTCGATTAAAGAGAATAAAAAATTAAACAATTAAATAATTTTAATATTAATCTAAAAAAAACAAAGATGAAAAAACTTTCAATCGTAATGGCAATTATGCTATTTCTATTAAGTACTGCTTTAATGGCTCAAAACAAATACGTTGGAGCAAAAAATTGCAAAATGTGTCACATGACAAAAGGTAAAGCTTACCCTGTTTGGGAAGCATCAAAACATGCTAAAGCACTTGAAACATTAAAAAGTGATGCTGCAAAAAAAATTGGTGCTGCAAAAGGCATTGCTGATCCTTCTACAGATGCAAAATGTCTGAAATGTCATTCAACTGCTGCAGGTGTTGATGCCAAATTAATTGCCGGAATAACCAAAGAAGAAGGTGTTTCATGCGAAACTTGCCACGGAGCAGGCAGTGCCTATAAAGCTCCTGCTGTAATGAGAAATCATGACGCTTGTGTAACTAATGGCTTAATTACTCCAGACGAAAAAATGTGCTTAAAATGTCACAATTCTGAAAGTCCTACTTTCAAAGGTTTTGACTATGCAAAATATAGTGCAAAAATTGCTCATAAAAATCCTAAATAAGGATTTATATAGTATCGTACTATAAAAATCAAACAAAAAAAAATCCACATTCTGCCAAGATGCGGAATGTGGATTTTTTTATACATTAAAGATACATATTTATGATATAAACATTTACTATATAACTAACAGTAAACCCAAACAATAAAATTGTTGCTAAGCTATTTAGAGTGAGCATTTAAGTATTTACATAAACAATTTATTCAATGAAATTACCACGTACATATTACAATAACATTACCTATTTAGGTACAATTATTGCCGCAATAGCATGGATAACTCTGATTATTTTTATTTTTCAGATATATGTTTTCCGCATCAACAATGTTTACTTTGATTTATACACATTTATAGTTACTCCTGCCTTTCTGGTTATCGGACATATTCTTATTCCTTTAGGAATGATCAGAAAAAGAAGAAAAATAAAAAAAGGCATTGTTGATAATGACTCAAAACTTTTGGTACTTAATCTAAGAGATCCAAAAACCAGAAATGCAGTTATGATATTTTCTGTAGTATCAATATTTTTTGTTATCACTACAATTATTGGAAGTTATAAAGCTTTTCATTATACCGAATCAGTAGAATTTTGCGGTAAATTATGCCATAAAGTAATGAATCCTGAATATACTGCTTATCAGAATTCGCCACATGCTAAAGTTAAATGTGCCGAATGTCATGTGGGTGAAGGTGCAGATTTTTACGTTAAATCAAAAATGTCGGGTTTACGACAGGTTTACAAGTATGCTTTAGGAACTTATATCAGACCTATTGCAACTCCAATTGAAAACTTACGCCCTGCACGTGAAACCTGCGAAAAATGCCATTGGCCTCAAAAGTTTTACACCAATGCCCTGCGCAAAGAAAAATATTATCTGGCAGATTCGGCTAATACCGAATGGAATATTACACTTAATATGAAAATTGGTGCCAATCATCAGGCAATGGGTCTTACCGAAGGAATTCACTGGCATATTAATCCGGACATTAATATCGAATATAAATCGAGTCCGAAACGCGATGTTATTTACTGGATTAAAAAAACAGATAAAAAGACGGGTGTTGAAACCATTTATAAAGACAACGAAGTTGATATGAAAAACGTTGATTTAAAGAAATCTGAAGCAAGAAGTATGGATTGTATGGATTGTCATAACCGTCCTTCGCACGAGTATCGTTCACCTTCAAAATATGTAAACGAACTTATGGCTGCCAATAATAAAATTTCGACAATCCCATGGTTTAAAAGTGCTGCTATGGAAGCCTTGAAAATTAATTACGGGACTTCCGATTCTGCTTCAATGGAAATAAAGAATAAAATCATTAATTTCTACAAGGAATCTTATCCCGATTTTTATAAAAAATACAATTCTCAAATTATTACTGCTATTAGTGAAGTAAAAAGAGTATTTGCACTTAATACTTTCCCTGAAATGAAAGTAAATTACAGTGTTTATCCGCGACATATAGGCCATCTTGAATCAAACGGTTGTTTCAGATGTCATAATGATAAGTTTAAATCTCCATCAGGAAAAGTAATTTCAAAAGATTGCAATCTTTGTCATACCATTGTTGCACAAGGCAAAACCGGCGATATTAAATATACCGGTATTAATGCAACTTTAGAGTTTTCGCATCCTGTAGATATCGGCGATGCATGGAAAGAATCAAATTGCATGGATTGTCATAGCCAATTGTATTAATTTCTTATATTATTCAAATATTAGCACCGATGATTTTCATAATTCATCGGTGCTTTTTTGTTTTATTATTAATGAGTTTTATTCTGCCAAAATGCAACACCGGCATTAATGGTAAACTTATTCTTTTCATTTGCTTTCTTATTTATATAATTAACCTGATTTTTTGAAACCTGACTGGTTTTTGAAACCTGTTAGGTTTTACTGAAATAATCATCTGCCTGTGTGTCAGATTTAGTTTGTCATGAATGTTTTATAATGATATCTTCAGCTTTTGTTTTATGCTTTTGTGAAAATTTATCAGTAAAATTAAAAAAACTCGAAGAGTTTAATTTACATAACCCCCAATGAAATTGGGGGAAGTAAATACGGCCACAACCCGTTAGGGTTGAACTGTCAAGTAAATAATTCAACCCTAACGGGTTGTGACTATTAAAAGATATATATAACCCCCAATGATATTGGGGGTTATGATTATTCAGTCCTACGGACTGTTTTGTTACAATATTCATTTTCCTGATAGCTATTAAACAAAACTTATTATAAAACTGCTATTAATTCGTAAAAGCAGGATAAATCTTTATTCCTTCCTAAAATTAATACAAAAATAAGCTATGAAGAAAACAATTATTTCAGCCCTTTAAACTCTGCTTGTTTTTTGTCTTTATTATTACCTGACAAAAACCTGCTTATAATTCCTTCATCAACGGATATCATTGTTCTTACTGATTTATCTTTTATTATTTTCCATTCTGTAATATAGCTAGCTGCACCGTCAGAAAAATTAGCTATTAGCAAATAACCTCCTTCAATGGGTTTTAATTCAAAATAATGAGCATTACAGTAATTACCTATCCAAGGATTATACATTGTACTAACATCTAATTTGATTTTATCGTTTCCTATTGTTAATATCATTTTATCAAGTTTTGTATCAGGTATTCCCCAATCTGTTCCAAATACCAATTGTCCGTCAATCTGATAAACTGCACTCCACCCATTAATTGATGTTCTTGTGATTTTATGTTTTAAACTATCAAAATCTGAAGTTTCAATGTGCAACTTTATTTTCTTATTGAAATCTACTTCAAATTTTCTGGTTTGACCAACTACGATATTTGATGTATGTATTGCGAGATACAATATGAAAATTATTACTAAATTTATTCTTTTCATTTGTTTTCTTATTTATATAATTAACCTGATTTTTTTAAACCTGACTGGTTTTTGAAACATGTTAGGTTTCCCTGAAATAATCATCTGCCTGCGTGTCAGATTTAGTTTGTCTTGAATGTTTTATAATGATATTTTCAGCTTTTGTTTTATGCTTTTGTGAAAATTTATCAGTAAAATTAAAAAAACTCGAAGAGTTTAATTTACATAACCCCCAATGAAATTGGGGGAAGAAAGTAAATACGGCCACAACCCGTTAGGGTTGAACTGTCAAGTAAATAATTCAACCCTAACGGGTTGTGACTATTAAAAGATATATATAACCCCCAATGATATTGGGGGTTATGATTATTCAGTCCTACGGACTGTTTTGTTACAATATTCATTTTCCTGATAGCTATAAAACAAAACTTATTATAAATCTGCTATTAATTCGTAAATGCCGGATATATCTTTAGCTGACGGCACATCTTTATATCTACTATCTTCAGATTGTCTTCGTCTTTCCAGGCCTGATAAGTTTCGCGTCCGGTTTTGCATGCCCGCTCAAACAGATTTTCGGGAGTTATGGCTTGCTCTGCAACTTCTTCGCCATCTTCGGTGGCTTCCTGCGCCACGGTTTCGGCATCAAGACCTACCATAGTAGTTTCAATAAAGATTGCCTGAGTGCTGTTGGGCGACAATCGCAAGCCCACTATGGCATGTCCGGGTCCTAATACTATCATAGGCTCCATTCCCAGATTTTCGAACATCGAAGCAAACAAAACAGCTCCGTCAATACAGTTTGCCGAACGGTCTCTGATAGATTCGAAGGGTGTGCGGACTCTTTGGGTGCTTCCAACCGAGAAACTCAAAGGACTATTTACATACGAAATGCCATACTGACGCAATGCCATAAAAATAGCTTTTGCTTCGGCTGTGGTTTCTTTTGCCTGAGCCGCAGCATCGTATAACTGATAACCTATCAGATGTCGGTTTTCGGTATATTCTTTGGCATTCGAAATTACCTCATCTACTTTTACATCGTTTGGGTTTACAAACGAGGCTATGTAATCGGCACAATCATCATCTTCTTCCTTTGACCATATCATGGTTCCTTTGGCTGCTATTTTTATCGATTTGGATTGATTCCATATTTTGGTTCCGCCTTCTTTTATGTAATAATTAATCTGTGCATCGCTTATTTCGTTGTTTTGTTTCAGTTTATCGAAAAAGCTCAGTTTCAATTCTACATTGCGACTGCTTTCTTTCGACAGTGTTATTGAATTTTCGAACGAATTTGCCCAGCCCGGTATTTCGCATCCGACTATAAGGTTTTTGTCGGTTTTGGTATTATTGGTAACGGTATATCTTATCATCGGGTCGCCTTTCATAAAGAGGGCATAAGCTACGGCAGGTATCAGCTCTTCGTCGTTGTTGAGCAGATCGAACGAAACATTGTCTATTTTAAGTCCGGTTTCGGTAACTTCTTCTGTTGGATTAATAAATTTGGCATATACAATTACCATCCCGATAATCATCAGCAGCATTATAGGCAACACAATTTTTAATGGTGTTTTTTTCATTTTTAAAAAGGTTTTAAATCCTTACAAAATTATAAATTTAATTGAAACCCGACAGCTATTCTTAAACAAAAATAAACTGAAGGCTTTTGAAACAAAACAGCTTTACAGAAAAGTACCGTTGAATCGATTCAACAATATATGTTTCTTGTCAAGTGAGGCTTTGAATCGATTCAACAATATATGTTTCTTGTCAAGTGGGGCTTTGAATCGATTCAACAGTATATGTTTCTCGTCAAGTGGGGCTTTGAATCGATTCAACAATATATGTTTCTTGTCAAGTGGGGCCTTGAATCGATTCAACAGTATATGTTTCTCGTCACAGATGGCTTTGAATCGATTCAACGATATATGTTTCTCGTCACAGATGGCTTTGAATCGATTCAACAATATATGTTTCTCGTCACAGGTGGCATTGAATCGATTCAACAGCATATGTTACCAAATAAAAAACCTGAAAAGCTTCAAAAACCTTTCAGGTTTAGCAAATATTATCAAAAATATGCTTTTATGGCTTGTTTTTTAAGTTTTGTTAACAAATTAAAAAACATTTTTTTAATGCCCGTCACCTAAAATAAACTCATCGGCATTTTCGATGTTGCCTTCTACAATATTCTTACGTTGGTAAACCTCACCTGGCAAATATTCTTTATCTCCTATTTTTATTTTTTTTACATTTTTAATATCTCCCGCAACAATGTTTTTCTCTTTAATGCCTGCTTTTTGCAATTCGGCAACACGACGTACCAATTCATTGAAAAATGCTTCATCTTTTACCAATTCCAATAGTTTTTCATGGGTTTTGTTGATGATTTCTTTATCATCAGGTTTATCTTCTGCTTCGCGCACGTCTTTTATTATTTTAGAACGTATCCATTTCCAGAATTTACCCAATATCTCTTCTTTTGCCGTATCTGCGGTTTTGCTTTGGGCTGCTCCTTTAAGGATATAGCCTACTGCCATAGTTAAAAATGTACCAATTGCTTCCATTTAATTTTATTTTATTTTTTGTTTTATATAATTATTAATTTCTTGTACTGTTTTTATAGATGGATGTCTTGTAGGTAATACTTTTTGAAAAACAGCAACGGCTTTGTCCGATAATTCCAATGCCCCTTTATAATCACCAAGATTATAAAGTAAAAGAGCCAAATTGGAATAACATCTTGCAGTGGAAGGATGTTCTGTTCCAAAGTTTTTCTCATCAGACATCATCGCTTTCTCCATTAGTTTTTTGGCTTCTTCATAATCACCAAGGTCTTGAAGTACCAATGCCAGATTAGAATAGCTTATTGCTGTGGAAGGATGATCTGCTCCGAAATTTTTCTCAGCACTTATAATTGCTTTTTCCAATAGTTCTTTGGCTCTTTGATAATCACCAAGGTCTTTAAGTATCAATGCCAGATTAGAATATCTTATTGCAGTGGAAGGATGCTCTGTACCAAAATTTTTCTCATCACTTATCATTGCTTTTTCCAATAGTTCTTTGGCTCTTTGATAATCACCAAGGTCTTTAAGTATCAATGCCAGATTAGAATATCTTATTGCAGTGGAAGGATGCTCTGTACCAAAATTTTTCTCATCACTAATTATTGCTTTTTCCAATAGTTCTTTGGCTCCTTCATAATCACCAAGATCACTAAGAACCAATGCCAAATTAGAATATGTAGTTGCAGTAGAAGGATGATCTGCTCCGAAATTTTTCTCATCACTTATCATTGCTTTTCCCAATAAATCTTTTGCTTCTTCATAATCACCAAGGCCTTGAAGTGCCAATGCCAGATTAGAATAACATCTTGCAGTAGAAGGATGATCTTTCCCAAAGTTTTTTTCATCACTTATCATTGCTTTTTCCAATAGTTTTTTTGCTTCTTTGTAATCACCAAGGTCTTTAAGTACCAATGCCAGATTAGAATAGCTTATTGCTGTGGAAGGATGCTCTTTTCCATAGTTTTTCTCATCACTTATCATTGCTTTTTCCAATAGTTTTTTTGCTCCTAAGTAATCACCAAGGTCTTTAAGTCTTAATGCCAGATTATTCTGAAGTATTGAAATTTTATTTTCTTCATCAACAGTTTTGCTTTCATATATTTCAAATATGGTTAATAATTCATTTCCATAAGGTATCCATTGAAATTTTTCAACCGGATTGTCTTTGGTATCGTCAACTTTTAATTTATCAGTAATCATTTCAATTAAAAAACTGCATTCCGCTATGGTTATTTGTTGTTGTTGATTTATAACTTCGCTAATAATTCGGTGCATTTTGTAGCTATCGGATTCTGTGTTTTTCAACAACCAGCCTTTTTTTGCTAATTTATTTAAAATCAGACGTAGCTTTTTATTGCTTTTATTTTCTAATATCAATTCTTTTATTACATCATAAGTAATATACTCCGATGGTAAACAAACTATTTGTTTAATCAGCCATATTTCTTCCGGCTCAAGTTTATTTAATTTAAAAATTGAACTCAGATAAGAACCTATCCTGTATATCGTATTTTCAGAGTGCTTAATATCGCTTATCTCAGTATCCAGATCTAATTTAATGGCATTAAACAATTCCTCAAAATTGTATTCATAGTTTTCAGCTGTCTTTGCCAATATTTCAATAGTCAATGTATGGTATTCTACAGCTTTAATCAGGTTTTCAATCTGTTCATCGCTAAATTCATTTCGGGTATAATGTGTTTTAAAGAGAAGCAAAGCATCTTCAAGTCTTAAAAAATCAAGTCGTTTCATTGTAAATCCATTTAATTCCTGCCGCGAAGTAATTAAAATATGCCAATGGGGTTGGTGAGGTAAATTGTCTCTAAGTTTTTCAAGACTTGCATCGGCATTGTCAATAATTAATAAATTGGGTTGCTCTTCAACGGCTTTTAGTTTGCGAACTATTTCATTAAAAATTGCATTTGCATCGGTAAATTCTTTGCCAATGGCAAGGTTATGAAACAATGCTTGTTCATTGGCAAAATCAAACTGTATATCATCGGTAGTTTGTGTAATCCATGC
>JAHEYQ010000020.1 GCA_023251515.1 Bacteroidales bacterium
CTAAGCACACAGGACTATTGCCATAGAGCATGAAGATGAAAATTTAACTTTCTTGGCGTCAAACAACTTTTTTAAAACACTGAATATGAACAAAAATAAATAAAATAAACAGATGAAAAAGAAAATCACAATTTTATTATTAATTTTTATTAGTGTATTAATCAGTAATGCACAAACCCCTGATTGGATAAATTATACATACGGAAAAGACATTATAGCTATTGCAGAAGAAGGCAATCTATTGTGGGTAGGTACAAGAGGAGGCTTAGTGAAAATTGATACTTTAACAAATACAAAAGTTTTTTACAACCATGCTAATTCAGGTTTGCCTGAAAACTATGTTAGTGCTATAGCTATAGATGGAAATGGAAATAAATGGATTGGAACTGGCTATGGTAATGGTTTAGTTAAGTTTGATGGGACTAACTGGACTATTTATAATAGTTATAATTCAGCTTTGGGTGGAAATTGGATTAGTTCAATAGCCATAGATGGAAGTGGAAATAAATGGATTGGAACAGATATTGGAGTAGCAAAATTTGACGGAATTAGCTGGAATATTTACAACAGCTCGAATTCCGGATTGCCTTCCAATAACGTTAGTGCTATAGCCATTGATGGAAATGGGAATAAATGGGTAGGAACTTATGGCGGAGGATTAGCAAAGTTTGATGGAACTACTTGGCTAGTTTATAATACTTCGAATTCAGGGTTACCGTCTAATGATATAAAATCAGTAACCATAGATGGTAGCGGGAATAAATGGATAGGAACAGGTAATGGTTTGGCAAAGTATGACGGTGCTTTTTGGACAATATACAATACAACAAATTCAGCTTTGCCCAGCAATTATGTTTTTTCAGTATCAATAGATGATAATGGGGATAAATGGATAGGAACTATTGATGGTTTGGTTAAATTTGACGGAATTAATTGGAATGTGTTCAAAACCAATAATTCAAGCTTACCTAATAATTACGTTTATAGAACAATTAAAGATGATAATGGGAACATATGGGTAGGAACTTACTCAGGTGGTTTGGCAAAGTTTGATGGTAGCAACTGGACTCTTTATAATTGCTCTAATTCTGGATTATCCGGATACGATGTTTATTTAATATCTATTGATAACAATGGAGACAAATGGATAGTAACCTGGGGGAGTGGAATAACAAAGTATGATGGAACCAATTGGACAGTTTACAATTATTTCAATTCAAACTTGCCCAACAATCAAATATGGTCATTAGCCATTGATGGGAATGGGAATAAATGGATAGGAACCAGTTCAGGTTTAGCGAAGTATAATGGAATTTCATGGGTAATCTATAATGGTTCTAATTCGGGTTTGCCAAATAATATGACTAAGGCTATAGCCATAGATGGTAACGGTAATAAATGGATAGGAACTGAAAATGGTGGTTTAGCTAAATTTGACAATATATTGTGGACAGTTTATAATACTTCAAATTCAGGATTACCAACTAATATTATAAGTACAATAGCCATAGATGGGATTGGGAATAAATGGATTGGAACAAATGATGGAGGGTTAGTAAAGTTTGACGGAACCAACTGGGTGCTATACAATACCTCAAATTCAGGTTTATCTAACAACAATATCAAAACTATAGTGATAGAAAGTAATGGAAATAAATGGATAGGAACCAGCAATGGTTTGGTAAAATTTGATGATACAACATGGACTGTTTATAATAGTTATAATTCAGGTTTGCCAGGAAACAATGTTAATTCTATTACCATAGATGGCAATGGATCCAAATGGATTGGAACTAGTGAAGGCCTAGCAAAGTTTAACGGGAATAGCTGGACTGTTTACAAAACCATGAATTCAGGTTTATCTAACAATTATATTAATACAATTGCTATTGATCATAGTGATAGAAAATGGATTGGAGCTCAAGGTTTAAATTTGTTTAATGGTGGTAGCATAATTACTGAAATTGAAAATCCTGTTTTGCATGCAACAAACACTTTAATATATCCTAATCCATCAACCTCCGTAATAACGATAATAAATCCATATTATTCAAAAAACAGCAAGATAATTATTTATAATATACAAGGTTCTATAGTATTGGAATCCACTTGTATTAATGCAGAAACACAATTAAATATCAATGCTTTACCCAATGGATTATATATGGTGCAAATACAAACCGAAAAGGGTTTAGAAACAAAAAGATTAATCAAAACAGAATAGTTTATTATATGTTTCTCATCGTATTCTAAAATTTAGTAAAAGGATGATAAAGACGAAAGAAACAATTTATTGTAAGAACAAACACAGAATTAGTTTAAGGAAGATAATTTCTATCAGTATAAGTGTTTCTGAATTTGTTTATCTTTAACTATATACAGAAAAAAGAGTGTGGTTATTGAAATTAAATACACAAATGAGTATATCTGTTATTAAAAATTGTTTATACGTTTAAAGTAATTCTTAAAAAGTCATTATTAATTTAAAAATAGATTATATTTTATAAAAAAACCAATTATAACAAAAACCATTTATGAAAATCTTAAAATCTTTACTGCTTATAGCAGTTGTTTTGATGTTAATATCCTGTTCGCAAACACCGAAAAAGGATAATAAGTATGTTATATCGGCTGAAATTAAAGGTGCTCCCGATGGCACGGATGTTTTTATTTGTCATCTGAATAATCTGCCGATTAATTCAACTAAAATAAAAAATGGCAGATTTGAAGTTTCTGTAAGTATTGATGAAGAACCATTGAAATTTTATCTGGTTTTAAAGAAAGATGGTAAAGATAAAGAAACCATAGTTTTTATGGGTAAGAATGATATTCATATAGAAGCTGATTACGATTCCTTGTTCAAAAGAAAAGTTACAGGCTCGGTTTATGAAAATGATTTAAGTGATTTTAATGCTTATTATTACAAAAAAGCTTCAAAGGAATACAATCTGCTGGATAGTTTTATTCAAAAAAATGATAAAATCAGCCGTATTGAAGCTCTTAAACTGCTGAACCGGATTGATTCTATCGATAATTACGATAATGAACTAAGGAAGAATTATATTCTGTATCATCCCAGAAGTTACGCATCTTTGGACGAATTATTTAATATTGCTGACATTTTAACTAAAAAAGAGTTTAATTCCTTATTCCAAAGTCTGGACACTACTAACCATAAAACAACAACATGGGAAAGATTGAATGAATATTACAAAGAACCCAAAAGGCTTGAAGTGGGCGAAAAGTATTTTGATTTTACAGCTACAGATCAGTTTGGTAATATCAGAAAACTTTCTGATATTAAAGGTAAATATATATTGCTTGAATTTACAACTGTGGGCTGCAGGGGTTGTGTAATGGCCAAAGAAGAGCTAGGCGTTTTGCATGAAAAATTCAGCAAAAACCTGGCTGTAGTTAGTTTTTATCTGGATGATGACAGAAATGACTGGATTAAAGACGTAAAGGATAATAATCTTAAATGGATATGCTTGTCGGATGGAAAAGGACACGAATCTGCAATAAGGAAACAATATATTTATGGTTCAGTACCTTCATTTTTCCTGATTAATCCACAGGGAATTATTGTAAAAAAATGGGGAGGATATGGCTATCCACCAATTGAAGTGAAAATTGGCAAATACATTTATTAGTTTTAATGCCACAGATTATTGAATTTTATATAGCTATATTTGCATAAAAATCATTTATTTATGAAGAAAATTATTTATCCGATCAGTATTTTGTTAATCATCTTTTTAATGAGTGCCGGCATGGTTTTCAAAGGTGAAACTATCGATATTAAAGTGTATAACAAAAATTCAGAACCAGAAGTTGATCTAAGTAAACATGCTGAATTTGATGTAGAAGTTTATCGTTATCAATCGGATAGCATTTTTATGTACGATGTTTATTTTTACCGTATCAGCAATAATAAACTGAGATATTACAAAGCAACTAATAGTTCAAAGGAATATTATAGCTTGGCAACTTATAAATGGATGAGCGATACCTTGGTTGATATCCGTTTGCATAATGGAAACTCGCAGAATGAACTGAAATTTAAAGTATTCGGCAGAGGTAACTCAACCGGTGTTCAGATGCATTATTCAGATAAAAACCGATAACTTGGTTTTTGCAACCTTTAACTGATTCTGGTGTCTGAATAGTGTATTAGACTTAATTATATATCAATTTATACAATTAGAATAATGAGAAAAGTAATACTTGCAATTATTCTGCTAATTTGTGGGATAAATCTAAAAGCACAGGTTTGGGCTGAACAAACTAGTGTATGGCACTATAGTTACTGGAATATTGGTGAAGGTGGTTTTATTAAGATTGAATATAATTCAGACACTGTTTTGCTAAACAGAAATTGCCAGAAACTGGAAGTTTTAAGATACAGATTTTTTAGTATTCCTAATGTGGGAATGATATTTGCCGGTGCTATGCATTTGAATCCTGAATTTACAAGTGTTTCGGGCGATACTGTTTTTTATTGGATTAATAATGAATTCAGAGTATTATACAGTTTTAATGCACAAGTTGGCGATAGTTGGGATTTGGGTGTAGATACAAATGGAAATTTTTTGTGTTCAAAATCGATAGTTGTAGTAGATAGTATTGGGACTATGCTTATTAATAATAAAATGCGACGTTGGTTGCATCTAAGATCCATCGATAGTTCAAGTGTAGTCCTGAATGGGAAAGTAATTGAAGGAATAGGCTCAACCAAAGATTATTTATTTCCAGTTATTCATAACTGCAATCCTGCAATTTGTCCTGAGATTGATAATATGCAATTTTTATGTTTTGAAAGTCTGAATCTTGGTTCATATAATCCTGTAAATACCATTTGTGAACCTTATCTTGGTCTGGAAAATATTAAATCAAAAGATATTATAATTTACCCCAACCCAGCTACAGATTATATTTATATTGAGAATATTACAGAAAAAGCCAAGATTGAAATTTATAAAATGGATGGGATGTTGCAGCAATCAACTAATGTAAATTCAACGATTAATATCAGAAATTTGCATGAAGGTTTATACTTAGTTAAAATACAAACGGATATGGGAGTAGTTGTAAAGAAATTTGTAAAACAATAAAAACATAAGAAATGAAAACATTTAAAACATTTACAATTATTTTAGTATTAATCTTAATTGGGATTAATGCAAAATCACAGTATAAACCTATACTTTTGAATCAATATAAATGGAGTGTGTATATTAATAACCAAGGGAATAGTATAACTGAGGAATATAGAGTTGATACCGATACTACTATTTTTAATCAAACATGGAAAAAGATTAAAATGATATCAACTCAGAATCCAAATTTTATAAATAAATTTTTTCTTAGAGAAGATACAATTACAAAAAAGATTTATGCAATGAATCCTGGTCAAGCACCTCATTTATATTTTGATTTTGATGCAAATATAAATGATACGCTTTTATTGTATAATTTAATGTATAATGAAATTGATACGTTTATTGTCAATAATAAAAGTTTGGTCATGACTGTTGATAGTATTTATCGAAATTCATTAAAGATTCGTAATACTTCCATCCCATTTTCATTTTTTGAATATTGGATTGAAGGAGTTGGTTCGACAAATGGTTTATACTATGGTAATAAATTGCAATATTTAAATAGTATATTTACCAGATTGGAAGCAAGTTGTTCCAACAATCAGTTGGTTTATAATGGTGGTGATCTTGAATTTAATTATTGCAGTTTTAATATAGGCATCAATGAAACGGAAATTAATTCTACAAAAATATACCCCAACCCAGCTTCTGATTTTCTTCAGATTGATAATCTTACAGAAAAAACAAAACTGGAAGTTTTTTCAATGGATGGTAAGTTACACCAAACAAAAGTTGTCTATGGAAATACAACAATAAATATTGAAAATTTGCCCGATGCTTTATACTTAGTTAAAATACAAACAGATAGCGGTGTACTAATAAAGAAATTTTTGAAACAAAAATGATTTTATTACTTAATAATAAAAGCCCGTTTGTTTTCAAACGGGCTTTTATTTTGTAAAAATATAAACGAAAAATATTGATTTATAGTTTCATATCAGCAATTATAGCTTTTATTTTTGCTTCCAGTTTCTGGTTAACAGCTTCAAAATCAGATTTTGATTTTAATTCGTCTTTTACACCAAAATAGAATTTAATCTTTGGTTCAGTACCTGAAGGACGAACTGTGATTTTACTTCCGTCTTCTGTAAAGAACTGTAAAACATTAGATTTTGGTAAATCAATTACTTCTATGGTATTATTGATACAATTTTTAGCAGTTTGCAATTTGTAATCCTTAATCATAACTACTTTGCTTCCGTTAATTGCTGTAGGAGCTTGGTGACGATAATCAGCCATCATTTGTTGAATTTCTTCAGCACCCGATTTACCTTTCTTGGTTAGTGACAATAAATCTTCTTTATAAAATCCATATTCGGCATACAAATCAATTAATATGTCATAAAATGTTTTGCCGGCTTCAGCAGCCCAGGCTGCCATTTCAGCTATCATGCAGCATGAAATTACCGCGTCTTTATCTCTTACAAAGTCACCAACCAGATAACCATAACTTTCTTCGCCACCACCTATAAAGGTTTGCTTTCCTTCCAAACGTAAAATGATTTCGGCAATAAATTTAAAACCGGTAAGAACATCATAACTCGCAACACCGTTTTTAAGTGCAATATCCTTTAATAGTTCTGATGTAACAATTGTTTTTACAATATATTCATTCCCCGTAATTTTGCCGTTTTCTTTCCATTTTTTTAATAGATAATAAATCAATACCGAAGCAGTTTGATTTCCATTGAATAGAACATAATTGCCTTTGTCGTTTTTAACTGCAATACCTACTCTATCAGCATCAGGATCGGTAGCAAGCACCAGATTGGCATTTACCTTTGCGGCTTTTTCAATAGCCATTTCCAAAGCAGCTTTTTCTTCCGGATTCGGCGATTTTAAAGTTGGGAAATTACCATCAGGAATATCCTGTTGTTCTACAATATGAATGTTCTCAAAACCTAATTCTTTCAAAGCTCTTGGTACCAAAGTAATTCCGGTTCCATGCAAAGCTGTGTAAACAATGCTTAAATCTTTGTGCTTCTTTATCAATTCAGGTGATAATGAGAGCGATTTAAGTTTTTCGAGATAAACGTTATCCACATTTTCACCAATCATTTCAATCAGTTGTGCATTTCCATCAAATTTCACCTGACTAATATCAGTAATCTTTAATACTTCGTCAATTACATTGGTGTCGTGTGGGCTTATAAGTTGACCGCCATCTTCCCAATAAGCTTTATAGCCATTGTATTCTTTCGGATTGTGCGAAGCAGTTATAACTACACCACTCTGACAACCCAAATGACGGATTGCAAATGAAAGTTCAGGAGTAGGACGCAGGTTTTCAAATAAATAAACCTTAATTCCATTAGCCGACATAACATCTGCTGTAACCTGAGCAAAAAACTTACTGTTGTTGCGAGAATCATATGCAATTGCAATTTTACAATCGCTCTTGCCCGGAAACATTTTCAGAATATAATTTGCTAATCCCTGGGTAGCCATACCAACAGTATATTTATTCATACGATTGGTACCAACTCCCATAATACCTCGTAAACCACCGGTTCCGAATTCGAGATCGCGGTAAAAACACTCAGTAAGTTCTGTGTGGTCAGTATCAATTAATTGCTTAACAATATTGCGGGTTTCAATATCATAAGCATCGCTAAGCCATTTGTTGGCTCTTTCCAAAATGTTTTTATCAATATTTTCCATAATAGTTTATTTTAATCGTTAATACTAATTTTTTTATAACCATCAACCAATTTGGGTTCACTGAAATTAAAAATAAAACCCATTTTTTTGTTTCCCATTTTAAGAGCTGTAAGTAAATGAGCTTCATGCATGGGCGTAATTTTATCAAGGGTTTTAATTTGAACAATTACCTCATTTTCAATCAAAAGATCCACTTTAATTTCTGCATCCAGTTTTATTTCTTTATAAAAAATGGGAAAGGCAAAATCTTTTTTAAAGAAAATGCCTCTATTTCGCAATTCCTGTAAAAAGCACAATTTATATACAGGTTCAAGCAATCCCGGACCAAGTAATTTATGTACTTCTGTTGCCGATTCGAAAATTAAAGTTGATAATCTGCTTTTTATACTTCTATTCATTAATTAAATTGAGGCATTTTTTTAAACTGTCTTTCCAATAAGGAATACTGATATTAAATTCGTTTTTAATTTTTGATTTGTCTAAAACACTATAATGAGGACGCGGTGCCGGTAAGGGATAATCCTTAGTTTCTATCGGATTAATGATGCATTCGAAATCGGAAAGTTCAACAATTTCCTTAGCAAAATCGTACCAACTGCTAACACCTTCATTAGAAAAATGATAGGTATCTATTGTGTTTTTCGAATTGAGTTTAGGTAAAATATCCAGTATTGCTTTTGCCAGATCAGCAGCATAAGTAGGAGTACCAACCTGATCGAAAACCACATTTAGTTTGCCTCTTTCTTTTCCGTATTTTAAAATTGTTTTTACAAAATTATTTCCAAAAGATGAATAAAGCCAGGAAGTACGAATGATTATAGCCTTTTCGGCATAATTTCTAACTTCATTTTCTCCTTCAACTTTGGTTTTACCATAGGCAGAGGTTGGGCAGATTGCATCGGTTTCAACATAAGGTTTATAGTTTTTGCCATCAAAAACATAATCTGTAGAAACATGAACCAAAGCTGCATGATTTTTTTTGGAAATCTGCGAAAGATATTTTACTGCATTTACATTAATATAATGTGCAGTATCATAATCCTGTTCGGCTTTATCAACAGCGGTATATGCAGCACAATTAATTACATAACTGATGTGATTTTCTTTAAAGAAATTATCAATCATCTGATAATCTGTAATGTTTAATTCTGCAACATCAGTAAAGATAAAATGAAAATCAGGATAATTATCAGAAATGGCTTTTATTTCACTTCCTAGTTGTCCGTTACTTCCCGTTATCAGAACATTTATCATAGTTTGTTATTTTACAATTGTTTTAAAAAATTCTATCGTTCGCATTAAACCTTCTTCCAGCTGAATTTTTGGTTCCCAATTTAGTTTTTCTTTAGCTAAGCTAATGTTTGGTTGGCGTTGCATTGGGTCATCAGCTGGTAATGGTTCAAAAACAATTTTAGATTTAGTTCCTGTAAGTTTAATAACTTTTTCAGCTAGTTCAAGCATGGTAAATTCATTTGGATTGCCAATGTTAACCGGACCTGTAAAATCGTCGCCACTTGCCATCATTTTCACCATACCTTCAATTAAATCGTCGCAATATTGGAAACTACGTGTTTGCATACCGTCACCAAATATGGTAATATCCTTGTTTTGTAATGCTTGTACAATAAAATTAGAAACTACTCTGCCATCATTCGGGTGCATTCTTGGGCCATATGTATTGAAAATACGGATGATTTTGATTTTGACATTATTCTGGCGATGATAATTTACAAAAAGCGTTTCGGCACAACGTTTACCTTCGTCATAACAAGCTCTTATACCAATCGGGTTTACATGTCCCCAATATGATTCTTCCTGAGGGTGTATTTCAGGATCACCATAAACTTCACTGGTTGAGGCCTGTAATATTTTGGCATTGATACGTTTGGCCAATCCCAACATATTTACAGCACCCATTACAGATGTTTTTACAGTTTTGATGGCATTGTATTGATAATGAACTGGAGATGCCGGGCAAGCCAGATTGAAAATCTGATCTACTTCAATGAAAAATGGCATTGTAATATCGTGTCGGATTAATTCAAAATATGGATTATCAAGCAAATGTACAATATTTTGTTTTTGTCCGGTAAAATAATTATCTACACAAACAACTTCATTGCCGTCCTTTAAAAGTCTCTCACAAAGATGAGAACCTAAAAAACCTGCTCCACCGGTAACTAATATTTTTTTTCTCATTGTAATTTTTTTATTTAAAATAAAACCTAATCCGTATTAAACAGATTAGGTTTTATTATATGATTTTAATTTTTATTTTGTGGTATTAATACCTAAGCATTGATAGTCGAATCCAATTTCTTTCATTTCTTTGTAATCGAAAATATTTCTTCCATCAAAAATCACATTATGTTTCATCAGTTTTTTAACAACATTCCAATTTGGAAATCTGAATTCAGTCCATTCAGTTACAATCATTAAAGCATCTGCATCAACTAATGTATCATAGGTATCTTTTGAGTATTCAACAACATCACCTATTTTCCTTTGTGCTTCGTGCATTGCAACAGGATCATATGCTTTAACTTTACACCCTGCATTTATTAGTTTTTCAATCAGAACTAAAGATGGAGCTTCACGCATATCATCAGTTTGAGGTTTAAACGATAATCCCCACATTGCAATGGTTCTTCCTTTTAAATCTCCTTTGTAATAAGCATTTAGTTTATTGAATAAAACTGATTTCTGATCATCATTTACATCTTCAACTGCTTTTAAAACGCGCATATTGTAGCCATTCTGATCAGCAGTTTTAATTAATGCTTTGACATCTTTTGGAAAACATGAGCCACCATAACCTATTCCAGGATAAATAAATTTTGTTCCGATTCTTGAATCGCTTCCAATTCCTTTACGAACCATATTAACATCAGCACCCATAATTTCACAAAGGTTAGCAATGTCGTTCATAAAACTGATTTTAGTAGCTAACATTGAATTGGCCGCATATTTGGTCATTTCAGCAGATGGAACATCCATAAAAATAACCGGATGACCATTTAAAGTAAATGGTTTATATAAACTTTTCATTATATTTTCTGCTTTTTCTGATTCAAGCCCCACAACAATTCTGTCTGGTTTTAAGAAATCATTAATCGCATCGCCTTCTTTTAAAAACTCAGGGTTAGAAGCTACATCAAATTCAATTTTAACTCCTCTTTTATCTAACTCTTCTTGGATTGCATTTCTGACTCTTTTAGCAGTACCAACGGGAACTGTACTTTTAGTAACCATAAGAATATAATCATTCATATGTTTTCCAACTGTGCGAGCTACATCCAATACATATTGCAAATCGGCACTTCCATCTTCATCCGGAGGAGTTCCTACTGCGCTGAATATCACATCAGTTCCGGCCATACATTCAGCCAGATTTGTTGAAAAATTCAATCTGCCTTTACTTACATTTCTTTCAATCATTGGGTCTAAGCCCGGCTCATAAATAGGAGAAATCCCTTTTTCAAGGTTTTCAATTTTTACTTTATCAATATCAACACAGGTAACATCAATGCCTACTTCGGCAAAACAGGTTCCGGTTACCAAACCAACATAGCCTGTACCTACAATTGTAATTTTCATACGCTAAGAGTAATTTTTAATTAATACTAAATTTTCTGTAAAGATAATAGAAATAATAAGCAATTTTAAGAAAAAAAAATGAATTACAGAAATTTTTTAATTTAAAATATCAATTATTTTTATCAAAGAATCTATTTCATGCGTAATCTCTTCATTATGAGAAATATTGTCTATATTGAAAAAAATCTGATCTATTCCGGCATTTTTAGCTCCTAAAATATCTGTTTGTAAATCATCTCCAATCATAATACTCTCGTTAGGCATTGCATTTGCTTTTTGTAAAGAATAATCGAAAATATGTTTTGCTGGTTTTTGAACTCCGGCTTCTTCTGAAGTAATTGTATTTGAAAAATATTTTTCCAAACCCGAATTTTTTATTTTTTTATATTGAACTTCAATGAATCCGTTTGTAATAATATGAAGTTGGTATTTATCTTTCAAAAAATCAAGAGTTTCTATTGTATGTGGAAACAATAGATTTTTTTGAGGGCTTATAGCAATATAATCTTTAGCCAGATTTTGAGCTAAAGCTAGGTTGTTATTGCCAAAATCATTCAAAGTATATAAAAATCTATTTAAACTTAAAAAGTCTTTTTTAATTTCACCTTTTCTATATAATTCCCAAAGGGCAATATTATGTATTTTATAGTTATTAAAAAATTCAGTAAATTTGCAACCCAAAATTTCTTCAATATTATATATAAGGTATAAATCATTAAACGTAGCTTCAGAATTTTTTTCAAAATCCCAAAGGGTTCTGTCGAGATCAAAAAATATGTGTTTATACTTACGCATTGATTATGTTGATATTATTTAATAAGTTAGCACTCGCTCAAAAAAAAGACAAAAATACTCAAAAAAAATGAAATTCTTCATTGTTATTACAAATAAAAGTATTACTTTTGCAGTCCCAAAAAATGGGGTCGCTAATAAACTTGATATTAAAACAATCAATGTAATATGCCTACAATACAGCAGTTAGTTCGTAAAGGACGAAATAAATTAACAGACAAAAGTAAATCACCTGCTTTGGATTCATGTCCACAGAGAAGAGGCGTTTGTGTAAGAGTTTACACCACTACACCAAAAAAACCTAATTCAGCAATGCGTAAAGTTGCGAGAGTTAGATTAACTAACGGAAAAGAAGTAAATGCTTATATTCCGGGTGAAGGTCATAACTTACAGGAACACTCAATCGTAATGATCAGAGGAGGTAGAGTAAAAGATTTACCAGGTGTTAGATACCATATCATCAGAGGAGCTTTGGATACTTCAGGCGTTGACGGAAGAAATCAAAGACGTTCAAAATATGGTACTAAAAAACCAAAAGCAAAAAAATAACATATTAATAAAGTACCAAATTTTTTAATAAAATGAGGAAGGCTAAGCCCAAAAAACGAATCATATTACCAGATCCAAAGTTTAATGATACTTTGGTTACCAAATTCGTTAACAATTTGATGTTAAGGGGAAAGAAAAGCACAGCTTTTGAAATTTTTTACGATGCAATTGAAATCGTAGCAGAAAAAACAAAAGAAGACGGTGTTGAAGTTTGGAAAAAAGCTTTGGCTAATGTAACTCCTTCAGTAGAAGTACGTAGCCGTAGAATTGGTGGTGCTACTTTTCAGATTCCATCTGAAATCAGACCTGATAGAAAAATGTCTATCGGAATGAAAGCATTAGTAAATTATGCACGTAAGAGACATGAAAAATCTATGAGTCAGAAATTGGCTGGTGAGATAATGTCTGCTTTTAAAGAAGAAGGTGCAGCTTTCAAACGTAAAGAAGATACTCATAGAATGGCAGAAGCTAATAAAGCTTTCTCACATTTTAGATTTTAGTTTTGATTGTTTTTAGAAAAACAAAGAGTTCATTTAATTTTGATTTTATAATTTTACAGAAAGAATACAATAAAAATGTCTGATAAATTAACATATACTAGAAATATTGGCATTATGGCTCATATTGATGCAGGTAAAACAACTACAACTGAGCGAATATTGTATTACACTGGTAAAAGTCACAAAATTGGTGAGGTTCATGATGGCGGTGCTGTTATGGATTGGATGGTTCAGGAGCAGGAAAGAGGTATAACTATTACCTCCGCTGCTACTACAGTTTTTTGGAACTATGAAGACGAACAATACAAAATAAATATTATCGATACTCCTGGTCACGTAGATTTTACTGTTGAAGTAGAACGTTCGCTTAGAGTACTTGATGGTGCTGTTGCTTTATTCTGTGCAGTTGGTGGTGTTGAACCTCAATCTGAAACAGTATGGCGTCAGGCTGATAAATACAAAGTTCCTCGTTTGTGTTTTGTAAATAAAATGGACAGAGCCGGAGCCGATTTCTTTAATGTTTTAGGGCAAATAAAAGATAGATTGGGTGCAAATCCAGTTCCTTTGCAAATTCCTATCGGTCAAGAAGATACTTTTACTGGTATTGTTGATTTAATTTCCAATAAAGCATATTTTTGGGAAGAAAATTCTTTAGGTGTTGATATTAAAGAAATACCAATTCCAGAAGATTTAGTGGATATTGTAGATGAATACCGTACTACTTTAATTGAAGGAGTTGCCGAAGAAAATGATGAACTTCTTACTAAATTTTTAAATGACCATAATTCTATTACAGAAGAAGAAATGATTTCTGCAATCAGAAAAGCTACAATTGAAATGAGAATAACTCCTGTTATTTGTGGTGCTTCATTTAAAAATAAAGGTGTTCAGAAATTGCTTGATGCAGTTATCAGATTTTTACCAAGTCCAATGGATATTGATGCTGTAACCGGGATCAATCCTAAAACAGAATTAGAAGAACAAAGAGATCATGAGGCAAAAGCTCCATTGTCTGCATTAGCTTTTAAAATTGCAACAGATCCTTATGTTGGTCGTATTGCTTTTTTTAGAGTCTATTCAGGTACTTTGGAAGCTGGTTCTTATGTATTAAATACTTCTACAGGAAAAAAAGAGCGTATTTCTCGTATTATGCAAATGCATGCAAACAAGCAAAATCCGCTCGAAAGAATTGAAGCCGGTGATATTGGAGCCGCTGTAGGCTTTAAGGATATCCGCACAGGTGATACACTTTGTGACGAAAAGTTTCCAATCATTTTAGAGAAAATGACTTTCCCTGATCCTGTAATCAGTATCGCAATTGAACCAATAACACAAAAGGATATTGATAAACTTTCTAATGCTTTATACAAACTAGCAGAAGAAGATCCTACCTTCAATGTTAAAACAGATGAAGATTCTGGTCAAACCATTATAAGTGGTATGGGCGAATTACATCTTGAAATTCTTGTTGACAGATTGAAACGCGAGTTTATGGTTGAATGTAATCAGGGCAAACCTCAGGTTGCATATAAAGAAGCGATTACTTCTTCTGTTAAATACCGCGAAGTTTATAAAAAACAAACTGGTGGTAAAGGTAAATTTGCCGATATCGAAGTAGTTATTTCGCCAGTTGATGGTGATTTTAAAGGATTACAGTTTGTTAATGAAGTTAAAGGTGGTAATATTCCAAAAGAATTTATCGGACCAATAGAAAAAGGATTTAAAGCTGCCATGACAAATGGTGTATTAGCAGGATATCCCGTAGAAAGTTTAAAAGTTACCTTACTTGACGGATCTTTCCATGCTGTTGACTCTGACGCATTATCTTTTGAAATAGCCGCAAAAATAGCATTTAAAGAAGCTTGTAAAAAAGCAAAACCAATTTTACTTGAACCTATCATGAAAGTTGAGATTGTAACTCCAGATGATTATGTTGGGGATGTTACAGGTGATGTAAATAAACGTCGTGGAATTCTAAAAGAAATTGATGCCAAAGTGGGTTATCAGGTTGTAAGAGCTGATGTGCCATTGTCAAATATGTTTGGATATGTAACTACATTAAGAACATTGTCTTCTGGAAGAGCTACCTCAACAATGCAGTTTTCTCATTTTATACAGGCACCTGCAAATGTTGTAGAAGAAGTAATAAATAACGTTAAAGGAATCAAAGGTTAATAACATATACTATTAATTTTAAATTAATAAAAAAAGTGAATCAAAGAATCAGAATAAAGTTAAAGTCCTACGATTACAATTTGGTTGACAAATCAGCTGAGAAAATTGTAAAGACTGTAAAGTCAACAGGTGCTGTGGTTAATGGTCCTATTCCATTGCCTACAAATAAAAAGATTTATACTGTATTACGCTCAACATTCGTAAACAAGAAATCACGTGAACAATTCCAGTTATGTTCATATAAAAGATTACTGGATATTTACAGTACGACATCAAAAACCATTGATGCGTTGATGAAACTTGAGTTACCAAGTGGTGTTGAAGTAGAAATTAAAGTGTAATTATTTTTTACAACACATCTGTAAGGTCAAAAAAAGAACAATAAACAAAGTACAATGTCAGGATTAATTGGAAAAAAAATCGGAATGACCAGCGTATACGATGCCTCTGGGAAAAACATCCCATGCACGGTTATAGAAGCTGGTCCTTGCGTAGTTACGCAAGTAAAAACGAAAGAAAATGATGGATATGAAGCCATTCAGTTATCTTTTGATGAGAAAAAGGAAAAGCATACAACTAATGCTTTAAAAGGTCATTTTAAAAAGGCTGGAACAACACCTAAAAAAATGATTTATGAATTTACACGTTTTGAAGCAGATCATCAAAAACAATTTGGTGATGTAATCTTAGCTGATGTATTCATCGAAGGTGAATATATTGATGTAGTTGGTACTACAAAAGGTAAAGGTTTTCAAGGTGTTGTAAAAAGACACGGTTTCCGCGGAGTTGGTGATGCAACTCACGGTCAGCACGACAGATTAAGAGCTCCAGGTTCAGTGGGTGCATCTTCTTGGCCATCAAGAGTGTTCAAAGGCTTACGTATGGCCGGAAGAACTGGTGGTAATCGTCGCAAAATGATTAACCTTCAAATCGTTAAAATCGTAACCGAAAAGAATTTAATTTTAGTAAAAGGATCAGTTCCTGGTCCTAAAGGTTCATATGTAATTATAGAAAGATGGAGTTAGTAGTATATAGCACAAACGGTAACAAAACCGATAGATCGGTTCAGTTAAATGATTCTGTTTTTGGTATTGAACCAAATGATCATGCAATTTATCTTGATGTAAAACAATTTTTGGCTAACCAACGTCAGGGTACTCATAAATCAAAAGACAGATCTGAAGTATCAGGAAGTACAAAGAAGCTTAAAAAACAAAAAGGAACAGGTGGAGCTCGCGCAGGCGATATTAACTCACCGGTTTTTGTTGGTGGAGGTAGAGTTTTCGGACCAAGACCAAGGAGTTATAACTTCAAATTAAATAAAAAATTAAAGAGATTAGCAAGAAAATCTGCTTTAAGTTATAAAGCTAAAGAAAACAATATTTTAGTTGTTGAAGATTTTAGTTTTGAAACACCAAAAACCAAAAATTTTATTGAAATTTTAAATAATTTAAAAATTTCTGATAAAAAAACACTTTTAGTGTTGTTTGAATCAAATAAAAGCGTATATTTGTCGTCCCGTAATTTGGGTAACGTCAAAGTCGTAAATGTGTCAGATCTAAATACTTACGATATTTTGAACGCAAAAAATATCATGTTTTTGGAGAGTTCGATAGCAGAATTTAACAAAATTCAGAACGAAGCTTAATATTTTATAATAAAAAAACATAACAGCTAATACAAAATGAGCATTATTATAAAGCCACTAATAACTGAAAAAATGACAATCATAAGCGAAAAAATGACAAATCGCTATGGTTTTATAGTCAACAGGAAGGCAAATAAAATTGAAATAAAGAAAGCAGTTGAAAGCTTGTATGGCGTGAAGGTAGATATGATTAATACCATGATTTATTCTGGTAAAGCAAAATCAAGATATACCAAAGCCGGTTTTATCAATGGTAAAACCAGCGCGTTTAAAAAAGCTATTGTAACATTAGCTGCAGGAGAAACAATTGATTTTTATAGCAATATTTAAAGAAAAGAAATGGCTCTTAGAAAATTTAAACCAACAACACCAGGTCAGCGTTTTAAAATCATTAGCGCTTTTGACGAAATAACTACCGCAACACCGGAAAAAAGTTTATTAGCACCAAAGAAAAGAAGTGGTGGTCGTAATAATACCGGTAGAATGACAATGCGCTATTTAGGCGGTGGTCATAAACAGGCGTATAGAATAATAGATTTTAAACGTGATAAAGAAAATATACCAGCAACTGTAAAAACGATCGAATATGATCCAAACAGAACTGCTCGTATAGCTTTATTGTTTTATGCTGACGGCGAAAAACGTTATATCATTGCTCCACACGGATTAAAAGTAGGACAACAGGTAATATCTGGTAAAGGAGTTGCTCCTGAAATTGGAAATACACTATTTTTAAGTGAAATTCCTTTTGGTACCATTATACACAATCTGGAACTTAAACCAGGCCAAGGTGCAAAGTTAAGCCGCAGTGCAGGAGCATATGCACAATTAATGTCGAGAGACAATAAATATGCAATCGTAAAAATGCCATCTGGTGAAACACGTATGATTTTACAAAGCTGTAAAGCTACTATAGGTATGGTTTCTAATATTGATCATAGCCTTGAAGTATCTGGTAAAGCAGGTAGATCTCGCTGGCAAGGTCGCAGACCACGAGTTAGAGGTGTAGTAATGAATCCTGTTGATCACCCAATGGGTGGAGGTGAAGGCCGTTCATCAGGAGGTCATCCAAGATCAAGAAAAGGTATGCCTGCTAAAGGTTATAAAACTAGATCTAAGAAAAAAGAATCTAACAAATTTATCATCGTTTCACGTAAGAAATAATTAAGATTTAAACACACTTTACTATGAGTCGTTCATTAAAAAAAGGTCCTTATATAGAGTATAAGTTAGAGAAAAGAGTTCTTGAAGCTATTGAAAGCAATAAAAAAGTAGCTATCAAAACTTGGTCAAGAGCATCAATGATTTCTCCTGACTTTGTAGGACAAACAATCGCAGTTCATAATGGTAATAAATTTATACCGGTTTATGTTACAGAAAATATGGTAGGTCATAAATTAGGCGAATTTGCTCCTACAAGAACTTTTAGAGGTCATGCTGGTAATAAAGACAAAGGCAAAAAATAATAAGAAATGGGATCAAGGAAACATATCAGAGCAGAAAAGGAAAAAGAAGAAAAAAAATCTTTATACTTTGCTAAATTAACCAATAATCCTTCCTCTCCAAGGAAAACAAGATTAATGGCTGATTTAATCCGTGGCGTAAATGTTGAAAAAGCTTTACACACCTTACAATATAGTTCAAAAGAATCTGCAATAAAATTACGTAAATTGTTACTTTCTGCCATTGCTAACTGGCAAAGTAAAAACGAAGGAGTTCGTATAGAAGAAAGCAATTTATATATTAAAGAAGTATTTGTTGATGGAGGCAGACAATTGAAAAGAATCAGAACTGCACCTCAGGGAAGAGCTCATCGTATCAGAAAACGCTCTAGCCATATTACAATGATACTGGATAGCAGAATTTCTGTTGCTGAAAAAACAGAAAATAATTAATTAATAGTAAAAACACATTAAACAAGAATAAATGGGACAAAAAGTAAATCCAATAGGTAGCAGATTAGGCATCATCAGAGGCTGGGATTCTAATTGGTATGGCGGAAAAAACTTTGCACCAAAGCTTATCGAAGACAATAAGATAAGAAAGTACTTAAATGCTCGTTTAGCTAAAGCTGGCATATCAAGAATAAATATTGAGCGTACTTTAAAATTGGTTACTGTAACTATTAATACTGCACGCCCGGGTTTAATTATCGGTAAAGGTGGCCAGGAAGTTGATAAACTCAAAGAAGAGTTGAAAAAACTTACCAGCAAAGAAGTTCAGATTAATATCTCTGAAATTAAACGTCCTGAATTAGATGCAATTATTGTTGCTGCAACCGTTGCTAAACAAATTGAAGGAAGAGTTTCATATCGTAGAGCTATAAAAACTGCAATTGCTTCATCAATGAGAATTGGTGCTGAAGGTATAAAAGTTTTGATTTCTGGTAGAATTGGTGGAGCTGAAATGGCACGACGCGAACAATATAAAGAAGGTCGTACTCCATTACATACACTTAGAGCAGATATTGATTATGCAACAGCAGAAGCTCATACTACTTACGGACGTATTGGTATAAAAGTATGGATTTGTAAAGGAATGGTTTATGGTAAAAGAGAATTGGTACCAACTACAACTGCAACCAAAGACAAACCAGCATTCCAAGGTGGTGGAAATCAAAGACAAAGACCAAACAATAGAAAAAGAAGATAGTATTCTTTTCTGATTAATAAAAAAGAGTTTAAACATTATAATAATAAATAAAAATGTTACAGCCAAAAAAGACCAAATACAGGAAAATGCAGAAAGGCAAGATGAAAGGCAACGCAAAACGCGGTAGCCAACTTGCTTTCGGATCATTCGGTATAAAGGCATTGGAAGAATGTTTGATAACAGGAAGACAAATAGAGGCAGCACGTCAAGCAGTAACCCGTTACATGAAACGTGAAGGCCAGATTTGGATCAGAGTATTTCCAGATAAACCTATTACAAAGAAACCTGCTGAGGTTCGTATGGGTAAAGGAAAAGGTGCACCGGAATATTTTGTTGCAAGAGTTACACCAGGCAGAATTTTGTTTGAAGCAGAAGGAGTATCTTTCGAAATCGCAAAAGAAGCTTTAAGACTTGCTGCTCAAAAATTACCAATTAGCACAAAGTTAGTAGTAAGAAGAGATTTTGTTGAAGAATCAATATAAGCACAGCAATGAAACAAGAAGTAATCAGAGAACTTTCTACTCAGGAATTGAAAGAAAGATTAGACGAAGAAAGAAATCAACTTTCTAAATTAAAAATGAATCACGCTGTTTCTCCTTTGGAAAATCCAAATGTAATTAAACAATATCGTAAAACGATTGCAAGGATTTTAACAGAACTCAGAAAGAGAGAGTTGGACGAAATAATTGCAAAAGCGTAATATTTTACAAATAGAAATCTTAAATAAAGATGGAAAGCAGATCATTAAGAAAAGAGAAAATCGGTCTAGTCGTTAGTAACAAAATGGATAAATCTATTTCTGTTGTTATCGAAAGAAAAGTAAAACATCCTAAATATGGAAAATTTATTAAAAAATCTTCCAAATTTATGGCTCATGATGAGAATAATGAATGTAACGAAGGCGATACTGTTAAGATCATGGAAACAAGACCATTGAGCAAAAGCAAGTGTTGGAGATTAGTTGAAATAATTGAAAGAGCAAAATAGTTATGATACAACAAGAGTCTAGAGTGATTGTTGCTGATAACAGTGGGGCTAAGAGCGCCTTGTGTATCAGAGTACTGGGAGGAACTAGAAAAAGATATGCATCAGTAGGTGACAAAATTATTGTTACCATCAAAGATGCACTACCTTCTGGTAATGTTAAAAAGGGAACAGTTTCTAAAGCTGTAGTAGTTAGAACAAAAAAAGAAGTTAGAAGAAGTGATGGTTCTTATATCAGATTTGATGACAACGCAATTGTTTTGCTTACTGCTACTGAAGAATTGAGAGGTACTCGTATTTTTGGACCTGTTGCCAGAGAATTAAGAGAAAAACAGTTTATGAAAATAGTTTCATTAGCACCCGAAGTGCTTTAATGTTTAATAAAAAAGTATATGCAACCTAAATTACATATAAAAAAGGGTGATACCGTTAAGGTTTTAGCAGGTAATTCCAAAGGAATGCAAGGCAAAGTTCTTATTGTTGAAACAAAAGACTATAAAGCCATTGTTGAAGGAATTAATATGGTTTCAAAACATACCAAACCAAATGCTAAAAATACCCAAGGTGGTATTGTAAAGCAAGAAGCTCCGGTACACATTTCTAATTTGATGGTAGTAGATTCTAAAGGTAATGCTACTAAAATCGGAAGAAAACTGGATGCTAAAACAGAAAAATTAGTTCGTTATTCCAAAAAATCAGGGGAGGTAATTAAGTAATGAGTTATATAGCCAGATTAAAAACCAAATATACCGAAGAAGTTGTTCCTGCTTTAATGAATGAATTTAAATATAAAAGTTCAATGCAGGTTCCTCGTTTGGTTAAAATTTCTTTAAATCAAGGAATTGGTACTGCTATTACCGATAAAAAACAAATCGATAATGGTATTGACGAAATGACTATGATTGCAGGTCAGAAAGCTGTTGCAACCAAATCACGCAAAGATATTTCAAATTTTAAATTGCGTAAAGGAATGCCTGTAGGTGTTAGAGTAACCTTAAGAGGCGATAGAATGTACGAATTTTTAGATCGTTTAATTTCTGTTTCTATTCCACGTATCAGAGATTTTAGAGGTATTAATGATAAAGGTTTTGATGGAAAAGGTAACTATACCTTTGGAATTACTGAGCAAATTATCTTTCCGGAAATTAATATTGACAAATTAAGCAAAATCAGTGGTATGGACATTACATTTGTAACAACAGCTACCAATGATACTGAAGCTTTAGCTTTATTAAAACAATTCGGATTACCTTTTAAAAACCAAAATAAACAACAGTAACATGGCAAAAGAATCAATAAAAGCAAGAGAAGTAAAAAGACAGAAATTAGTTGCAAAATATGCTGCTAAAAGAGCTGTTCTTAAAGAAGCTGGTGATTTCATCGGTTTGCAGAAATTGCCAAAAAATTCATCTCCAGTTAGATTGCATAACAGATGCCAATTAACAGGCAGACCTAAAGGTTATATGCGTCAATTCGGAATTTCTCGTATCAATTTCAGAGAAATGGCATTAGCTGGTTTAATACCAGGTGTTACAAAAGCAAGTTGGTAAATTTTTTTAATAAGTAACAATTAAATACATTATAAAATGGTCACTGATCCTATAGCAGATTACTTAACAAGAATCAGAAATGCCGTGATGGCAAAACACAGGGTTGTTGAGATTCCTTCATCAAAGTTAAAAAAAGAAATTACCAAAATTTTATTTGATAAAGGCTATATCTTAAATTATAAATTTGAAGAAGAGGTAATGCCAAGTATGATAAAAATTGCGTTGAAATATCATCCAGTTTCAAAAGTATCAGCAATTACATCTTTAAGCAGAGTTAGTAGCCCTGGATTAAGAAAATACGTTGGAGCCGATAATTTACCCAGAGTTATGAATGGCTTGGGGATTGCAATACTCTCTACATCTCACGGTGTAATGAGTGATAAAGAAGCCAGAACAAAGAATATTGGCGGCGAAGTTTTATGTTACATTAGCTAATTGAGGAGAATTAAAAATGTCAAGAATAGGAAAATTACCAATTCAATTGCCTAAAGGTGTCGAAGTTAAAGTTTCTGAACAAAATGTTGTTACAGTTAAAGGACCTCTTGGTACTTTATTTCAAACTATCGATCCAGCAATTACGGTAAATATTAAAGGAGAGGAAAACATAATATCAATTGAAAGACCTACAGATCAAAATCGTCACAGAGCTTTGCACGGTTTATACAGATCGTTGGTATTTAATATGGTAAAAGGTGTTTCAGAAGGATTCACTACAGTTCAGGAAATAATTGGTGTTGGTTATAAAGCAGTTGCAACCGGACAATTATTAGAATTATCTTTGGGATATTCTCATAATATTTTTCTGGAATTACCAAAGGAAGTTACAGTAGAAGCTACAGCAGAAAGAGGAAAAAATCCTACAATAATTTTAAAATCTTTTGATAAACAATTGTTAGGTCAAGTTTCTTCAAAAATCCGTTCATTAAGAAAACCTGAACCATACAAAGGAAAAGGTATTAGATTTATGGGTGAAGTTGTTAGAAAGAAAGCTGGTAAAGCTGCATCAAGTAAATAATAATTAATGTTAAAAATCCTAAACGGATGGCACTAAAGAATAGAAAAGAATTCAGAAGATTTCGAATCAAAAAAAGAGTCAGAAAAGTGATTCTGGGTACTTCAGAAAGACCAAGATTGTCTGTTTTTAGAAGTAATAAGGAAATCTATGCCCAAATTATCGACGATTCATGCGGAAAAACTTTAGCCGCAGCTTCAACCATAGAAAAAGCATTAGCTGATAAAAAGCTTGCTAAATCAGAAGAAGCTAAAATTGTTGGGCAAACAATAGCAGAAAGAGCTTTGGAAGCTGGAATTGATGCAGTTGTTTTCGATAGAAATGGTTATTTATATCACGGTAGAGTGAAATCTTTAGCAGAAGCTGCTAGAGAAGGAGGTTTAAAATTCTAGTAGGTTATGGCAGATATAAACGTAAAAAGAGTAAAATCTAGCGAAATCGAATTTAAAGACAGATTAGTTAGTATCAATAGGGTAACAAAAGTTACAAAGGGGGGTAGAACTTTCACTTTTTCTGCAATTGTAGTAGTTGGCAACGAAAATGGTGTAGTAGGTTATGGTCTTGGAAAAGCAAAAGAAGTAACTTCAGCTATAGCTAAAGGTGTTGACGATGCTAAAAAGAACTTAGTTAAAGTAGCTGTTTTAAAAGGTACATTACCTCACGAACAAGTTGGTAAATATAGTGGTGCAAAAGTATTTCTTAAACCAGCAGCACCTGGTACAGGAGTTATCGCCGGTGGTGCGATGCGTGCAGTTTTAGAAAGCGTTGGTATTAAAGACGTTTTGGCTAAGTCAAAAGGTTCTTCTAATCCACATAGCGTTGTTAAAGCTACTATAAATGCCTTAGTTCAACTGAAAGATCCTTATATGGTTGCAAAACTTAGAGGTGTTGAATTAGACAAAGTTTTTAATGGTTAATAATTACCTTTAATCGGTTAAATAATGAAAAAAGTAAGAATTAAACAAGTAAAAAGCGGTATTGACAGACCAGCTCGTCAAAAACGTACTTTAGTAGCACTGGGCATCAAAAAAATGCATCAGGTTGTTGAAAAAGAATTAACACCGCAAGTAGAAGGAATGATCAATAAAGTAAAACATTTATTGACAGTTGAGGAAATTTAGTCAAAAACGATATTAAATTTTAAAGATATTATGGATTTAAGTAATCTTAAACCGGCAAGAGGTTCAGTAAAATCAAGTAAGAGAATAGGAAGAGGTCAAGGTTCTGGTAGGGGTGGTACTTCTACAAGAGGTCATAAAGGTGCCAAATCTAGATCTGGTTATTCAAGAAAAATTGGTTTTGAAGGTGGTCAGATGCCAATATACAGAAGAGTTCCAAAATTTGGATTCAAAAACTTCAATAGAGTTGAATTTAGTGGCATTAATATTGATGTATTGCAAAAATTAGCTGATTCACAAAATTTACAAGTTATTGATATAGACGTTTTAAAACAAAACGGTTTAATATCTAAAAATGACAAAGTTAAAATTTTAGGAAGAGGAGAATTAAAAGCAAAACTCGAAGTTAAAGCTCATGCTTTTACTCAGACAGCTATTAAAGCTATAGAAGCTAATGGAGGCGTTGCAACAACTATTTAATTAAAATTGCATGAAAAGATTTATACAGACAATTAGGAATATAAACAAGATTGAAGAATTACGTAAAAGAATTCTATATACAATCGGTATTATTTTAATCTATAGGTTTGGTTCTTACGTGGTTCTACCAGGTGTTGATCCAAATATGCTTGCAGCATTAAAAGGTCAAACAAGCCAAGGAATATTAGGTTTGCTTAATATGTTTTCTGGCGGTGCTTTTTCTAATGCATCTGTATTTGCACTTGGAATTATGCCTTACATCTCTGCATCTATTGTTGTGCAGTTATTAGGTATGGCTATTCCTTATTTCCAAAAATTACAGAAAGAAGGTGAAAGCGGAAGAAAAAAAATCAATCAGATTACCCGTTGGTTAACTGTTGTAATTACTGCTTTCCAAGCTCCTGGTTATATTGCAAATCTAATTCATCAATTACCACCTGAAGCGATTTCTCCATTCAGTCCTAATGTTTTATCTCCATCTACTTTCTTCTGGATTTCTTCTACTATCATTCTTACAGCAGGTACACTGTTTGTAATGTGGATGGGTGAAAAAATTACAGATAAAGGGATTGGCAATGGTATTTCATTACTAATTATGATTGGTATTATTGCAAGATTACCTTTTGCATTGTTTGGTGAATTCATTTCAAGAATGGAAGAACAAGGTGGTGGTTTGGTAATTTTTCTTGTAGAGTTGGTGGTTCTGGTAATGGTAATTTTAGTTTGTATATTATTGGTACAAGGTACTCGCAGAATACCTGTTCAATATGCAAAGAGAATTGTTGGTAATAAACAATATGGTGGTGTTCGTCAGTATATTCCTTTAAAAGTGAATGCTGCTGGTGTTATGCCTATCATTTTTGCTCAGGCAATTATGTTTATTCCAATTACAGTCGCCGGATTTGCTTCTTCTGAATCGTTAACAGGATTTGTTTCTATATTTTCTGATTTCAATGGTTTCTGGTATAATTTTGTGTTTGCTGTAATGATTATTGCTTTCACATATTTTTATACTGCTGTAACCATTAATCCAAATCAGATGGCTGAAGAAATGAAGAAAAATGGTGGTTTTATTCCGGGTGTTAAACCAGGTAAAAAAACAGCTGAATTTTTAGATGATGTAATGTCAAAAATTACATTTCCTGGTTCATTATTCTTAGCTTTTGTTGCAGTAATGCCTGCAATTGCAAGATTATTTGGAATTAACTCTCAGTTTGCACAATTTTATGGAGGTACTTCATTACTAATTTTAGTAGGTGTTGTATTAGATACATTACAACAAGTCGAAAGTCATTTATTGATGCGTCATTATGATGGTCTTACCAAATCCGGAAGAATTAAAGGTAGATCAGCAGTTGGAATTGGTGCTTAAGTTTCAGTTCATATAGATATGATTCATTATAAGACAGAAGAAGAAATAGAATTATTAAGAGAAAGTTCTTTACTTGTTGGAAAAACATTAGCAGAAGTTGCTAAACATATAAAACCAGGTGTAGAAACTTTATTTCTCGATCGAATTGCAGAAGAGTTTATAAGAGCTCATGGTGCTGTTCCAGGATTTAAAGGCTACAACGGATTTAAGCATACACTTTGTATTTCAATAAACGATGAAGTTGTTCATGGAATACCGGGTAAAAAAGTTCTACAGGATGGCGATGTTGCATCAATAGATTGCGGAACATTAAAAAATGGTTTTTATGGCGATTCTGCCTATACTTTTGCAGTAGGCAATGTAAGCGAAGATAAAATTCGTCTTATGGAAGCTACCAAAGAATCTTTATACAGAGGTATTAGTGCTGCTGTTGAAGGCAAAAGAATTGGCGATATCGGTTATGAAATACAGAGTTATGTTGAAAGTTTAGGATATTCAGTTGTACGCGATTTGGTCGGACATGGACTTGGCAGAAAATTACATGAAAAACCTGAAATACCAAATTATGGTAAACAGGGATCGGGAATGAAATTAAATGCAGGATTGGTAATAGCAATAGAACCAATGATAAACATGGGCGTCAGAAATGTGATACAAGAACGCGATGGATGGACAATAAGAACAGCCGACCGAAAAGTATCAGCACATTACGAACATAATGTAGTTGTTAGAAAAGGGCAAGCTGAAATACTTTCAAGTTTTGAGGAAATAGAAAAAGTTTTATTAAATTTAAATAATTAAAAGAGTAGCTAAATGGCAAAACAAACATCAATTCAACAAGACGGTACAGTAATCGAATCATTAGGTAATGCTATGTTTCGTGTTGAGTTGGAAAATGGACACATCATAACTGCTCATATATCCGGCAAAATGAGAATGCATTATATCAAAATATTGCCGGGAGATAAGGTACAACTTGAAATGTCGCCTTATGATTTGACAAAAGGAAGAATTACGTTCAGGTACAAATAAAAAAAAAAATAATGAAAGTCAGAACATCTGTTAAAAAAAGAACGCCCGATTGCAAGATAGTTCGTCGCAAAGGAAGAATTTATGTAATAAATAAAAAGAATCCTAAGTATAAACAAAGACAAGGGTAACAAAAATAATTAATCTGTAAAATATACAAAAGTTTTATGGCAAGAATTGCAGGAATAGATTTACCGAAAAATAAAAGAGGTGAGATTGGCTTAACCTATATCTATGGTATTGGAAAAGCTACAGCTCAGAAAATTTTAAATGAAGCCGGTATTGATGTTAACAAAAAAGTTAACGAATGGAATGACGATGAGCAAAATGCGATTCGTACGATTATCAATGATTCAGTAAAAGTTGAAGGTGCACTTCGTTCAGAAGTTCAAATGAACATCAAACGTTTAATGGATATCGGATGTTATCGTGGAATCAGACATCGTCTGGGATTACCTTCAAGAGGTCAGAGCACCAAGAACAATGCTAGAACCAGAAAAGGAAGAAAGAAAACTGTTGCTAACAAGAAAAAAGCACCGAAAGGTTAATCGTTAGTAATTATTAATTAAGAAGTTTAAATAATAGTAGATATGGCAAAAACTGCTAAAGTTACAAAAAAAAGAGTTGTAAAAATTGAACCTATGGGTAAAGCATTTATTAATGCTTCTTTCAACAACATCATTATTTCCTTAACCAATAATGCCGGACAAGTTATTTCTTGGGCATCTGCAGGGAAAATGGGTTTTAAAGGTTCTAAAAAAAATACTCCTTATGCAGCACAAATGGCTGCAACTGATTGTTCGAAAGTTGCTTATGACTTAGGCTTACGTAAAGTTAAAGCTTTTGTTAAAGGACCTGGCGCAGGTAGAGAATCCGCAATTAGAACTATACATTCTTCTGGTATTGAAGTTATTGAAATTATGGACGTTACTCCATTACCACATAATGGTTGCAGACCTCCTAAAAGAAGAAGAGTTTAACAACTAATGAATTTTTTTCATTAATTTTAAAAATCATTATAAAACAGTATAAAGATTATGGCAAGATATATAGGGCCAAAAACCAAAATAGCAAGAAAATTTAAAGATCCAATCTTCGGACCTGATAAATCTTATGAAAAAAAGAATTATCCTCCCGGACAACATGGAAATAATAAAAGAAGATCAAAACAATCAGAATATGGTCTTCAGTTACAGGAAAAACAAAAAGCTAAATATACTTACGGTATCTTAGAAAAACAATTCAGAAACTTGTTTGCTAAAGCTGCTCACAAAAAAGGTATTACCGGTGAAAATCTTTTACAACTTATTGAAGCCAGACTTGATAACGTTGTTTTCAGATTAGGTATTGCTCCTTCAAGAAGTGGTGCTCGTCAGATCGTTTCTCACTGTCATATTACCGTTAATGGTAAAGTTGTAAATATCCCTTCTTATTCTTTAAAAGCTGGTGATATTGTTTCAGTTAGAGAAAGATCTAAATCTATGGAATCTATTACAAATTCTGTAGCTTCAAGAGTTAATCAGTTTTCTTGGTTAGAATGGGATGTAAATACTTTAACAGGTAAATTCCTTAACTATCCTGAAAGAGCTGAAATTCCTGAAAATATTAAGGAACAACTTATCGTCGAATTGTATTCTAAATAATAATTGAATATAGTTCCACAGTATTGAAATATTTAAAATTGTTGTACTCTTTGCAGTACAACAATTTATTTAATAAAAACAGAAAAATTTAACCAAATGGCAATATTAGCTTTTCAAAGACCTGATAAGGTTATCATGATAGAAGCCGATCAGTTTCAAGGACAATTTGAATTTCGTCCTTTAGAACCTGGTTATGGAATTACTGTTGGAAATGCATTACGTCGAATTTTGCTATCTTCTTTAGAAGGTTTCGCAATTACTTCAGTTAAGATTGAAGGTGTTGATCAGGAATTCTCTTCTATTAAAGGAGTGGTTGAAGATGTTACCGAAATTATTCTTAAGCTTAAACAAATTCGTTTCAAACGTCAGATTGAAAACGTAAATAGCGAAAGAATTCAGGTAAACATTTCAGGACAGGATGTTTTTAAAGCAGGTGATATCAATAAATTCCTTAATGGTTTTCAGGTTTTAAATCCTGAATTGGTGATTTGTAACATGGAACCAAGTGTTAAAATCAGTATGGAACTTGCTATCAATAAAGGTCGCGGTTATGTTCCTGCTGAAGAAAATAAAAATTCTAACGACAGTATTGGTACTATCGCGATTGATTCCATTCACACACCTATCAGAAATGTGAAATTCACTATTGATAGTTTTAGAGTTGAACAAAAAACAGATTATGAAAAATTAATTCTGGAAGTTGTTACTGACGGTTCAATTCATCCTAAAGATGCTTTGAAAGAAGCAGCTAAAATTTTAATTCACCATTTCATGCTTTTCTCTGATGAAAGAATTACTCTGGAAACTGAAGAAAAAGCTATTTCTGAAGAATTTGATGAAAATACTTTACATATTCGTCAGCTTTTAAAAACCAAATTGGTTGACATGGATCTTTCTGTTCGTGCACTAAATTGCCTGAAAGCTGCTGAAGTTGAAACTTTAGGTGAATTAGTATCATTTAATAGAAACGATTTGTTAAAATTCAGAAATTTCGGAAAGAAATCTTTAACCGAGTTGGAACAACTGGTTAAAAGTAAAAACATGGAATTTGGTATGAATATAGCAAAATATAAATTGGATAAAGATTAATCGAAATGAGACACGGAAAAAAAATAAATAAGTTAGGAAGAACACATTCTCATAGAGTTCACATGTTGGCTAACATGGCTACTTCCTTAATTTTACACAAACGCATTGCAACTACAGTTGCTAAAGCTAAAGCTTTAAGAGTTTATGTTGAACCTATAATCAATAGAGCTAAAGATGATTCAACTCACTCTCGCAGAACAGTTTTTAGTTATCTTCAAAGCAAAGAAGCTATTACAGAATTATTCAGAGAAATTTCTGTGAAAATTGCTGACAGACCAGGCGGATATACCCGTATTTTGAAAACTGGTACTCGTTTAGGCGATAATGCGGATATGTGTATTATCGAATTGGTTGATTATAACGAAAGTTATATGTCTGCTAAAGATGATAAAGGTGCTAAATCTACACGTAGAAAAAGAAGCAAGAAAAAAGCTGATGATACTGCTCCTAAAGCTGAAAAAACTCAGCCTAAAAAAGAAGCAATTGAAGAAGCTAAAGTTGTGGAAGAAAACAACGAAGCTACTGAAGCTTAATAAAATGCTTTTTAATGGTTTTAGAAAGGATAAAGTTTATTTACTTTATCCTTTTTTTTATGTAAATTAAAAAATATTATTTAATTTTGATGTCGAATTAATAATTTAATATACAATCTAAAATGAGCGCAATTCTTAATATTTTTGCACGCCAGATATTGGATTCAAGAGGTAATCCTACTGTTGAAGTTGAAGTAATTACTAATAATGGTATTGTTGGACGTGCGGCTGTTCCTTCGGGTGCTTCTACAGGTATTCACGAAGCTTGTGAGCTTAGAGATGATGATAAATCTTTGTATCTTGGTAAAGGTGTGCTGAAAGCTGTTCAGAATGTTAATAAAACAATTAATGAAGAACTGAAAGGTATGGATGTTACCGATCAGATTGCGGTTGATAACCGAATGATTGAACTGGATGCTACTCCTAATAAATCTAATCTGGGTGCCAATGCTATTCTGGGTGTTTCGTTGGCTGTGGCTAATGCAGCCGCTCAGGAAACCGGTCAGTATCTTTATCGTTATGTGGGTGGTGTTAATGCCAACACTTTGCCTATTCCGATGATGAATATTATAAATGGTGGTTCGCATGCCGATAATTCTATCGATTTTCAGGAATTTATGATTATGCCTGTTGGTGCTCCTACTTTTAGTGATGCAATCAGAATGGGTGCCGAAGTTTTTCATCATCTGAAATCGGTTTTGAAAAAACAAGGCTATTCTACCAATGTGGGCGACGAAGGTGGTTTTGCTCCTAATCTGAAATCGAACGAAGAAGCGGTTACGGTTATTCTTCAGGCTATCGAAAAAGCCGGTTATAAACCTGGTGAAGATATTTTTATTGGATTAGATCCTGCTTCTTCTGAATATTATTTGGCTGATGAAAACGTATATCATCTGCACAAATCTACCGGAGATAAATTAACTCCTGCTCAAATGGTTGACTATTGGGATAACTGGACTAAGAAATATCCTATTATTTCAATAGAAGATGGTATGGCTGAAGATGATTGGAATGGCTGGAAAATGCTTACTGATCGTATCGGACATAATGTTCAACTGGTGGGCGACGATTTGTTTGTTACCAATGTAAAACGTCTGGAAGAAGGCATTAAACAAGGTGTTGCCAATTCTATTCTTATTAAAGTAAATCAGATTGGTACTTTAACCGAAACCATTAATTCGGTTAATATGGCTTACCGCAATTCTTATACTGCTATTATGAGTCATCGTTCTGGCGAAACCGAAGATGTAACTATTGCAGATTTAGCTGTTGCTTTAAATACTGGTTTAATTAAAACAGGTTCGGCTTGCCGTTCGGAACGTATTGCCAAATACAATCAATTGTTGAGAATTGAAGAAAACCTGGGCGATGCTGCTTTTTACTTAGGTAAAAAATTTAAATATGCCCGATAATTTTATTATCAGCATATTTATGCACGTTTCTTATTAATTTAAAAGGTTGTCGGTTTCCGGCAGCCTTTTTTTATGATTAATATAATCAAAAACTTTGGGAAATAAACCTGACAGATTTTAAAATCCTGTCAGGTTTTGTCTTTTTCGATAAATCCAATACATGAATTTTTTTTATTTACTTACTTTTCCCTTAATGGAAAAGTAACAAAAGATCAAGACTGCAAATCATTAACTTCAAAACTACACAATTAAAAATGCCTGCCGCATTACAAGCCGTAACGAAATCCACTTTATCTTTCTTATATAATTAATTTCGTCGTTACTCGTGTAACGCTCACAATGCCGCCCTATATTTTTAATTGCTCATGTCCCGTTCGTACGGGGTGTTTTGTAGCGTTAATGATTTGAGGTCACCTTCGATTAAAGCTAACGTGTAAGTTATGTGGGCTTATTTATGCTAAAACCCAGATATTTTGAATTGTTTGAACTCAATATCTGTAATTATTAATTCCGCTTAATCTTTCTGGATTATAATTATAGTAACTGCATCTTTAAAATAAAATTTTATATTTTAGCAAAAAACAAAAAAAATACATTTTAACAAATAATTTCACAAAAAACATTTGTGTATTTAAAAATTTATATAAATTTGTAGCGTTTTTGAAACATAGGTTTCGATAATTGGAAAAACAATCGTAGGATAAGATAGGGAAGAAGCGTTTTTCACTGATTCAGAAAATTATGTATTGAATGCAAAATGTGTTTTTAATTCGCATTTTTACAACTTTATGAGATATTATTTTTTACAAAACAAAAAATTGATCGATTTACTTAATTTAAAAAATTGTCGTAATACACTGACATTGAATTGTATTGCGCTGTATGTAAAGCCGAAGAAATTATTATTTAATGCCATTTCGTTTGTTGTTCTGTTTAGCAAACAGCAAATTTTCAAAACCATATTTTTATCTGTAGTTGCTTTTTTAAAATTTCAGATACATAAAATTGCTGTTTCGGTTTGTAAATATGTTAATGCATTTGAAAAAATATTATTATTCAGACAAAATATTAATATAAGCATACAAAAAATAGCTTTTACTGCTAAAAGTATTAATCCAAACCTTTGTTTTGATCAAAAACAGAATAATAATCTTAAATGCAATTTCAGAAAAATTGCTATACTACTTCGCAATTTTACTATACTACATCATAAATTTACTATACTACTTCGCAAAATTGCCATACTACATCATAAAATTACTATACTACTTCACAAATTCAATGTACTGCTTAATAAAATTGCTATACTGCATGGAAAAATTGCTATACCAGTAAGAAAAACTGATTTTACATATAGAAAAACTAATGTTGCTATAATAGCAGATAATATTCTATTTAGAACAGATGAAATTCTTGCTGTTATATTAAATATTTTGATTACTAAAATAAAGAAAACATTAAAAACTAATACATATAATGTTCAACTAATTAAATTATTACATAATAAATAAAATTTTAATTTTATGGAAAATAAAAAGTTCAATTGTAAGATGGAAGACTTGCCTGTAATGGCAGGATTTGCTATTCAGAGTATGGAGACCGACAAGGTTGATTTTCTGGATTTTTCGCCTGTATATGGCGACGACTTTATTCCGAATGCCAAAGCAAAACAAAAAGAATGTTCGGAACTTGTAAAGCAGGAAGATGTACTTAAGCTTCAGAAAAAAGTTACTCAGGAAATTAATATCATGCTGAAGGGAATGAGAAATGATATTAATAAAATAGAGGGCTATTTGTTGCTTACAGCAAATCAGCTCGATATTGCTGTGTTAGACTTTGGTTTAGCTGGCTTACGCATTAATATCAGCAAAAAGAATGTTGAAGGAGTATGCAGCGATATTCAGTCGCTTGTTGTAAAACTAAAAAGAAATGAAGCTGTATTGAGTGACAAAGGTATGAAAACTGCATTGCTCGAAGATATAGTTGCACAAAGCGAAAAACTGGATAAATTAAATCTGAGTCAGAATGCTTTTAAAAACAAACGCAGCCGCACAGCCAGCGATAATATCAAGATATTTAATGAATTGTGGGATCTGTTAAACACAATATTAGACGGAGGCAGATCGTTGTACAAAGCCAACGATAAGGTGAAATACAAAGAATATACCCTTAGTCAGCTAAAAAAGAGAGTACATCTTGAAAAATCTGCTACCCAGAATAATAATGATGCAGAAGCACCCACAGCTGAACCCGAAAATCTGGTATAAACCCATACAATGCCAAACCCCGATATTTTGGGGTTTGGTTTTGTTTTTTTGATTGGAAAAATAAGTATATTTGTAGGGTGAATTGAAAAATAAACAAAATAATGGTTGATGTTTTTAAGTTGGGTTAAATATATGTTATGGACAATGCAAAAAAAAATGGTAATAATCATATTATTAGTTTTGACTGTTTGTTGTACCGTTTCTTCACAAGATTTTACTTTAAAATGTGGAGAAAAAATTGTTCCTTATGAAAGTGGGAATAAAGGTCATTTTGAAGCGGTTATACATTTCCCATATAAAGAGATAGATTCAACAATACTTCCAAAAACAATTCATGACTCAGCGAGAAATTATTTAATCAATAGACTCGGTGTTTCTTTCTATACAAAAGTATATTATTATGCAAGTCAAGATATTGACAATAAGGCAAAGATATATAAGTTTAACGGTTTTCCAAACCCAAAACTTGATAAGAGAACAAAATATGCTATTCAATATTATTTTATCATACAAGATAGTATGAGATATTATTTTACTATTGTTTTTGATAAAAAAGGGAGAGTGATTTCAAAAGCACAAATACCAAATTATAAAAAAAATAAACAATTTGATAGAATTATTAATTTATGTGAAGCAAAAATAATTTCTGAACAAGATAAGTTATTCTTAGGTAAATTAGTAAATATTTCTTTGGAATACTATGATTTAATAAATTCTTTTGTATGGAGAATTGAAAAGCCATTAGTTAAAGGGAAAAAGCCACGTGAAGAAATTCATAGGTATATAATTTTAAATGCAAATACAGGAAAAGTAATAAAAAGAGAGACAGAATCATGGATATCAGTTTGTGACGTTAACAAAATCTTTTAACAATCAAAAGGTTGATTATTTTATCACTTTGTGTTAAGCAAAAATGATGAAGGAGAAAAAAGTAAATATACACGAATAAATTTAGTATAATTTCCAATAAATAATAACTCATATTTAATATTGTAGTAAAATCGCTTTATAAAACATACTTTATCTTAAAAACCCCTCGGGAGCTATCGCACCCAAGGGGTTGAACAAGACTTCAACCCCTTGGGTCTGAAAGTCCCGACGGGTTAAAACATTAGAAAATATTATATTTGTAGCTTAAATAATAACCAATACAACAAACAATAAAATGCCGGATAATATTCAGATGATTAAAAATGGGAATAAAATCGCTTTATAAAACATTCATTATCATAAAAACCTTCGGGAGCTATCGCACCCAAGGGGTTGAGCAAGACTTCAACCCCTTGGGTCTGAAAATCCTGACGGCTTATTTTGGAAGAAAATATTATATTTGTAGCATAAATAAAAACAACAGAAATCAATACAACAAACAATAAAATGCCGGATAATATTCAAAAGAAAAACTCTAAATAATACACTATTTTAATAACCCCTCGGGAGCTATCGCACCCAAGGGGTTGATAAGGACATCAACCCGTTGGGTCTGAAATTCCCGACGGGTTTGGGCAGAATAACAAAACATATAAAAAATTCAATCATGGGAAATAAGCGGGATATTTTATTTGCTGACAGATATTATCATATATACAATCACGCAGTTGGAAATGAAAATTTATTTAACAACAAAAGCGATTATATTCAATTCTTGCAAAAATATCAAAAACATGCATCCTTATATTTTCAGATTTATTCTTATTGTTTAATGCCCAATCATTTTCATTTTCTTATAAAAGTAAAGTCTTTGGAAGAGTTAATCAAACAAGGTTATAATGAAAATGAAAACATTCATAATTTTTTATCGCAAAAGATAGGAAACTTCTTTAATTCTTATACAAAATCGTATAACTTAACTTATAACAGAAAAGGTAGATTATTCATTGAAAGTTTTCATCGAATTGCAATAGATACAGTAAATTATCTTTGTAAGCTTATAATTTACATACATCGGAATCCGGTTAATCATGGTTTTGCAAACAAGCCCAATGAATGGCATTATTCATCCTATAATAATATTTATAAGAATATGAAAAATATACAAGAGTATGAAGATGTTATAAGATGGTTTGATGATAAAGAAAATTATTTATTTTGTCATCTAAAAGAAAGTGATTTGGAAGATGAATACAAATTAGAATTTGAATAAGACGAAATAAGTAAACCCCTCGGGAGCTATCGCACCCAAGGGGTTGATCAAGACTTCAACCCGTTGGGTCTGAAAGTCCCGACGGGTTATAACAGTAGAAAATATTATATTTGTAGCTTAAATAATAACCAATACAACAAACAATAAAATGCAGGATAATATTCAGATGATTTAAAATGGGAATAAAATCGCTTTATAAAACATTCATTATCATAAAAACCCCTCGGGAGCTATCGCACCCAAGGGGTTGAGCAAGACTTCAACCCGTTGGGTCTGAAAGTCCCGACGGGTTATAACAGTAGAAAATATTATATTTTTAGCTTAAATAATAACTAATACAACAAACAATAAAATGCCGGATAATATTCAGATGATTAAAAATGGGAATAAAATCGCTTTATAAAATAGACTTATCATAAAAACCCCTCGGGAGCTATCGCACTCAAGGGGTTGAGCAAGACTTCAAACCGTTGGGTCTGAAAGTCCCGACGGGTTATAACAGTAGAAAATATTATATTTGTAGCTTAAATAATAACTAATACAACAAACAATAAAATACAGGATAATATTCAGATGATTTAAAATGGGGATAAAATCACCTTATAAAACATACTTATCTTAAAAATCCCTCGGGAGCTATCGCACCCAAGGGGTTGAGAAAAACTTTAAGCCGTCGTTTTTAAAACAGATAATCCGAAAGGAATAAAGGCAATTGCGGTTAATTTATAAAGGGAGTAATTAAAAAAACAAAGCAGTAGTAGCAATTTAAAATCCTGAATAACGTTTAGGTTTAATTAAAAAAAAATAAAATGAACAGATTACAAAGTTTTAAATTTGCTTTACTCTTAGTTTTTATATTATTTGCAATTGAATATGGATATGCGTGCAGTATGTACAAAATTACGTATGTCGGCAAAACCATGGTTGGATGTAACGAAGATGCATGGAGACTTACACCACATATCTGGTTCGAAAACGGAACAAAACCGGGTAATTATGGTGCTGCATTTACAGGTTCGCGATTTGATGGAGCTAACGGATATGCTCCGCAATCGGGTATGAATGAGTTCGGGCTTTCTTTTTCGAGACTTGCTTCATATACTCCCCAAAAAACAACTTCGGTTTCAGAAAGCAGAAAAAGCATTTCAAATCCTACTGCATATCTTAAAGATATAATGCATAGCTGCAAAACAGTGGAAGAAGTAAAAGCCTACATCAGCCGTTACGATTATAGTTATTTTATCGAAGATGTTTTTATTTATATCGACAAATCGGGTAAATATCTTATTGTTGAACCCTATAGTCTTACTATTGGTAATGAACCCAATTATGTTCTGTCGAATTTTTGCCCGTCAATAACCGATAAAACTAAGGCTTTTAAATTAGATCGTTACCGAAAAGGTGTTGAATTTCTGAAATACAAAACAGATACAAGCCTTGCTTTTTGTACTGCTTTGTCAGATACCATGCATGTATGCAGAGGTAAAATCGGAGATGGAACTTTGCTTACTTCCATCTGGGATTTAAACAACGGAACGATTAATTTATATTTCTATCATCAATACAAAAATGTAGTCAAGTTCAATTTGAAAGAAGAATTAAAAAAAGGAGACCATAAAATAGAAATTCAAACCTTGTTTCCACACAACAGCGAATTTGAAAAATTAGCCAATTACAAAACACCAAAAAACAACCTTGTAATATTGATGTTTTTAATTCTTTCGGGATTACTGTTTGTATTTTCATCTATATATTATCTTATTACATATTTCGTTACCAGAAAAGAAAAAAGATATGCATACCTGCGTCTTGCCCTATTTCCTTTTGGATTGATATTGTTTTATTACATGTATGTTTTGTGCCGGTATATTTACATCTTTTATTTTCCATCACCCTATATAGATCCAAAAAATATATTAATAAGTATTACATCATATATCCCATTTCTGTTACTTTTACTCATTATTCCTTTTATTCGAATCAACATCAGGATTATTAAAGAAAAAATCTGGGGTTCATTTTCAAAATGGCTTTTCACATTCAATAATATCATCTACCTTATTTTATTAGTGCTGTTTGCATATTGGGGTTTCTTTAATGTAGTTGGATAATAAAAAACCAATAAAAAAACAAAGTAAAAAAGCAATATTTTTAAATAATAAGAGTTAATGAAATGTATTAACAGCAAGCAAACCGCAACTAAAGACAATGAATTTGCGAGTAATTAAGCTGGCTTAACTATATTCGATAAAAACCATTTTAAAAGAAAATCAACAATGAAAGAAGCAATCTTTACAATTTTAGTTTTAGTAGCAGGACTAAGTAGTTTTTGCCAGACTAAAGAAAAATCTTTGAAATTTAATTTCGACTTTGAAATTACAGAGAACGGAAAGCCAACAGCCTGGAATAACTTTGGAAGTTCGGATTATATTCTTGCTCTCGACTCAGTTAATACAAAAAGCGGAAAATATTCGGCAAGTATTGAGTATAAAGAAGGAAATCCCGACTTTAAAGCATGGGCATTTACCATCCCCGACAACTATAACGGAAAGAAAATTACACTTACTGCTTACGTTAAAACCGAGAATGTTACTGACGGATATGCAGGGCTTTGGATGAGAATTGATCCTTCTATTGCTTTCGATAATATGAATAAAAATGGCATTAAAGGCACAACCGACTGGACAAAATATGAGATAAGCCTTAATATGAATCCCGAAAAAACCAAACAAATTGTAATCGGAGGGTTATTGGTAGGTAAAGGGAAAATGTGGATTGACAATTTTAGTGTAAGTATTGATGGAAAAGATATTAAAAATTTAAAACCTATTGAAAGAATCGTATATCCAGCAGATAAAGATAAAGAATTCGACAAAGGCTCGGGCATTTCTGATATTTCATATAACAAAAGTCAGATCGAAAATCTAAAAACCATGGGTTTGATTTGGGGCTTTCTAAAATACTATCATCCCAAAATTGCCATGGGAGAATACAATTGGGATTATGAATTATTCAGAATACTTCCAAAAGTTCTTAAATCTGAAAGCAAAAGCAACAGAGATGATGTTATAGCAAAATGGATAGAAAGTTTAGGGAAAATATCAGAAGGCAAAGAATTAACTGTTAAATCAGCTGAAGTTAAAACAGAACCTGATCTGGAATGGATAAAAAAATCTGATTTTTCGGATGAACTCACCGCCTTGCTTTTAAAGGTTAAAAATGCAGACAGACATAAGGAAAATTATTATATAGGTTTGCAACAAAGTGTTGGTAATCCTGAATTTAAAAATGAAAGAGCTTATTTATCAATGAAATATCCTGATGCAGGATTCCGTCTTTTGTCGTTATACAGATATTGGAATATTATCCAATATTATTTTCCGTATAAAAATCTGATTGAAGAAGACTGGAAAAATGTTTTAAATGAATTTATTCCTAAATTTATTGAAGCAAAAAATGAAACAGAATACACACTTGCAGTATTAGAAATTATTGGACGAATCAACGACACCCATGCAAATATCTGGGGTGGAAATCAGGTTTTAAATAATTATTTAGGGCTTCGTTATGCATCAGTTGAACTAACAATTATTGAAAACAAAGCAGTAGTTAAAGGTTTTTATGATGAAAAATCAGGAAAAGAAACAGGCTTGGTAGTTGGCGATATTGTTTCAACAATAAATAATAAGGCAGTTGAAGAAATAGTGAAAGAAAAACTAAAATATTCACCTGCATCAAATTATCCGACCAAATTAAGAGATATTGCCCCAAAACTTCTAAGAACGAACGATACGGTTATTAATATAGGTTTTTTAAGAAATGGAATTAATGGCAGCAAAATATTAAAGACTTATACTACAAAAGAGATTAATATTTACAGTAAATATGAGATTTCAGACACTTGTTTCAAACTTATAAATAAAGACGTGGCTTATATAAATAATGGTACAATTAAAAGAGCATATCTTCCAAAAATTTGGGAACAAATAGAAAATACTAAAGGTATAATTATCGACATCAGAAATTACCCATCCGATTTTCCTATTTACGATTTAAGTGCTTATTTAATGCCCAAAAGCCTGCCTTTTGTTAAGTTTACAAACGGCAGTATTGAAAGCCCGGGATTATTCACATTTACTAAGTCATTAAACGTAGGGAAGAAAAACAAAAAAGATTATAAAGGGAAAGTAGTTATTTTAATTAATGAAATTTCGCAGAGTTCTGCTGAATTTCACACAATGGCATATCGGGTTCATCCAAATGCAAAAGTTATTGGATCAACAACTGCCGGGGCAGACGGTAATGTATCTCAAATTATTTTGCCTGGTGGAATAAGTTCAATGATTAGCGGAATTGGAGTTTATTATCCCGATGGCAAAGAAACGCAAAGAATTGGGATTGTACCTGACATTGAAATTAAACCGACAATAAAGGGAATAAAAGAAGGCAGAGACGAATTGCTTGAAAAGGCAATTGAAATTATTAATCGACAATAGAAAAGTGGATTGAAACAAGAATTTTTGCAGGAGGATTTAGTGGAAACTTTGAGCTTGGTTCTTTGATAAATCTAGGCTTCGGCATAGGTCAAAAATAAATGTCTTTAAACCCCTTGGGAACGATAGTTTCCGAGGGGTTGAAGTATGTTTACTTCATGTAACTCTGTGAAATAAAAGCTTCTCAAATCAGAAATTCTTAATCATTAATCTCACAAATTCAATATGTTGTGTGCTGTTTATTAGATATTTCTTTTGCTCTTTAAGGAATTTATATCCATAGAAACAAATAATAACAAGGGGTTTAATTGTCGGTAGGACATATACAAAAAGTTGATGCCCTACGGGCAATTTTCTCTAAATTCAGAAATCCATAATACTTACTTGTAAATCAGTTGTTCAGTTATTCATTTGTTAAGAGAAACTCTGTGTAATAAAAATATCTGAAATCAAAAATAGTTAATAGTTGTTTTCAAATTTTTCTCAATTATTCAGTTAATCAGTTATTTAATTATTCTTTTGTTCTCTTATCTTTTACCGCCATTCAGCATAAATTATAATGCAGATTATATGGAATTGTTGTAATTTTGTTTTCTGATTAAAATCTTATACTATTTAATTATTTGGATTAATTTTGGCATAGGATTTTGTATTATTTCAAATTGATTTACAAAGACTATGAAAATGAATTCTAAAGAAATAATTTCAACATACTTAAAAAAAGAATCTTCATTAAAAACTGAAGAAGTTGAATTGATTTGCAGTTATTTTCAGGAAGAATTTATAGAAAAAGAAACTCCCCTTTTTGCAGCCGGCAACAAATACAAGAAAATTGTTTTTGTTATTGAAGGTATTCTGAGAGTTTTTATTATTGATAATAAGGGAGAAGAAATTGTGAAAAACTTTATTGAACCGGGCAGTTTTTTTGCTGATATTGAAAGTTTTGAAAAGAATCAGAATTCAATGATAAATCTGAGTACCATTACTGATTGCACTTTACTAACGCTCACAAAATCAGATTCAGATAAACTAATAAGTCAGTTACCTAAGTGGAAAAATCTGATAAAAGCAGGTGCAATGAAGGCAATGAATGATATGATCAGGAAACAGGAATTTCTACGCATCGGCGATTCAGCAGAACAATATCAATATTTATTGAAATACTTTCCAAAATTGGTTCAACAGCTACCACTCAAGTATATTGCTTCTTATCTGCGAATTACTCAGAGTTCATTAAGTCGTATCCGCAAAAAAGCCTGAAATTAATTAAACTGTTTACGAAACTCAATCTCCATTATTTCACATTTAACCTCCAATATCTCTAATTCAATATTATAAATTTTCATTTCGTAAAATTACGAAATACTTTTGCAGCATAATTTTAAATTTTAAATAAAATGGAAACAAAATCAACTTGCGGATGCGGCGGTGGTTGCACCAAAAATTTTATTGCATTATCATGTTCAGGTTCTTCTGATTTGGGTGAGCTTACCGATAAAGTTACCCGTAAAATTCGTAGCGAAATGCCGAATACTAGTATGAACTGTCTGGCAAAACTCGGCTTTAGTGACCAGAGCCTTATAGATACTTTAGGCAAAGAGCAAGCCTTGGTTATAGATGGTTGCCCTATTGATTGCGGCAGAAAAATACTGGAAAAAAACGGAATTACAAATTTCAAACACATCCGTCTAACCGACTTTGGTTATATTAAAGGTAAAACACCTGCAACTGAAGAAACTGTTGAAATTGCTGCAAATAAAATAAAAGCTTTGCTTTAGTCTAAAAATTATGGGTACGCTATTACAATTCAAGTTTGCTGAAAATTGGAATAAATATTTCGGAAATGCTGAACTTCCTGTTTGCATGTGGTTTGCATATGAAAGCAATACTACAGATTCATCAGAAAGAAAGCACAGCACAACTTGTTTTATTGCAGAACTGGCAAGTGTACGAAAAGGTAAAAATCATTGTGTTAATAAACAATCTTTAGGTTGTGGCGGAGCAAGGCGTTATTTAGGCTATTCCGATAAATTAAAACCTGATTTCGAATACTTTTTAGCGTGTGGTAAAGATCAGATGGAAGGTGAACGCTATGTAAAAATTCCTGAAAAAGTTTTACAATGGTTAAATAATCAGCAGTTTATTACTGTCCATAACCGAACTGCTTATTTCAAACGTTGGGACAAAGTTGAGGTAAACGAAAACCCTGAATTACTTATCTTTTTTGCAACACCGGATGTGCTTAGCGGATTGTTTACTTTATTTAATTATTGTAATTTCCGCGAAGTAAATATTGAACCTTCATTTGCAGCGGGATGCATTTCGATCATCACAAAGCCTTATCTGAATAAGGATAAAGCTTTTAGAGGTTTGTTCGACCCGACTGCACGTAAGTGTGTAACTGAAAATATCCTGACTTTTTTATTTCACTTTAAGAACATCTCTGCTATGAACGAGGTAATGGAAAGCAGCTTTTTATCCACACACTCATGGGCTTTGATTAAAAACGTTTAGATAAACAATATCAGGTTTTACATTGAATACTGACAGAATGAAACAAGCCTAAGTAAACATTCATTTACAGGAGATTGTTTATATGCTGAATTCTATGTCTGGCCATAAAAAGACAGATGATTACATCAGGGAGACCTAACAGGTTTCAAAAACCTGTTAGGTTTAATAATATTAATGAAATACAAACAAATAATAAAAAATAAAAAAATGAAAACAGCTTTATTATTGATAGATTTACAAAACGATTATTTTGCAGGAGGAGCCAATCCACTTGAAAATGCAAATAATGCAGTTTTAAATGCAAAACAATTGCTGGACAAATTCAGACTCAATAATTCTGAAATTATACATATTCAGCATATTGCCAAACGTGCTGATGCCGCTTTTTTTATTCAGGGTACTATAGGCAGTTATATTCATCAGATTGTTAAACCTTTGGAAAACGAAAAAGTAATAGTTAAGCATTTCCCAAACAGTTTCAGAGATACGGAATTGCTCTCCTTTTTACAGTCAAAACAGATAAACCATCTGGTAATTTGCGGAATGATGACACATATGTGCGTTGATGCAACAACCAGAGCTGCAAAAGATCTGGGTTTTTCATGCACTTTAATTGAAGATGCCTGTGCTACAAAAGAGCTTAAGCTTAATAATCACACAATAAAAGCCATTGATGTTCAGCATAGTTTTATGGCTGCACTTAGCTATTTTTATGCAAGTGTAATAACGACAGAAGAATTTTTGAAAAAATAAATATATGAAAAACTATAAAGCAATTATTCTGAACCATATCTGCTATACAAGTCTGGTATATAACAGGATAAACAAAAAACTGAATCTCAGTTTTACAAATGAAGAAATTGAAAAATTGATTATGGAGATACTACTTGATACTCCTGAAAAAGACTATATAAAAACAGGAAAAAATATTTATATTTCAAATAAAGAAAGGAATATCAGGATTACAATCAATTCTTTTACCAACAGGCTTATAACAGCTGATAAAATAAAAAAATCTGATTTACCTTGATTATTTGCCAAATGGCAAATCACAGAAAATATTAGTGTTGTTATTTTGCAGAAAATTTAAATAACATTTATATGAATACAACAATCTTTTATTTTTCTGCAACAGGTAATTCTTTAAATATTGCACGCAATATAGCAGATAAACTTGGAAACTGCGAGCTAATTCCGACAGCAAAAGCAATCAGAAACGAAAAAATATCAATAAATGCTTCCCGCATTGGTATTATTTTTCCAGTATTTGCATGGGGTATGCCACGTATTGTTGAAGAATTTGTCAATAAATTAAGTGTAAATAACAAAGCTTATATTTTTGCAGTAGCAAGCTGTGTGGCTATACAAGGCAATACTCTAAAGGATTTAAAAAAAGCACTGCGCACTAAAGGGCTTGATTTAGATGCAGCATTTGCTGTTAAATCAGCCCGTTCGAGTTTGATGAAGCTGAATAAGCTGGATAATATTATCATAAAACTCGATCAACAACGATTAAAGATAAAAACAATTGAAGAACGTTTACCTGAGATAATAAATATAATTAAAAAAAATGACAAACATAAGCCTGAGACAAGTTCATGGACAGCCAATATTTTTGGTTCAATGTTTCATGGTATGGCAGTTAAAACATTCAAAAATATCGATTCTGACTTTGTAATTGAAGATTCGTGTACAACTTGCGGCAATTGTGTAAAAATCTGTCCAAGAAACAATATTATAATTATTAAAAATCGTCCTGAATTTCAGCATAATTGTGAGTTTTGTCATGCCTGCATACAATGGTGTCCAAACTTTGCAATTAAACATCCTAAATTCGATATAATATTAAAGCAATATCACAACAATGCTGTTAAAGTACAGGATATGTTAATCAATACATAAATTATCGGTTTCAAATCCGTTTATCAGCTATTCAATTAATTTGGTTTCAGATTTCAATTGGATTGTCATACTTTTGAAAACTAAACATTATTTAAATGAACAATATAATTAAAAGATATCAGGTTAAACATCCGTTACTCAGGAAATATATCAAATTTTTATGGCAGCTAAGTATCGAAAATACAGCATTTAACCATAGCATTATCCCACAAAGGAATATTAACCTGAGATTCAATTTAAATGACACATCACATTATGCTTTAATTAATAATGAGAAATTTTTACTTGAAGATGTTTATTTCTGGGGATTACAGGATAGATATATGAATGCCAGAATAAAAATATCTGGGAAACTCGACATTTTTGGTATTTGTTTTTTCCCATAAGGGCTTTTCCCTTTCATAAATATCCCAATAAATGAATTCAAAAATCAAATTTTAGGTGTAAAAGACATTGGAATAAAAATAATGAGCGAAATTTGTACTAAACTTAAAGAGATAAACGACAACGGGAAAAGATTAGAAATTATTGAAAATGAACTTTTGGATCTGTTTTATTCTCACAAAAACAATACGGATAATTTTAATTTAATTTTCAAAACACTGAATAATAATTGCAATTCATTACAGATTTCGGAATTTTGCAAACAAAACAATATTAATATTCGCAACTTAGAACGTATGTTTAACAAACATATTGGCTTAACAGCCAATACATTTTCTACATTAAACAGATTTCATCTTTCTATGAATCAGTTACTCCAAAATAATTATGATAAATTTTCAGATTTAGCTTTTGATAATGACTATTTTGATCAAATGCATTTTATCAGAGATTTTAAACGGTTTACCGGGACTACACCCCGAAGTTTTGTTCATCAGAAAAGTTCAATTATGCAAGTCGGGAAATTTGCCTGAATGTCGGTTTTGTACTATTTTATATTTTTAACCGGCTGTAATTTTGCTTTCATAAATTTAATAATATTAGAAAAATGAAAAACATGATTATTACAGAATTGGTGAAATTTGAAACAATGCCTGAAGTAACAATAGAACAACTATTTTCTGAAACAGACAAAATTAATGATTTTCTGAAAAAACAGGATGGTTTTATTGATTATGAGCTTATTAAATCAATACAAAGTAATGAATGCTATCTGATTTATCATATTGAAAATATGGAGAAACTCAGAAAGGCAGGTGAAAAAATAAGAAATATCAAGCTTTTTGATATGCTATTGCCCTTAATTCAAACAGGAAGTCTTAGCTTTTCTTTTTATTATCAACAAAACAAAAAGTAAGTTAGTTATGAAAATCAATAAATTAAAAACTATCTACGTCTCTCCTGCCGGAACAACAAAAACGATTGTAAAAGTAATTTCAAATGCTATCAATTTTGAATTTTCCGAACAGATTGATATTACAAATCCAAAGTCAAGAGAAATGAAAACTGAAACAGCTTCAGATGAATTGCTGCTAATTGCTGTTCCGGTATATATGGGCAGAGTACCCTCTGTATTAACTGATTACTTTAATAATTTTACTGCAGATAATACTCCTGTAATATGTGTGGTAGTATATGGAAATAGGGCATATGATGATGCTTTGCTGGAATTGAAAGATATCATGACTAATTGCGGATGTAAAACTGTTGCAGCAGCTGCATTTATTGCAGAACATTCATTTTCAAGTTCCGAATTTCCAAGTTCGGTTGGTCGTCCTGATAAAAATGATTTAATGAAAGCTGAATATTTTGGGGAAAAAATCAAGTCGATTATTGAAAAGTTGTCAACAACAGATAATATAAATAACTTCAGGATTCCGGGGAATTATCCTTACGGAGGCACTAAAAATCTCTGGCATCTTGATTTCATATCAGTTAATGAAAATTGTAATAAATGCATGAATTGTGTGAGTAATTGTCCGGTTGCTGCAATCAATTATCATGATGTTGGTGAAATAGATATAAACAAATGCACCTTATGCTGTGCATGTATAAAATTATGTCCTCAACAAGCCAAAACTATGAAAGCTGGACCGATGAAAGAAGCTGCAATAAGATGCACTAAATTTGCTGAAAGAAAAGAAGCTGAGTTTTTTTATTGATTATTTTTAAACATCATCCAATAACCAATTTACGTCATTCAATAATTAAATATTTTTGGAGAAATTGAACTATAATAATTTTGCTATTCAATAAAAATCTTTAAAAATAATCAAAATGAAAAATGCTGAAATCATATCAGAAGGAAACAATCACATTGCTATTGAATTGGGGAAAATAGACGAGTTAATTGATTACTCTTACATGCATCCGAAAAGAAATCAGGAAGTGAGAGGAAAGGTATTTTTGGGTGAAATTTTAAAATCCAGCTGTGCCGAAATTTCTTTTACAGTAATTCCACCACATACTTCAATGCCTTTTATGCATCAGCACAAAATGCACGAAGAAGTTTATATTTTCCTGAAAGGTAGTGGTCAGTTTCAGGTTGATCATTCTGTTTTCGATGTATCTGAAGGTAGTGTTATCCGCATTTCACCTGAAGGTAAACGAATTTACAGAAATAACTCTGACAATTATCTTACTTTTATTTGCATACAAAACCATATCAACAGCATCAAAAATTATAATGTTGAAGATGGGTATCTGGCTGAAGGAGAAATATTATTAAAATAAAAATAATTATTTAACCGATGAAAGAAGTTGAATTCGAAGACATTAGTATTGAACATGCTAATGAATTAATGGAGATTTTCAATTACTATGCTGTAAATACTTTTGCGGCATATCCTGAAAAAAGTCTGCCAAATGAATTTCTTAATAAAATAATTGAGCTTTCAAAGGGCTATCCTGCATATACCATAGTATTTCAGAAAAAAAATTGCAGGTTTTTGTTTGCTAAGAGCTTATAATCCTTTTGCTGTTTTTAGAGAAACTGCTGAAATTTCTTACTTTATCAACAATAATTTTATTGGGAAGGGCTTGGGCAAAATTGCATTAACAAAATTAGAAACTGAGGCTAAAAAATTGGGAATAAAAACAATTTTAGCAAGCATTACATCTGAAAATATTCAAAGTATTGAATTTCACAAAAGAAACGGTTTTATTGAATGCGGGCGATTTCCTGAAATCGGAAAAAAATTCGGTAAAACTTTTGATATTATCTGGATGAGTAAAAAACTATAAAACAAAAGATTATGAGTTGTTATTTTATTGCACAGATAAATATTAAAAATAAAACAGAATACCAGAAGTATTTAGATAATGCAGATGATATTTTTAAAAAATTTAATGGGAAATATCTTGCTGTTGATAATAGTCCTATAGTTTTAGAAGGAAAATGGAATTACAGCAGAACAGTATTAATAAAATTTGATAATAAACATGATTTTGAAAAATGGTATTATTCTGATGAATATCAACACATTTTAAAATTCAGATTTAATGCAGCCCATTGCGATAGCATTCTCATTTCAGGTAAGGATTAATAAAACAAACAAATGAAAAAACATCCGTTATTTATCTATTTCATTTTGCTGGCAGTTTTGTCGGCAACAATCGTAATAATAATCAAGATACTAGGTTCAAAGGGATTGTATTTTGCACAGGTTTATATGCTTACACCAGCCATTGCAGCAATTATTACCAGATTATTCTTCTATAAACAAAAATTCAGTGATGCTTTTCTTAAGATTGGAAAAGCAAAAGATTGGCTTAAATTTTGGTTTGTTTCTGCTGTAATTGCAATATTTTCATATCTGATTTTTACTTTATTAAATTCTGTAAGCTGGGATTTTACTGGAAATGCATTCATAGAAAAAATAAGTTTACAATTAAGTCTAAACGGACAGAATATTAACGATACGCTTCCTAATGGTTTTACACCAAAAATGATGTTAATTTTATATCTGATTGGTAATTTAACTGTTTTCAATATATTGCCAGGTTTAATAACCGGAATGGGAGAAGAATTCGGGCATCGTGGCTTTATGTTTAAATTAATTTCCGATTATAATATCAAAACCGCATTAATTCTGGGAGGTATTATCTGGTTTTTATGGCATATACCATTAGGTTTGGTTTTGCCGGTAAACAACAACTATTCAACCTGCGAGATATTTATCAATATTTTATTACAAACTCTCGGATCTGTTTGTATGCATATTTATCTGGCATATGTATTGATAAAAACAAAAAGTATCTGGATAACTGCACTCGCTCACATAACATTTAATAATGTAAGTACCGCTTTAGGATTTTTTATTATCATCAATAATCAGACTTTAGCCAATGCTGGTCTGGTAATTGCTATGATTATTGCTATTCTGATTGGTTTTTGGAAATTTAATTTCAGAAAAACATTTGCAGATGCATTTACTGAATAGTTACAATTGCATACTATTTCAGAATATTGTGCTTATCTGAAAACGCTCCCAAAACCTCGTTTTAAACTCTGTGAATTTTATAATATATTGTTAAACAGATATACCTGATCCTAAAGAATCTGTTTTTATACTTTTAGACAGCCAAGTAAAACATCTGCTTTCAAAACCTGTTTAGTAATTTCTGTTTATTTAATTTGATGAAACATATTAAGTGCTTTTTCAAGAACTGTTTTAAATAACTGCGGATCGTCAGGTGTAAACAATAATCTTTTGATTTTTCCGGTATTTTTGTCTAGAACAACATGTTCTACAAAATTAGCCCAGTCAAGCTTTAGTGCAGGTTTAAAGTCTTTTAAATGCAGATCGCCTTTCAGTAAACCCTTAATTTCTGATTCAGATACGGATATGCTGCTAATTTGCTCAAAAGGAATAATCATTAAACCAGCCAAAGTATCAAATTCCAATCTGTTTTCGTAAATTCTGTATTCCTGCCAGATACTTTTAAACGAACTTTTCGACTTATAAATTATTTTGTCGTCCATAAACTATTATTTTTAAATACATTGCAAAATAAATATTTTATTTTATATTTTCCAAACAATTTTTATTATAACGATTATATTAATATTATACCAAACCGCTAACAAGATGAATAAAATATAAATTTGTAGCGTTTTTGAAACATAAATCTAAATAATTGGAAAAGTATGTGGGGGTAAAGTAGGGGAGATAAGTTTTTCACTAATTCAGAAAATTATGTATTAAATGCAAAATGTGTTTTTAATTCGCATTTTTACAACTTTATGAGATATTATTTTTTACAAAACAAAAAACTGATCTATTTACTTAATATAAATATTTGTCGTAATACACTGACATTAAATTATATTGATTTGTATGCACAGCTGAAGAATTTATTATTTAATGGCATTTTGTTTGTTGCTCTGTTTAGCAAACAGCAAATTTTCAAAACCATATTTTTATCTATAGTTGCTGTTTTAAGATTCATGATTCTAAAAACTGGTAATTCGACTCGTAAATATGTTAATACATTTGAAATAATATCATTTTTAAGACAAAATATTAATATCAGCATACGAAAAATAGCTTTTACTGCTAAAAAAATTAATTTGAACTATCGTTTTAAGCAAACATCAAATAATAATCTTAATTTTATTATCAGAAAAATTGCTATACAAAGCAGAGAGACTGAATCTATAACTAGAGAGACTAAATCTACAACTAGAGAGATTCAATTTACAGGTAGAGAAACTGAATCTACACATAGAGAGAATCAATTTACAACCAGAGAAACTGAATCTACAACCAGAGAAAATAAAACTACAATCAGAGAGATTGAAAATACAGCCAGAGAAACAAAAACTACACATAGAGTGATAAATTACGGAAATACTTTGAATAAAATACTACTTCAAAAAGATGCAATACTTGCATATAAATACAATGTATTGCCAAGTAAAAATGCAAAAACATTAAAAATAAATAAACACAATGTTTTATTAATTAATTTATTATATAACTATTAAAATTAAAATTTAATGAAAGACAAAAATTTTAACTGTAAAATGGAAGACCTACCGGTGATAGCAGGATTTGTTATACAGAGTATGGAAACCGACAAGGTTGATTTTATTGAGTATTCGCCTGTGTATGACGGCGATTTTATTCCTGATGCCAAAGCAAAACAAAAAGAATGTTCGGAACTTGTAAAACAGGAAGATGTGCTGAAACGTCAGAAAAAAGTAACACAGGAAATTACAAATAATTTGAATGGATTGCGAAAAAATGTAAATACAGTGGAAGGTTATCTTAATCTGGCAGCAAATAAGCTCGATATTGGTGTTGCTGATTTTAATCTGAGTGTTATCCGCAGCAATATCAGTAAAAAAAGTGTTGAAGGTGTATGCAGCGAAATGCAGGCGCTCTTGGTTAAACTAAGAAGAAACGAAGCTGAATTGAGTGCCAAAGGTATGAAATCGGCAGTGTTAGATGATTTGGCTGTATTGGCTGAAAGATTAGATAGTTTAAATCTGAGCCAGAATGATTTTAAAAACAAGCGCAGTCGCACAGCCAGCGATAATGTTAAGATATTTAATGAATTGTGGGATATATTAGATATGATATTAGACGGAGGCAGATCGTTGTACAGAGTTACAGATAAGGTAAAATACAGAGAATATACCCTTAGTCATCTGAAAAAGAGAGTACATCTTGAAAAAGCTGCTACTCAAAATAATAATGATGCAGAAGCACCCGCAGCTGAACCCGAAAATCTGGTATAAACCCATACAATGCCAAACCCCGATATTTTGGGGTTTGGTTTTGTTTTTTTAATAGGAAAAATAAGTATATTTGTAGCTTAAAATAAAAATAAACGCATAAAAAATAAATATATGGCACAACCTAGAGTATTTATAAGTTCAACATGTTATGATTTACAAGAAATTCGATTTCAAATGCGAAAATTTACTGAAGATTTTGGTTTTGAACCTGTGATGAGTGAATTTGGTGATATTTTTTTTGATTATCACAAACATATTCAAGATTCTTGTAAAGACGAAATAGAGAAATGTCAGTTATTTGTTTTAATTGTTGGGAATAATTATGGTTCTTCATATTATAAACAAAAAGATATTTCTAAATTACCTGATTCTGTCACAATGCAAGAGTTTAGTAGATCAATTGAAGTTAATATTTATAAGCATATATTTATAAATAAATTTGTTGATTATGATTATAAAAATTACCAAAAAGCTTTAAACAAAGAAATTAATACATATTTCGAAAGGAATGAAATTAGTAATGAAAAAATAGATGATACAGTATTATCTCTAAAAAGGGATTTTGTTAGTAAATATCCCTTTCCTCAAGATTCATATAAGTTTATTTTTAATTTTCTTGATATTATTTATGGATTGAAAACAAACAATGCTATAATAACATATGAATCATTTGAGGATATTAAATTCTCTTTAAGAAAACAATGGGCAGGTTTTATGCATGAATCAATTACAAAAAACAAGACTATGCCTGTAAATTCTTTAGATAAAGTAATTGAAAAGATTGAAAGGATTGAAAATCAAATAAAAACTTTAGTAGATAGTCAAATAAATAAACAAGACAATAATTCTAAAGTAACATTTGATATTTCAAAACTTGCAAATGAGATAAGTTATGAGGAGTTTACAAGGATAAAGGAGGATATTCATGACAAGATTTTTAATTTACTTTATGTTGATGTTGGTTTTATTGAAACTGATTATGTGGCTCGTGTGATTTTCAGAAAGCAAATTACTTCTGATATTATAGAAAAGTGGTTTTCTTCATTAGAAAATGTAACAAAGCAATATAAGTGGGCAAAAGGTATTTCTTCATCAGTTGTTTTTAAAGGAATAGGGATTAAATTCGTTTATTTCAAAAACCAGCCAGAAATTCCATTCGATTTAGTCTTAAATTTTTACAATATATATCGGAATGTAAAGGATTCTTTCTCAAAAGAGGATTATGATGCATTATTGAACTTACTTTCTGATGAATTTAATAAACATTTTGAGATAGAACCAGAACAAAAAAAACCGTATGATTTTAATATTTGATGAAAATAGCTATTCCATTACTGTCTAATTCGTATGAGGAATGATGTAAGTTTTAAAAATCTGCTCAATCTATTTTATTTATTTATTAATTTATTGTTGTGAAATTGGCGGTTTCGAATAGACCTAACTGCGAATAGCCTCTAACATTGCCCAAGAATCACACTATAAATAAAACCAATGCAACAAACAATAAAATGCCGGATAATATTCAGAAGAAAAACTCTAAATAATATACTTATCTTAAAAACCCCTCAGAAGCTATCGCACCCAAGGGGTTGATTATAGAAGAAAATAATTATATTTGTAGCTTAAATAAATAACCAATAAACGCAACTCACAAACATTAAATGCAAACAGATATAATCCAACATATAAGAAAGTTTATCGATTTGAGCGAAAGTGATGTTGTTGTCGTTAACAAATACATCAAAACACATCAGTTAAAAAAGAAAGAGTTTCTGTTGCAGGAAAACAGGATATGCAATAATTTGTATTTTGTTGAAAAAGGTTGTTTGCGAATGTATTTTATTAATAAAAAAGGAGTAGAGCAGATAACACAATTTGCATTGGATGCATGGTGGATTTCAGACTACCAGAGTTTTATAAATAATACACCTTCTCAATATTATATTCAAACTATTGAAGAAACCAAGATCGTATCCATTGATAGCAGGAGTCTGGATAATTTACTTATTGAACTCCCACAATTGGAAAAATATTTTAGAACAATGATGCAAAAAGCCGTTGCGGGTGCACAGCATAGGTCGAAATTATTATACGAAATGTCAAAAGAAGAATTTTACTTTCATTTCAGCACTTCTTTTCCCGAATTTATGTTGCGTGTACCTCAATATATGATAGCATCTTATCTGGGGCTTACCCCCGAATATTTGAGCGAACTCCGTAAAAAGAGCAATTAAAATGAATTTCTTAAACCAGTTTAATTTTTAAATGCTTTTTCCTATGTACTTTTACATCGTAAATTAAAATTCAAAAATTAAAAAAATACAATGAATAAATTAAGCGAAAAGTTTTTAGAAGTATTAAAACATGAAGGTGTGGTATCTATTATGTCGTGGGGCGTAGAACCCCATTTGGTAAATACATGGAATTCGTATCTTGTTATTACAGAAGATGAACGTATTTTAATACCAGCTTACGGTTTTAGAAAAACACAAAAAAATGTTGATGTAAATAATAAAGTTAAAATCTCTTTAGGAAGCAAAGATGTTTTGGGTTACAAAGATTATCCCGGAACAGGATTTATTATTGAAGGTACTGCCGGTTATATCGAATCGGGCGATGAATACGACATGATGAAAAATAAATTTTCTTTTTTGACAAGAGTACTGGAAATAACTGTGGATAGCGCAAAGCAAATGCTGTAATTAAAAATACCGGACTTTTAAAAATTACTTTTTATTAAATCATTATTTTAGTGAATAGTTTGTGTGGAAAAACTGCGCAAACTATTTTTTTTCTACAAAAGACTCTACTAAGATTGAATTTATAAACATAAACAGGCACATACACTCATATAGTCAAAATCGCTTTAAAAATATTAAATTTGAAAAGCTTACCTTAAAACACAGCTTACATTCTATACTTGCTAAGATATTTTGTGAAAAATAGCATAAAAACATATACTTGGCTTTAGAAATATTTATATTTGCAACTGTTTTTTGTGAATATACAAATCAATATATAAATTGCAGATGAAGAAAATAAGTGTTTTGGTATTGCTGGTAATGATGTTTATCGGCTTAAAAGCTCAGTACGGAACCGGAAATCAGTTCAGGATTTATGGTAAAATAAAAGGGTTTAAAAACGGCTGGGTACGTTTAAAAATCAATAATCAGCAAGGTTCTAATTTTACCCTCGATTCGGTAGTTAGTAATAATGGCGATTTTCAGCTTAAAGGCAGAGTAGCTATTGCCGATATTGCACATTTGGAATTTCAGGGAAAAGACAAAGGCAATAGTTTCTTCTTAGAAAATTCGGATATACAGGTATTGGGTAATATCGATTCTATCGAAAGTTTCAGAATTACCGGTTCACGCTCGCAGTTCGAGTTTGAAAAAGTGATGAATGAGATGAAGGTTTTTGCTACATTGCAGGAAGAATGTAATCAGAAATACACCGAAGCAAAACAGAAAAAAGATATGAAAACCATGGAATTGTACGATTCTATCTCAAACAGTGTTTTCGAACATCAGTTACAGTTTATAAAAGATTTTTCATTTAAATACAATAAGTCAGTGGTGTCGCCTTATATGGTTCTTACCCAATTAATTTATTATATTAAATTGGCCGAACTTGATTCGCTAACAGCAAATTTCGATAATAGTATTTCAGCTTCAATTTATGTGCGAAAACTAAAAGAAAGAGTAGTTACTTTGAAAAAAGTTGATATCGGTCAACCAGCAGTAAATATTATATTACCCGATACTTCGGGCAAATTATTTTCATTGTCATCATTAAAAGGGAGATATGTATTGATAGATTTCTGGGCTTCGTGGTGCGGTCCTTGCAGGCAGGAAAACCCTAATGTAGTAAAAGCATACCAGCTGTATAAAGACAAAGGATTTGATATATTGGGCGTTTCGATGGATCAGGATAAAAAAAGCTGGTTAAAAGCTATTAAAAGTGATAATTTAGGCTGGCATCATGTTTCCGATTTGAAATACTGGAATTGTGAAGCAGGTAAATTGTATGGTGTAAATTCAATACCACATTCGGTTTTAATTGATAAAGAAGGAATTATTATTGCAAAAGATTTAAGAGGGGAGGAGCTTCTGAAAAAGCTTGCCGAACTGATGAAATAGAAATAAATAAAAAAAGGCTGCCATTATCTGACAGCCTTTTTTTTAATATAAGAAACAAAACTTATTTTTTTACTTCTGGTTTTGCTTCTGCTTTTTTCTCAGCTTTTTTAGCATCTCCTTTCTCAGCTTTTTTTACTTCTTTAGCTTCAGCTTTAACTTCTTTTTTCACTTCTTTAGCTTCTTTTTTTACTTCTTTAGCTTCTTTTTTTACTTCTTTTTTTGGAGCTTGTGGAGTTTGAGCATTTAAAGTTAAACCACATACTAATGCAATCATTGATGCAAAAACTAATACTTTTTTCATTTTTTTAATTTTTAAATTAGATTATTTAATCCGTAAATTATTAGGCTGCAAATGTACTATTGTTGCATGTCTAAATCCAAATTTTCGCCGTTAAAAGATGTTAAACAGATTTAAAATTTTAAATTCAAACCCGCCATCACATTTCTTCCAGCCTGTGGAAAATAACCATCCAATACTTCATGCTGATTTGCTGAATAGTATCTATAAACCCATGCATTGGTTTCGTATTTTTTATCAAAAATATTATTTAAAGCAAAAAATAAGTCCATATTTTTGATAAATGTAGAACTTAAATTGTAGTTAATTTTTAGATTGTTAACCAGATAAGCATTCAGCTTGCGATCTTCACTTGAAGTATTATCTATAAATTGTTTACTCACATATTTAGTTATAATACTTAATGATAAACCTTTGTAAATATCAATATCAAACAGATTATTTGCTATTAATTCGGGTGAAAATGAAATATTGGTTGTTCCCAGATATTTAGAACGTTGTATGCCACTATCCCAATCATCAACAAATTCAGTAAAATCTTTAATCTTGTTTTTGCTTAAAGCCAGATTTGCCGACCATTTTAATGATTTCAGTATTTGAACACCGGCAGAAATTTCCATTCCGAAACGATAGCTCTTGGGAACATTAACCATTACAGGGTCGCCAACATCATTTATTTCTCCGGTTAATGCCAGTTGATCTTTGTAATTCATCAAAAATACATTTGTTTTGATATAGTATCTGTTTTTGCTGAGTTCGTAACCTATTTCGAAGTTCTGCAATTTTTCATGAACAGGAAATGCTTTAGTTGGGTCAGCATCAACAAAATTGCCACGACTTGGTTCGCGGTTAGCTACTGCAAAAGAGGCATAAAAACTCTGATTTTGATTTAATTGATAGAAAACACCAAACTTAGGATTAAAGAAGTTGAACTTATGTTCCTGATTTAAGGTTGCCAAATCATCATCAATGCCCACGATAGTATATTTTATTTTTCTGATTTGCAAATCAGCATATAAGCTCCATAGCTTAGTTAGCTGATAATTGGCTTTTGCATAAATATTAAAATCGGTTTTGGTTCCTGTATTGCGATACCATTCATAGTTTGCAGGTGTTTTGCCTGCATATTGCATCCATATAATAGTGCCAAAGTGATCGCCTGTATATTTGTTCCAGGCACCGCCAATAACTGCCGAAAATCTTTTTCGATTGTCGTAATTGGCTGCAAATGTAAATCCATAAAAGTCATTGTCTAATATTTTTCGACGAATCAAATCTGTTTTCTTTAAGGTATCGTTCGTAGTCATAAAATTTGGCAAACCATATTTGCTGAATTTTTGTTCAGGTTTATATTCCTCGTAGTAGCCATAACCCCGGGTATAATGTATTGCTGTATTGAGATTCCAGTTATTGTTTATTTCGTGAGAAACCAACATTTGATAATGATCCTGCTGATAATTATCCGTCTGATTGTCGTAATATTTCAGATTACCATTGGCATCGTAATATTCGCCCTGATTGTTGTAAGTTCGATTGGTGTCCAGAATATTGGAAGCTATACCGTTCCATGCCTGATAGGTTTTTTCTTTTCCGGAGAAAGTAATCAGTTTTACAATGGTTTTCTTGTTGTAATAAGCGCCGGAAAGATAAAAAGATTTTAAGTCTGAAGTTGCTCTGTCGATAAATCCATCTGAAGTAATTTTTGATAATCGTCCATCAAAAGCAAATTTATTGTCGATAAGTCCGCTGCCAAAGCTTACCGTATGTTTAAATGAATTGAAAGAACCTGCTGAGTTATTAATTTCGGCATAAGCTTTCTGATTAAGGTTTAGTGTCTGGAAGTTAATACTTGCACCAAAAGCACCGGCTCCGTTTACCGAAGTTCCTACACCGCGTTGAATCTGAAGATTATCAACCGAAGAAGCAAAATCGGGCATATTAACAAACCAAACTCCATGCGATTCGGCATCATTAAGTGGTATACCGTTAACCATAACATTGGTGCGGGTAAGGTCGCTGCCTCTTACTCTGATGTTGGTATAACCAATTCCTGCACCGGCATCGGAAGTAACTACAACCGAAGGTGTTTGTTCTATAATATAAGGAATATCCACACCTGTATTCATTCTGCTGATTTCGGTTTTGTTGATGTTTTGATGGGTAGAAGGAGTTTTTTCTCCGGCTCGGGTTGATTTGATAATAATTTCTTCTTCCATTATGGGGCTTACTTCCATTTTAATTTCGATAGTCAGGTTGTTTTCCATTTTAATTTTACGCATATCCTGAATATAACCCAGATAGGTTGTTGTAAGAAGATATTCCCCTTTTTTTAAGCCACTGATACTGAATTTTCCGTCAGTATCACTAATAAGTGTTTTGTAAGAATTGTTGAGCATCAGATGAGCTCCTGCTAATTTTTCTCCGGTTTTAGCATCCATAACTTTACCTGAAATGGAAAATTGACTCCATGCCATCATAGGCAAAACTGTTGCAATTAGAATTGCAATCCATTTTTTGTTCATTTTTTGTAATTTATAAAAAGTTAAACTTCTGAATGATAATAAGGGACCATCATTCATTTAATAAAGTTTACCCTAACTCCCTCCGCCGGCACTACCCGGTTCAGGTTCAATGGGTATGATCTCAGCCCGTAATATTCAGGCACCCCCCTTATAGATATTTGGCAAAATTAGAAAAAATATTTCAGAAAAATGATAATGATAATTTAATTTTTGTAAAAGCAATAAAAAAGATTAAATGATTAATTGAATAACACTTCGACTTTGCTCTGTGCATCGCTCAGTAACTCAATAACCAAGCCGTTTAGCTTCTCTTTAATGTTATCAAAACGATTTCGGCGGGGCAATTAAATCTTACCGGTATTCCGCTTACCCCAACTCCTCTTGAAGTATAACCTTTCATATTGCCGATCTTCCATTCGCCATTATTAAATTGTTTGCCTTCAAACTGATGACTGATTAATGGAACTCCTTTTTTTAAACAGATTTGTCCACCGTGTGTATGCCCGCACAAATACAAATCGTAATTGTTTACCGATGCTGCTTTTGCCAATTCGGAAGTATGTACCAATGCAATTTTGAAATTATAGCACTTTGTCTCGAGGCTTAAAAGTGCCTGCTCGGTATAATAACTAAAGGGATCGTCGGTGCCGGTAACCAATATTCTGTCGTCATCTTTTATTATTTCAACCGATTCGTTAATAAGTAATTCGAGTCCTGATTGGTTTTCGTACTGTGCCATCAGAAAAGTGTCGTGATTTCCTAAAACAGCAAAAGTACCATAGGGAGCCTGAATGTATTTAGATAAAATACGGAATGGTTTCAGAATATTGAGAATGCTACCGGAATTATCTTTGCGGTAATCTCCGGTAAGGAAGCAGATATCGAAACTTAGTTTATTAATCTTTTTGATGATAAGAGATGCAAAACCCGGAATGCTATCGATATGCAAATCGGAAAGGTGGAGTATTTTAAAGCCATCAAAAGCTTGTGGCAGATTGGGGTATTCAAGGGTAATTTCAGTAACTTCGATTGTCTTTGCATTTCCGTATCCTTTGTGGTAATGTCCGCTAAGTTTCAGCAACCAGATAAATATATGAAGCAAACGAACAAATAAATTCCAACGACTTTTGCTTTTCTTTCCGTTTTTGTTTCGCAAAAAGCCAATGTTTTCCAATACAGAGCGGGTAGAAGCCCATATCAGTCGCTTTTCTTTTCTTAATTCCGTATTATCGATAAATTTATACATGGTTTGTTTGGTTTTTAATAAAAACTGCACTAACAAATTTACGAAATATAAATTCATTTTGGTAAAAAGTTTTTGATGTATTGAACTTATGTTATTTTTAGACGGAATACAGAAATACAGCAAATAATAAATATGTAATAAGATTTATATACGCATATTTTAAACGTTGAATTTAAAGGTTAAAAAACATAAGAACGCGGATTCCTGAAAGAAACAATTCGGGGTCCACGTTCTAAAAAATAATTTGAAGATTTAATAAAGGATTTTAAAATGTTATAATAACTGATTATTTTTTCTTAAAACACTACTTTCCTGAAAACAGATTTATATTCAGTTGCAGATAGGCTAAAATATGTTTTGTAAAATAATTTAAATATTAATGATAAAACAATAATATTTTAAATACTTATTTTCAATTATATATAAAAATAATAATTCATTATTGTAGTAATTCTATACAGTTGTATATATATTATACAATCTGATTTAACATATGTATTTCAATACTTTATACAATTTGCTTTATAATAGCGTTGAATAATTAAACATCTATTTTGTTTAATTATTTTACGCGTATTTGTGTATTGTTCGTCATATCAGTATGATAATATGTACAAAATCCTATGGCACATATATTGCAATACCAATAAAATATAAACAATAAAAAAATAAAATCATGGTAATCATTATTATAGTAGCATTTATACTGTTGTGTATCTCAGTGGATGCATTGGTTCAATATAGCAGACAAAAAAAGTCAAAAGCTATTAACTTTAGCTCGATTACAACTGGAATTTTCAATGAATCTTCGGTTGATGTTCCAAAAGGACTTTATTATGACAAGTCTCATACATGGGCTTTTATGGAAAGAAACGGTTTTGTAAAAATTGGTATTGACGATTTCCTGATTCGTATTACCGGAAATATAAATAAATTGAAGTTGAAAGAACAAGGAGAAAAAATAAATAAAGGGGAGGCTGTTTTGTCTATTATTCAAAATGGAAAGCAATTAACAATAAAGTCACCTATATCGGGTATTATTAAGTCAATTAACAAACAAATTATTGAAAATCCGACTATTGTTAATTCATCCACATTTAATGAAGGTTGGATTTATACTATTGAACCAACAAACTGGACAAGGGAATTACAATTTTTATTAATAGCTGATGTGTATAAGGAATGGTTGAAAAACGAATTTAGCCGTCTGAAAGATTTTTTCGCAACAATCAGATTATCTAATAATAATGAATTTGCAACAATTATTCTTCAGGATGGAGGCGAAATTAAAGAAAATATCCTTGCTGATTATGGTCCTGAAGTTTGGGAGGATTTTCAAACAAAATTTATCAATACATCTATGTAAAGTATAATGAAATATTTAGGGCTGAAAATTAGTTTTTCTGAATTAGAAAAATAAAGTAAAAGTCCCGATATTCTGGATTAAAAACTCAGTGAAGCGTTTTATGATCGCCTTTGAAATAATCAATCCTGTAAATGATTTAATAATTGAAGTTTAACGAAGGATAAGCCATGTTTTAGAAGTTTCTTTAATTGTAATTGTACGTTTAAATAACTCCAATACCTGGTGCTGGGGTTATTTTTTTTTAATTCAATGCGTTTAATATAAAAATAAGCAAAAATAGCTTAATAAAAATAATGTTGATTTTTTAAACATATTGAATAAAAATAATTAAATTTGTAGATATTAAATAATATTGAAATAATGAAATTTAATTTCAATCATTTATCTGAAAATCCATTAATAAAAAAGTATTTAAGACTCAGATCTTCAATTTATAGCCGTGTTGTTTTTATAATAATTATTTTATCATTTTTTCTTTTTGTATCCTTTGGTATTATCTTTAAATCTGTTAATGAAGGATATATGAAAAGTGTAATTCATCAACGTGGAACAAATGCAGCATTGCTTGTAAGAAGTGCTTTGTATCAATCTATGTTGGAAAACAATACCGAATCTCTTCAAAATACGCTAGAAGTAATAAACAGGATGTCGGGTGTAGATGAAGTTAACGTTTATAACCGGAAAGAAGAACTTGCTTATTCTTCTTTTCCAACCAATCAAAAAGGACATAGTAATCCCAACTGTCTGGAATGTCATACAAGTATAAAATCTATGTTTCCCAATCAAAATAGTTTTTATAGGGTAATTGAAGTAAACAGCGAATGTGAAATGTATCAGAATGATAATATACACAGGCATTTGCTTATTAATTCTCCAATAGAAAACGAAAGATCATGCTATACCAGTTCTTGTCATGCTCATAATAAAAGCGAAAAGATATTAGGATCTTTAATTATTAAAGTTCCTTTAAATGATCTGGATGCCACTATCGAGAAATCCTCTAAAGATTTCTATATATTAGCTACTGTTACAACTATATTGTTATTGGGTTTTTTAATTTTGTTTACCAGAAGAAATATTAAAAGTCCATTAAAAGAGTTAATCAGAGCCAGCGATTCAGTTTCTAAAGGCGATAGGGATACCCGACTGCAAATTAAACCAAATCAACTGGATGACATGAGATTGGTGTCGGAAGCATTTAATCATATGCTGGATAATTTGCAGGAAGCAAATAGCGAATTGCATAACTGGTCACAACAACTTGAATATAAGGTTCGTATAAAATCAGAAGAATTAAGTCAGGCTCAAAATGAACTTATTAATATCGAAAGAATTGCATCATTGGGAAAATTATCTCTTTCTGTAGCTCACGAAATAAACAATCCTTTGTCAGGTATTCTTATATATACCAAATTGGTTCACAAGCAACTTCTTAATCAGAATATAGATGCTGACAAAAAGGAATCTATTTTGAAACATCTTAAAATGATAGAGAGTGAAACAAAAAGATGTGGAGAAATAGTAAAAGGCTTACTCGATTTTTCGAGAAAGGATAAAAACTTTTTCGAGAACAAACATTTACATGAAATATTATATGAAACAAGTGAGCTTATGAATCATTCGATGAAAATTGCCAAAATAAGTTTTATTACTGATTTTGCTGCTCATTCTGACTTAATTTACTGTAGTCCGAATCAGATTAAACAAGCCTGTATTGCCATTTTAGTGAATGCTTCGGATGCCGTATCTGAAAACGGGGAAATTGTTTTCAGAACTTACAATCAGGATAATGAAAATATTACGATTGAAATAACAGATAATGGTATCGGTATTTCAAAAGAAGATATTCCGCATATTTTTGAACCGTTTTTTTCGACAAAACATAATGAGAAAGGTACCGGATTGGGTTTGCCAATCGTTCATGGAATTATTCAAAGCCATGATGGTAAAATAAGTGTAAAATCAGAATCGGGTAAAGGAACAAGCATATCATTATCATTGCCATTAAAAAAAGAATTTACAATTACAGAAAATGAATAAAAAAATTTCAATATTAATTGTTGACGATGAGGATTCGGTTAGGGATTCTCTCTATAACTGGTTTATAGAAGATGGTTATCACGTTGAATGTGCAGAAAATGCAAAAGTTGCACTGTTTAAGATTGAATCAGCTTTTTTTGACATCATTTTGGTGGATATTAAAATGCCCGGCATGGATGGCATGGAATTGCTCAGAAGGATAAAATCCTTAAAAAATGAATCAATCATTATTATAATGACAGCTTTTGCTGCTGTTGATACCGCTGTGCAGGCACTAAAAGATGGTGCTTATGATTATATTACCAAACCTTTCGACCCTGATGATTTGTCGCATTTGATAAGAAATGCTACAAAACAAATTTCACTGGCACATGAAAACGAAATACTTAAAGATAGAATAGTAAAGCTTGAAAACGTTGAAGATATCATTGGGAACAGTGCTGCCATGAAAAAGGTTTTGCATCAGGTAGAAAGTGTTTCGCAATCAAATTCGTCTGTAATTATAAGCGGTGAAAGCGGAACCGGAAAGGAACTGATTGCCAAAGCCATTCACTCCAATTCGCTTCGCAAATATTTTCCGCTTGTAAGCGTGCATTGTGGTGCACTTACTGAAAGTTTGCTCGAAAGTGAATTGTTCGGACATGAAAAAGGAGCTTTTACCGGGGCAATGTACAACAGAAAAGGCAGATTTGAAATGGCTGACAATGGTACAATTTTTCTTGATGAAATTGCTACTGTTTCTACAAAAATGCAAGTAGAACTTTTGCGTGTTCTCGAAACCAAAACTTTTGTCAGAGTTGGTGGAAATAAAGAAATAAGCTCCGATTTCAGGGTTATTTGTGCTACCAATAGAAATTTAAAACAAATGGTGGAAGAAGGTAGTTTCAGAGAAGATTTGTATTATCGGCTGAATGTAGTAAATATTAATGTTCCGCCACTTCGCGAAAGAATTGATGATATTCCATTGCTTACAGCTTATTTTATAAAAAAATATTGTGTTTCGATGAATAAGCCACCAATTCCGATTGATGCTTCAGCTATAAAACGATTGGAAGAATTTGATTTTCCGGGCAATATACGCGAACTCGAAAATATGATTGAACGTGCTATTGTAATTGGAAACGGTAAGAAAATAACAATGAAAGACCTTCCTTTGGAAAAAAGCACTATTCATTCGTCCGTAGAAAGTTTGTATGAGCTCGAGAAAATTCATATTATACAGATTTTGAATAAATACGACTGGAATATTTCAAGTTCTGCAAGGGCCTTACAAGTTGACAGGGTAACGCTTTATAATAAGATTAAAAAATATGATCTGAAATCTACAGATAAAAAATAAAACTGGATTAATAGCTGTTTGATACTGTATTTTATGAATTGTTTTTTTATACAATCAATACAATTAGAAGCAAGAGAATTAAATTATCAGGTTTAAAAAGTTTATTATACTGAAATCACAAAAAATATCTTAATGAATTTTCGAAAAATCACATTGGTTACTTTTGGCAACTTTGAGATTGATTTCCTGCAAAAACTTGTAATTAAGATTAATGCTGAGTTTTTTATAAATATTCAAATTAAAGAAGGTTATTTTGATATTAGTGATTTTTACGACCCCGGCCGACGACAATATGATGCCAACAAATTGCTGTATTATTTTGACAATAAGTATGCAACCGACGATTCGAAAACAATTTGTCTGATAAATGTTGATTTATTTATCCCGATTTTTACATATATTTTCGGACAAGCTTTTTTAGGCGGAAGATCAGGCATTGCTTCAATTTACAGATTGAGTAACGAACGTTACGGGATGGAAGCAGATCCAGATATTTTATCAGAACGTATTGCCAAAGAAATTATTCATGAACTTGGTCATACTTTCGGATTAATCCATTGTCATACTCCTGATTGTGTAATGCGTTCGGGAACTTATGTTGAAGATATTGATCAGAAAAATATCAGTTTCTGTTCTAATTGCAGAGAGATTTTGCTGTTGTAATCGGCTATGCTGCTGAATAATAGATTAACTGAATCAACCCCATGGGTGCGATAGCAACCGTGGGGGTTATTAACCACAATTATTAGTTTTTAAACTATTTATTAATCATTTGCTGGCTTCTTTCTTATTTTTTCAGTTATATTTATTCACAGTTTTTTAATCATTTTACTGTAAAATGTTTTCAATTTTCATAAAATAGATTGAGGTACTACTCGTTTTATTACAATCTGTTAGACCAAATCCCTTTTTCTTATAGATTTCTACATTTTTAATATTTGCTGTTTCGAGAAATACAGGAATTCCATTTAATTTGCAACTTTCCAAAACCGGATTCATTAATTTACTTGCAATGCCCTGTCCTTGTCCTTCGGGCATGACGCCAATCAGATATAAATAGCAAAACTGCTTGTTCAAAGGGAAATGATCGTGAGAAATTTTCACCGATTTCAGATTTCTTATTACTGTTTTAAGCCCCAATTTAAATAGAAACGAAAGATTACGCTGTATATATTCAATTGTAATTTTTTCTTCTTTTTCAGACAGCCACATTGCAGCCCCTAAATTATCGTTGGTTATATAAATTGTTCCCTTACTAAATGCTTCATCAACAACATAATTTATAATAATTGCAAGTTTGTCTTTGTTACTGGTTTTTTCTAAAAGCCAGTTAATATGCGGGTCGTTTTTAAAGGATTCTGTAAGGATTTTAACAACTATTGGCTTATCATTTCTATTTGCCAATCTTATTTCTGAACTGTTTATTTTGATATCCATTTTTTTGAATTTATTTATCTGCAAAAATGGAGTTTATTAATTTCTTGTCATTTGATATTTGTCAAATAATTTTATTTTAACGCATTAAAAAAAGCATTTGTTTATTTTTGTGCTCTGATTCTACTTAATGTTTCAAGTGTTATACCCAAATATGAAGCAATGTAAGTTAACGGAATATATTTTACTATTAAAGGCTCTCTTTCAAGTAATATTTGGTATCGTTCGGCGGCAGTATGAAATTTAAGTGAAAAAAGTCTTTCTTCTAACATCAATGCATATAATTGTGTGATTTTTGCGTCAATTTTATCTATTATTGAATATCTCGATTTTATTTTTTGATAACTTTCAATTGCAATTGAATATAAATCACAATCAGTAACTGCCTGAATATATTCGCGGCTTGGTTCGTTCAATAAAATACTGCGTAAAATGGTAGAAATATCTGACGGAAATGCAAAACTTGTAATAATTTCGTTCCCTTCTTTTATGTAATAATTTCGAAAAATGCCTGATTTTAAATAATATATATTTTTACAATACTCACCTTCATTAAGCAAAAAATCATTTTTTTTCAATGTTATCTCTTTTAATACAAATTTACATTCTTCATCATCTGAAATATTGTTTATCTCAGCAAAAATTTGTTGTATATAAAAAGAGTAATCGATATAAATATTTGATTTATTATGCATTTTAATTTATTTGCTCGTATTTTTCTAAAATAATTATAAAAGCCCTTGATTATAAAAATAAAACACACTCTGTACACCTTTGTATCTAAAAATTATCCGGCTTTTTATTTTTTGTAGTATTGTGTTTTTATTTAAGCTACAAATATAATATTTTTTACTGTTATTACCCTTCGGGACTTTCAGACCCAACGGGTTGAAGTCTTGCTCAACCCCTTGGGTGCGATAGCTCCCGAGGGGTTGTAAGATAATGTATGTTTTATAAAGTGATTTTATTTACATATTAAATCATCATTTTTAATTATTGTGGTGCTTTACTTACGTATGGTGGTATGTTTTAGCCTATTTCGAAGCACTTTACTTTCAAGTAATAACTACTTTTAATACGAGCTATGTTGTTTGTAAACACACTACACCAGGAATTAACTATACTATGTGTTTTGTTTTCATTCTTTATTCTGTCTTTCAATTTGTGCATTAAGGATAAATGTTCTTTAAGCAAATTTCGTTGTGCGGATGTTAACTGGCTTTGAATAATGTACATGGCTCTACTTTTGGGAATTAATTCTCAGTGCATCCAAAAGTGCCTCAAACGTTAAATCTAAATATTCTCCCAATAAATTAAATTTTTGTTGAATCCTATTTTTCAAAGAGAAACTAAATTCTGGTTTAGGAAAGCTAGATATTAGCATTACAAATAAATTAGTTGCATCAAACTTATATTTTGTTTTTGTGATTACGGGAGACATAGCTAGCTTTCTTAAAAAGTCAACAGCGTGAAATATATTAAATGAATTGAAATTTGCTGATAAGGATAAATTACGTAAAGCATAATTATAAATATGATTGTACCCTTCTTTATGATGATTCATGTAGGAAGAATACAATAAATCGGCATTAATATTTATACCAATATATCTAAAGTAAAGCATTACTTCTAAGATTTCATTTTTCTTTTCTGGAAATAAATACAATAAGTATTTTTCGGTACCTGCCCAATTAATTATCCCCAGCATTTTCTCATAACCCATGTCATCAGTAATTAATACATGATTTGCTCTTTGTGTTAGAAAGGCATTATCAACCATATACTCTAAAACACCCGTCATTTTACCATCAGCGTATAAAGGTCTTATGAGTTCGATTTTCTCCTCAGGAATTACTGAT
>JAHEYQ010000079.1 GCA_023251515.1 Bacteroidales bacterium
AGTGGTTTTTACAAAGAATCAAAATATGTGATAGATGATACGACAACGATCCGAACTTATCGCAGATCTTATGATTTTAGCCATCATACAATAAAATCACTAAACCAGCATTGGTCACTGGGCTATTTTTACACGATGTATAACAATACTTACAATAATTACAAATTGAGCAATTCGTTGAAAGCAGGAATTGAATATAATGTATTTCCTTATAGTCAATCTGCCAGCAAATTACTGGTTTTTCGTTATAAAATCGGAGGTAATTATCATCAATATATAGATACAACTATTTATAATCAAACAGAAGAATTGCTTTCAACGCATTCTTTCGGACTGGGTTTGAACTATATAAGCAAATGGGGATCAGCCAATACATCAGTTGTTTATAGTAATTTCTTAAACGATTTTTCGAAAAACAATTTGGAAATTAATGCGAATCTGAATGTTAGAATATTTAAAGGATTGTCTTTTTCTGCTTATGTTTATGTTTCTGTAATTCACGATCAGCTTTCTTTATCGAAACAGGGGGCAACATATGAAGAGGTATTGTTGCAACAGCATCAACTTGAAACTCAATATTCTTATAGCTTTAATTTTGGATTAACCTATACTTTTGGTTCAATTTATAATAACGTTGTAAATCCCCGATTTGATTATTAAGACTATATTTTTACTAAAATTGATAAATTTTGATTACTGTCAAAGTTTTTTTTTAACAATATATAATAAATCTTTACGCAATACGTTTCGTAATTCAGTAAAAATCTTTAATTTTGCAGAATGATTAAGAAATTGATATATCTATTTGTAATAGTTATGCTTGTGCAACTGAGTTCGTGCAGCAAATACCAACGTTTACTCAAAAGCACCGATCATGCCAAAAAACTTGAAATGGCTGTAAACTATTACGAAAAACAAGACTACTACAGAGCTTTACAACTATTTGATGAAGTGATAATTGTATATAGAGGCAAAGAACAGGCTGAAAAGATTCAGTATTATTATGCCTATTGTTATTATGGACAAGGAGATTACATAACAGCAAGTTATCATTTTAAAAATTTTGCTAAAATATATCCCAACAGCAAATACGCTGAAGAGAGTTTTTATATGAGTGCATATTGCAAATACCTTGATTCTCCTACATATTCGCTTGATCAAAGCAGTACGCAGGAAGCGATAAAAGAGATGCAATTGTTCATTAATTTTTATCCGAGAAGCACCAGAGTGGCTGAAGCAAATAAATTAATCGACGATCTCAGATTAAAACTAACCAATAAAGCTTTTGAAATTGCAAAACTTTATTATAAAACCGAATCATATAATGCAGCTCAGATTGCATTTACAAATATATTGAAAGATTTTCCTGAAACATCACAAAGAGAGGAAATTATGTATTATATCGTAAAGTCTGATTATGATTATGCCAAAAATAGTATCGATTCAAAAAAACAAGAACGATTCAGAAATGTTATTGAGGCATACAATAATCTGATAAGTAACTTCCCTGATACAAAATTTAAAAGTGATGCAGAATCTTATTATAAAAAAGCATTATCAAATATCGAAAACAAATAAGTCATAAATAATTGCTATGGATTTAAAAAAAATAAAAGCAGATACAACTGCAGTTACTCGTAATACTGCTGATTTCTACAGAGAAACCAATAATGTTTACGAAACTATTTCAATTTTATCAAAACGTGCAAATCAAATTTCTTCAGATTTAAAAGAAGAATTGCATACTAAAATTCAGGAGTTTGCTACTCCAAGTGATAATCTTGAAGAAATTTTTGAAAACAGAGAGCAAATCGAAGTTGCAAAACATTACGAACAACTTCCAAAGCCTACTTTATTGGCTATAAATGATTATCTGAATCATAAGATTTATTACAGAAATCCAATAAAAGAAGCTTCTGATTCAAAATTTTAATAAATTTAATAATCGAAAGTATAAACTATTGTTACATCAATAGTTTATACTTTTTTTATTTTAAATTATATGCTAAACGGGAAAAAAATTTTACTTGGTATTAGTGGTGGAATTGCTGCCTATAAATCTGTTTTTTTGATTCGTTTGCTTATAAAATCGGGTGCAGAGGTTAAGGTTATTGCTACTAAAAATGCTTTGGAATTTATTACAAAACTGAGCCTCGAAAGCATTTCCAAAAACAAAGTTTATTTTGATACTTTTGCTGATAATAACTATTATTCTACAGAGCATATTGCTTTAACTGATTGGGCTGATTTAATGATTGTGGCTCCTGCTACTGCAAATATTATAGGGAAATTTGCCAATGGAATTGCTGATGATGCCCTTTCTACTTCTTTTTTAGCCTTTAATAAACAAATTTTTATAGCACCGGCAATGAATTGCAAAATGTATGAACATTATGCAGTTAAGCGAAATATCAGTTTTTTGATTTCAAATGGAGTGCATTTTATTGTGGCTCCAAGTGGTGAATTGGCTTGTGGTTACGATGGCAAAGGCAGAATGGAAGAGCCTGAAAAAATACTTGAATTTGTCGGAAATTATTACAAAAAAGAAAATGTATTAAAAGGCAAAAATGTGTTGATTACAGCTGGTCCTACTTATGAAGCTATTGATCCTGTCAGATTTATTGGGAATCATTCTTCGGGTAAGATGGGTTTTGCTTTAGCAGAACATTTTGCCGATTTGGGTGCCGATGTGAAATTGATAAGCGGCCCGGTTTCTCTTACAACTCAAAATCCGAATATTAAAAGATTTGATGTAGTTTCAGCAGATGAAATGTATCAGAAATGTATTACTTTATTTAAGCAGACTGATATTTGTATAATGGCTGCTGCCGTTGCAGATTTTACAATTGATACCAAATCTGATATTAAAATTAAAAAAACAGCAGAACCTCCGGTAATAAAGTTGATCCCAACTATAGATATATTGAAAACATTAGGTGCTGAAAAAACAGTAAAACAAATACTTGTTGGATTTGCTTTGGAAACAAATGATGAAAAAGAGAATGCATTAAAAAAGTTAAAATCAAAAAATCTTGATTTTATTGTTTTAAACTCTTTAAATGATCAGGGTGCGGGTTTTGGCTTCGAAACCAATAAAATAAGTATTTTTGATAAAACAGGGAATAATGCTTATTTTAAATTAAAATCAAAAAAAGAAGTTGCAAAAGATATTGCAGATTATATTATTCAAAATCTTAAAAAATGAAGAAATTAACAACTTATATTATACTGATTCTTATACCATTATTTTCTATTTCACAGGAATTTAATTGTAATATTCAGGTAATGGCTCCCCAGGTACAAGGTACTGATAGAGGTGTTTACGACAATATGAGAACCTCATTGTACGAATTTGTAAATAATAGAAATTGGACAAATTATTCATATAAACCTGAAGAAAGAATAGAATGCAGTATTTTAATAACCATTAACGATAGACTTGGTGCAGACGAATTTAAAGGAACAATGAATATCCAGCTACGTCGTCCTGTTTATCGTACTTCGTACAATACAGTAATGCTTAACTTTATTGATAAAGATGTTCAATTTAAATATGTTGATTTGCAAACGCTTGAGTTTAACGATAATGCAATTACATCAAATTTAACTGCAATGGTTGCATATTATTGTTATGTTTTTCTGGGATATGATTTCGATTCATTTTCATTAAATGGAGGTACTCCTTTTTTTGAGAAAGCTCAGAATATTGTAAATATGTCTCAAAACTCACCTGAAAAAGGATGGAAATCATTTGAGAGTCAAAAAAACAGATACTGGATAGTTGAAAATATTTTAAATAATGCATATAGTGGTGTGCGTCAGGCTAATTATAAATTTCATCGTTTAGGACTTGATCAAATGTATGATAATGTGGAAACAGGAAGAACCTCAATTACAGAAAGCATTGAATTGATTAGGAAAGCTTATCGTGAAAAGCCAGGATTGTTTAGTATTCAGTTGTTTATGGATGCAAAATCTGATGAAATAGTGAATGTTTTTTCTAAAGCAGCACCTCAGGATAAAGCCCGTATTATTGGTACTCTTATTGAAATTGATCCTTCAAATGCCAGTAAATATCAGGGAATTATGAATAAAAATTAGTTTTTTAGTTTTGCTAATAGTAAAATAGCTTTACAAATTATATTTCCAATAAAATTATGCTATCTCATTTATATATTGAAAATTACGCTTTAATTGAAAAATTGGATATTCATTTATCAAAAGGGTTTTCAGCTATTACCGGAGAAACCGGAGCAGGAAAATCAATAATTATTGGAGCAATTTCGCTAATTTTGGGTCATAGGGCAGATATTAATGTTTTGTTTGATAAAAATTATAAATGTGTTATTGAAGGTAGTTTTGATATTTCTTTGCTCGATTTAAAACAATTTTTTGTTGAAAATGAATTAGATGAAGATAATCCTTGCATTTTAAGAAGAGAAATATCACCAAATGGCAAATCCAGAGCTTTTATTAATGATACTCCTGTTAACCTATCTCAACTTAAAGAGCTTGGCGAAAAGTTGGTTGATATTCATTCACAACATAATACTCTTACATTAAACAATTCTGATTTTCAGATGTCAGTAATTGACACAATAGCTGGAAACCAGGATTTACTAAAGCAATTTAAAACTGAATTTTCAACTTATCAAAAATTAAAACAAGAATTAACTGTTTTAAAAACAAAACAATCTGAAGCAAATACGCAAAAAGATTACCTTCAATTTTTGTTTGATGAACTTGAAAAAGCTAATTTTCAGGATGATGAACAGGGATTTTTAGCAAAAGAATTAGAAATTCAAAATAATGCTGAAGAAATAAAATCTGCATTATTCAAGTCTGTTTCAATTTTGTCTCAATCAGACTTAAATGTTTTATCGTTTCTAAATGAAGTTAATTCTCAATTTTTGAGGTTAAAAAACATTCATCCTCAGATATTTGATATAGCAGCGAGAATACAAAGTGCAATAATTGAAATTAAGGATATTACAAGTGAAATTGAGATTTTAGAAGAAAGTATTCATTTTGATCCTGAGAAAATTAATAAGCTTTCAGAAAGGCTTGATTTGATTTATCGTTTAGAAAAGAAGCATAATGTTTTGTCTGTTAATGAATTAAATCTGATTAAAAATAAAGTTTCTGATGAATTATTGTTGATTTCAGACTATGAAGTTAAAATTGAAGAATTGGAACTTGTTGTAAAACAGCAATTTGAAAAAGTTAATTTAATGGCATTAAATCTTTCAAACCAAAGAGTAAATGTCATTCCTCAGATAGAAAATAAAGTAAAAGAGATTTTAAATGAATTAGGAATGAGTACATCTCAGTTGAAAATTGATTTGAAAACCAATCATCAATTAAATTCAAATGGGTGTAATTCTGTTGATTTTATGTTTAATGCAAATAGGGGAGGCGAATTAAGAGAATTATCAAAAGTAATTTCTGGAGGCGAGCTTTCCCGATTGATGTTGGCAATCAAATCAATAATTAGTAAACAAAATATACTTCCAACTGTTATTTTTGATGAGATTGATAATGGAGTATCAGGTGATATTGCAGCTAAAGTAGGTAATATAATGCGTAAAATGGCTAAGGAGCGACAATTACTTGCGATTACTCATTTGCCTCAGATTGCTGCAAAAGCTGAACAGCATTTTTTTGTTTCTAAAATTTCAGATTCAAAAATTACCCGTAGTGGTATAAGACAATTGAATAATAATGAGAGAATTGAGGAAATAGCTAAAATGCTGAGTAATGAAAAAATTACTGCATCAGCATTGGAGACAGCAAAAGAGTTGATGAATTAAAGAGAAATAAATCAAAAATAAATACATGTATAACCTATTAAAAGGAAAAAAAGGAATCATTTTCGGAGCACTAAATGATAAATCAATTGCCTGGAAAACAGCTGAAAAAGCTTATGAACAAGGTGCTGAATTTATTTTAACAAATACGCCCGTTTCTATACGTTTAGGAGAAATAGATGAATTAGCAGAAAAGTGCAATACAATAGTTGTACCTGCTGATGCTACCAATGTAAAAGATATTGAAAATCTTTTTGCGAAAGCAATGGAAGTCTATGGCGGTAGAATTGATTTTGTACTTCATTCTATTGGTATGTCGCCTAATGTTCGTAAAAAGCGTAGTTATGATGATCTTGATTATGAGTATTTTCAAAAGACATTAGATATTTCTGCAATATCATTTCATAAAGTTATGCAGGTAGCTAAAAAAATGGATGCGATAAACGAATGGGGTTCTGTTGTAGCTCTTTCTTATATTGCTGCACAACGGACTTTGTTTGAATATAATGATATGGCAGATGCAAAAGCTGCTTTAGAATCAATTGCTCGCAGTTTTGGATATATTTATGGAAGAGAGAAGAAGGTGAGAGTTAATACAATATCACAATCTCCAACATTAACTACTGCTGGTAGCGGTGTAAAAGGTATTGATGGTTTAATGGATTTTACAGAAAGAATGTCTCCTCTCGGAAATGCTTCTGCCGAAGAATGTGCTGATTTTTGCATTACATTATTTTCAGATTTGACCAAAAAGGTTACTATGCAAAACTTGTATCATGATGGTGGCTTTTCAAGTATGGGTATGAGTCAACAAGCTATGTTACAATATAATAAAAGTTTTGATGAGTGCGATTGCGGAGAAAAAGTAAATTAGTTAAATAAAAATAACTGAAGTCAGAATTACTAAACAAATTCTGACTTTTTATTTTTGGATCTGATTTAAGATGTTAACCAATTCCTCTACTTTAAATGGCTTACTTAAACAGGTATTCATTCCAATTTCTAAATAGTGTTCAATATCTTCTTTTAAGACATTTGCAGTCATGGCAACAATATAAATGGGTTTTTTACCTTCATTTTCTTCAATTTGTCTGATAGCTTGAGTAGCCTGAATCCCATTAACTTCAGGCATTTGAACATCCATTAGGATAATATCATATGCTTTTTGTTTAAATAATTCTACTGCAATTTGTCCATTTGAAGCAACATCTACTTTATGCCCCATTTTTTTAAGGTTTGCCATAACAATCTTTTGGTTTATCAGATTGTCTTCCGCAACTAAAACTTCTAATTTTTGCTCCATTTTTTTTATTATTGGTTGATATTTAGATTGTAAAAATTTTTCCTGAGTGCATTTTAAAACATTGAATGTGAACCAAAAGGTAGATCCTTCACCTAATTTACTTTCCACACCTATTTCTCCACCCATTAACTCTGTAAGTTTTTTAGATATAGCTAATCCCAAGCCAGTACCTCCGTATTTTCTTGATATTGAATTGTGTGCCTGAAAAAATTCATTAAATAAATTTGTTTTTGCTTCTTTTGAAATCCCAATACCTGTATCTATTATGCTTATTTTTAATAAAATTTCGTTTTCGGATGAGCTTAATTCTTCTAATTTTATTTTTACACTTCCTTTTTCTGTAAATTTTATGGCATTGTTGGTAAGATTTAATATTATCTGATTAATTCTAACCGGATCTCCAATTGCATAAACCGGTACTTTTTCTTCAATTTCTCTTTTTAATGCAATATTTTTATCTGTTGTTTTAAAACTCATTAATTTAATAATATCTTCTATACTTCTATGTAAATCAAAAGGAATACTTTCTAATTCAATTTGACCTGATTCAATTTTTGAAAAATCAAGGATGTCATTAACAATTGCCAATAAATTATTTGCCGAAAAATCAATAATATTTAAACTGTCTTTTTGTTCAAAATTTAATTCGGATTGTTTTAAAATACTTATCATTCCAATAATTCCATTCATTGGCGTTCTGATTTCATGACTCATTGTTGCTAAAAAGCTACTTTTTGCCTGTGAAGCTGCATTTGCTTTAATTGCCAATTCTTCTAATTGATTATAAGATTTTTTTAGTTCTTCTTCTATGCTTTTTCTTTCGTTAATTTCGTCAGTAAGTTCTAGTGTTCTGATTTTTATCCTTTTCTCTAGAAACTTTGAGTTTTTGCGTTGCAGATAATAAACTAAAAAAATCATAGGGAAAGCCAGAAAAATAAAGAAAAATCCTTTTAATATCGAATTTAAAGTACTGGTATAAATTTTCTTATTAATGCGTGTATAATCATAATCTGCTCCAAGGATAATTGTTTGTCCGTTTGATGTCTTATAAGGAATAAAAACGGATCTGAATTGTCCCCAGTTATCTGTGTTTGTTTCATATACTGCTGAATTATTATCAAATGAATTATATAAAATATTACTCGTGTATTTATATTCAGTCCAATATTTTATGAAGTTATTTGAATTTAATTCATTGTTATTTGTGCTGCATGAAGTAAAATAAACTTTATCTTCTTTTTTTATTAAAGTATATAAAAAATCTATGTTAGAAGTTGATGCAAATTGAGTTAATAATTTAATATTATTCCAATCTTCAACGTTAGAAATACTTGTTGGATTTTGAATCTTATTTAGAAAAGGTTTTGGTAAAATGTTTTTAATATTGATTGCGACAGAATAAAGCTGATTATCTACTTCATTCATCAGATTTTTTTTATCATTATGATAATTCCAATAAGTAAAAATCAATATACCAAATATATATATTGCCAAAGAAAATATTGAAAATTTAATTTTTGTTTGTTTGTATTTATTTGATTTTGTATTCATTATTAATAGCAGCTCTATTCAAATAGAAAGAGTATCTATAATATCTGATAGAATTCTGATACGAAATTAATAAAAAAAATGGAATATCCTAAAGAAAAGTAAATAAAAAAAGGGTAAGCCCCTTATATCGCACCGCTCAACCACTTATCCTTGCTTGCTTCCACATCTGGGGAGTTTCAGCAGGAGCTGGTCTATCAATGTTTTACAGTTATTATTGTCATGTTGTCGCTATTTTGTCGCAAAAGCCTTTCAAAGAACTTCAAACCTGCGTGGTTTGTAAAAAATTTATGTAAAGTTATGAAAAATAAATCATTATAACAAATTTATTTTCAATTTTTATAAATTTTTTTATGCATATAACATGTGTTAATAGTTTTGGATTTGTAATGATTTGAGTTGATTTTAAGCCTAATATAAGCATTATTATGCTTTGGTGTGGGTATGATTACAATCAAACAAAGTGAGTTGAAATGAGCTGTAATAGCGCCTACGGACGAAACAAAAAACAACACAAAGGACTGACGAAAATAGGCAGCCCCCAATCCCCTCACTAAAATTACTAAAATAGCATAAAATTATTGATAATATTTATATAGAAAAAACTATATATGACCATTTACTATTATACTTTGAAATCTGCTTTAAAATAATTGCATTGTACAGCATTATTAGATGAACAACTAATTTTAGTAAATTTACAGAAAATAGCTCCTTCATCAGAAAAAGGTGAAAAATTTATAGAATGATACCTACAAATAAAACAATTTCTAACTTTTATATTCTTACTATACGCTAAACGAACAAATCTTTTATATATTTCACCATATTCACTTTCAACATTATAATAATTAATAACCTCAATGTATTCTTCATCTGGAACTAAAACCTGCCAAATAGATGTATTGGAATGTTTTTTTATATAAATTTGGATTTCATTTTCTTCAATAATTTTCATGTTACATTTACCATTAGACGAAACATTAAAAATAATAAATTCCTTATGAATACACTTACCTGTTGAACAAAACGAGCCTATTTTTTTATTTGATTTAAAATTTATAAATTTAATAGAATTATCATAAATACCATCTTTCAATTTTAAAATTTTATTAATATCATTTTCATCAGAAATAGGAATTTCTATAATGCGATAACCTGAATTTAATTTAGCTACACTAGAAGAATGGGTGACAGTAATTTCAATATATATTTTTTCTTTAGTATTTGTGTTTAATAATAATAAATCAGGAATAAAATTATCGTCTTTTTTTTCTAAAATTATTTTGTTGAAATATGAAGCTAAATCGAATTTATTACGTTCAGAACCTAAATGGCATTTTATATTATATAGATTTTCTAGCCTGTTACAAATTTTTGATGTAGTATAAGTTATAAAAAATGGCAAACCCATTAATAGGCATTTATTATATTCATTAATAAAAACTTTCTTACCTAATGCGTGCAAATATGTTTCAGAACTACCTAAAAGTTTTGTATTAGGTTTGTGGGAAAAATGTTTGACTCTAATAAGACCAAGACGAGGTATAACTATTTGTTTAAAATCTAAACTGTAGAAAATGTCATTTTTAGATAAATTAGATTGATTTAAATCTTGTATATCCACAATATTATCATTTTGGTCTAATGCATAACGATATTTTATCATAGTTATTGAAAAAAATGAAAGAACTTAAAAAGTATGATATTGAAAGATTAAAAATTTACGTAGGTAGTTTTGCATTAAGATTTTTATTTTTAATCCAAACAATATTAAAATAAAAAATAATTAATTAAAATTACTGGCTGAGTATTTACCTGATTGTATGCTGATTTTGATTAATTGCTGTTTGCATTAAAATCTAAATCATTATTTTTTTTGACGGCTGGGTCTAATTTGCTAAATTTCATATCTTTAATAAGTTTTAAATGTTTAAGGTTACTAACCAATGAATAATGTATATAACTTATAACACCACTTTCTGAAACACAGGCAACTAACTCAACCCCATCAAAAAGAGCTGTTCTTCCAACGTAGAATTCTTTTTCAAACTCAAAAGTAACCCAAATGCCGTTACTGAATTTATATTTTTTCATAATATACCAAATTTAAAAAAAATAAAACTTTAATTAGCACGTTTAATGCTATTTTGAGTACTTTCCATCATTTGTAAAGAAGTTTTATCATTAATAAAGTTTATATCATTAATTAACAACTTGATTTCTGCTGGATTAAAGAGGCGAGAACTAATAATTTTATTACCTGCAATATTTAAATCTTTTCTATTTCTATATTTATTCTTATGCACTTCTTTAAGTTCATTTGTCAGTGTTTTTAATGCTGTTAAATTTTCTTTATGTCTAATAAGTAACTCTTTCATAGGAATTTCGTGGTCAATTACAATTTGCTTAAGATGATTAACAAACATCTTTGTTGCATTATCATTAGACCATAATTTCGTATATAATGACCTTGAAATATTGTCTTTACAATCTATTAATACTTCCCCGTTTTCATTAATTCTTAGTGATTCAAAATCATTAAAAAAAACAGTATTAAGATTAGTGTGAAATTTTATTTTGTTTAATTGACTCTCCATCCAGAAGTCAAATTCTTGACGTGCATTGTTTTTGTAACAAATTTTCTTAATTAAACTTATAGGGAAAAAGATATCACCATATAACCTATCTTGACTTAAAAGGCGATTGGTGAAATTAGCTTTTAGTTCATCAGCTGTAATGAATATTTTTTTTACATTTTTAAGAGGAACTATATCATCAACTTTAAATGTTTCGATTTTATCATCATCAAATTCAACAACATTTTCTTGTGATGTATTTGAATTCCTAAGCAATTCACCTAAGAATAAATGATATTTTTTTAATGCACTTGACGCATCTCTAAGCTCTTTTAAAGACATTAGAGCATTTTTTGAATTTTTCTCAAAATTGATTATTGTATATATATGAGAAAAATATTCATTAAGTTCTTCAATATCACCGTTGTCTATTAAAGCCTCAACCTGAGCATCCTCTAATGTGAATGTTTTATAAATTTTAAAAAATGAAGAAATGTAGCTTGCATAAGAATTACCAGAACTGAGACCTTCAGTTGACATCCATTCAATAAATTCGTTTTTTAAGTGTAAATTGTTCATAATATTTATTTTTATGTTAGATAATATTCTTGTTTTACTAATATATTTGCTTACAACAAAACTGTATATAACCCAATTTTAACTGGTATTGTATGGTTTTGCAAATTATTATTTTTTTGCAAATTTACAATTTATTCAAAATCTACAAGATTTATTAACAAAAAAGGCTAACATTACTGTTAGCCTTTGAATACAAATATGATAAAAGAATTTATACTATTTATTTTTAAAAACGTTTTTATAATTGCTGGTTAATAAATTTATTAGTTTTTTGAGAATTGGAACAGAAGTAATGCGTGATATGTTTTTGATAATACTTGTGAGTTCGGATATGGATATTAATAATGTGGCTAATGCTGCTGTTGAAAATGTTGTAAAGCCATCGAAATTTAATGGTGTAATTTTTAAAACAATGGTATCGAAATAATATAATACAAATACGGTAATTATATAAAAAAGAAGTTTTTGTAGTGTACGAAAGAACTTTAAACATTCAAATGTATGGATGGCTTTTTTAATTTTATTGCGAATACCTTTTGCATTTTTATTAACTGATATTATCTTCCACCAAAGTGCAGTAAATGCATCTACAACTACTAATAATACCAATAAATGAATTAACGAATGTAATGGAATAAACAAACTGAATATAATACCTGCTATTTTAGTAATTACAGATAATTGAGATATGTTGAATATTGTTTTAGTTATCATATTTATTGTTGATAAAATGTAATGCTTTTAAGGGCAGTATCGGAACTTGAGAAGAAATCTATAAAAAATATGTCAGCAGTGTCGTATGGTGAATTTAGATTAAATAATAAATTTACTTTCTGATATGGGGTAAATGAAAAATGGGATTGCTGAATTGGATTGTGTAATCTATCGCAAAATCTGATGGTTAATTCTTGTGTTGCGAAAATATTTAACTCAAAGGAGATTGCTTTTAAACGACCATATAATGCAAATAATAAACCTGAATATACAGGATAAAATACTTGGTCGGAAGGAAATGACATTCCTATATCACCTTGAAATTCTAATTTGGTAATGGCTACACCGTTGGATAGCTGATTTACGGGTGTGTTTGGGGCTGAAAGGTTGAAGGATTTTTGCATAAATAATAATTGATTAAATGATTAAATGAGTAATTGGTACTTCGACTTCGCACAGTAACCGTACTTCGACACATTTCGACTACGCTCAATGAGCAGCTCAGTAACCATGCATATTGGTTAGTTGGTAAGGTAGATTATGTTGTTGATTATACCTGCTGTAGTTGTATTTCTGATTAGTTTGATGCGGAAATATGCTGTATTTAAACCTGAAATATTAACTGTATATACTGTATCGTATTCAAGTAAGATTACAAACAAGGGATTGCTGACTACATCTGTAATGCTACTGAAAACAATATTATCCAATGATTGCTCAAATAATAGTTTGCAATCTGAATTATCTATATCTGAATAATTAATCTGTAATGTTAGGTTTTGTTTGCCATCAACTTGAATTGATGGAAAATTATATTCAGCAGGTGAAGAACCTGTAATTGAATATTGTAATGATAATTTTTTTGTGGGTGTGTTCATAGTAAAAATCCTGATATTAATTTGCTGTTAGTGGGTAATGGTGTGGGTTCGGGTAAATAATTGGCTTTTACATATTTTGTTAAATCAAGTTGTTTTTGTTCTGCAATAATTAATACTTCTGCAACAGCCGCTTTTACATTATTTTTTACATTGGAAATTTCGGGAGGAATGAAATATTTGCTTTCTAAAAACAGCTGCTGCAAATGTAAATACTTGACATAGAATGCTAAACATGGTTTTATATATGCTTCAATTAGTTCCTGAAAGCGATGTGGGTCATCAACTGCCTGTTGGTAAATTGATGGTGTAACTACAGGAATAATGTATTTACTGATGGCAGTAAACATTATTTCATCTTTCAGTTCGTTTTCATCAAATGGGGAGATGAATGCGAGGGATATTAGTTCGGATTTGGAGAAAGTCATTTTTAGTTATTTAGTTATTAAGTTATTGGTACTTCGGCTACGCTCAGTAACCGTACTTCGGCACATTTCGACATCGCTCAATGACCATATTATTGTTTAGTATCATCTTTTGCGGAGTTGAAAGTGTTTTTGAGTTGTACATATAATTGTTTTTGCATTGGGTCTGTTTTATCATAGTCTAAGCCCATATCACGGCGGATTTCCCATATAAATTTAACTGGATTTATACGTGATACTGGTGATTCATTTAAAAAGACCAATGTATCCGTTTTAAAATTAAATTCTTTGAAGATTCTGTTTAGTAATTTGATGTATTTGGATTGGTAAAATGCTATGGTTGTGTTTAATGCAATTTCATATTCATTTATAATGCGATTGGTGTCGAAACCAGACTGGTCTTGATAAAAACTACATAATGATTTGAACCAGTTGTGAATACTTAATAAATGGGTATGAGAAAGATTATATAATTCCATCCATGAGCCATCCTGATTTTGTGCAAACTGCAAGTATTGAGCTTGTTGTGATGTTTGCCCAGGTGCTAAATCTTTTAAATATTGAATAATTATTTTTGCAGATTTTTCGGAATTAACTCCAGTATTATTTTCAAATTCAGTTTGTAATGCTTCAGCTTCTGTAATATCATTAATACCCGGTATTACCAATAAACCAGATGCATTGAATTGATTTTCCAATCTTGTTTTGTTCCATTCGTCAGTTAAACCACTGATAATAACAGATTTTAAACCTGCATACCAAGTTGGTAAACCATAATGAAAAAATTCTGGTTCATATTGTTTAATATGAACTATTGAACGGTATAAATTACCATCTTTTTTAAACTTAGGATACAGTGGTAAATTGATTTTATTTTTATCTTTTTTACCTTTGTAATTTTCCCAATCTGGATGTATAATAACCTGCAAACCATCAGAACTTAATCTACACTTTGATGCATCCTGATGATAGAACTGTAAGAAAGATTTATCTTTATTTGTAACAACCTCAAAAAATGCATTTCCAATATTCAATTCATCAAAAATAACCTTATACATTACATCTCTTAAATCTTCAAAATCATTATTGACAGATATTATAAAATCACTTAGTTTTTTATCTGTTGAAGCAAAACCTTTGCCAGCTATATAAAATGCTTTAGAATTAATTATAGAGCGATGTACAGCAACTTCACGTGATAATTGCACAATCTGACGAGGTAATAAATTGTCATCGCCAAAAGGGATGAAATCAGTGGCGTTGTTCAAATCTATGAAGTCGGATTTGAAGAGGTTTAAGAGTGGATTGTAATTGTACTCGAAGAGGTGCATTTTGGGTTTAAAAGTTTTAATTAGTTAAAGGATTAAAGTTCAAAGTTTCAAATTATTGTTCAAGGTTCAAGGTTCAAGACAACCTCACCTAACCTCTCCTAAAAGGAGAGGAATGAAGGTTTGGTTGTCTTGTCCTAACATAGGTTGACAAAAAAATCAAATAAATGTCAACTTAAAATAGGACTAAAATGGAAGAAAGAAAGTATTTTTCAGTAGCTTTTAAAAAAGCAGTAGTAAATGAGG
>JAHEYQ010000021.1 GCA_023251515.1 Bacteroidales bacterium
TACTAATTTGGCAGAAGTTTTGTCTTTCCTAATTATCAAATTACGCCTCCTATTAATTCTAATTTGTTTTTATATATCGAAGGAATAATAAAATATTGTTTTTCCATTTCGCAACAGAAGCCAAGTAATTTCAGATGAGTTAGTAATATTTCTAATACTTCCCTTTCAATTTTTAGATTTTTAATATTTAAGTCACCTGTCCTAAATTTACCTGTTTCAAATGATTTTAAATTTATTTCTTGAAACAAAATTTGTTGGTCTTTAGATTTTAATAGTTTGTAAATATTGATTAACTCCTCTTGACTTGCAGAATTATATGTTTTTTCAATGATTGGTTCATCAAACAATTCAAAATGACTTGTTGAGTTCTTTTTTAAGTCAACTTCTACATCTTCATTATAATTTTTGTTTTGCCTAATGAATGAATATTGGCTTTCAAATAATTTGTTGAAGAAGAAAATTAAAACTCTTGGGTTAATAAAACCATTAGCATCTTTGAATTTTTCAAAAATCCATTCGCAAAAATCTTGATTGTTTGAGAATACAAGTTTACAAGGGAAAAACATTTTAATAAATTCTTCAGATATTTTATATGGTATGTTCTTACTTTTTATTTTACTTGATTTTCTTTTATTTAATACCTTTTTTACCCATTTAGAAAATCTTTTGAAAATGTTTTTTGAAACTACTGTTTCATTGTAACCCTTTTCATTCATAATATTGTAAAAGTGTCCAATGAAGTTATCGCAAATGTATTTGTTTGAAAGAAATCTATTAACTATAAAATTTAAAGTTTCTGATTCCTCCCATTTTAATTCAATCTTTCTTTCTTTAACCTTATCATATTCAAATTTTATATCAAAGGAATAAAACAAATCTGTTCGTAAGAATAATAATGGGTCTAAATTTTTATAGAATGTAATTTCTTCAATGCAGTCAATTAATCCTTGTAAATAATTTTTTTGAATATCCATTGTTTCCTTGTTAACAAAGCTATCTATCCTGTCAATAACAATTAATGCTTCTAAATTATTATCCTTATAAAAATCATTTATTATTTGAAAGATGTCATTTAAAGACAACTTTTCAGTTTGAACTTCATATTTTAGGGTTGGTTTTATTTCAACTGTTTGCCCACTTATATTAAATGCGAAACCAATGTTTAATTGGTTTACAATTTCAAGAATATTATATAACTGAAATTTATCTTTTAGCCCTTCAAACTTTTTTATTTTTGTCTTGAATTCACTGAAATTATTTTTGTCTGAATGGTTTTTAAAAATATCTTTTAAAAGTTCCCCCATTATATAAAGTCCCCAGTAAATGGAATAATTTTTTCTTCCTTCTTCTTTAAATTTAGCTGGATCTAAATACTCATTGTCATTTCCAAATGCTTTATTAATTGCAACAATACTATGCTTGTTATATTCAAATAGAAAAATAGGAATAAATTTATTAGTAAGTGCATTAAATATTGCGCTCTTGCCTACTCCTTTAGGCGATAGAACATAATTGTAATGTTTACACAGAAGTTGTTTAATTGTTTCTGTTGGAAAAAAAGTGTCTTTATTTAACTTTGTGTCTTTCTCGCCTTCAAGTTGTCCGAATGAAATAGTACCTAGTTCTCGTAAATTAAATTTGGGAGAAGTATTTTTTACTGTTGAATTCATTTGTATGCCCATTGTTTATTATTTTCTTTGATTGTCGTTTCATATTGGTACACTCGTACGTAAAATTTCGATTAATGTTTTCTTAAATTAATGATATTGTATGAATTACGAATTCTATTTTTTATTAAATTTTAGGTTCTTAAATGCTTCTAAACGTTCGCTATATATGTCAATGCTTTGGTATATGTTGGATTACCCATAAAGTTATTGTGTTTTATTTATCGTACCCTTGCAAATATTTATAAAAGGTGATAAATTCCAATTTCTGTGAATATGTATGGTTTTATCGATTTTTTATTTTTTTACAAATATAAAATTATATCAATATAATATTTTAATATGGAGTATCTAGTTAAGTGAGTAAATTAAAAAGTTAATAATTTATTCATAGATTATTTCTATTTCTTTTTCATTAAACCATCCATATTTAATAGCATTACTTTTAACTATTTCAGGTGTATTTGTGTATGCAACAATCGCTAGGCTTTCTTTTGCTCTACTACATGCTACATAAAAAAGTCGTCTTGTTCTGTCAATACCTGTTTCTTTACCTTCTTCTATATTTTTTTTATCCGCGACATTTAATTCTTTTGAACCAAAAAGTTTATCATAACTAAATAAAAATCCTCTTGATTCTTCATCGTCGAGTATTACCATAACCCTAGGATATTCTAGGCCTTTAACACCCTGATGAGTTCCAAATTTTGAATTCTCAGACAAATAATCATTGTAATTTTTTATTTGTGAAAAAGGATTTGACAATGCCATATCCCAAGCATTAATTAAACTATCAGGATTCTCATCCTCCTCTTCCGACAGCCTCTCTAATGTATGTTTTTCTTCATCACTTCTTGAAGCAATTAAAATTAGACTATCTGGAATAGGAAACAAACCAGACTTATGGATATTGATTAAAATTTCTAACAACGAAGGATCATTCTGATTATCCCATAATGACAAAAGTGATGTTAAAGCTTCTCTGGACTTTCTTAAATTATCAATTTGCTCTGGATTTTTAAGAATTTCATCCTTTTTTAAAAACTTACTATGTTTTTTAATAATTCTTGCAATTTCAAATTTATCATCTTTTCTCATAGCTTCAATTAAGGGTAAAATTATTTTTGCGAAAAAATTTGCCCCTGATAATGAACCATCCAATAAGCTGGTAGCTATTTTACCCTCTTTATATAAAGGTTCGAAAAAGTCCAAGAATCCCATTCTTCTTGCAGCCATATGATGTTCTAAAATCAATGTTTTAATCTCCATTACATCTGAATCAGAACTCCATTTAATATCTTTAGTTATTTCTGACATTTTAATTGAGATTAATTTCTCAATCTTACTTTTATCACACCCTCTATTACAAATAAATAATCTCACATATCCATCTTCTTTTTCTATTCGAGGTATTTGTTCTTGACCATCTACGTCTTTTCTAATATTGTTTATTAAAGTAATTATTCGCTTGTTAGAACGGTGATTCATTTTTTTTGCAGGTTTTACCATTTCTATAGGAAGATTGTGTCCTAAATTTTCTTTTCCATCAGTATAAATTCTTTGCATCGTATCACCAAACAATCCTAACGTAAATGAATCCTTCTTCCTTTTCTGAAGTTCAAATAAGGCATCAACCAATTCCTTTTTTGTGTCTTGGCTTTCATCAATTAATAAAATCGGAAATTTACAGACTAGCAAATCTTGCATTAATTGCTTTGTATTAATGAAATCTGCAGCAATGCTTATTACTTCAGAATGATTTAAAGAATCCTTAGAAAGATTATCGCCATTTGGGTTATATGTAAATTTTATAATAGTATCTAAATACTCAATTCTTTTTTTCTTGGATTGAATCTTATTTGTTCTATCAATTGAAGTCTTGTTTTGTAGATTTCTACTTTTACTTTGCTCATCCTCTAATTTAGAAATTTCTAATTGCAAATTGATTTTTAGCCAATCCTTAATGTCATGGTTAAAGTTCTTTATTAAATCCCAAGCAAAACTGTGAATGGTGCTTACGTGAAATATTGAATCATATTTTAATCGGTGAGTAATTTCATTGGCAGCTGCATTTGTATAAGTTATTGTAGCAACTTTTTTTCTTTCTAATTTAAATTGTTTTCCATATTCATTTTTAAATCGCTCTAATACATTAACTAATGACCTCGTTTTTCCAGAACCTGCACCAGCGAAAAGAAAAAAACTTTTAGGGTTTTCGAGTTTAAGACATTCGAAAATTTCTTCATCAACATTGTTGTCAATATTATTATTCTGCGTTTGAATATTCATGATTTTAGAGTTAAATTTATAGTTAAACCCTCTTTTTTATTCGCCAATTTGGTTTCAAGCCAAATTAAACCTTCTTTTATATATTCTGGCGTATTCAATTTATTAGGTTCCTGTAAATATAAAAGTTCAAGTGCAAATTCTGCTTTTTTTACACCTTTTGCAGTTATTGCTTCATACATTTTTTTAGCCGATTCTTTTATTTCTAATTCCTTTGCAGCAGAAACCATATTTCCTAAGAGGCCACTTGATGTGCTTAAATTTTTAAAAACATCTCTATTTTCCATTACCAATGAATCCTCAAATGTATAAGGGTATACATCAATATTATTTTTCCCATCATTGATAATTAATGGAATTTGGAATGCGACTTTTATTGGCAATGTTAAATGCTCTTTATCTGTCCCTTTTAGAACAAATAGTTCATCAAGATTACTTTTTTTAGGTATCCAACTTTTTATTGTATCATTGCCTGTATTATATCCTTTTGCTTTTTCTGGTTGAATTTTTTCTCTCCCAGAAATAGAATCTAAATCTGTTATAATAAGTGTAATTATTCCTAAACTCTCAATAAGTGGTTTTAGTGTGTGAGCATGACTACCACCTATTTCTAGAATTGAAATATAACAGTTGTTTAAATTCTTATGCTGTTTAATAAAATATGGAACAAGCATTCTTTCCACAGGACCTTCAACTATAATTACGGCATCAGCAAAAAACAAATCACAATGTGTTGTTTTTAAATATCTAATTGCAAATCGATTAGTCTCATTATCAGTTCCAAAGGTTTTAGATAAATTAATAACAGTTGAAGTATTTACACTACCATCATTTGCATTTTGTCTTTTAAAATATCTTAATGATGTGAGATTAATTTCGTGTGCAATATGGTTTGAGTGAGTACTGATAATAAGCTGTGTTGTAAATTTCGTATTTTCTTTTAAGTTTTCGTTATTCCGAAGAACATTATATGCCTGTTTAATGAAAACTTGTTGTACTTGAGCATGCAAATGAGCTTCAGGCTCTTCAATCAGAACTAAATGTAAAGGTTCAAATTCTTTATCAGAAGATGATTCAGAATTCTGATTTTTATAGCTTTTCCCAACCTGCATCCATTCATCTCTAAATCTAATGAGTTTAAAAACAATAGAAATGAGATTTTGATAACCTAATCCATTGTATTTTTCCGGAAGGCTTAATTCTGCATTTTCATCTAAACTATACTGAACTGATGAATCATGGTTTAAGCTTTCAACTGTATTAAATTTGCTCGATAAGTTTATTTTTGGATTTCCAAACCCTGGATAATTAAGAAATTCTAATTCTCCTAATGATGTTTTAAAGCTATCTTTTAGATTTGCATCAAAAATTTCTTTAGCTTCGTGAATTGCACTTAATGCTTTAATATCATTAGGAGTAGGATTAACAGTAGGGTTAAGATGTTTATCATAGTAGCTTCTTAACTGGCTCGATAAATTCTTGATATTTGTTGACTCACTGGTTTCTTCTGGATTAGTGCCTGAAAATCCTCGTTGCGCATTAATAATATCAACTTTAATTAAGCCATTGAAAGCTTCAGAATCTAAAGGAATGTTTGCTTCTGTTATTTTTTGTAGAGTATCTTTTAAATCAGGATTCAAAATGTAAGTCTTTACAGCGAAAAAATTGTTAATTTTTTTATCTAGAAAATCCCACAAATCCTTTGGCCATAAACTAAAATTGTCTTTACTAATTTTACTCGAACCAATAACAGTTTTTGAATTTTCATAAGTCAATTTATATTCATTACATAATTCCTTTATATTATTTGGCTCGTAACACAATCTAACACCTAATAATCCTCCTGTCCAATCTAAGGTTGGTATTAGATGATTTACATAGTGTATTTCATTTGGATTTACATAAAGCCAGATATCTAATGTTGGTAAATTTTTCCCCCATTTTTCAAAAGATAAATCAAGTTTATTTATATCAGTTTCTTTTATCCATGATTCTCCGATTAAATTTATTTCTTTCCAATTTGACAATGTAAAATCTCTTGTTGTGAATTTACTCTTCGCTTTGAAAAATAAAATTAAAGCATCCATTGCAGTGGTTTTACCACTATTATTTGCTCCTACAAAGAGAGTCTCTTTATCAGAAAAATCTATTCTACAGTTTTTTAATTTTCTAAAATTTTGAATATCAACAAATTCTATTTTCATTTTCTCGTTTTAATTAATTTTATATGACATTTTAAAATGGTAAATATTTCATTATTTCATAATCCTAATAATATAAAAGTTGCAGTAAGTTATTAAATTTAATTTTAACATCTTAATAAATATTTGTAAAGGTAATAACTAATAAAATACGGAATTTACATAAAATTTCTTTATTTTTATTTATACTATTTTGTATTCTTCTTTTGATAGTCTGTCTATACCTTTTTCAAGTGCACGAATGTAAACACCAACTGCTTTTGAGAGTTCTCTTTTACAAGTTAAAAATGCTGTCCTGTATTTTTTCTTGTCTATTTTATTCTCTTCTATTATTTCTAGTTTAGTTCCGAAGTTAAGATGTGGGACATAAAGCGCATCTCTTTTGCCTGGATAAAACCATCTTCTTGTTTCACTAATTTGGTCAAAATAATCTTTCAAGCTATAAGTACGAGAATTAGGAGAAAGGTCGTCCACTTCACGCTGAATTTCATTTAGCTTTTTTATATGATTGTAAATGTCTTTAGGTATATCGCTTTTCATTCGTATGTTCTTATTAATTATTATTGCATTCTTGATATTATCTCTCTTTGAACTAAAGGATGGAACTCTCCATAAATGGAGTTTGAACGTACATTGTTCTTTTCGTGTTGTGGTCTTGGTATTTTAAATTTGTCGGTGCTTACCCAGTTTACATTTCTAGCGATTGCCGCTTGAGGATTATTAAATACAATATCATTGTCCCTAATGATTCTAATTGCTTTTACAGTTATATCACTGCCGAAATTTGCAGATTTAATATAAACAATATCACCTGTCTTAAGTGATTTAAAGTATTCATGAAAGTCAGGTGCATCAATTGCATTCCAACCTATTCCTACAATGTTTCCGTTGATAAAGTCATCACTTACATCATCTGTGTCTTAGTTAGCTCCTATTCCATAAATTGCCATATTATTTTTGTTTTATTGTTTGTTTAAATCGTTAATTGTAATTTCCTGTGTTATTCTATTTATAATGTCCCCAATGAAGTATGTTCAAAAGAAATAATCTTTAAATTAATTTTAAGCACTCAGTTGATTCTCAATATGTAATTTTAAGAAAATGAATCACTAAGAAATTTTGATAATATTTATTCTCCCTCTTCATTATTATGCACATTGACAGCGTATTATAAAATTGATATTATTATTAGGTTCTTTAAATTAATAAAAAATGGTTTATTCACAAATTGCATTAAAATGTCTATTTTGCTCAAAAACTGTTGTTTTAAAAGAAGAAACAACACAAGAACTTTCTCGAGGTACTAGAATAGTACAATCTGAAGAAATAATAGAACTACAAGGTGAAGTTATTTCTATTTTAAACACAGAGACAGGAGAAAGGACTATTCATTGTGTTTATCTGAGAGAGGAAAAGAAATGCTACCTAAAAGAAAACATTTGCAAGCTCTTGGTTTAAAGCAAGACATTGTCTTAACCACGATACAATTATCGTGGTTTTTATATATAACAAATTTTTATACTTAAATTTTAACTCCTTCTAATTATATATTTTTATAAGTACTTCATATTCTTTCATTATTTCTGATTCAGTGTTTCTTACTTGATGTTTATTTGAATAATCTTTCATTATCGCATTGGGATTGTTCAATATTTGGTCGGGGTCATATACAAAATAATATAAATAATTAAGCCCAGGATGAGAATCAAAGGAACCAGTATCTTCAATAATTGCTTTAATTAAACTTTTATCATTCAATTGAGTATTTTTTGATGTCTTTGTAATTTTAGTTTCAATAAAAATATTTTCATTAGGTAAATATAAATCTATTCTCTTCTGTGAATTTCCTCCTTTACTTGGAGTCCATTCTTCAACTCTTACATCATTAAAATGTATTTTCAATAACGAATGTAATAAGTCTTGTACATCATACTCATCCTTTATTTCAATAGTATTCCTTGTAGTGCCAGAATCCTTTCTTCTTATTTTAAGCTGATTAACTATTTTTGAAAAATTACAACATATTTTGTCAATTGTCTGAATATGACCACTTATAGATTTTACACCAAGTACATCCTTTACTAATTGATCATGAATGTTAATATTTCCAAAATATTCAAGAGTAATTTTACTTGGATTTGAATATTTATATCCCTTCTTTATTAAAATTTCATCTGTAGCACTTCTCGAACCTAAAATAAATAATGCCTTAGGGTAATATTTTTGAAAAAATGTTAAATATACATTCTCTGCAGTTTCATAATATTTATCCTTTTCTGTCTTTTTTTGTTTTGCTAAATCTCCTCCTCCAATATGAATACATATAAAAATATGTTTATTGGGATCTAAATGACAAATTACGTTATTAAACGATGAAGGTTCTTTAAAAATATAAACATCTGGGAATTGTTCTAAAATAAATTTTGAAAAAGAACCGTTTTGTTTAGGATCATCCATTGAAAAAAGGACTTTGATATATTCATTGTCATTTAGTTTCTTCATATTTTGAAAGATTTAATTAATGGAATTCTTATTGTAAACGATGATTTATCTGCTGCTAGAGATGGTAAGTATTCTATTCCAAAGAAACTTAACATTCCTTTCTTAATAGCTGTCATTGAAATTTTCATTATATATGATTCATCAATAATAGGAGAATCAATTAGTTTATATTTATTTTGAAAATATTTTATTATTAAATGAGAATCATCTTTAAATATTGAAATTGTAGCATCTTCACCTTTTGCATGCTTATTATAATTATTTAAAATCTCGATGAGAATTGCTTTTAAAAATAGAGGATGAATTTTAATAAAATAACCTTTAAATTCAGATTTATCACATAGCTCAAATTTTATTTTTTGGTTATTTGTTAATATATCTGATGCTATTGAATTTTTACAACAAATATAGTTTATATTTTCAATTGGATTAAATTCTAAAAACTGAATGGAAAATTCACTTAATAATGAGCCAACTTTTAAATGATAGTTTAACAACTCCTTAATATGTTCTTTTATTCTATCTATAGTTTCAATAGTTATTTTTTTATCATCTTTTAATAATTCACTAATTTGATTAATTAAAGTTGAAATATTCTTAGGATCATCTACATTATAAAGAAATGTTAGTTCCTTGGATAAATCTGCACCTTTAATATATGGAGATATAATATTTAAAGGTTTCAAAATTAAATTTGATAGTAAATCTTTTTTTAATTTCCAAGATTCATTTAATTCTTGAATATCTTCTATAGATATAGAATTTGTTCTAATAATTCTTGTTATTGGTGATAAACACTCATATACAGCATTAAATAATGAAGGATGACTTGTTGGGTTCTCTTGGTTAAGATAGTTTCTATTATATAATTTATCTTCCTTAAATATTTGTTTTAATTTATAGAAACTTAAGTCAATTTCATTAAATGCATTATAAGAATAGTCGTCACATATATTAATTATTTTTTCTTGAATATAATTAGATTCGTTCACTTCATTTGTAATAAATTGTTTAAATATATTTTCTCTAAATAAATATATATCAAAATCTAGCGTAAGATTAGAACGATATAAATAATGTTTTTCCCAAATAAAGAAAATTAAATATTCAGTACTATAATTATCTCCAATTATAAATTTTATTATTTTAACAATATCATCAGTAAATAAAAATTCTTGATTAATATTTATATAAAATCTGAAGAAAGAGTATCTTGACCAACAATAAAACATGTCTTCAAGTGAATTATTTTGAAGATAAGTTTGAACATAATTTCTGAGCATTATATATATGTCAGGTAATTGATTTTTTATTGTATCTAATAATCTATATTCGTGAATACAAAGTGCCATTAACACCTCTAAATTTTGTTTGTCATTATGTTTTATTTCATTAAAAAAGTTATAATAATTTTTAAAAAATCTATACCCATCTATTTTGCCAAGCTCATCTCTAACTTGATAAAATGTTGAAGTATCGTAAGTAAAACTATTAATATTATTAATTTTAATTGTAGGAAAATAGCTAGGACAGGTTGTTTGTAACTGTGAAGTATTTATATTTTGGATCTCATTAATTCGATTATTTATATAACTATCTACCTCATTTGGCATAGCTATATTTTTTTCTGATTTATAATTTTTTAGAATTTCAATCTCTTTGCATATAGGACATTCTTTAGGTGATGGATAAATTGGGATATGAAAATTAGAACCAAAGTATATATTTACAGGTATCATAGAGGAAGGTCCATTTAGTTTTTCATTCTGTGTTGCAAATTCGTCAATAACTTTATTCCCTTCTATATAAATTGTATTCCCATTATTATCTTTTTTATAAAAAGTTTTTGATTTCACTTTTAACTCTTTTATTCGTGATAAAAACTCACGATTGAAATCTTCAAGTCTACCAATAATAGAAATAACTGTAATTTTTTTTACCCTAACAAAACATAATGAATCTATAATTTGAATAATTGTATCACCCGTACATGAACCATCATCTAATACTATAATGGATTTATCTATGATAATATCATCTATTTTTTTGGGAACAGGTATGAATCGCCATCCTTTAATTGTATCAAACCTTTGAAGATCTAATATTCTATCTTGAGAAATCCCAAATATATTTGATAGTTCTTTTTTTTGGATCTCTTCTATTCCTGAAAAAAATGGATAAAAAATAAATGTATCATCAAAACTATCTTGTGAAATTTTATTAATGTCTTTATATTTTGATGTTGACCATATCTCAGTTAATGTTTTTTTTAGTATTTTATCTATAAGAATAAAGTCGTCATTATTTTTTTTGCTAAATATTGTGTTATATTCACGCAAAGTTTTTATTTTAGAGCGTATTGAGATGAGATTTAACTCAGGTATTGATTCTTTTTCTTTATATTTAACTGTATCGTAAACTTTTCGTAACAATTGAGGTCCGGCTTTCGCACCTTCACTGCTTTGGAAAAATTTTGTGGTATTAAAAAAATATGAATGGTGTACATAATTATTCGAAAAATGCCCAATATAAAGGAATTCTGCTGGAATTTCTTTAAGCATATCTTGAGTTTTAAAAGCGATTTTATATTCTTCGCTTGTTTTAGAGTCAAGAGAAATTTCGGTATTTAGGATAGGATTAATTCGAATAATTTCAATATTTGAAAGATTGTTCTTTGGATTGTTCTTGTATTTATTTATAGGATAGTCAAATAATTTAATGATTTTATTTTCTAACAAACCTGAAATTTGATTAAAATCAATTGAAAGAATTTCTTTTTCTTTTTCTTTTTCTTCTATAAGATTTTTACGTGTATCAACTACTGTAAGTACACCAACTATTTCTGCAGGTTCTTTTTCAGGATCTTTGTTAAGTCGTTTTATTGAATCATTTATTCTTTTAATGAGATTACCAGTAGATATGACATCATTTACAACAAGCACTTTATCTCCTTGATTTATATTCTTGAACTCAATTTCATCATCAAAAGAATAATAACTAGCTAAACGTATTATAAAAGGTCTATCAATTATACTTTTTCCAAAGAGATATTCTTGTTCCCTTAAAGATTCATCAATAGCTTTAGCAATTAATTGACTGGAAAGAGTAACACTTACGATCTTATTATATTTTAAATTTCCAAATTTATATTTTAATATATGTAGAAATACTTCTGCTAAAGGTTTAGTTATTGTTCTATCATTAAGTTTTTCAAATAGTGATATATATTCTTCTTGAAAATAGCCACCTGCTGTAAGGTAAATTTGATTAAGATTTGCTTTTTTATTTGAATCTTTATCGTTTAAGAATATTTCTCTAAAATTATTTCCTCGAAAAAGTACAAACTCATAGATTATTTCTATTGTAGGTATTACGGAAGTAACATTCCCAAATTTATCTGCAAATAATAAATTACCTAAATTTGATTCTTTATTTTCAAAATCTGATAAGGATACTTGATAGTCTTTATAGTTTAATAAATCATTTAGTTTTTTCTCGTCTTCTTGATTGGCAACACCTATCCAATATACTTCATTAATACTGTTAATTATTGGAATAGGTTTTACAAATAGATTAAATGAACCTGCAAAAGTAATTTTTTCTTGAATAAATTTTTGAGTGTATTTTATCAAAACCTCATTCTTAAAGTTTGTAATTATAACCGAAGTAACTTCATTTACCTTGGGTGAAGTACTTAAAAAATAGAGAATTTTATGATCTATATTTGAAATATTAAATGCTAAAAAATCAAATATAATAAGTTTATTATTTTTATAATTTTGATCAAGAATCTTGTTTATTTGAATAAATAATTTTGTATAGGGTTTAGGCGTTTCTTCACAGATCTTGTATAATTCACGAATATTTACATATACTGGTATTTTATTTTGAATATTATTGGGTATTTTGTAAGCTGGTTTTGCTGCACCTTGTTTTATTTCAACTTTTATTTTTGCCGGTATTGTTATAGAAATTAAAGTACCTTGAAAATTTGGTAAATTGTTATCATTGTTTGAATAACGTAAAGCATTCTTTATTTCAATTATTTCAGTGCTAAAGTCATAAATTATTTTACCTTTACCACTTCTTGCTATAACCATACCTCGATATCGTCTAACAATATCTAGAAGAAAATAAAGACCTCTAGGTATTAAATTATTGTTTTCTAATGAAACATCAAATGGATGTCTTGAAGAACTAAGTAAAAATGCATATTCTAAAATTTGAGTATCTAAATTCTGATTAAATATATCTTTGTTTAATTCCTCTTTTATGTAAAATTTGTCAGGATTTGATATATCAGATTTATATTGTTCACTTAAGGTATTTGCAATACCAATTCCAAAATCTAAAAATGTATATTCTATAAATGATTCATTCCTATATTTAAAGTTTTGTTTTTTCTTAAAGTCCTTTTCTTCAAAAAATGGTAATGTTTCAACTTCACGTTCACTTGTGTATCCTACAGGAAGGACATTTTTTATTAACCAATCTACTTTTTTCTCAGCTTCTTCAACTGAACAAGGATCATTAATTAGAATATATTTTAAGGCTAGTTCGAAAGAAATGCCAAAATCATTTGCATAGATTAAGGCTCGTCTTTTATTTTCTTTTTGAAGTTCTATTTCTACATCAAATTTTCCTTTTAAATTAATCGCTGAATAACATTGTTTTTTACTTTCAAATTTTTCTGAGAATGCATGATGAATAGTATTGTAATACAATTCACTAGTTATTATGTGACTTATGGCTTTATTTTCAAATATTGAGTTACTTGTATAATAATTTAAAAGTTTTTCAATACGAGTATCAAAATTAAAATTACTATATATCTCTTGATTAAACATATTATCAATATTTATGTTTTGGTCATTTTTTTCTGGAACGTTTATCTCAATAAAAGGAAGTATGCGGATATTATTATCGTCAAATTGCTCAAAATTAAATAGCTCAGATCGATTAAATCTATCTCTAATTGTATTTATACTAGTAGAAATATTAAAGAAATTTTCATATCTATATCCATTTATTAAAGGATCATAAGGTACAAATTTCCATATTTCCCATCTATTCCATAAATTTATTAACCGTTGAGTTTTTTTTGTAGCTTTATCATCTAAAGATGGTAGTTTGATATATATTTTTTTATTCATACCTAAGAGGTAGCGAAACCAAGCAAAAAGAAATGTTATTTCTTCGAGTGCTATCCATTCTATTTCACTAAGATCAAATATTATCTCTTCTTTTAAAGCAGAGTTTTTTGCTTTTTCCCAATATTTTTCAATAAATTCATCTAGATGAATTTGTGTGAATTTTTTCCCAAATTTTATATTCATTCAATTTTTATGTTTTAAAGTATAATATTTTTTAAACATGTTTGCATTAAATAATAAGAAAAATAGATCATTTAAATATAAAATATAAAAACTTTATTTAGAGCACTATAAAGACTATTGCTTCATAAACAATCTTTCCAAATAATCCATTAGTATATTTTGATAGAGGTCACAAGCAAATCATCATTACATCTCATTAATTATTATAAGGTACTCGGCAATAAAGGTTTTTAGTAAACACAAATTTAGTCCTGACTTCTGACGATAAGTGTGGTAGTAAATTTCATTGAATCATAAATTTTACCATAAGCGTAAAAATTCCGGGTAGGTTTTTAGCAAGATAGCGAGTGAAGAAGACAAGAGAATTACCAAATCAATTAGTGATGCCGGTAACTTATTTAATATTTGTTTGCTTGATCATATTATTGTTGTTTCGGACGAATCTTATTATAGTTTTGCTGATGAAGGAGTATTAATACTTTAGAAATTTTTCTCAAACCCTTGCTTTATTGCTTGGGTTTTTTTAATTTCTTTTAATAATATGGGGACCACTCTACTGCGGAATTAGTGGACCATTTTGTGCGGATTCTCCAGTTGACCAAGAATAGATTCTAATCATCTTCACAAAGCTACTTTGAGGCAATTTAGAATCATCAATATTCCCTACCAATTCTTCTGAACGAGATGGCCAGGTATTAACAAAAAATTGCATTGGACAGTCAGGTATTGGAGTTGGTTCCCAAATCCCTCTTTTGTGCACAATATTTTTATCGATATACCACCTTATTTCATGTGGTTCCCATTCAATTGCATATTCATGAAAATCTTGGGAAGCATCGAAATTGAGATCAATTAATATTGGTGTCCCTCTATTTCCATAGTTGTATCTTGTTCCATCTTCACCAGGATTATAATAAACGTTAATTAGTGCTTTCGTCGTATCATTTCCTAAAAATTCAAAATCAATTTCTTGCCATGGGTTATTTCTATGAAGAAAAAAAGCTGTAATAATTCCATTAGCTTTTACTGGTTTCATTTGAAGTTCAAACCTACCATAATAATGACTTTCTTTTGTAACTATAGATGCTGAAGTATAATCTTTTTGTATTGATTTTTCTTTCATAATTATTATCTGAAATCCAGAATCTTTCAATATAATAAAATTACTTTTTGTAAAAAGAGCTTGATTGGAAGGAAATGAATTTTCAAGAAGCAACCATGTAGAATTATCGAATACATTAAATTTATCTTCTAATACCTTATTATGAATACCAATAAATCTTGCTTTGTTTTCAAAATCCCTAGAAATGCCAAAACTTTGCAAATTCTCAATTGGAATTATCCATGGATGAACATCATGTTCTTGGATTTTTATTGTCCTTATATCAATATGTTTTAATATTGATTCATTCATATCTAATTTTGAAATATTATTGAAAAATGATTCAAAATCTGGAAATGGAAATGAAGGTATTTTACAATCGAGAAAATTACATAACTGATTCCAGTTTTTTAATGCTTCAATATTTGAAATAAACAACTTATCTCTTCTATTTATAAAATATTCAATAATTCTATTACGATCTTCAATTGGAATTTCAACATTTTTCCCATTATTATCTTCAATTAAAATAAAAACTGCGCTTGGGTAAAGTAAATCAAGTTTTTTAAAATTTTTTAAAATAGATTTAAACCCGATATAAGCATCAAAGAGTAAAGGTTCATCATTAATAATATATTTATCAATTATACATGAGAATTCGTTCCACCTATTAATACAGCATCGATAACCTAGAATACTTAATACATTCCCAATTATTTCGGACTTATAATCATTAAAATTAATTAAGAACACTGGATTCTTACCTTTAAGGCTTTCTAAAATCAAGTGCGTTTTATCGGATTGAATACCTATTTGAGATAAAACAGGAAGTATTGAATAATTATTATCAGATTTTAAATCTATTCGTTGATAAATTATTACTTTCGTCGAAGCATATACTTTTAATTTTTTAAACTTATGATTTAGCCATAAATCTACAGGCCCGCATATTGGGAGTTCTTCTAGTATTTTTTTTGCTCCTGAATAAGATAAAATATAACCTGAAAGCCACCATAAACCTCTTATTGGGCAAAACAAATTTTTTGAAACGTATTCTTTTTCAGCTCCTTGATCGACTTCTCTATATGAAAGATATAATAAATCAAATTTGGTATTAGTATCATGATTATCTTGCAATTCTTGCCAAATTTCATTTAATCTAGTAGCAAAATCACTTTCAAAAAACACGTCGTCTTCAAGAATAAGAGCATATGACAATCTTTCATCAACAATTCTTTCCCACACTTTGACGTGAGAAAGAGCTACTGCAATTTCTTCTTTGGTCAAATCAACGGTAATAGTTTTTTTACGAATTATAGACAATAATCTTGGGTCAGGATCGACATAGTATTGGTCATTAAGATTGTACGAATTAGTAATTTGTTTTGATGTAAAGGTTTTCAAATCTAATTCTTTACCATCAATAGCTGAAATACGATAAGAATAATCAAGTAGATTTTTATTCTCTTTTACTTTTTGAATACTTGCCTCTTTTTTATATTGGTTCCATCTCTCAACTTGACGGTTAAGATTGATAATAAAAATTGCTCCTATTTTGTCTTTAGATGAACCAAATACATTAATTGAATCTTGTATTTTTAATCTTCTAAAAAATCGCCTAAATAAAAAATCTAATCTATTTGCTAATCTCTTTCCTTTTATAATATTCATTTGATTGTGATGTTATTGTAATTTAGAGGATAGAATTTCGCCACAATCCTTTTGCATTCCAAATTCTCCAGTTTCTATTATCATTTCGGTAACTTAAGAACCATTTATTTTGAGATATTGATTCCCAATCTGATAAAATACTAAAATCAAATTGTATGTCCCTTTTTCTGCATTCTATTGAATATCTAACCAAAGATGCTGATAAATTACCTGGCCCAGTTGTAGATTGAATATCTAATTGTTCTTTATCACTATCTAATAACAGTTTAGTCGCCCTTTCCAATGCTAAATGAATCAAATGATGGTTTGGTGGTGCTATAATTGGATTATTATTGACATAAAAGATCCAATCCTTAGAGTATTTTCTTTGTTTAATAAATATTTCAGGATTAATCATTGAGTCAGTAGAAATGTCATAACAAAAAGGCTGAACTTTAAGATTGTTATTCTGAAATAAATAATTATAATCAGCTCCTTGGTAAACCTCATCAGCATCTACATAAAAGCCTCCAACTAAAAATATATAACAAAGTCTAAAATAATCACAACGCATTGCAGGATGGTGACATCGATCAAAAGCGTTAGCATAAGTATTGCCAAGTTCTTTTAAAATGTATTCTCTAGCGGTATAATCATCAAATAATAATCTCTTAAATCCTTGTCCTTCTAATATACTCCAACTATCTATGCAATCTTGAACATCTTTTGGGATATGATTTTTATCATGCCAAAACTGAATAATAATCCTTGGTATGTATACTTCAGTTGATGAGTTCTCTATTTGAGTAGTGTTTTGAAAAATCTCTCTAATATGTTCAGAGCGTAAATAATCATTTTCAGCTATACTTTCTTTGCCAATTTCAAAATTTCTCATTCTTATTTTTTTAATATTATTTTTAATTTCAATGTTAGTGAGTTTGCAATAATATTTTATCATTATTCAGCTTTCGTGTCATTGTCATTTTACTTTCTGTCTTTTCTGTCGGCTCGTGTTTCGGCGTTTATAATGTTTATTGACCAATTTTTAATAAACAATTTTACTTTTAGTGTTGGGTTTGGAAGCTCTTTGACATAACTTTGGTTGTAGCTTTGGTTCGTGAGGCATTGGCAATGTGCTTGCATTTATGTAATTGAATTCTAATATAAAATTGTCAATTTGATTATAAAAAAATTCTATATTATTTGAATTCTGTATAATTACATTAGATTTGTTAATCAATTTTTCTACACCTTCTTTTTTTTCCCTTTTAGTCAACTCAACAAAATCCTCATAAGTTTGAGGTATATCTTTTCTATTTCTGCTAAGTAGGTTATTAAATCTAATTTTTGGTGGACATTTTATGGCAACAACAATAGATTTTGAATATTCATTATTGAGCAAATCGATATCTTGAATTGTTCTTGCGCAATCAACAACAATGGTATCGTTTAAATCGCTGAAATGATTAATATATGGGAAAGCTAATAGTATAAACTTATACCCAGTTTCTATGTCAAGTAATTTAGCTATTTTCTCAATATCTTTAAAAGAATTTGAATATCCTCTTTTTATTGCTTCATCTCTCACAATATCTCCAGTAGAGACATAAGGTATATTATATATAGTATTCAAATAATTTCTTAATAGAGATTTGCCAGAGCCGGAATACCCTACTAATATAATAATATGTATGTCAGTACTCATATTTATATATTTAAATTAAATCCAAGAGGGTTCATTTCTTTAATTAAACCTAACTGCCAATGTTCTCTATTTAAATATAAAATACCGCTTATGTCTGAAGGTGTTTCAACATCCTTATCAATAATCGCACATGTTTTTTTTCGACCCAGTTTAGCAAAAAAATATCCTAATTCCAGAATTACGTTTTGCCTTGCTCTTAGTTTGAAATTAGTATCACCTTTGAGTTTACCTTCATCATCAGCAGTTAATAAAAAAATTGCATAATCAACATTAGCATATAATTCAAACTTCTCAATTATTGTTTGACCATGATTAGGTTGTTCATGTAAAATAATAACGTTAATGTGATTTTTTTCAAGAAATCTAGCTATTGTTTCCTTTAAAGCTTCGTCTCTACCATGTACTAAAAATACTGTTTTTTCGTTTTTCATACTATTTTTTTTATGTGTATTTTTTACTAAAATTCTTTTGTAAAATGATTCTAGAAAGAGTGCAAGTGGTTCGTTTTTTAATAAATCACGAAACAAGATACGAATATCTTCAAATTTATTGATTTGATTTGGACAATTATAGTCTTTAAGTGTTTTTAAACTATAAATCAATTCGCTAAAAATTAGAATTTTACTTGTAAATATACTTTTAGCTTGTTCTACTTCTTTAGCTTCATTAATAATTTTAAAATAGAATTGAAGAAATGCCTGAAATTCAGGCCAACTTTTAATTTCAATAATTTGAGAGTCAGAAATCTTTAAAAGGATATGCTTGGCAATACCAATCTGATTTAAACAATACTTAAAGAGAGGCAAATTATATTTAGAGAACTCTACTTCATATAATGGTAATCCGTGCATTCCAATATTGGTTAAAATGGCATTATGTGATTTAGCCGTAAGACTTAGATACCTCTTAAACAATAGTAAATCAAAGAATTTTTTGGACTCAATAGGAATATTTAATTTATTGTCAATATGGTTAAAAATATGTTTTGATAAGAGAGGTTTTTCTAATTCACTAGGCATTGTCTCATGTAATTCTTTCACAAGCTTATCAACTGGGAAATCGCTATTAACAATATGATTGCTTTTTAAATTGTTAATTAAATTGGTAGTTTGAATTTTGAAATCATCTGAATTGAAATCATCCCTGATTTTTGAATTCATACCACTGATTTTGTAATATGGTTTAATTATTTTATACAATTCCTTCAAATAACTGTTAGTACTTAAATCTTTGTAAAAAATATTTATTTCATCATAATCCTTAAGAAAGTTGTCATTTGAAATTGATATTTTAATTATTTCTGATAGGAATAGTTTTTTATATATTTTATATGCACACATATTATATTTTGACCTTAACATGGCAACATGTTCGATAACTCCCTCAGCCAAAAGAGATGACATAACAATTTCTTCAAACAAATTATTATAAACGACAATCTCACCACAGAAATTTTCTTTTAATATCTGAAGTTCTGAGTTTGCGTTTTCAATATATAATATGTCACTTTGTGGGAATAACATCATTTATAACAATATACGGTGAAGTCAGCAATATTATAATCATGGCGAATTATGACATTCTTACATAATTTAATACATTCAGTAAAAACATCAGCAGGATTGTAATAATATACATCATCATAATAATAATGACCATTATATATAGAAGATAAATTAAATGCTACACCATATCTAGCATATAATAAAGTTCTATCTACAAACCTTTTGACCAAATGAATATTATTCGGAGCAATATGATTTAAGGCTCCAGAGCAAACTACATAATCAAACTGTTTATCAATGTCTTCATGTAAAATATCAATTTCATTAAAACTTAAATGTGGATGAAGCAATTTGGCTTGAGCCAAAATTTGTTTTGAAATGTCAATTCCAGTATATATTATTTTATCCCCTTTTTCTCGTATGAAAGAAAAAAAATCACCAAAACCGCAACCAACATCTAGAATGCTCATATTATCTGTTATCCCTATTTCATACAAAATGCTAAATCTTAATTTTTGAAGCTCTCTATTCTCCCAACAAACAGAGTCAGCTGAAACACCATATATATTTAGCCTTTTCTCATATTTAGATATTATATATTCCTTATCTTGATATTTCATAATATTTTCCGAATTACTTTTCTTTCTTCAATATTCAAAAGATTTAAGGCATATAACTGAATAGCTCTTGAATAAATAATGTGCTCTTCTTGTGATATTCTTGCCCCTAATGATTCCTCAGTATCAAAATCATATATTGGAACTACAGCCTGTTCTATTATTGGACCAGAATCTGCATCATCATCAACAAAATGAACTGTACAGCCAGTGAATTTAACACCATATTTTAAACAGTTTTTTATCATTTTAAAACCAGGAAACGCAGGTAAAAGTGAGGGATGAATATTCATTATTCTATTTTTATATTTTTGCACAAACATTGGAGTTAGTAATTGAAAATAGCCAGCCAAACAGATTAAATCGATTTGGTGTAAATCAATGTATTTAGATAACTCTGTATCAAAAAGTTCTCTGGATTCAAAATTCTCTCTTTTTATTACAATAGTTTCTATTCCTTTGATGCGTGCAATTTGGACAGCCTTAGCATCTTCTTTATAACTAATAACTAAATCGACGGTAGCATTTATTACATTATTGTTACAATTATTAATTATTGTCTCTAAATTAGAGCCTCTACCACATGCAAAAATTGCTAGTTTAATTTTATTTTCCATTGAAGAATATACTAATTGATTGAGAAATATAATTAATAAAGCTTTGGTCAAATAAATGAGACCAATGGAGGCAAACAATATGCTCATTAACAAAATGTGAATTAGGAAAATTATCAGAAATCACGCCAACATTACTGAAGTAAGGTTCACAATTTACGACTTGATTTATATATGCTTTAATATTTTTTTGCTTTAAGAATGAAATAAAATCATTTCTTTCAGATTTATTTTTTAAAATAATAGGAAAACTTTGATAAACATAATCTGAATTATACTTTGGCAGACTAATATTGGGGATATGTGACAATTCATAGTTTAATAATCTAGCAAGAAATCTTCTCTGTTCAATATTCTTTTCTAATTTATTCATTCTTAAAATACCTATGAATGCATTAAATTGACCAATATTGAAATTATAACCGGCCTCAATAAATACTTTATTAACATCCCCATAACCCCTCAAAGTCTTGCACTTTAAATATAACTGTTCGTCATTTGTTGTAATTGCTCCCCCAGTTGCAGTTGAGAGTACTTTCATAGAATTAAAACTGAAACAACCAAAGAGCCCCAAACTGCCACATTTACTTTCACTGATTGTAGCACCGAAAGACCGAGCAACATCTTCAATTACAGGAATATTATGAACTTTCCCAATTTGTACAATTTCATTGGTGTACTTTGCTGGGAAACCAAATTGATGAACAAGTATTATAGCTTTTGTTTGTTTATTAATTTTATTTTCAATTAACGAATATTCAAGCGAATATGTTTCGATTTCAATATCAATAAATATTGGTTTAGCACCAATATGTGCAACTGGATTTACCGTTGCAGGGAAGGTACATGCTGGCACTATTATTTCACTGTTTTTATCACAATTTAAAGATTTTAAGGATAAAGTTAATGCCGCTGTACCCGAACTTGTAACAAGTGCATATTTTGTACCTATAAAACGTGCAATTCTATGTTCAAACTCATCAATAAAATCAAAATTAAATCTTTTGTTTTCAAACTCTAAAAATAATTGATCTAAATCAAATCCAAGATGTTCAATAAATATATTTTCCATCATAATTCTTGTTTACATCCAAGTTGACCACAACCGGCATATACGTCATTACCACTACTTTGTTTTAATGCTATTTTTACGCCTTTAGATTGCAAATAACTTATGACGAATTCAACGTTCTCTTTTGAAGGAGCTATTAAATTCGATGAGGGGAAACTATTAAAAGGTATTATTTGTAATTCGCATTTTATATTTTCAATGCATTTTACTAGTCTATTTAAGTCATCGACAGTATTGTTAAATCTTTCAATTAGAGTGTATTGTATGATTATTTCATCACCAGAAGTATCAGTATATTCTTTTGCTGCGTTAAGTAAATCATTTAATGGATAAACTTTATTTATTGGAATTACTCTGTTTCGCTGTTCATTAGTTGTCGCATGTAATGATATAGCTAGCTTTGGTCTTCTTTCAAGCTTTGAAAGTTCAACAATGCAAGGAATTATACCCGAAGTTGAAATAGTAATATTCTCAGGTGGAATTCCGATGTCTTGAAATAGTTGGAGAGATTTAATTACATTACTATAGTTAAAGAAAGGTTCTCCCATTCCCATAAATAAAACTGTACAATTGTTGTAACAAATATTGTTATCGAACGCTAAAGTTTTAACCTGAAGAAATATTTCTTCATAACACAGGTCTCTAATATAGTCCATATCTTTACCTGTAGCACACGGACTACATTTATTAATACATCCAACTTGACAAGAAATACAAAATTTAGTTTCCCCTATTAATGGAATATATACAGCTTCAATACACTCTTCATCAGAAAGTCCCAAAATATATTTTATACTTTTATCCTTAGCAAAAACTTTTTTAATTATTTTTAAATCTGTCATTTTCATTCAATTTTTGTACGTGTATATTTTAACTGTATATTTACAATGTTATACATTGGCAATGTGCTTTTAAAATGCGTTATCTATATGAAGTATCTAAAATCATAAGCTTTATTACCTAGTTCTTCTAATTGTTTACCCATTACCGAAAGTCTTTTTGAAAAGTCAATTGTTACTGGCATTGTCTTGTAAAGTTCTGCTCCGTTCCAGTTCATCTTTGTTAATTTTAAAATGTCGTTAGCTACTGTTTCAATTGGGTCTGTACCTCTAAACCTTTTTATTAGCAAAGGTGTTGGAATACCTCTTTTGCCTTGATAATATGGTTTTAGTAGTTCGTTACTTTGAACTAAACCGTGTGTCCAAAGCAAGAAACTAAATTCGTCTAACTGTATGATTGTTCCTCTGTCTATCGGAAATCCATCAAATTTGTGTTTACCTGTTGAGTAATTCTTTTTTAGTTTTATTGCTCTCCAATTACTGAACTGTTGAATTTGTAAAAGTTCAATATTGTCAATGCCTTCAAGTGCATTACAAATTCCTTCAATTTCGTCACGAGTATAATGAGTTGTCTTATGAAGCACCAACTTTTTAAGTCCAATTACTGGGTCAATTTTATGGTAAGTATTTCGGATATTTGTTACCAAACGAAAAGCATCATCCTTGCTCATAAATGGATTTTTGCCAATCAAAACTGGTTTTTCAATGGGTTGAAGTAAAAAACGTAAACCGTTTCCATTTCCATCAAAAATTTGACTGCTACCTAAAACGACTTTATTTCTTGCGTTTTGTCTTATTGCATAACCCAATCCAACAAAGGCAGTTTCTGTGTTATCAGTTTTTACTTTCCAAGGTGTACCGTTTGATTTTACATAAATACCCAATGAAAGCCACCATTTTACTTTTGCTTGGTCGCCATAAGTGATTGATTTATCTTCTATTAATTGCAGACGCAAACCGTTCTTTACTGCATACAATTTAAGTGAATCGTGAAGGTCAAAATTGGTTTGTTCGTTTTTGAGTTCTCTGAATTTTTTCCAAGCACTTGGAATATAAACTACCACACAATCAATTTCGTTCTGCTTTAATGAAAGGTTGTCAATTTTGCTTTTTATATGCTCATAAAACTGAATCGCTGAATATTGCCTTATTTCTTGACTATTTATTGCAACAACAAATTCACTTTGTATGGAAATTGGAATTACTAAATGCTTTTTAAAAACGGCATCAAAACCTGGATAATCTTTCAGGTATTCTTTTTCTGTTGTTGGACTTACAGGATTTAGTAATGATTCTAAATGTGATTTTAGCTTTTCAAAACCTGTATCAGGAGCAATTATTGCTAACTGAATTTTTGAAGCAACTCCATTGGCACCGAAACTTTCTTCTAACGGACCTAATAGTTTCAATCCGTTTATTGGATGAATAGACTGCTTGGTTTCGTCTTGATGATGAAAATAAATTAGAGGTTCGTTTGCTTTTGAATAACTGTCGAAGCAAAAGAAATTTCCCATCTTTTGAGCTGCTGTTGCGTAATAGGTTGAAAGTTTAATTTCAAAATCTCCTAAGCGGAAAGTTAAATCGGATTTTCTACGTTGTAATTCCTTAAACCAAAAATCTACTTTCTTTCCGTATTTTGCGTTCCAACGATTTGAAGTCACTATGTTGGTTATATTCTGAACGGTTAATCTGTCGGGTTCTTCGCCTGTTGTTGTTTGTATATGTATAGTCGGACAAATCAGTAGAAACAAATCTTTGTTTACAAATTCTAATTTAAATTCAAATGCTTCAAAAACCTGATAGCCTTTTGGAATATTAAGATTTAACCATTTCGGAATACTTTCAATTTCCTCTTGGCTCAATGGGTGATTAACTGAAAAGATCTTCCTTATTTGTCTCCCTCTACTAAAAATGGCTAAACCGTATTCGTTCACAAATGATTTTTCAAATAACTCATACAACATTCCAATGTAGAAGGAATCGGGCTGGTGAAAAAGATGCTCGGGAATATCAATCGGTTTTAAATCGTCTGTAAGATAATCTTTGAAAACAGCGTTGATTTCATTCTCATTTCCAAAAAGTGAAAGTGTTTCGCCTTTGCTGAATGCTGCAACTATGTTAGAATCCTTTAATACTTCTCTTAACTTTTTCCATTTACCTTCTCCGTTTATTTTGGTCTTGGTCGAAAAAATAGTTTTAGGAAAATGCGTTGCCTTGATAGCATTAAGTAGAATTGGTGTAGTGTTCGATTGATTTTGTGTAAGCCTAAAAAAACGTCTTTGCTCAAATCTTTCTTTGGCAATAGAATCAATTTGCTCGTTTTTTAATTCGCAAACTGTGTAAAGTTCGTGCATGAAATAATCAAAACTATCAATAACCATAAAGCCCGAACGCTGATTTTGTGCATTGACTTTCTCTATTAGGTTTGATAATCGTTCACTTGGAATAATATCTTTTGGAATGCACCAAATCAAACCTTTTGGAAATGCATTTGGTTTCTCTAATGCTTTTTCAAGGGTTTGCAAAACCGATTCGTCACTACCCGAATAACCGACCACCAATAAGCCTCTTTGTGCAGAAGTGTCTATAAAATAGTGATGTAGATTATCTTCTAATTTCTGCAATTCTGCGTCCGTATTTTGTAAAGCATCATAACGGAAATCTCCGTGCAGTTTTACAATTGTGGGAATATCATTTCTGAAATTTTGAACCGATTTTGAATTTTCAGGTGATACTACTTGGCAACTTATATCTAACTTATTGATTGCTCTTTCAATTAAGTCGTCAAAGTTTGTTGTCCAAACTGTGTTTAATTTTTGCTGACCTACCAATGACGAAAGACACATAAAACCAATTGAAGGTTTTTTATCTCTTACCAAACTGGTTAAAAACTCTTGTCTTACCAATCTGTCAGGATAGCACTTTTCAAAATAATAAGAATATGGATTTACTGCCTTTGCATCTTCTTCTACAAAATAACTTTGTATGACTTTTTTATTGGCTTCAACTTTTAAATCTTGAAATTTTTTTCCGTTTATTTTTCCGCTAACACTTAACAACTCTCGTTTGAAAAGCCAAACCAAATCATTACCCGAATGAATGCCCGAAGAAATAGACGCACCTGCTCCAAGGAACAAATCAAATGATTGATTTGAAAGCACTTTATAACTTCGCAAAAAGGTATCTTTGTCTATTTTTAGCATATTTTACTCAATTTAAATTTTGCATAGAACCTCTTCTTCCAAATACTTTTCAGTAATGTATTCATATAGTTTTGGATAATTAATAATACGACCTTCAAAACCAGATTTTTTCAACAATAGAATACAAATCAGAAAATGAAGTTTTAAAGAAATATAGAATAGTCCCTTGAAGTCATCATCTAGTGTGCCGAATGATTTAATACTACCGTGAAGGAATGTGTCCCTAAGTTTTATTATTTTCTTTTCTTCATCTGAAATAGTGTAACCAACTTCAGCAAATGGTTTACTTAATTTATCTGTATTTGTTGGTGCGTTTAAAGAGTCAAGTCGTTTGAACAAAGGAGGAATCAAGTCATTATCTACAATCTGAATTTTATTTTCATTTAAAAAAGTCTCTGTAACCTTTTTTAATTCACCAATTAGTTTGTTTGCCAATTCATTTTCTGGGATTGGCTTAAGTTCTGAATTACCTTTCTTAACAATTGCACCCGTTAATGCTTCAATTGCAACATACTGAATTGGTATTTTCATTTCTAGGGTAGACGCTTGATTAAATATCAGGAGTAAAAGTGATCTAAATATTTTTTCATTGTCTATTGCAATCTGACAGATATTATTAAACACAGATGATGGAAAAAACATTATATCCTTAAACTGTTCCTTTCTAGTTTCTTCATCTATAAAACCTTTTTCATCCCTTTTGATATTTTCTTGATCTAAACCAAAATATGCGTTTGTTGTAAAGGCACTATTCAAATCATAATTAGATTCACCAAATGTGTGAAACAAAATATGTTTGGGAATTTCTAATGATGCATCATCAAAGCCAAAATAATATCCTTCATCTGAATGATAATATCCTGAAATAAATGCATATGTGAGCAAAATTGTTTGACAACAATTTTGAAATTCAGCTAAAGAATACTTTTCAATGCAATCAATTACTAAATAATCCTTTTCGCCATATTTTACTTCAAAAAAGTGGAACGGCTTTTGGTTAATTTCCAGAATTAGTAATCCTAATTTTTGTTTGTAATCAACTATAAATCCACGACTTTGATAATCATTGATTAATCTGAGTTTTCTGCCTATTGGTATAATAAGTCGCAGATACATTTCCGAAAAGTCTTGAGCTGATGCATTTCCAAAGGAATTGATTGTTCCGCTTAAAAGTTTTAATTCGTTGTCGAAGTCATAATCAATATTATTCAACAAAAAATGTTTCCCATCAATAAAAAACTTAGTTTCTTCTCCGTCTTCTTGTAGCTGTAATTTGTATCCCGAAACTTGAAGTTCTTTGTGTCGTTGTACACCCTTAGGAATAATACTATCTGTCTGAAAAGCAAATCCTTTTTGGGATTTTTCAATTAATATTTTTCGATTATTTAAGGCGTGGTCTTTTAGTCTAATTTCAAATTCCTTTGGTTTGTTTAGATTAAAGACAAACTCAAAACTATCGGATAAATTTTTCTTAATTGCTTTGCTTTCGTTCACTATTTGTTCGGTTGAACCTTTTCTGAAAATGTTCTCGTCTTGTTTTGTGGGAATAGATTTTATTCTATCTATATATTCTAATGGTAATTTATGTTCTTCTGCACCAATTGTAATGAGTTCAAGATACCAATCATATGGCATATTATTTCCTGAATTATCAATAGCATTTGCCACATAAGTAAACGCTTTTATTTTCCCTTCTGATTGTAAAAATTCAACGTCAAACTCCTGTTCAATATAACCTTTGCCAAGACCTTCAGCTTTATCCAATTCTTCCTTTTTATTCGGATTTATTTTAAAAACCACCCCATATACTTCCTCTTTATCATTTGGTAAAATGTTTGCTTTAAGCGAACCGTCAATTGACACCTTATTGAACTGTAAAGTGTGATTTTGTAATTTCCCTATACCTATAATTTCAACTCTACCGACCCTTTTTTCAAGTCTGTATGTAAACATATTTGAACCGTAAGTAAAATAATTCATACTTGTAATTTAGTTGTTGTTAGTTAATGCGTTGGCTAAAAATGGCTCTTTTGATTTTGCCGAAGGGTTGGCTTGTGTGTCGGTCAAAAGCAAATGTGCCATTGTGGGTCGGCAATTGTTTTAAAAAATGTGCGGTGGGAAAAAAATAAAAAACATCGGGTCGACTTGATTGTCGGCTCTCTGATCTTGTTGATATTTCGTTTTTCTGTCCTTTCACAATGGTTTACTTTTCAATGTTTCTAATGTAGTTGTCTGTCTCTCACACTTGGCGGTAACGTGTTTGTAAATGCAATTGCGTTTATTTCCAATTTAAATGAATTGCTAAATATTTTACAAATTACTATATATCAGCAAAATATTCAAATCACTTATTTTAACATTACACTTTTTATTGTTTTTTTAATAACAAAATTAATTAAATATACCAACAATAATATATTTTTTTAAAAAATATATTAAAAATATCAGATTATCTAATGGCTTTTTTATCTGATTAAAACCTTTAGTTATTTCATTCAGTCTCAGTTTGCTTGAATAGGCAAGCTTGATAATTGATTTATGTTTAAAGTTTTCTACCTATTGTGTCATTAATGCTGTTTCTTTTTAATTCAATTATGTAAAATGTATTTAGCTTCATTAAGATTTTATCGCGTCTAATGTTCCATATTTTTCTTTTTTGATATAATCTTAAGGACATTATTTTCTAATTATTAAGGACACTTTATTGTCCTTTAACGTAATAAAATTCAGATGAAACAACCAGAGTCGCTCGATTAGCAAGATAGCGAGTGGACTGTACACTTGGGTGATACAGCCACTCGCTATCTTGTTGGGGGTAAACCCCCAAACCCCCAGATGTAAGATTTAGTGTATAAGATTTAAACATGATATTGGAGCTTGTATTTATTCAGTTTTATTTAATGGTAAATATTTTTTGTTTGCAGGTTTCTACATATAATGTGCCAGAAACCTGAAATACTTCTGGTGTTCTATTATTTGATTTACTGTTATATGTATAGTTATATCCTCCTTTATAGCGATTTTCTATAACATCGTATGAGATTGCGCCTGTTGGTAAATCATAAAAACATTGTTTTTCACCTGATAATATAGTGTATTCATAATCTCGATAACGAGAATCTTTGAGTCGAATATTTAAATCATAGGGTTTATTGTTGATAAAACAATAATCACCCGTATTATTTTCTTTGCATTTATAATCCTGAGAATCTTCATTTGCACCCGAGCAATTTATATTTAAAATTTTACATATATCCAGATTAAGTGGTAAATTAATCATTGATGCAGCTATGGTTACACCATTATCAGTACTGAGTGCTTTTAGAGATAACTTAATAGTATTATTTAATATAGTGTAATTTCCAACTATAATTGCATTTACGGCTAATAATTTCCCTAATTCTTTTGTTTTTTCGGCTGAAATATAACCTTCATCTATTAATTTTTTTGCTTCATTGACACCTTGCAGATTTTCTCTTTCAAATATTTTTAATGATGGATCATTTACCAAATTGAATGAAATGTTGTCTGCGATATAAGTTCCAGCTGTTGTTACCGTCTTATTAATGTCTGTAACAAATAAAACTACCGCTTTTTTTCTTTCTAAAAGCTTAAGTTTATCAGCTAGGTCTTTACTAATTTCTTTTATTGTTCTGTCAAAAGAATTCTGAGCAAGACAAGTAAATGCTACAGACATAAATATTAAAGTGTAAATTAACTTTTTCATATTGTTTTATTTAATTAATGAAATTTGTTCCTTTAAATTACTTAATAAATTATTTAAAGCTCCTTCCTTGGCTTGAGATTCTGATACTCCATTCCATTTGCCAGAAATTTGTATAATTTCAATTATTGATTTGTTTTTTACAGATATTACATTGGCATTTAGATTGATTTTTGAAATAAATGTATTTTCTACTAAACTACCTTTTATTGTGGTATCATATTTTATTTCACCTAAAAATAATAAATCAGTATATTCTGATAAATTTAACTTTGTTATAATATCAGGTTTTGCATCTTTCAATTCTATATAATACGATGTTTTAAAAAAAGCACTTCTAAATAATCCGGTTTGTGCTTTCCCCCATTTTTCATTACATATTTTTGCAATTTCATTTGAAATATAAGTTTCAATTCTGTCGTTCTCATTGATAACAGCTATACAAATAACGGACTTAACATGCGTATTAGCTATATATTGACTAAGGTTGTGATTATTTTCTAAAAAGAACTTTGATGTTGTATTTATATGATTTATGATTGGTTTTTTATAATTGGTTTCTTGATTTAATGAATCTATAGTACTTTTTCTAATTCGTTGATGTGTTGTTAATAATGAATCATTATTTTTCAAATTAAGCATATAGTAAATTAAACAAAAAGGTAGTATTAATAGTATAATACTTATATAAGCCCATTTTTTCCAATCCCCTTTTTTGTCTTCTTTTTTTTTAAGTTTTATGATCTTTAATTCTTCCTCTTGAATTTTTTTTAATCTATTATTGATTTTGCTTGCTAATATGTTTAATTTATCATCAGTTTTATAATCAAACCCATTAATATTCTTTAAAATATCAAATTGTATTGGTATTTGATCTCTTTGAATATTATAAAATATTGGAATAAGAAAACCTTTATTAATTTTCCGTTTATGATACAATACATATAATTCTATTTTTAACCATTCTCTTTGCTCTTTTCTTATCTTAAAAAAAGCATTACTTAAAATTATTATCCCTCCATTTGATTCTTCCAAGCCTTTATGAATCTCACTATCAATAAAATCGTTTTGTGAAATGGAATAAGCATCATACCAAATATCTGTACCTTTTTCCTTAAGAAGATTTGCTAAAGGTTCTGCAAAATCTTCTTTATCATCGCTGGAATGACAAATAAATACTTTCCAATTTTTGGGAGAATCTTTCATTAAAATTTGTATGAATAATAAATTGATAAATTTTTATTATTCAGATTTGTATGTTGACAATAAGATAATAGACATCTGTATTTTGTTTTGATATAATTAGTTAATTAGTCGAAATTTATAATTATTAAACACCAATATTATATGGGATTTGAAAAACCAATTTCTACAATTAGAAAAGCCATTAAAAATCTTGCAGGAGAAAACGCTACAAAAGAAGGATTATCTAAACCTGAGCAAAGACATTTTGATGATGCCCTAAATGCTTTTAAAATTAGAGATATGATTGATCCAGATGGATTAGAAGCATCCATTGAAATCAGAGCAAGATTACAAGAAATAAAAGATACCATGGGAGATGAATTATATAACTTTTTTAGTGATAAATGGGTACTTATAAACAATAATAGTAAAAGTATCATTGATAATGAAGTTGATATAATCAATAAGAACAATAAAACTTCACAAGACGAGAAGGATATTGCAATTGATGAATTTCTAATTAAATTTATTAGAGAAAAGGCACTTGAATTATATAATGATCCTCAGATTATTTCTTCTTTTAAGGATAAAAAAGAAATTCTAAGCGAGGGTTTATATGGAATGATGTTATCTATGCTTCAAATCCTTAGAAGTAATAAAAACAATTATTGATTTTCTCTCTAGTTAATAATTATCTACTTATTTAATTATCTCATACAGTTCCATAGCACTCACAATAAGCTTTTGATTAGTTTCTTTAAGCGATTTCATAAGCATTTTATAATCCGGATATTTTTTCTGTAATTCCTGTGGTGTTAAGTTTTTATATTCAGGATTTTGCTTTGCTTTCTCAGCCCAATTTCTGAATTTTGCCTGATGTTCTGTTAAATGTGGTCTTAAAACATCATTTAATAAATATATTGCTATTCCCTGTGCTGATTCAGGGTTTGATTGATCTTTAATAAAAATTAAAGGTATTGCTTTCATTTCATCTCTTATATTACAAAAGAGTTTATACCATGAATTATATATTTCTTCTATAATATCATTTTCTTCTATCTGTATGCCTGCTTTTCTTGTTATAAGTTCAATATATATGCTATTTGAGAATCTCTTTATTTCTAACATATCTTTTGAAATATAAGGTTTTCCTTCTTTTTGAGTTATATATTCTTCTTTTTTCTCAATAGTTCTTTGTATTTCACCTTCTTCGTCAATTTTCAATAATTCTAAAGTTTCAGACCAATTCATTTTAAAAGTATAATAACATATCAAATCCCGAAAATCTTTTGTTGCACCATCATTTTGTTTTCCTTCACATTTCCATGCATTACCAATAGTAGTTGTACTTAAACCTTTATCGCTGTTATTATTGTTATTATATCTGGTATACAAACCTTTATTAAGTTCTTTTAACTCAAATTCAAAGAAATATAATAACTGGTTCGATAATTCTTTGAAATTAAATACTTTTTTCTCACTTAAAAATTCACATTTTTCTTGTGCTTTCTGGAGAATTTTTTCATTGACAAATATTTTATTGTTTTCTTTTTCCATATTTTATAATGTTTATAAGTTATGAATATATGCTTTAATATCAATCTAATAGATTATTATGACTTAATTTCAATAAAGTTTTTAATTATTTTATACTTTGGTTAGTACACAGCTTCGCCCCGTCAGTTACATACGACATATAATTAGGTGTTGCGATATCCGCCAAATTTGGACAACGTTGCCATCCTCTTCCAACGGACTATGTGTTGAATTGATTTTTTAAATCGTGGAATCAAAAATATAAATTTTATAAATAGGTTTAAAAACTGATTTGAATTATATATAAACGTATATAAATTCTATTTTAAAGTATTAAATATTGAGGTTATTGTTTTTTCAGCTACCTAATTTCATTAAAAAAATTTATTATATTTTCAGGAGTATAAAGTTTTCTTAAGATAATTTTATCATCGGGATACTTACTAAAAGTAATTTCTATGGAAGTAACTAAGTTGTGTTCGTTAGAAGTTTCAAATGAATGAAATGTATAATTTCTTATATAAAAATCCATCGTATCTGAGCTGTTCTTCATTTGCCTTACAAATAAACTATCAGAAGCAAAATATAAAATGTTATCCTTTTTCTGGGTTATTATTTTTAGATAATTTCCTTCTTTTGTTATAATGCTGCTTTTTTCAAAATCACTCTTTATAAGAAAGTATGATTGCAATATTTTACCGCTTGAAGTCTCATTTTTCTGAAACATTCCAAAGTCAGATTGCATATTTCTTAATATCTGATAAGATAAAATGACTACAATAAGTACAATTATCAATGTAACCGTTATTTCGGATAATGTAAATGAATTAATTTTCTTCTTCATACTTATTTATTTTGCATAATTGAACTTTCATGCAAACAAACAAGCCGTTCTTGTCTTTCCATGGTGTCATTACTTGGACTGAGTGCATAAAACTTTAACAAAATCAAATTTGTATTAAATTTTGATGGTATGACCCGTTTTACTAATAAATAATTCTTGTAATTTATTGATTCGTCGAAATACAGATTCTCTGACAAAGTTTTATTTTTAAATTCCTGTAATTTAATATGAACTAAAGTTTCATTTTCTGAGATGGTTTCTTTATAAAGGGATGATATTATCATAACAGCAATACTAAAGCTTGATAGTAAAATTATTAATGAAATGATAGTTTCAGGCAATGTGGATGAATTAAGTTTTTTTATTCTAAGCATTTCAATATAGTTTTTTGATTATAATTACCCAAAATTCCAAATTCAGGGAAGAATGAAGGCATTTTACGTTTACTTATTTTACCGTCTATCAACAAGTTTTCATTTACACCAGAACTCAAATCAATAAGTTGTTTGCATACTAAACTACCATTAATTAATCCTCTGTGATAGACATTTCCTGTACTATATACTTGTCCTGTAATCTTAGCATTTAAACCGACAGATAATACAGGCATTATAATTTGTTTTTGTAAAACTTTTTCACTCTGGATAATTATTACCAATCCCTGAATTTTAGTATCTTCCCCTATTTCTAACAAAGGATTAACTTCTGTCGATTCAGATTGATTTATGAAAACCGCTGAAGGATAACGCAATTTGACATTCTTTCCGATAATAATTGTATCGCTTGCAATCAGTTGAATACATCCTTCGAAATTATCTTCAATAATAATTTTAGGTGCATCCAGAATTACATTTTCCAGAAATGCATTTTCACCTATCGTTATTGATTTTTCTGATTTAATTACACATTTACCGGATATACTATCTGAGTCAATATTCATTTCATTCTTACTTGCGATTATTAGAATTGCCTGATTAAAATTTCTTTTTTGATTAACTAGGATTTCATTTGAATAAAATAAAATTTCTGCACGGGAAAAGTTGATGAAATTTTTTGAATTAATTTTTGCAATTTCCTTCGTTAGTTCAGGTATTGAATGATTTAAAAGCTTAATGTTACCATATACCAAACTATCTCTTATATAACTTTTGCCACCAACATAAGCTCTTTCAATTCCTTTCTCCGATATTTCAACATCACCCTCTAGTAAAGCATCACCACCAATTTTTAATGAAAACGGGCTTGAACCGGAGATTAAGCAGGTTTGATCAGATTTTTTGCAATTTGCAATTAATCTAATTTTGTTTAAAGTATCTCTCCTCCATATTAATGTAGATGTAATAATATCAAATAACCCATAACGTTCTTGTTTAAGAAAGTGTTCATGTTCATCATTTTCAAAAAGAGTTATTTTAAAAACAGTATCGGTACAATTAAAATTTGCAGATAATAAGAATTCTATTCCGGATTGAAGAATATCTTCTTTTTTGTCTTCCGACATCAATATGAGTTTTTCTCTGTTTGATAATAAAAATAGTTGTAGAAAACCAAGTAAAAAAACTAAGGTAAGTATAGAAATTACTAATGTATAGACTAGTACACCTGCATGGGTTTTGTATAGAATGATTTTATTCAGTTGCTTAATAAATATACATAATATTTGGTTTCTCATTAATTGTTTTTCATTAAGGTTTTGATTTTATTATTGTTATTAGTAATAGAATCATTGTTATTCTTGTTAAATAACCTGTATTTTGATTTCTTTTCTTTATTATCTGTATTTAATTCATTGTCGATTTTTAATTTTTTATCATCTTTTATCACATTATCTGGTATAACTTTCTTATCAATTTTCTCGTGATGCTTTCGATGAAAAACATTTAACAATCTGCATTTTTTTGTCTTATTATTTGCAGTCGTATCATTTTCAGATGATTTAAAACTGTTATTCTTTTTGTCTGTTCTTTTTGTTTTTTTAACTACAATTGGTTTTGGTGGAGTCACTTTCCCTTTTTTATAATATATAATTGTATCTATTTTGTTGTTTTTTAATATGATATATTTTCCATGTAGAATTCCCCTTTTATAATTTCCTTTAATAGTCAATATACTGTCGTTAATAATAAATTTACCATTTAGCATCCCTTTTTTCCAAATATAGGAATTTAAAGTTTTACCATTGTTTTCATATAGTTTCCAAACCCCGTGTTTTTGGTTTTTTTTATATTCACCGGAAATTAAAATTTGGTTTTTATCATTGTAAACTGTATATTTCCCATTAAGTAATCCATTTTTATAATATTCATATTTATGTAAATTTCCGTTCGGATACCAATAATTCCATTCTTTATTTTTAAGACCGAAAGTGTAGTTTCCCTTTTCTTTTAAATTATTATCTAAATAATAGGCAACAAAGTTTCCATGTAATGGTCTTCCTCCAACTGCACCTTTGGTTATATGAATTTCATTTTCAATATACCAATAGTAATCAAAAACCGGATTTAATTTCATTTCAGGAACAGATTTATAAATATAAAATATTGAATAACCTTTATAATCAGAAATACTTTGATAAATAGTTGTATTTTTCTGACTCTTTGCAGTAAATCCAAAAGCTGTAATGCTTAGAAAAAGAATAAATCTTTTAAAAACCTGAATCTGAAAAGAATTATTATTTATTTTGAAATACTTATACATACTCTTTGTTTTGAATGTGTTATTAATAACGAGTCTTTATATATTTTTGCAATTATCCAGCTTTGAATACTATCACCTTCACTTATAAATATTGAATTTTGATTACATTGAACTATTCCAATATTCTTTTGCTTTATCTGATTGTAAATAGTTCCTTTATAAATCAGTTTAGGTATTGGCATTGATTCATTTATTTTTGTACTCTTTGTTTTGTTTTTATCTGAATTTATTACGCTACTCACCTTAGTGTTATTTGGAAGGATTTTTGAAAGGCAGAAGGGATCAGTATAATTCAATAATAATACAAGAGAATCGGTTGATATATTTTTTTTTGATTGTTTTATATTTTGAATCTGAGTAGAATTTACAGTTTCATCTTTTTTCATATAAATAAAAACCCGATAAACTATCAGCCCCCAAACAACCAATACACAAATCAACAAAATCCGCTGTGCCTTTTTGCTTTTCATTTTCCGTATTTAGAGTAATTGATAATGAATTTTGACAAACCTGATGAATTACCCTGATTTCCCGCTCTGTCATAGGGTTTTATTTTCCACCAGTAAATGCCATTATTTAATTTTTTAGAAACCGTTTTGTTTAATGTTTTGTAACTGTCAATTTTTGTATTCATAAGAGAATCAGAATAAAACATAACGCTATCATATTCAACCGATCCCGGAATGCTGATTCTTGACCATTGAAAATCAATGACTGAATCTGATATTTCTGAATTAAACTGTGGATATATTATTATAGGTTGTGAAGGACGTGTTGTATCGCAATACAATAAACTTATTGAAAAAGGAGTATTAGATGAATTGTTCTGACCTCTTACCTGCCATTCATAATTACCTTCTACTGGAAGTGTATATTGAAATATATTAGTGTCTAAGATTATAGAACAAATTTTTACTCCACTTCCTATCTTTCCTTGCCATAATTCATATCTGTAATCAACGACAAAAGGGATGGAGTTCCATTTGAATAAAAAGGATGTATTCTTTGTAGTATCTCCAAATGCTGGAGATATAAACTGGGGTATTATTCCAGAAATATTGCTTGAAAGGCTAATTGTAAATGATCGATATGAATAATTTGTATTATAGCCAAAATTTATCCCTTTTACTCTCCACTGATATGAACCGGCTGGTAATACATAAGATATAAAATTTGTTGTTACATTTGAGTCGCAAATATACAAGATTGGATTCGCAAATGTATTTGAAACTATCTGAAAATTGTATTTATCTACACCTTCTAAAGCCTCCCATGAAAAGTAAACCAGATTTGTTATACTTGTCATGCTATCTGCGGGTGATAGCAATCGAATAGTTTTGTCTTCGATATCTGTTTCAAAGACATCCTCACATGAAGAAACTGCTAATACAATAAGCATTAATAAAAATAAATTATTGCTTGTTTTTATTTTTAAGTAACTCAACATATATTATAAGATTTAATTTTTTTGTGTTTAATCGAAAGTCTTCTGAAATAAAAAACCTGCAAGAAGGAATATTTCCGAAGTGAATTTGTTTTTCAATATAATTCCAGGTTTTTAATAATTCGAAATAATTACCTTCTAAAGTAAAAACGGATAATTCATAATTCAAAGAATCAGATGCCGAATTATAAGAAGGAGATACTTCTTTTACTGAAAATTTAAATTTTGACGAAGCAATAGCAAATAAATCCAGTGTTTTCTGGCGAGAGGTTAAGGAATCCAATCCGTTGTTTTCATACTGACTTTTTTCATTGGATTCGATTGTTTTCTCCAGTTTTTTGATAATTATTGGCAATTTGTTAACTTCAATTAAAACAGAATTATCGTTTTTTTTCTGGCTATAAAGATCTATTGTTTTTGAAAAAGCCAGTAAATAGGATATAATAATACCTGCAAAAACTAAAAAGCCTAGTTTTAACCAACTATATGTATATTGATTGCTTTTCATTTTTTAATTAATATATTCTAACCATCGATTATTGAAAAAAAACTCAAGTATAAATGAACCGTTTACCAATCCGGATTCTTGTTTATAGGAGATAAAATTTGATTTTGAAATGATACTTGTTTGTTCCAGTTGCTTTACCCATTGATTAAGGATATAACTGTTATCAGAAGTACCATAAAATAATATTTTATCTCTTTCAAATAGATATAAATTTCTTTCTCTTGAAAATTTAGAAGGATTGATATTGATTTCAGTTAATTTAATCCCGGCAGGAATAGATGAAGTAATTCGGTCAATCAATAAAGATAAATTAGCATTTGAAACAAAAGCTTCTCCGGTTTTTTTCTCTTGATTTTTTATGATTGTTCTCAAACTATCCGTTTTGTTTTTGAGTGAATTCAGATGATTTAAATTCACTACTCCTGTCGTATTATCCTGTGATAATATCATAAAGAATGAAAAATTAAGTACCAAAAGTAAAAAGAAAATAACTAAGGCGAGTTTCTGAGCTAATTTAAAGTATCTGCTGTAATAAAACCGTGAGGATAAATTCATTAAATTATCAAACTGATCTTCTGTTTTTATTTTATTATTTTCAATCAACATTAATGTTATTGCAATCAACATTGATTGATCGGATGAATAAAGAATTTTTTTGTATTCAAAAGTTTTTTCTAATGATTTTACAGAAGATATTTTAATCTGCTTGTTATTTTCTGTTGAAAACTTATAATTGTAAATTATTATTTCATTTCTATCTATTATATCTGTTAATTGTAATAGAGGTATTGCACCTAAAAATATTTTTTTAATGCATATTTTTTTTTCTAGTAATAATACCAGATAATGGTTAAGCAATTCTTGTCGTATAAGAGATACTACCTGAATATTTTCTATTTCATATTTTTGCAAAAATGGTTGATTGTCATTAATTATAACTTCTAATCCTGATAGCTGACTACTATCTTTTGTTATAACTCCCCTGCCATGTACTGAAAAAATAACAGTAGAATTAAAAACAAATTCGGGTAAATCATCTATAGATGATAGGCTAAAAATCGAATCCTTTATTGTAAATCCATTTTTATTTAAAACTACATTGCAACAAGAGAAATTATATACTTCTTCACTTTCTAAAATTAACTCTATAATTGCAAATCTTTTCATTAAAAATCTTTTTAATATATGATAACTGGTTTAATAAAAACATTTAGTTTGGTTGCACTTCGTTCTTTGCTTCTTGAGCTAAAGAACCATTTTATAATTGGAACTCTACTAAGAAAAGGCATTCCGCTTCCTGCATCACTTAAGCTTTTTGCTTCTAGACCTCCAAGTAATATCATTTCTTCATTTTTAACTCTGATTATGGATTCAAAGTCTCTGGAAACAGCGCCAGGTGGTGCCTGAGGTGAAATTCGACCTGTAAAATCAGATTGTTCTACTTTTATCTCAAGAGTTATTTGTTCATTCCCTGATATGATTGGTTTAATTTTCAAAGTAAAATCAGCTTTAACTGATTTATATTGTTTGGTAATAATATTTTGAGGATTCTGACTCCCGATAACATTATTTGATTCTTCCAGATAGTATTCCGTATTTCCTAGAGTCATTGTAGCTTCATGTCCGTTAAGCGTTGCTAACTTGGGTGTTGATCGTTTTTTTACATAGCCCTGATCTTCTAATAAGCCCAAATTTAAATAAAAGTTTTCAGTTACTTTTCCGAGTTTTACAATTCCGAATCCATTAAAGCTGTTTATTAGGCTGTTAACACTTGCTGCATTTAAATTGTAATTTACTTCAGGAAATAATTTTCCTCCTGATACTGAGGGCTTATCCTTAAGTCCTGCTTCTATACCAGTTTTAGTAGTATGCCCTGTTTTGCTATCTACAATTAATACTTCAATTATTATCATTGGAACTAATTTATCAATATCTCTTAGATATTGTTCAAGATTGATGATATTGGTTAATGGTCCTGAAACAATTAAGCTGTTTTGCTCTAGAAACTCTTTAATATCAATTCCTTTTTTAATATCAGCAGGTATAAAGTCAATAATTTTTTCAACAGATCTGTTCTGAAATTTAAATATTCGACTTTCTTTTACACCTTCAGCTAGTTGCTCTCCAAAAAAGTAAATACCGTTTTCAAACCTGAATGAATATGTTGTGCCTTTAAATAAGTATAAAAGCAATTCAAGCAATGATACATTCTTTAATTTGATAGTTGCACTTCCTTTTATTTCATTGTAATAAAAGTAATTTAAACCAGCTTTCTTAACCAATTTGTCTAAAATCAATTGATTGGGTATATTAACACCACATATATTGATCATACCTAATGAGTCAATTTCAAGTATAAATTGCAATGTATCCTCGGATGTTTTTTTTGATTGTTGATTTTTAGGTGTTTCTGTTAAATTCTCATTGGTTCTATTATTTGATTTTTTTTCAATATAAAAAAAGCCATCATAGGTTTTGGTAACCGTAAATCCATTGGTTAAACCCAGCTTATCTAAAGCTTGTTCAAGAGTTGCATTTTGAATGAACCCATTAACCAGATTATTGCCAACTTCCTGGGTATAGATAATATTTTTTCCTGTTAGTTTAGAAATTATTTTTGTCAAAGAAGATAGCGTGTCATTTTTTAAATCCAGATTTAAACAATCACATGATTGTAAAAAAACAATATTGGGGATATAAGGGATTGCTGCTTTTGACTTTTCTATTGGAGCTATGTACTTTTTAACAACAATTATATTTCCTAAAAATTGTAAATCCAAATCATAAGTATTACAAAGAAAAATGAGCAAATCTTTAAGTCTAACCTTTGTAAATGAGGATGTAATTTTTAAATCCAGATTTGGATCAACCGTAATGTTTATTGCATTGGATTTTGCAATCCCTCTTAATAAATCTGAAATGCTAACCTGATTTACAGAAAGATCAACCAATTCTTCTAACCCTATAACTTCTTCGCTTAACGCATTTAATGAATCACTTAATATTTTATAGCGTTCATTAGTTTTTTGAGAGTAGCCATTTGGTAATAATCCCCAAAAGATAAATGTAATAAGGATTGTTATTTTAATCGTTTTATTCATTCTAGTATGCATTGGTTAAGAGGATTGGTGCAATTTCTTCATAAGTTGTTTCACCTTTAAAAAAAAGATCGAAGGCTTGTTCTGGAAGAAAACTTACTCCTTTTTCTTTTAGTATATTCAAATCGTTCAAATCATTTCTTTTAATTGCCGATTTGATTTCATTATCCATAGGTATTACCTCATAAATCGCTTTTCTGCCACTATAGCCAGTATAATAACATTTGTCGCAACCCTTAGATAAGTAATGATAATCTGGCAAAGAATATGTTTTGGGATAGTATGGTAATTCTTCAGCGATAACTGGTACTTTTAGTTTGCAATGATTACAAAGCAATCGAACCAATCGTTGAGCTACAGATAAATTCAATGTTGCAGAGATTAAAAATGGTGGAACGCCCATATCAATTAATCTTCCAATTGTTCCCCATGCTGAATTTGTATGTATAGTGGATAAAACCAAATGACCTGTTAATGCTGACCTAATTGCCATTTGTGCAGTTTCACCGTCACGAATTTCTCCCAGCATTATGATATCGGGATCCTGTCTGAGAAATGTTCGCAAAGCACTTGAAAAAGTCAGACCAATATTTTCTTTAAGTTGTACCTGATTTATTCCTTCCAGTGTATATTCTATTGGGTCTTCTATTGTTAAAATATTAATTCCTTCTTTATTGAGTATTTTAAGTGTTGCATACAAAGTTGTTGTTTTGCCTGAGCCTGTGGGTCCGCTTATTAATATGATTCCATTTGTCTTTTTAATTCCTGTTAGATAGTTGTTTAACTGAATTTTATTAAACCCTAAAACATTTAAGTTTATATCAGTTGCATCCTTCTTTAGCAATCTCAAAACTGCTTTTTCTCCGTACAATGTAGGTAAAATCGAAACCCTGATATCTGTTGATCCTTGGTTATTTTCAAATATAATACGACCATCTTGGGGTAATCTTTTTTCTGAAATATCCAAATTGGCTTTTATTTTAATTTTATTCAATAAAGAAGGATATTCTGCTTTATTAATTACAAATATCTCTTTAAGTTTACCATCTACTCTTAATCTGATTCTTGCTTTTTTTTCAAAAATTTCGATATGGATATCACTTGAGTTGTGATTGTGAGCCTCATTAATTAATTTTGACAGAAAATCATCTGAAAATGTTGTAAGGTTATTACTATTTGAAGGCTGTAAATTATTTCCATTTCTCCTATAAAATTTTAATAATAGATAGTTGATAATTTCTTCCTCAATCTCTTCCAGCAAGATCTTTCCTCCTGTTAAAAATTCTATTTCGTTATGAATATCAGCAATTTCAGCTGTTGTTTTAATGTATAAAGATACAGTATTATTTTGTTTCTGATAAGGAATAACATTGAATTCCCAGGCAATACGCTCAGGTATTAGTTGCAATATTTCAGCGGGTATTGTGATATCTTTATAGTTAATTAAATTCATAATGTATTTAATGAATAATAGATATTATTTATATCAGGTAATATTTTAAAGGAAATCAATAAAAGTAAAATTGAAAAAATTAAAGCCAGATTACCTGCTAACGGAACATTAATTGATTCTTCTTTTTTTAATTTATCAAATATTATATTCCCGATTAATGAAATAATTGATCCGGAAATTATAAATAAGCAATAAAAAAATGGATTAAAAAATGGAGTGATTGCAATTAGTAAAAAAATATCTCCCAAACCAATCATTTTATTTAAAATCTGATCTAATTTCTTTCCTTTGAGAGAGAAATAAAACACTATACCACTTGATATGAATATCAGAATTAATAAATTGATTAATGCTTTAATTATTAGACTTTTTACATCCTGATGATTTGATAAAGACTGACCAAAAATTAACATAAGTAATATTGGAAAAAAAATCCAACTTACAGCTCTGTCTCTGAAATCCTGCCAGAAAATGCTTATGCAAACTATATGTATCAATATATTTAGTATTATTTGCATTTTAATCTTTTACTATCTCTTTTAATTGTTTTTCCTGATTTATTTCCCATACATTAAAAGTACCATTTCCATTGAAATCACTTAAGGCTGTTGCTCTTGCTAAAAACGTATTATTCCCGGCTTCTACAATTTCTATAATGTAGTTAGCATTTCCACCATCTTTAGTAGTCTTTTCCTGTTCAAATCCAATCTCATCTAAATCTGCAGAATATTTGGAATTCATATAAAAATGGTTTTTCTCTAAAGTATAAATATGTTCAAGCTGAATTTTTGCTTCTGTGCTTTTTGCTCTTGATATTAAAGGCATTAAATTGGGTAATGCCAGTAGAATTAAAATTCCAATAATCACTAGGACAACAAGTAGTTCTGTTAAAGAATATGCAGAAACTCTTGTTATTTTAATTTTCTTTACCATAATTTATTAAAAAATTGTACTGTATTTAAAAAAAATTTCTATTTTTGATGCTCCTTTTTAATTGAAATGCAAATATTTAAAAAAAAATGATTGCTTTTACATATGTATAAAAATATTTTTTATCGTTGAATATTTAAAGGGAATCGTATTAATTTAATAAGTTAACGTAAGCTATGATAAAAAAAGAACTACCAATTTTCCCTGTTTTTTTTACAAATCTATTTTCAACAAAAGAGAAAAATAAGTTTAATGATAAAAAGAGGTATGAGTTTTTTAATGAACTTGCTATATTAATTCAATCAGGACTTGATCTGAAAACTAGTTTGGAAATAATACTAGACAGCGATTGGAAGAAACATGAATTAGAAAGTCTTACTTTTATATTAAAACAGGTAGTTTCGGGTAAAGATCTTTGGGAATCCTTAAAAAATTCATCTTGTTTTGAAAGTTATGAATACTATAGTATTCAAATAGGTGAATCTACTGGGCAATTATCCAAAGTATTACTTGATTTAAGTGGTTTTATAAAGAAAAAAATTGAACAAAAGAAAAAGCTTACTTCTGCAATATCATATCCCGCTTTTGTTCTTTTTGTGGCTGTTTTGGCCGTCGTTTTTATGATGACTTATATTGTTCCAATGTTTAAAGAGGTTTTTAAAAGGTTTGGGGCTGATTTACCTTATATTACCAAAGTTATCATCAATATTTCTGATATAGTGGGAAATAATTTCCTTTATTTTTTCCTTTTTATTGCTTTCTTATTTGTTGTAGATAAAGCTTTTAAGAAAAATATTTGGTATCAATCCAGAAAATCGATTATTTTACTCAAAATTCCTTTTGTTGGTGATTTATATAAAAAGGTAGAATTGGCTAAATTCTTTCTGGCATTTGAGATACTTTCATCTTCAAAAGTATCTATTCTGGAAGCTTTAAAATTATTGGGCAATATGTTTGACTTTTATCCTTTAAAAATTGCTATATCTAAAATATGTGAAATGCTTATAAAAGGGACTCCAATAAACGAAGCTTTTTCAACTTCAATATTTTTTGATAAAAAAACTATTGCTCTTTTAAGAGTTGGTGAAGAAGTTAATCAACTGGATCTGGTTTTGAAGACACTGAGAGAGCAATATTCTCAGGAAGTTGATTATAAAATGGGTATGATTGGTAGCATTTTAGAACCCTTACTTATTGTTGTTCTTGGAGGAGTTATAGGATTAATACTTATTTCAATGTATTTGCCTTTATTTAAATTAAGCACTTCTTTCCAATTATAATTTTTTTTAAATGCTTTGAAAATATCTTGATGAAAGTTATTTTATATTTATATTAGTTTTAAAACAAGGGATTTCATTTTTGATAAAATTAATATTATAATCGATACTTCTTATTATTATTTTTCTTTGTTGAGCTTCTATTTTAATGTGTTCCATATATCGTTTCTTTAATTTCTTTTTTTAAGAAGTTAATAGCTGTTTTTTATATCTTATTTGTCTTAAAATCAAATTCATACACCCCCTATTTATATAATTAGTTATATAATTTTAATATTATTGAACTTTTATTTATAAAAAAACATTTACCATAATTTTATATACGATAACTTCTTTTTTTTATACGTTAATATTTTTTTATTATCACATTGATAAACAATTAAATACTTCATTAATTTTAACCCCAAAATTAAATACATAAAAAATGAATAAAATAAGAGTTTTGATTTTGATAATTTTTAGTGTAAGTATTACCCAATTTACAATGCAGGCCCAAAGAATTTTTGTTACTGATAGTATTCCAAAACCGGATTTAAAAGTATTTATAACGAGTGATAGTTTAACAGCAGATATGAAAGTTTGTTTGGTAGATTCGGTAAAGAAAGTTTATAAAGACGGAATATGGTTTATGGTAAGTCAATATCAGTTGTCAAATCTTAGCGTAAAATTTGTTACTAACCCTTATGAGGCTGATTTGCGAATTTTTTATGTAAGCCAGCCAAAGCAAGCTGGGTGGATAGACACAAACAAGAGATTTTATTATCGCCGCAAACACTAAAAATACTTTTTGTTATGATTAATAATTTATTTAAATGCAGATGGAAATTTATAAGGTTATCCTTTTTATTTTTATTCTCTCTTGTTTTTCAGAGTAGTTTTAGTCAGGTTTCTGAGATAACTATAGGAAATGCTCAAGCTCATTCAACATATATGCCAATTGATAGAGGGAATTCTTCGTTTTTAGTATGGCAAGGATTGTACTTGGCAGAAGAAATTGGACAAAGTGGTTATGTTAATAAACTAAGCTTTAGAATTGCAGGTCTTGAAAGCGGTAGTGATGTGTTGAAGGATATTAAAATTTACTTATCATTGACTTCAGATTCTGAAATTTATAATGGTAATTACAATCATGCGGGATATACTCTGGTTTATGACGGAGATTTAGAAATAAACGATAAAGAAGGTTATGCTAATTTTAATCTTACAGCTCCTTTTTATTATGTTAATTCAAGTAATTTATTAATTACCATAGAGCATAGTTCTCAACATCATTCGGAATTACCAGTTGATTGGGTTGTATCAGAATATCATAATTTATCCAGATATGAAAACTCAGAAGAACAATTACCCGAATATCTTTATGAAAATTCTTATAGACCGGATATTAAGTTAACTTTAGGTTGTATGTTTATTTATCCATTAACAGATAAAAGTATATGTTCTGGAAAAAGTATTCAGATCGGGCTGGATAGCTTAGTAGTCGGAGGAGGAACACACACTTATAGCTGGGAAAATACTACAGGATTAAATAATACTGAGATATCAAACCCGATAGCGTCTCCAACTTCAGATCAGGATTATTTTATTACTGTTACAGGAAGTGATTGCGATAAGTCTCAAAATTCAAATACAATGTATCTTACAGTAACAAGTGGTACTGTTGACGTGAAAATGGGTGAAAAGCAAGAGATAAGTTTATGCTCAGGAATATTTACTGATAGTGGCGGTGAAGGCGAAGAATACAGATATGATGAAGATTATATTCTGACAGTTTACCCTTGTGATAGTTTAAGTAAGATTAGTATTATTTTTAATGCATTTGATTTAGTAGACTCTAAAAATTGTGAAACAAACTGGTTAAAGATATTTGATGGGAATAGTGCCAATTGTAGTTTAATCGGAACTTTCTGTAGAAATGATCAAATTCCTGAAATAATTTCACAGCATAGCAGTGGAGCATTAACGTTTGTTTTTCATTCTGAAAGTTCAACAGCAAATGGTTGGTCTGCGAATTTAAGCTGTGTGCCAAGAATATGTGACGAAATTGCCGGAGTAGCAAGTATAATCACATCTGGAAATGATTTTATTACAGGCGAAGCCTTTCTGAATTTATCAAACAGTTATGGTGTTTTTAATAATTGGCAAATTTCAAATGATGGAAAAGTATATAGTGATATTGGAGATACAGTATATCTTCGTGTTATTAATGAACGCACAACATATTACAGAGCTAAAGTTACATATAATGATGGGGAGAAATGCTATAGCAATGCTGTAATTTATGTAATGGGACAGATTTATTATGTAAACGATGCATCCCAAGATTCTGATGTTTTTTGTAAAAGGATTGGTAATAATAGAAATGATGGATTAAGTCCTTATTCCCCTGTTGATAAATTATCTGCGATTATTGGTCGTTATGATTTGAAAGCGGGAGATGTTGTATTAATTGATGTTGGTGTATATGATGATGATATATTATTTGGAACCTATGATTATGGAAATACTTTAAAGAAAGTAAGAATAATCGGTGCCGGAGCATCCGGAACTTTAAGAAAAACAGAAATAAGTTCCTCTTATGAAAATTTAGTAAGAATTGAAAGAACTAAAGATATTGAATTTCGGGATATTTATTTTAATAATTTAAATTCAGAAACCAGCACTATTAAAATTATTAATTCTAGTGGAATTAGTTTTAGTAAATGTATATTTGAAAGTGATGGAGAAAATCTCAGAATTATTGGTGATAGTCGAGAAGAAAAATATATTTCAGATAGTAATATTTTTAATTATAATCTGTTTAATATTAAGAAAACATTTGGAAATAACATTAATGTCCAGTATGCTGTAAATAATCTGGTATTTAATGCTAATATTATCCAATATGGAGGTGGAGAGGAAACTTCAGAGGGTAATGGTGTAAATTTAATGTCAAGAGAAAACAGATGTAGTCCGTCGAATGTTGTGATAGATTCCAATTACTTTTTCGGATTTAGTCATGCAATATATGCATATGGAGATATAAGTAATAGTCCTTTTAATAGAATATCAATCAAAAATAATTGGTTTGCCCATAATCTTTCTGCAATAGATAGTAAAGGTATTTTTATAAGCAATGCTGATTCCTCTGATATTACGGCTAATAATATAAGAGGGAATGTTTCATCTATTGAGTTAGAAGAAATAAGTAATATGAAAGTTATAAATAATTCCATTTCAAATTCACAGTATGGTATAAGCATTAAAAACAAGGCAGTAAATATCGAGATATATAATAATTCATTGTATAATTCTGTAAATAATATATCGTTTTCCGGACTTTATAATTCTTCCGGATTATATGTACAAAACAATATAATGTATAATACGTCCAGAGATGGAGGGAACTTTTGTTTATCAATGTATGATTGTTCAAACAATGGAGATACTAATTTATTAGATAAGTGTAATAATAATTTGTATTTTGCTCCGAATAGAGCAGGTATTGCAAATTTTGGAGGTAATAATAGTTTTTCAGATTTATCAGAGTTTAAAAGGTTTGATCATGTAATAGGCGAAAATAGCAAAGGTGATGAAAATTCCATAGAAGGAAATCCTGAATTTCTTGATGCAGAAAATGGAGATTTAACTTTGTTTGAAACATCTATAGCAATAGGGAGAGCTGCAAGTATTTCCTCAATTAGTAATTTATTAAATCAAAATCAATCATCTATCGGGAGCTTTTTCCGAAATGCTGTACCGGGAAATCAGAATGGTTCTTTTGCTGAGTTGAAAAGAAAGTTAGATGGCGGATACCATTTGTTTTTATCTCCATATTTGTCGATTAAATATACTGAAGAATACAATCCGACAAATCCGATATTAAAGTTTAAAATTTATGACAAAAACCGGAATATAGTAATGTCTGAAACAAGTAGCATTTTTTCAAATAATTTACCTGTTAAATATGGTGATAATTATTGTTCAATAAAACTATATGGTTGTAATCATTGTGATATAACAAGTTTGATAAATAATGAATTTTACTTATTAGAGGTTATTAATGATAAGAATGAAAAATGGTTTTTAAGGTTTAAGTATAATTATATTTATAGTTATATTACTCAACAATTTTTATGTTTATGTGCAGTAAATCCGCAGTCAGCCGGGTTTTTAAATGCTTTTCAAACTAATATTAATAATCATTAATATGAATAAAAATAAAAACTTGCTATTGATAGTAGCTGGAATAATTGTTGGCGCATTGGTTTTACTGGTTGTTATTAAAACTTTTAATAAAACAGATAAAATAGTGTATGTTGATTTGCAAAAAGTATATAAAGATTTTAAGATGAAAGGCGAAATGGAGAAAGAGGCAGAATTGTTGATACAAAATCGTCAGTTGATGCTGGATAGTATTGTTACAGAATTGCAGTTAATAGAAAAAGATGTAATAAAAAGTAAAAATAAAGAACTCAGAAATTCATTTGAAAAAGAGAAAGAAAACTATTTTCAGAAGAAACAATACTTTGAAAACAGCAATCAGCAGATTATTGAGCAATATAATGGCAAGCTGTGGGAAGAAATACAGCAATTATCCGTTGACTATGCCAAGGCAGAAGGATATGACATTATATTAGGGAAAGGTGCCGCACAATCATTCGTTTATGGTAGCGAAAAATCAGATTGTACGAATGAATTTATAGAATACATCAATCAGCATTATGAGAAAAAGAAATAGAAAACCATGTTTAATAACCGGCATCCTGTTGTTTTTTGCGATAATATCAGGATGTGGTTCTAAAAGTGGATTATCAGTTAGAGATTATATTGCATGGTTTGGTAAACAGGATTGCCCTCTTGCCAAAACACAGGAACAGGATGGATATAAATATGAGTTACGCTATCAAACTGCTGATTGTTTGGCTCTGAAAGAAATTGCAGAAGATGAGCTTACAAACAGAAAACTAAAAGAAGAACTAAAAGCCAGAAACGGCTTATATTACTTCTTACTAAGAATAACTCCACCAGAAGGCAAAAAACAAAAGTTTCTGGAAGAAGAATCCAAATCAATAAGCTGGTTAAGTTTCGGTGCTAAAGACGATATTAAACTCATACAGGGAAAAGATACATTGAGTTGTGCAATGAATCAGTTTGAACCATCAATGGGTATTATGCCCTATCAGAGTTTTAATATAGGCATACTTAAACCTGAGAATGAAAAACAGGATAACCCGAATACAGATATAAAAATACTTTTTACTGATAAAGTAAACAGTGGTAAGCAGATAGTATTTACAATTAAAGCAAGTGATTTTAAGCAAATTCCAACCTATAAATTATAAGGACAATGATTAAGACATTCAGAAAATCCAGAATTTTAAAAATAGTCAGTATAACAATGGCTATCTTATTTATAAATGAAATAATATTTCCAACTGTAGCCATGGCATTAACCGGAGGACCCAGTCAGCCGGAGGTTGAGAGTTTTGCCCCGATTGAAGCCACAGATATGGTTGATTTGTTTTCGGGTGATTTTAAATACAATATACCTTTGATGGATGTAGATGGATATCCGATAAATATCAATTATAATTCCAATATCACTATGGATCAGGAAGCCAGCTGGGTAGGCTTGGGCTGGAACTTAAATCCGGGTGTAATAAACCGCTCAATGAGAGGTTTGCCCGATGAATTTTGCGGGGATGAAATAAAAAAGGAGTTTAAAATTGCAACAGACGAAACCATGGGTGTTTCATTGGGTGTTGGAGATGTTGAAATTTTTGGATTTTCTCCTATATCTCTTTCTGCAAATCTTGGTATAAAAAAGAATAATATTACTGGAACTGATGTTGATTTTTCTCTTTCTGCAGCACTTTCTTTATCTGATTTAGCAACTTGGAAGGAAACAAAAGGCTTAGGAAAAGAAGCCAAAGATGCAAGAAAGAAAGCACCATGGAAAGATGCAAGTTTGAATGAAAGAATTAGTAGAGTTATTTCTAAAACACAATTATATTCTAGTTATGCTCAAAATGGCATTCCTATTTTAAAAGACCTTGAATTGGGACGTACGATGAATGGTATTTGCAGAAATCCTATAAGTTCAATCAGAGATGGGATATTAAATAAAGCACCAACATATACGCCACAAATTCAAACATCGGTTATAAACGAGTCTTCCACATATAATGGTAAAGTAGGAGGTGCACTTATTGGAATTGATGGTTATTTGATTATTAATGGTTACCATTCAAAGCACGAAGTAATCCCTTCCCCTACAGTTGTTAAATCATACGGATATATGAATACAGAACAAGGTATGGCTAATAATGGTGTTTCACTGTTAGATTTTAACAGAGAGAATGATGGTCCATTCACAGAGAATTTAGCATATTTACCTCTAACTAATTACACATATGATTCTTATTCAATTCTAGGACAAGGCTTAACAGGCTCTTTTCGTCCCTATAAAGGTGCAGTAGATGTTTTATTTGATCAAGCTAAATTTAATTTTGGAAGTTCAGGTTATTTCGGAGTTGAAGCAGCTGGAGGTAATCTTGTAAAAATCGGAGTTGATATTAGTACAAATAATGTTTATGGGGTTTCAGGTATATGGGTAGATAATAATTATGCTTTACCTATATTAAATAAAGATTATTTTAAACAAACTGCAGATTTTGAAAAAGCATATTTTAAAGAAGCCGGTGAAATGAATGTTGAAAACAATATTACTGGTTCAAATGATTTTTATCAAAAAATAGGTGAAGATAATCCTACAAAATTACAATTAGCTGATATCGGAGGAGGACGTTTGTTAAATGTTTTGAATTATAAAAGCGTTACTATTCCTTTTAATAATGTATCTATACCTTTTAAAAAATCTGTTCAACGAGAAAGCCGAGCAAAAAGAACAACACATATATCATATCTTAATACTAAAGAAGCGTTGGTAGCCGGAGTGAATAAGAATATAGAGAATTATAAATTATTCACAGCCAGTTCAAATCTTAATAGTTCGACAGAAAAGAAAGAAATAATTTCCAGGATGAACAGAAGAGCAAATCATTTATCGGAAATTACTGTTATGAAAACAGATGGGAGTAGGTATGTGTATGGCATTCCTGCATATAATAACCGACAAATAGAATCTAATTTTAATGTTAGTCCTAATGGTACATCTGATCTTATAAAAGAAAAAGGTATGGTTAAGTATTCAGCTAATGATGATTCTTATAGTAATTCAAGTGGTCTTGACTATTATTATAATAAAACTGAAATGCCTGCTTATCCGCATTCCTATTTGTTAACAGCAGTTTTATCAGCCGACTATGTAGATATTTCAGGAGATGGACCCACTGATGACGATTTGGGAAATTTCGTTAAATTCAATTATGGGAAATTAAAAAATGATTATAAATGGAGAAGTCCGTTATCTGCAGATCCTTTAATGGCTGCATATTCAAAAGGATTTGATCATACACTTACTGATGATAAAGCTAGTTATACTTATGGTGAAAAAGAAGTGTGGTATTTGCAAACTATTGAGACTAAAAATCAGCTAGCAGAATTTCATCTTTCTGATAGAAAAGATGGTTGTGGAGTAAAAGGTACAACCGGTGAAATAGATAAAAATGTCAACGATCCAAATTATAATCCCTTAAAAAAACTGGATAAAATATCTTTATATTCAAAATACGACAGAAGACTTGAGGAAACTGATAATACACATATAGCAACTCCTGTAAAAGAAGTACATTTTGAATATACTTATAATCTTTGTAATGGAATACCAAATAGTATGAACTATGTTGAAAATCCTACTCCATCTTCAATAGACAGAGGAAAACTCACTTTAAAAAAGATATATTTTACGTATGGTAATTCAAAAAAAGGAAAGTTTAATGCTTACAAATTTGATTATCATGAAATTAATCCTTCAACAAGTACTCTAATGTTAAATAATCCGGAAAATCCAGATTATGATAACAAAGCTTATGACCGTTGGGGTAATTATATGCCATTTGATATAATAAATTCTTCTTTAAATGCGGTTGAATGGCCCTATGTAAACCAAAATAGAAATAATAACAATGAGTATTATGCTGATAAATACGTTAGTGTATGGTCTTTAAAAGAAATTACTTTGCCTTCAGGAGGTGAAATTAAAGTTGATTATGAATCTGATGATTATGCTTATGTGCAGGATCAGAGAGCAATGGAGATGTTTAAAATAGTTAAAGTTTATACTCCTGATAATTCACAATTAAATCAGTTATACGGTAATCCAGATAAACCCAATGAACTTAGTATAATTTTTGAATTAAAACCTGAATGCTCAAATTACGATTTATCAAATCCATTAATTGATCTTTACAAACAGACATATAAAGATTACTTTGAAAATATTTATGATTTATATTTTAATTGCAATATTAAAATAGACAATGAAGAGAATAAATGGGAACAAGTAAGTGGTTATGGAAGAATTAAAGATAAAGATTTCATTTTAAATGGGAATAAATTTTATGGAAAAATTACTTTAAATGAAGTTGAAGTAAATTATGGAAATGTTGATGCAGGATCGGATATGACAAATCCTATTACCAAGGCTGGACTTAATTTTTGTGTTAATAATGCACCTTATATAGTAAGTGACGATGATTATCCTGGACAGCCTAGTGGTGGTCTAAAGTTTGATGCTGTAATTTCTGAAATTGCAACAGTTTTAAGTGCGTTTACAGATGAAGACAAACTGGAAACGATGATAGATGATAAAAATTGCAAATTTATTAATCCTGATAAATCATGGATACGATTAAGGAATCCGGGATATAATAAGAAAGGTGGTGGCTCAAGAGTTAAAAAAATTACAATTACCGATGGTTTAAAGCTTAATGGTATAGAATCAGAATATGGACAGGAATATAGTTATCAGAAACAAGAGGTTATTGATGGTGAAACAAGAACCATAAGTAGTGGAGTAGCTTCAAATGAGCCTGGCATCGGAGCAGATGAATGTGCTTTAAAATCACCTATATATAAAAATTGGAATGCCGCATATTTATTATATGAAGAAAAAGCGTATTTTGAAGGACCTATTGGAGAATCATTTTACCCCGGAGCCAGTGTTGGATATAGCAAAGTAACTGTAAAAAGTTTAACACATGCCCAAAATAAAAAACATGCTACAGGAAGTGTTGTTCATGAGTTTTTTACTGCCAGAGAATTTCCTGTTACGGCTAAGTTTACAACTCTTGATGTTGTACCAACCTATATTGAATCAAATAAAATAATTGCATCTACTGATATTAGCCGAATTACTGCTTCGATGGGATATGTTGTAGATTGTAATGATATGCATGGCAAGCAAAAAGCTGTTTCATATTATGCTGAAGATGATATTCAGCCAATTTCAGGAGAAAAATATATTTATCAGACCAATGCAGATAATACTAAACAATTGGATAATGAAGTGGCTTTTTTAAATAAAAATGGAGAAATTAAAAAAGGTATGCTTGGAATGGATATTGACTTTGTAACTGATTTCAGGAGTAGTTTTACCAGTACTTCAAATTCAAAAGTAAAAGAAAATACTGAAACTTTCCTTGTTTTTTTACCAGTTCCTATTCCAACTGTTTTCGGAAGTTATAACTATGTTGAAAGATCTTTTAAATCGGCATCGGTAACCAAAGTTATCAGCAGAAAAGGGGTATTGAAAGAAGTTCAGAAATTTGATGCATCATCTTATGTTTCATCCAAAAACCTTGTTTATGATTATGAAACGGGTGAAGTTTTGGAAACACAAACCAATAATGAATATGATGATCCGTTATATTCATTTACATATCCGGCACATTTTGCTTACGACAAAATGGACCTTGCTTATAAAAATACCGGTATAAAATTTAAATTTGAAGTAGGTATTCCACAAGGTTCAGCACAGACTACTTGTATAATTCAAAGTGCTTTATTAGCAGATGGTTCAATTATCGAAGTAAGCGATATCGATATCGATGATTTAAGGAGATATATTACAAGTGGAGACGAAGTTATTTTATCAAGAAAAGGTGTGGCAGACAAACGGGCATGGGTTCTTGATGTTTATTACGAAGGTAAAGAAGTTTCTTTAATTGGATATGGAGGATCGCCTATTACTTCTGATGGTACTTATGAAGGTAAAATTATTAGATCAGGCAGAAAAAACACCGCTACTACTCCAATTGGAACTTTAACTTCATTGAATAATCCAATTCAGAATGATCTGTTGTCTGTAAATGAAAACACCCATATTCTTAATGCTTCTGCTATCGAATTTAATAATGTCAGAAAAGTTTACTCTGGACCAGCGGTTGATCCTCCACGGCGATTATACAACTATACTGCATCACCTACTTTTAATAATATTTTATATTTCATCAATCTATTACCGCATATCGGGAAGGATTTAAATGAGCCAAATATTATAAGTTTAACTTCACCAATTAAAGCATCGGGTTTCCTTCTGAACGCATTAAACTCAGATTTAGATTTTTCGCCAATAAATTTTGAGTCTAATAAATCTGGGAGTGATTATTCTTTCAAGTTTACTGATAATTCAACAAGAAACATTAAATTTAAAATTACTATTCCATCTATTCTACCACATCCTTTTGATAATACTTTGGATAAGTTAGTTGGTATAACGAATTTAAGAATAAGTGACGCATATTCGTCTAATAATATGGAATTTTTTGTAGATGCTTATTATTATGATTATAGTGCTGCAATGTTTAAAACTGTTAAAAGTATATGTAAATTGGAAACAAATGGACAGCAAGATGTAAACCTTGCTGAAAGTCTATTAATAATAAAAGATGAAAATATACCTTATAAATATGATACTCCTATTTGTGATGATGTAGATTACCCTTTAAACCCTTTTACATATGGAATATTTGGGCATTGGTATCCTTTTAAAAATTATGCTTTTTTATCAGCAAGAAAACAAAGTAATTTACAAACCTCTGTAGCTAATGTTAAAAATAAAAATATCAGGAAAGATGGATATATGGAAAATTTTTTCCCATTCTGGGTAAAAGGTGTTAATAACGGAAATATTTGGATACCCGGTAATAATCAGGTTCCAAATGCAAAATGGGTAGCTAAAGATATGGTAACCATTGTAAACAGAGAAGGTGCAGAAGTAGAAAATAAAGATATACTTGGTATCTATTCGTCTGCAATATATGCTTTTAATTGTAAGTTGCCTACAGCTGTTGCAAAAAATGCCAGAATGAACGAATTTGCTTATGATGGTTTTGAGGATTATAAAGTATCTGACCAAGGCTACTTAAATCAGAATGTTTTGGATGGACTCTCTTTAAGTAAAGTTACTAATGTTTATGCACATACAGGAAAGTATAGTATTTTGATAAACTCAGGTTATGAATATAAGATTAATGCAGGTATTGATCTTAAAAACACTGTAAAAACGACTGAGCAAATTTTACATCCTACCCCTTTTGTTGATAAATTTATTATGAATTGTGATGATGGCTTACAGAAATTTTCATTCTTTACAGGCAAAAAATATCTTATTTCTTTTTGGATGAAAGATATGGGATATATTCCTTCAAATCCATTAGTTCCATCAGACCCATTGTATCCTGTTTCTATTCTTTATTCTATTGATAATGGTACACCATCAAATATAATTAATAATGCTAAAATTATGAAACCTATTGAGGGGTGGCAAAAGGTTGAAGCAGAAATAGATTTAACTACTTATAATTCTACTACAATAAGTAGTATTGAATTAAAAATTTATAATGACGGATTACCTGGTATTTATATAGATGATATCAGGATTCAGCCAAGTAATTCTTCAGTAAAGTCATATGTTTATAATGATTTAAATTTTAAACTGATGGCTGAGTTAGACGAAAATAACTATGCAACTTTTTATGAATATGATGAAGAAGGAGCATTAGCACGTTTGAAAAAAGAAACAGCTAAAGGTGTATTTACTATAAAAGAGATTAAGAAAAGTTTTAAGAAACAATAAGCAAGACAAAATATGATAAAAAAAGCTATAATTGGGATGCTGATTAGTTATACTTGCCTTGGTGGTGTCTTTTCACAGAATTTAGATAAAGATCTGAATAGTGCAAATCAGGTTTTTATTAAGAATAATAATTTTTCAGTTGATTTTAAATTTCGATATTTTAAACATCTTCCTAAAGAAAAACCTGTTTTTACAGTCTTAAATAAAGCATATCGCTATCAGAACAGGTTTTACCTTTGGACAGAAGAAAGAGAGTTTATATATAAAAATAATCTTTCACTGGTAGTAGATTATAAAAACGGATTGATTGCTTTGCAGGAAGCAAATAATCCTATTAATGAAATTCTTTCATCAACTAAGCTGAGTAATGCAATTAAATCATATAAGTATGATTTTAAAATTGAAAATAATTCTAAAGTTTACACAGTAAATTATCCGTTAAACAACAAGGAACAGATAAAAAAACTTCAAATACAACTTCGAAAATCTGATAATATGTTTCAGAAAATGATAGTGTATTATAATTCAGAAATCGGAACTTATAAAAACAATAATGAAAGTGCCACAGCTTATAGTGTAATGGAAATTGCATATGAAAACTTTAAGCTAAATACTTCAGATGCAGTAAGTTTAACTGATTTTGATATGTATATAAGTATTAATGGAGACAAAGCTGTATTGAAAACAGCATTCAACAAATATACTTTATCTGATTTGAGAATAAAAAAAACAAAAAAAAAATAGTATAACTACCTGCTTCGCATTTAGTGAAGCAATAGTTTGCTAATAATTATTACAAAAAAATAATCAAATGAAATGCCAAAAGGTTTTATTATACACCAGCAAATCATACTGTAATTACAGGAATACTGGCATTTCTTCTGACAAAATAACATTATAAAAACAATAACTCATGAAAAAGTTAGCTTTTATATTTCTTATATTATTGCAAATTGCCAATAATATTTTTGCAGGAAACGAAACAACTGTTTTGGCAACTAAACTAAATAGCCTTACTGCATCTCAGATTTCAAATGGAATTCTGATACAAGATAATAAATATGGACAGAATCCTGTTTTGTTTACAAATAAAACAACAGAAGGCAGGGTAACTTTGAAATTTGATCAGGCTGAAACTAATATATTAGCAAGTAACAGTTTAAATTATAAAGTAAAAATAGATTATGATATAATTGATATTGTACATAATGGTATTACATCAAATATTTTCAACAAATCATTAGAAATCGAAAATAAAGCATCAGAAAATGTTATAATTAAAGATATTGATATTGTTAGCTTTAAAAATGTTTCATCTTTTAAAGTAAAAATAAAAGCAATAACAATAAATGGGGTTTCATATCTAAATACTAATCAAAACATTCCACTCAACAGTTCATTTGCTGATAATATTATTCTGGAGCAACAAATTATAACAGAACGATATTATAACCAACCGATAATTACATATAATACATTGGCATTATGGGGATTAAATAATAAATTATATAATTTGAATGCAGATCAGAATCCTGATGAAGCAGAAATTTACTGGAACTATTTTCCGGGATTTGAAGAATATGAATTAGAATGGGTATTTGTAAATAACTATAGTTCGGATATTGCTACTAATCTGAGCGAAGCTGATGTTAAGTTTAGTTTTGTAAATAATTCAACAAAAGTAAGAATAAAAGAAAATTTTTACACAATACCGTTGATTTTCGACAAAGGATATATTGTTTATAGAGTAAGAGGTGTATCTAAAATTGCTGCAAATGATAATGAGTTGTTTTCTGAATGGTCGTTACCTATGGAAAGTGGTAGTATTTTTGATATTAAAGGGACAATGGCATTTCGTTCAAACGTTAATTATATTGAGACAAATCCATTTGAACAGGAAGTTAACTGGCAATATATAGCAACTTATGCTGAGTGGGGTTTGAATAAAGCCATGGTAAATTTTATGGATGGAACCTTAAGAAGCCGTCAGAATGTTACCAAAAACAATTCTGACAAAGAAGTATTGGTAAGTGAAACTGTTTATGATTATCAGGGACGTCCGGCTGTTCAGATATTACCTGCCCCGGTTGTTAAATCTGCATCTGCTGAAAATCCGATTTCATTCTACAGAAGATTTAACGTAAGTAGTTCTGTTATTGGTAGTGGAACTACGCAGAATCTGGCTTTTTCGAAACAAGATTTTGATTTAGATGGCTCTGATATTTGTGCAAACGATAATCCTAATTCATTACATTTAGATTTTGGAGCTGGTAATTATTATAGTATTAACAATACCAATCAAACAGGTTTTAATGCTTATTTACCTGAAGCTTTCGGATATTCTTATATTCAAACAGAATATACCAGAGACAATACCGGAAAAATAAGAAGAAAAGGCAATGTAGGAAAAGATTTTCAGTTAGGAGGCAGATTTACTGAAAATTTATTCGGACAACCGTATCAATCACAGTTAAATAGATTGTTCGGAAGCGTTATCGGGAAAAAAGAGCATTATCAAAGAAATGTAGTTATAGATCCAAACGGACAAGCTAGTATTTCCTACCTTAATTTATCAGGTAAGGTTATTGCATCTTCATTAGAGGGAAATCATCCTGATAATTTAGATCCGCTAGATAATAATATTGCTTTAAATGCAGTAGAAGAAGAACTGCTATCAAGTAATAATGAAATGGCAGCTGATTATTCAACGCTCGGTATGCAAAAAAACATATCAGTAATTTCAAAATCTAAACATGAATTTTTATATCGAATTGAAAAAATTCCTGAATATAAAGATGATTGTATGCCTGCTAATGTTTGTTTTGAATGTGTTTATAATTTGAAACTGGAATTAAGAGAAACCGATTGCAATAAAGAAATCTTCAAATTGAATGAGAACGTAGGCATTAAAAATGATAATCTGAATTATCCAAATCCACCTACAGGTTTTTATTCAAAAGATTATAATTTTAACAATACTCCTAAATTAGATTTGTTAAAAGGCAGTTACAGGCTTAGTAAAGAGCTTACAATAGATGAATCAGTATTGGAGGAATATGCAAATAAATATATTGATGTAAGCGGAACTCTACCTTTTAATTCGTGTTACACACCTGATGTTTCATCAGTAATTGGTACCAGGGGTTGCGATTATGGCTGTGATAAATGTTTACTAGATTTAGGTTCTTCTTATGCTGATTTTAAAACCAAATACACATTCCCTGCCCAGATGGAAGAAGAAGTAATCAGAAAAATTTATGATAATAAGAAAAGTGAATGTGATGAATTATGCCATAGCAAAAGCAAATGTGATGTAATCTATCAGCAAATGCTCGATGATGTTAGTCCTTATGGTCAATACGGAGATGTATTTAATAAAGACCTTTTAAAAAATGATCCCAGTATTCACCCGTTATCAGTATTTACTGTTAATAATGGATTGCCCGGCAATACTAATGGCGCAAAAAGCTGGAAAAATCCCAAAAGAAGAGGGCTAGATAATCATTATTATCATGAGAATGGAGAATTAGCATTGGTTGATGTTACTAATGCAGATCCTTTATTACCCTATGAAGGCTCAGCTCATAATCTTAGTTATTTTGATCATAATACCACTGATAATGGTCATTTATATATATATCCTGAACAATTATTGAATGTAACCGATTTTTTAACCTATTGGAAACCTAGTTTTGCTAAAGAGTTGGTTGGATATCATCCTGAATATTGCTATTATGAATGGTGTATTAATAATACTGAAAATATTGTAGCTAATAGTAGTTTACCTGCTGGTGTAACCAATTCGAGTAATGGATTTGATGATTATCTTAATGGATTAACTACATCCGAAGATCTGACAGAAGTTGTTACGAAATTACATTCTTTGGGTTTATTGGGTAGCATTGAATCATTGATGGAGGCTGATCCATTTTTTAATTCGACAGAGAATGAATTTATTAACAATGAAATATGCGAAAACAAGGCTGAGATGATGGGTTATCCAACTCCTTACGGTACAAGCGTCCCCCAATTTCCTCCTTCATTAACCAGAGTCAGCTTAATGAAAGAATTAATGATTAATTATAAAGCAAATGAAGTTTTTACAGGCAAGAATATAGCTGAAATTGCATGGGAAGCTAATAATTGTGTGACTTTTAATCCTAATTTCTATAATCCTAACAATACTCCGTCTCCTTTTTTTATTCCTAATTATTTAACCTATAATGATGCATTGATTAATCCCAGTTCAGTCATTACCTACATAAATCTATATCTTGATTGCAAAAACAGAGTAAAAGATATAGTTGCAGATTGTTATGCTTTAAATTATACAATACCCTCAACAACAACCCCTCCAATAACATTTAATAGTGGATTTAATGAGTGTATCGGGAATCAAACATTTAATTCTGTTTATGATGGTATGATACCCGAATTAAAGCCTGCAACTTTTACTGATAATATTTTTGGGTGGTTGGGAAACTTCACATGGACAGGGATTACACCAACAATGTTTAGTAATTTTTGGAGTGATCAGAACAGAGGTAAGCCATGGACTGATAATTGCCAGCCCTGTTCTTTCTGGAATTCATTTAAATTTTCAGACAAGCTTAAAAGATACAGCAAAGCTAGTACACTTGCAAAGAAAAATGCTGGCAAAAGCGGCGAAGCTGACCCTGAAATGAAAAAACTACAGGATAAAATAAATTATAATAAGTATCTGCAAACGGGCCAATGCCCTATCGACTATGCCTTGGAAGTCATATTAAATGCCAAAGCTAAACCAAATACCGGACAATCTACCGGTAATCTGGGAGTAGATATTACAAGTGGAAATCTCTTAACTTTATATAATCAATCTTTTTTCCCAAGCTTATATGATGTTTTGCAGGGTTCTGGCAGCACAATGGATGTAATTAACTGGAAATATACAGATATTACTTCTAATCCTGAGGCATGGAAATTCGAATTAAAAAACACAAGTCAACAAAACTTTACAAAGTACATTAAAATATTTAAACCTGCAAATTTAACTTCTATAAATGTTAATCAAATAGTTAAGATTGCAAGTTTGAAATTTATTAAAGAGTATCCAACTAACATTTATCAATTTACTGTTTATATTACTGTGAAAAATGGTTCTGAATTAAAGGATTATTCTTGTGTTGGCGAAACTGATATCGAAATCGGACATTGTTATAGTCCTGCAAAACAAGTTTGTGCTTTTACAGAACAAGCTATAGATGCTCTGAAGATTGCCCAATTGCTTACAAATGTTCAGTCTGGTTTTTTAAAGGGTTTAGATCCAAGTTGTGATTTAATTACTAATAATATTAATATTAATAATAATGTTATAGCTCAGACATGCGGGACTAATCATTTGGTACCTAACCAATTTTTAAGCACTTGTCATCCTGCTTCGTTTAAATTGTATTTTGGAGATAATATATCGCCTTTGATTACTTCACAACAACAATATATGCAGTGGGCTGCTAAAAAATATGCAACATATACCGAATTATATTTAAAACGATTATATGGTTCGAATTATATATTATTAAAAATAACAATATCTAATTTTGTAACAGAAAATAATCATTCTTATATATATCACAATCTTAAGAATACTGGTACTAACAGTTATTCCGTTTTTATTAAAAAAATTGATAATAATAATCCTTTTGCTGTTGAATCAGATTCGCAATATGATATTAGTTTTGAATTTCAAAACCTAACAGCCAATAATTTTGCAAATACTGATTTCCCATATGAAGATTGCAATTTGCCCGAAGCTGATATGTGCAGCAGGCAGGTTTATAAAAATCCGGAAATTGTAAAAAATATTCTTAATCACCTTATTAAAGCCAATAAGCTTGAAACTAGTGCTTTGCCAACAAATGATATTAGTTTGGTTCCCGGTCCATTCTGGACTGATGAAAACAAAACTGCTTTTGCCCCGGTAGCTTTAGTTGAAAATCTAAGATGGTCGGGTATTGCGAGTAATCCGACTTCTACCACTAATCAGAAATTAAACGGTCGTATTTATTATATAATAGATAATACAACAACACCTCCTACCACTATTGATTTGCTTACTATTGAGTTAAATATAACCGGAAGCAGTTTGCCTCCAAATTATTTTAGCAATACTGCAAATACGCTGAAATCAATTAGTGCTAATCCTGTTACAGAAGGCGACGAAACTTCTGATTTTGTTATGTTTGATGATAATCTTAACATCTATTCTGGTAGTTCTTATATACTTAAGGGAAACAGCAATTTAATAATGAAGAATTGTGTAATTTGCGATCCTTATCCGGGAAGTGTTAATTACAAACCTGTTAAAATATGTACTTTTGAAACTACAGATGTATTTGAAACCAGTGTTGTTGAAGAAACGTTTAACACTCTTCCTCCTGGCACAAGGTATAAAATAATATCAACAGAATATTTTAATCTTCTAAATAATTATAATAATCCTTATCCTTGTATTTTAAAGAACAATTTAAATAACCCTGTAATGGCTTATAACACTTCTAACTTAACCACCAATAAAGTTTTGTGGGAACATTCTTTTAAATATAAGCCAGGTAAAAAGTACTATTTTTCTGCAGATATAGCAAAATGCACAGAAACATGTACTATCAAATTTAAGATTATTAACAATTCCAATCAAACTTCTGTTACAAAAGAGGTTATACTTAATTCTACATCCGGAGATTGGAATACATATAATTTTATGGATCCAAATGATCCTAATATAGATTTTTATATTACACCAGCCACAGAATGTATTTCTACTTTTTCAAATCCATGTAAACTTACTTTTCAGATAATTGCTTTTGAAGCACAAAGTGGTTACATTTTTCTTGATAATGTAAAAATTCTTGAAGAATACCATTGTACACCTGAACCTGCTGTTATTAAACCTATTGAACCTGTTCCAAATCCATGTGAAGATTATTTGAAAGGCCTAGTAAATAATAATAATATGACTCAGAATCTGGCTAAGCTTGAAAAACTCAAAAATGAATTTAAAACCAAATACCGTGAGCAATGTCTTTCAAAACTAAAAAATGATTCTTACAAAGAAACATTAAACCTTACAATCGAGAGACCCGGCAGCGAATACCAATATACATTGTATTACTATGATCAGGCCGGAAATCTGGTACAAACCGTGCCACCGCAAGGCATAAAAACACTTGATTTAATTAATAATCCGTTAACATCAAATGAAATTATTGATAACGAAAGAACTACTCCACATGCTAATCATAATCCGGCTCTATTGCCACCACACCTTATGGCTACTACTTACCAATACAACTCGCTTAATCAGGTGATGCAGCAGGAAACACCCGATGCAGGTATTACCCGCTTCTGGTACGACGAAATAGGACGCGTTGTATTGTCGCAAAATGCCAAACAATTACCTGATAGATATTCTTATACACTTTACGATAATATAGGACGAATTATTGAAGTTGGGCAAATTGGAATTGAAAGTATTGAAAACGCTGAATTGCAAGCTAACTTAAGTTCATTTATTGCCAATGCTCCTTCGCTGGTTGAACATTACAAAACCACTAAAACCGAAATAACCCGTACTTCTTATGATGTGTCTCCTTATGGTATTACTTCAAACGGTTTTGTTGCCGAAAATCTTCGTAATCGGGTAGCCAGTGTAGCTATTTTTGATAAATATCAGGATTTGCCCAATAATTATACCCATGCCACCCACTACAGTTACGATATACATGGCAATGTAAATTCGCTGCTGCAGGACAATAAGTATATTTATTATATTGACAATAATAACGACCAGCGGTTCAAACTTATAAACTACGAATACGATCTGGTGAGCGGCAAGGTAAACAAAGTAATTTATCAGCCGAAAGGTTTGGTTCAGAATGATGCCGACCAGTTTATGCACCGCTACGAATACGATGCTGATAATCGCCTTACCCATGTATATACCTCAGACGATGGCATAATATGGGAAAAAGATGCCAAGTATTTTTATTACCGCCACGGACCGCTTGCCCGTACCGAAGTGGGCGATCTTACAGTGCAGGGTATTGATTATGCCTATACATTGCAGGGCTGGATTAAAGGTATCAACAGCAATATACTCAATCCGCTAAACGATATTGGCAAAGATGCCATGCAGAATGTAGCAAATCTGCACAAAAACTTTGCAAACGATCTGGCAGCCTATTCTTTAAAATATTATGGCGAAGATTACCAGCCCATTGCGTATAATTCGACAAATACACCAAATCCGATTACAAATGCAAATAATTTTATTGCCAATACAAATAATATTACTAACTTAGCCACCGTATCGCCCGACTTGTATAACGGCAATATATCGCAAATGGTAACAACAATAATGGAAGCATCAAACAGCATAAAACCGCAACTGACGGTCTACCGCTACGACCAGCTTAACCGCATTAAGCAGATGAAAACCTTTGCAGGCAGTAGCACAAACAATGCATGGAGCGGCAGCTTATCCGAAAAATATGCCGAAACCTACCGCTACGATGCCAACGGCAACATAGCAGAACTTACCCGCAATGATGAAAATGGCATTTTGTTCGACCATTTGATATACGACTATAGCGGCAAAAGCATCGAAGCCAATAACAATATTACATTATGGGACTTGCCCAACAACCGCCTTACCAAGCTCGGGCAGAAATATCCTTCATTACCTGGCATGAAACCTACATCATATAATTACGATGCCATAGGCAATCTTACAGCAGACGAAGCCGAAAACATAGAAAGAATAGAGTGGAATATTTACGGTAAGATAAGCAAAATAACAAAAGGATATCCCGATAATAATGTAATAGAGTTTAAATACGATGCCATGGGCAACCGTGTGGCAAAAATAATAAAGCCGGCAGCCAGCCTCACAAATCCGCAAACGTGGAACTATATTTTCTACACCCGCGATGCACAGGGAAACACAATGGCAAACTACCAAATGGGTTTTGTAGCCCCTATAGGCAACAATCTGCCAGCTTATCACACTACCCTTACCGAGTTGGATATATATGGCAGCAGCCGTTTGGGAGTAAAAGCTGCAAATAAGCTTTTAGACCGCCAGCCCGATAACCCAAACCGCACCTACAGCCGCTACTTAGGCTTAAAACGCTATGAAGTAAGCAACCATCTGGGCAATGTAATTACTATATTTACAGACCGTAAAATAGCACAAGGTACAACACTTGGCAGCCCGATAAGCAACTACAAAGCCGTATTATTAGCCAGTATGGATTACACGCCCTTTGGAATGATAATGAACGGTAGAAACTACAATACAGATAAGTATCGCTTCGGTTTCAATGGGAAAGAAAATGATAATGAAGTTAAAGGCAACGGAAACCAACAGGATTACGGTTTCAGAATTTACGACCCCCGCATTGGGAAGTTTTTGAGTGTTGATCCATTGACAAAACAATATCCAATGTTAACTCCATATCAATTTGCAAGCAACTGCCCAATTTCTGGAATTGATTTGGATGGGTTAGAATATTTTTTTAAAGCGGATGGATCTTATTTAGGTAGGTTAGGTAAAAGTCAAGAAGTATATACTGCGGAAAAAATAGAAAAAGGTGTAGCCGTATCAGCAAGTCCTTTAGGAATAAATATTAAAGACTTTATTGATAGAACACATTTTGCCTATGGGGAGGGAGGTAGCACAGACGTATATGCATTAAAAGATGGTACTAAAGTTAATCCAGCAAAAAGTTTTGCTGATGCTATTCAAAATGCAGTTGACAAATTTGGAAGTGAAGAAACAATGAAAATAAAAATATGGACAAAAGGTAGTAAGGTCAATTATTTGAAAGGGAATATTCAAACCGAAGGCAATGAAAAATCTCCATATAATGTTTTTAATAAAGCTAGAATAAAATTTGAAAAAGGTGATAAAAATGCATTTGAAGATAGTGATTTTAAAAGAAATATAGCTGCAACCATTAATGCAATTAAGGATAAAAACAATCCAAATGATGCTGTTGATGGAGCAACAAATTGGTGTAGTGGAGGAGTAGGAGATACTTGGAATGAGAAAATGAAAGGAAAAGACGCAAGAGACCCAACTGTAAAAATTACCAATAAAACAAGATGGGTAGAAAACACAACAACTTTTTATAAAGAAGGGAAAACTGATGGAAAAAAAACAGATAAAACAGATGGTCAGTAAAAATGTATGTAAATATAAAATAATAGTTATGTTAATTATTATTTTTTCTTCTTATTCTTGCCAATGGCATTATTATTTAAAAACAGGAGGATTTTGTTCTGTTGAGCATTATGATTCTTTTTTTACTAAATCTAAAGGCATTGAAATTAATAAGATTGAGGAAGCAGAATTTAAAAAAGAAATTAATAATTCAATTATTAAAACATATATTTTTAAAAATCCAAATATCATTTTTATTGATGATACTTCTTGTAAGACTGATAATATAATATATATTGAGTCAAAAAAAGTCAATCTTGATAGTATATGGCTTAATTCAGAGATTGGAGTTGTAAAACCAAATAGTCATACTTTTTGGCATATTTCAAAAGTTTATAAAATAGAAACTTTTAAAAAAAAATATTTATTATTATATCTTGGGAATTCTTGGTATACGCTACAGGATTTTGTTTTACCTCTTATTATTGATTTTACTGATGTATTTGATGTTAAATATGTTGCACTCTGCGGA
>JAHEYQ010000022.1 GCA_023251515.1 Bacteroidales bacterium
GAAAATTTAAAAAAAAAAAAAAAAAAGATATGAACAAAGTTATTAACAATATTGTGGGTTATTATGACATATTTTGTTTAATTTATATGTGGTTTATATGTTGATATATAGATGATTGTAATTGTATGTTTTGTTTATATTCTGTTTTCTGATTTTTATACTTTGTTAATGTGTTATTTGAATAACAGCGCAAAAGGTTATCTGTTAACAAAAATAACGTTATTTGTATGTAAATATTAAGTAATATTTTGTTATGTGTTTTACTTATTATAAAAGAAAATGTAATATCTGAAACTTTGGCTAAACCTGAAAGGTTTTTAAAACCTGTCAGGTTTAAAGTTTACAGTAAATAATATATTATAATATTTTATTTTAATCCTGGTTTAAAATATACATATATTATACCCGTGCAAGTGCACACCCTTTATATATGCTCGTATATTGCACCAGTGCAACTGCACACCATTAATATATGTACGTATATTGCAGTTGTGCAACTGCACATCATAAATATATGCACGTATATTATACCTGTGCAAGTGCACACCCTTTATATATGCTCGTATATTGCACCAGTGCAAGTGCACACCATTAATATATGTACGTATATTGCAGCTGTGCAAGTGAACGGAATTAATGTATGCTTTTAAACTCAGTTTGTGTTTACTGCACCCTATCCCTGAAATCTTTCTTTTTATCCCATTTCAGGTCTTTAAGCACATTAGCTTTTACATTGATGGTGAAATTCCAGCTTTGTCTGAATCCGAAGGGTATCCAGTTGAAACGCATTTCCCAGCAGTGCAGATCGCGGTATATATCGAAGGAAGTATATGAAAAGTCTTTTAATTCGAAATCGTAGCCCGATGTAAAGCCAAATTTCCATTTCTGGGTCAGATTAAAACTTCCTGAAAACGACAGGGTTTGTATATAATCTTTATCATAATTGGTATAAACATAATTGTATCGGCTCGAGTAATTGAAATTGTAGGCAATATTCAGATTCCAGGGAATATCAAAATCTACAAATTCGCCAAAAGATTCGTTGATGCTGTTTATAGGACTTTGCTGTGCCAATGGGGGTTTATCAGCATTTTGAGTATTGTCAGCTGTCTTCTTTTTAAATGTTTGCGGATTTAAAGCCAGATTAAGCCCTATGTTCCATTGGGTATTGTCCAATCGCAGCAGGCGGCGGTTTATATCCCATTCGTATTGATTGATACGAGCTCCTTTATTGGTTTTTACGTAAGGATCCCACACAGAACTATAGTTTACCGAAACATTTTTAAACAAGGTAGTTCTGCCACTCATCGAAATTGGAGCCCAGTTAAGCGAATCCAATGCCAGATTATAAGAGGTTCCTATTGAGAAATTTTCGATCAAAACCAGCTTTTTCATACCTGTAATCGTATCTTTTTTCGAGCGGACTTTCATTTCTAAATTATTATTTACCGAAAAAGCCACATTACCATATTTACCGGCATCGGGTCCGCCATACATCGAACCTTCGAAACGCGAATACTTTATTTCTTTACCAATCTGAGGATTGTAATATGATTTGTAATACCCCCATTGAGGGTCAGAGAAATCGGGACGCCACGAGAAACTGATATTGGGACTTACAACGTGTCTGATGGCTCTAACAGGTCCTCTTTTCATTTGTATAATACCATACAAACGTGTACTCAACGAAGAACTAACCATAAAATCCAATGCTCTTACCAAACCTTTGTCGGTTGTTACCCTTTCGTAACCCACTATGGTATCGTTGCCGCTAAATAACGTATCATACGACCATTCTTTATGAGTCGATTTCAAATACCATCTTTCGCTCAGACTAATAGAATTAGTTAAAGTAAAATATTTCAGAACTTTAATATTACTACTTATCGGAATAGCATGTTTTACTCCATTTTGCATATTATCCAACATGGTTTGGGTTCCAAACAAACTATCGTGAGTATTGATATTGTTTTGAGCACTCATCGAGTAATTCATGCTGATATTTTCGTACCATTTCAATTCGCCCGATTGTGTTTTTTTTCGAAACGGATAAAAAGTATTCACATTCAACGAAACCGTTGGTAGATTCATATCCAGAATTTTGGTATTATTGTTATAACTTTCGCCCAGATTGATGGTTAAAAAGTAATTATTATTGAAACTTGTTGAATACGAAATGCTTGAAGTAGTAGTATTGGTTAAAAAATCGCTTGCATTAAGCGAATACTGATTGTATTTGCTGCTCACCAGATTAACATTAGCCGAAAATCGGCTGTTTGGTCGTGCTTTTGCATCCTGATTGTGCGACCAACGCAATGAAAAATCTGTGCTCTTTACAAATTCAGGCGTGTTTTCCTCCCCGGTTTTATTTAGCGAATAATCGAACGAAAAATTTCCATTGTACTTATATCGTTTGTTATAGCGTGAAGCAGAGTGCAATCCCCAGCCACCTCTGGTGTAAATATCGCCCGTAAGAGCCAGATCGTAATAATTGCTCAACGCAAAATAATAACCTCCGTTTTCGAAAAAGAAACCTCTGGTGGGCGATTCGCCATAGGTAGGGAAAATAATTCCTGACGACTGATTTTTGGTATTCGGAAAATAACCAAGCGGTACAAACAAAGGCGTCGGAATATCTTCGATATATAAAAAAGCAGGACCCGTAACTATCTTTTTATCAGGTATTACCTTAGCTCTTCCAAATCGTATATCAAAATGAGGATGTTCTTTATCGCAAGTGGTAAATCTGCCGTTTTTGATAAAACTTTCGTCATTCTTCATTTTTTTTACCTTTTCGCCATGAATGTAACCTTCACTTTCTTTGGTAATCACATTCTTTATTAAACCCTTTTTTGAGTTGAAATTATAAAGTAATTCTTTGGCATCAAAATTTTTATCACCTTCTTTAAAAATCGGATTTCCCTGCAAAATGCCGGATGAATCTTCCACACCCTTTGCAAATACTTCATTTTTCCCAAAATTCATATCCACATAATCAGATTTCAAATTAATTTGCTGATACGAAATATCGGCTTTGTTAAACAGAAATACTTTTCGATCTTTAATATTAAATCTTAATGAATCAGTTGATTTATAAGCAATTTTACTCTCAATAGGATTTGATTTCTTTTTTTTAATGCTATCGTTTTTGCTGATATTTTTTAAAATACTATCAGTAGGTAAAATAAAAGTATCTTTATCATTATTTAATTTTGATGAATCAGCTACTGTATTTTGCTGAATTTGAGCAAATACACTTATAGTAATTCCATTCAAAAGGAATACAATTAGAAAAAAGATGAGTTTAAAAGCCGAATTCAACAATTTTAAAGTCAATTAAGTTTGAATGTTTTTATAAAAAATGCTATTTTTGTAAAAAAATTAATGGCAAAATTAAGCTATTCAGTCCAATTATAAGTAATTAATTCACTATTTGATGGATGAAAATCTGATAATTAATTTTTTTTAACAAAAACAGAAAAGAGTATGATCTGGGAAAGAATGCGTTATATTGGTGTAGTTATTTTATTAATTTTATTAAATAACTGTGTTTTTGCAGGTAAACCTTTAAAAAACAATAAACTAAATCTGGTTGTTATTGATGCTGGTCATGGGGGGCACGATCCCGGTGCAATCGGTTCAAAATCCAAAGAAAAGGATATTGTTTTGTCATTGGCATTGCGTTTGGGCAAAATGATTGAGTCAAATTTTAGTGATGTTAAAGTGGTTTATACCCGCAAAACAGATGAATTTGTTGAATTATACCGCAGAGCCCAAATTGCCAACGAAATTCACGCAGATTTATTTATTTCTTTGCATATCAATTCAAATGATAGCCCAAATCCTTATGGTTTCGAAACTTACGTTATGGGTTTGCACAAAAGTCAGGCAAACCTTGAAGTAGCCAAAAAAGAAAATGCGGCAATTTTGTTGGAAGATAACTACAAAACTTCTTACGATGGTTTTGATCCCAATTCACCGGAAGCAAGCATAATATTTTCGCTTTATCAAAATGCTTTTCTCGATCAGAGTCTCGATTTATCAATGAGAATTCAGCAACAATTTATGAAACGAATAAAATCAAAAGATAAAGGTGTAAAACAAGCTGGTTTTCTGGTGCTTTACAAAACAGCAATGCCCGCTATTCTGATTGAATCAGGTTTTATTAGCAATCAGAAAGAGGAAGAATATATTACATCAGAAAAAGGGAAAAACAATATAGTTTTATCTGTATTTGAGGCTTTTAAAGAATATAAATACAAAGTAGAAGGATTTAACAATCAGTCTCAGGTTTATACACAGAAAACAGATACAGAAAATCAAAATTCAAAATCAAATAAAGATTCTGAAGTTAAAATAAAAGAAGATACTGTAAATATCAACAAATCAGAAATCTATTTCAGAATTCAGTTTGCAACTTCAAATGTTGAAAAAAATATTACAGATAAGGAAATTCTAAAAATTGGTGTTGTTAAAGTTTATTCACACAATGGATTATATAAATATACCATTGGAAATGAACCCTCTTTGAAAGATGCAAACAAACTATTATTAAAATTGCAGGAAAAAGGATTTAAAGATGCTTTTGTAGTTGCTTTTTTAAACGAAAACCGAATTACACCTGCTGAAGCAGTTAAAATACTCAAATCGAAGCAAGAAGAAAATAAATAAAGTTAAAATACATCATTATAAATTAAAACAAAGAAACATTGAAACTAACGAAAGAAATAAAAATAGGCGGAGTCGTAATTTTTGCTATTCTCGCATTTATTTGGGGAGTTAATTTTCTGAAAAGCAGAGATATATTCCTTCAGGAAAAAACATGCTTTGCATTTTATAAAAAAGTGGACGGATTAGTTAATTCAAATCCTGTTTATTTAAGTGGGATTAAGGTTGGGTATGTAAAAAATGTTGAATTTGTAAGTGTTAATTCATCGGAAGTTAAAGTTACTTTGGTGTTTAATAATAAGATAAATATACCCAAAAATTCAATAGCCAAAATATATAGTGCTGATTTGATGGGTTCAAGAGCTATTCAGATAATAATGGGTGATTCCAAAGAAATGCTGGCTGAAAATGATATTTTAAAAACCGAAATTGAAGCTGATCTTAAAGAAGAAATTAACAGACAAGTTGTTCCGCTAAAGCTTAAAGCAGAAGAACTTATGAGCTCATTCGATTCTGTTTTGATTGCAATAAAATTGGTTTTCAACGAAAATACCCGTAAAAATCTTACTTATAGCTTCGAAAACATTAAAATATCTCTGGATAACATCAAAAACATGACTTATAATGTTGATACACTTGTTTCAAATCAACGAAACAGATTATCACAGATAATAATAAACTTTGAATCGATTTCACATAACATCCGCAATAATAACGACAAAATCAGTAACATCATTACCAATTTTTCTGCACTTAGCGATACACTTGTAAAATCTAATATCAATCAAACCATTAATAATACAAATAAAGCATTGGCAGATGTTGCATCTATTATGAATAAAATAAATAAGGGTGAAGGCAGTTTGGGGATGTTGATAAATAACGACTCATTATATAATAATCTTCAATCTTCGGCAAAAAACCTTGATTTGTTATTGATTGATTTAAAGAAAAATCCGGAAAGATATGTGAATATCAGTATTTTTGGTAAGAAAAAATAAATTTGGCATATAAACATAAAACATTTTTCAAACATGGAATTGAAAGAATTTCAGCAATTAATACTTAAGGGTATTCCTGAGGTATTACCTCCTGTAAAAGCATGGGATCCAATGATTAATCATGCTCCAAAAAGAAAAGAAATATTAAACAAAGAAGAAAAAAAATTGGCTCTTAAAAACGCTTTGCGTTATTTTGATCCCAAACATCATGCTATTTTAGCACCCGAATTTCTTAATGAATTGAATACATACGGAAGAATGTACATGCATCGCTTCCGTCCAGATTATAAAATGATTGCACGTCCGATAGATCAATATCCCTGTAAAACCAAACAGGCTGCTGCTATCATGCTAATGATTCAAAATAATCTGGATTATGCTGTAGCTCAGCATCCTCATGAATTAATTACTTATGGTGGCAATGGTGCTGTTTTCCAAAACTGGGCTCAGTATCTGCTTACAATGAAATATCTCTCAGAAATGACTGATGAACAAACACTTGTAATGTATTCTGGTCATCCTATGGGTTTATATCCTTCTCATAAAGATGCGCCAAGAGTTGTGGTTACTAATGGAATGGTGATTCCAAATTATTCCAAACCAGATGATTGGGAGAAATTTAATGCTTTGGGTGTTTCTCAATACGGTCAAATGACAGCTGGTTCTTATATGTATATTGGACCTCAAGGTATTGTGCACGGAACAACAATAACTGTTTTAAACGCCGGACGTAAAATTCAGAAAGAAAATGAAGGACTTGCCGGAAAATTATTTGTAACATCCGGTTTGGGTGGTATGTCGGGAGCACAGCCTAAAGCAGCTGTTATAGCAGGTTGTGTAGGAATTGTTGCAGAAATTAATCCAAAAGCAACACTTACACGTCATTCGCAGGGATGGGTAGATGAAGTTTTTGATGATTTGAACTTATTAATTGAAAGAATTAAAAAAGCTAAAGCCGGTAAAGAAGTGGTTTCCATAGCCTATCAGGGTAATATTGTTGATTTATGGGAAAAACTTGTTGATAAAAATATAGAAGTGGAATTGGGTTCCGACCAAACATCACTGCATAATCCTTGGGCTGGTGGTTATTATCCCGTTGGAGTATCATTTGAAGATTCAAATAAAATGATGGCTGAAAATCCTGAACTGTTTAAACAAAAAGTTCATGAATCTCTATGTCGTCAGATAGCTGCTATCAATAAACTGACAGCCAAAGGGATGTATTTCTTCGATTATGGAAATGCATTTTTATTGGAATCAAGTAGGGCCGGAGCTGATGTAATGAAAGCAGATGGTAATTTTAGATACCCATCATATGTTCAGGATATTATGGGGCCTATGTGTTTTGATTATGGTTTTGGACCTTTCCGTTGGGTTTGCACTTCAGGTAAAACTGAAGATTTGGATAAAAGCGATGAAATTGCTATGAATGTATTGGAAAACATTGCTTTAACATCGCCTATCGAAATACAACAACAAATGCGCGATAATATTCAATGGATAAAAGGTGCCAAAGCTAATAAACTGGTTGTGGGTTCACAGGCACGTATTTTATATGCTGATGCTGAGGGACGTATAAAAATTGCAGAAGCTTTTAATCAAGCAATTGATAAAGGCGAAATTTCAGCTCCTATTGTTTTAGGACGCGATCATCATGATGTTTCCGGAACTGATTCACCATATCGTGAAACATCCAATATTTATGATGGTTCTCGTTATACAGCAGATATGGCAATTCAAAATGTAATCGGAGATTCATTCCGCGGAGCAACATGGGTTTCTATACATAATGGTGGTGGCGTTGGCTGGGGCGAAGTTATTAACGGAGGTTTTGGTATGTTGCTTGATGGTTCAGCAGATGCTGACAGAAGATTAAAAAATATGCTTTTCTGGGATGTAAACAACGGAATTTCAAGAAGAAGCTGGGCAAGAAATGAAGAAGCCATTTTTGCAATAAAAAGAGCAATGGAAGCAGAGCCGAAGCTAAAAGTTACTTTGCCAAATTTTGCAAATGAGGCTCTTATAAATAATTTATTTTAGTTGAGTTAAATAATAGTTAAGGATGATGTATATACATACATACATATTATTTTTGCATAATAAACTAAAACGTTTTAATAATTTAAATTTTAATATGTATGAAAAGACTTTTACTTTGTGCTTTTTTGAGCATTACTTATCTTAGTATTTTTGCCCAGAATCTGGTCGATACATTACCACATAATAAGAAAGTGGTTTTAGAAGAATACACTGGAATTCATTGTCAGTATTGCCCCGATGGGCATAAAATTGCAAATCAAATTAAAACAGCTCATCCTAATGATGTTTTTTTAATTAATATTCATCAAGGAAGTTATGCAAACCCTGGTGCTGGAGAACCAAATTTTAAGACATCTTTTGGAGATGCTTTGGCTGCACAAACAGGATTAACAGGTTATCCTTCAGGAACAATTAATCGGCATGTATTTTCTGGTACAACAACGGCTTTAAGTCGTTCTGTTTGGACAGCAGATGCAAACTTAATATTAGCACAACCATCTTATGCCAATGTAGGTGTAAATGCAGTCGTTAATGTACAAACAGGTGTATTGACTGTTAATGTTGAGGTTTATTATACAGGAAATGCTCCAAGTTTAAATATGTTAAATGTTGCTTTATTGCAAAATAATTTGGAAGGGCCTCAAACGGGTGGTTCTCAATATAATCCCACTCAAATATTGCCAAATGGGAATTATAATCATGGTCATATGTTAAGACACTTAATTACTGGGCAATGGGGTGATTCAGTAAATGTTACATCTCATGGAACTTTTTTGAGTAAAACATATACCTATACGTTACCATCTTCTATTAATAATGTTGCATTAGAATATGGTAATTTAAGCGTTGTAGCATTTCTTGCACAAGGGAAACAAGAAATTATTACAGGTTCTGAAACAAAAGTGAAGCTTTCCAATTTTTTAAATTCAAGAGATATTTCAATTACAAATGTTTCTTCATATAACGATATTTGCAACGATAGTATTCAGCCAACTGTTAGAATTAAAAATCTTGGTTCAGATACTGTAACTTCAATTTCATTTCAGTATTCTATAAATGGGAATTCAAATTTAACTTATAATTGGACAGGCTTTTTATTACCATATTCCTCTTCAGATATTGTTTTTCCTTTTCTTACTTCATTTGCAGTAATGCCTTCTAATGCTATTACTGTTTCTATTGGAAATATTAATGGAAATACAGATCAAAATTCAACAAATGATACATTTGTAAAATCCAATATTTTACAAACTAATAATATTACAAGTGGTGCTAATGGGCATGTATTTACTTTTGTTCAAGATAGATACGGTTCAGAGTCAACTTGGAAAATTATTGAAGATGAAACCAATACGGTAATTGCTTCTGGAGGTCCATATGCAGATTTATCTGCAAATGGAACATTGGCTCATGCCGTTAATATTACTTTTTCAAATGCCGGTTGTTATACAGTAATAGTTAATGATGCGTATGGTGATGGAATAAATTCTGGTTATGGCGCAGGAAGTTATAAGCTAGTTAATGCTGCAAATGAAGTAGTTTTGTCTTCAAATGGTGTTTTTCCAAAACAAGATAGAAAGGTCTTTAATTTGAGTTCGTTAGTTGGATATTATTCTCATAATTTGCAAATTTTCAATAATAATAATTTAGTATCTAATAATGGTGTTTTAAATGTAAAGTTTGCTGTTAATGATACAATTAAGTTACCTTTTAAAGTAAAAAATATTTCCGGAGTTCCTATTAATGTAAAAGTTAAGAAAATATATGGAAATATAATAACTGGTACTGACACCACAAACTCATTTCAATTTACTGGACAGAATTACAGTCCCTCTAATTTTGTTTCAAATGATTCCGCAAATATTGCTCCTATTTCATTTGATTCAAGTTTTGTTGCAAAATACTTTACAAATGGACTTTTGGGCTATTCTAAAATTACATATGTTTTTTATAATATATCTAATATGTCAGACTCAATGAGTATTGCTGTAAATTATAACACGATTTCAAATTTAGAAATTTATAATAATAATAGTCTTGTAACTAATAATGGAAGTATTAATATTATTAAAGGGATAAATGATACAATAATATTACCACTTAAGGTTTCTAATATTTCAGGAACTCCAATTCGTATAAAAATAAAAAAAGTATATGGAAATATGATTGCCGGAACTGAAAATACAAATATTATCAATTTCAATTCTATTAATTATATCCCCAATATTATGAATACACCAGATTCTAATGTAATTTATTCACATACAATTGATTCGTCTTTTATTGCTTCATATTGGACAAATGGGGCTGAAGGAAATTCTAAAATTACTTATGTTTTTTATAATATTGATAATCCACAGGATACAATGTGTGTTAATGTTAACTTTATTACATCTACTGTTGGAATTAATATTTCACAGAATAATCTTTTTGTTTCTAATTTATATCCAAATCCTGCAAAAAATAATGTAGAAGTTAGTTTCAATTTAAATGATAACAAAGATGTTAATATTAGCATATACAATAGCTTAGGCGCTTTGGTTTATAGCCAGAATGAAGGTAATTTAACTTCAGGAAATCATACTGTTAATGTTAATGTAAGCAAATTGTCAAGCGGTGTTTATTATATGAACGTAAAAGCCGGTGATAATACTATTACTAAAAAATTAATCATCGAATAATAATCAGTATTCATACAAAATGGAATAAGACTTTCAGTGTCTTATTCCATTTTTAATATCAATTAAAATGAAAAAAATATCAGTTTTGATTTTAAGTCTGTTGTTTATAGCAACATTGGGCTTCTCTCAGAATCTAAAGATTTATTATAATGGTAGTTTGCTTACCAATAATCAGGAAATAAGTGTAAGTGGAACTCCAAACGATTATATTTATGTCCCTTTCAAAGTAAAAAATGTAGGAACTTCAACTATTAGTATGAAAGTGAAAAAAATTGAACATTCATTGGTTAATGGTTCGGAAAATGCGTATTGCTTTGCAGGCAACTGTTTTGCTCCTGAAATAATAATTTCACCTAATACAGCAGTAATTGCCTCTAATCAGTTTGATACTACATTTACAGCAGATTATAATGGGAATGGAAAATCAGGAACATCCATTATTTCTTATGTGTTTTATAATATAAACAATGTAAATGATTCCGTTAGTGTAAAAGTTAATTATACAACTTCTGTTGGAATTAATGATATTTCAAAAGCTGATATTCGTTTTTCTGATGCATATCCTAATCCAGCTAATAATTCAACTACAATTGCTTACGCTTTGCCAAAAGCTACAAATACTGCCAGTATCAGAATATCAAATATTCTTGGTTCAAAAATATCCGAAACCTTACTTGAAGATTTTAATGGACGTAAAACTATTGATGTCAGCAATTTGAATGAAGGTGTTTATTTTTATTCTTTAATCGTAAATAATAAGATTTATTTTACTAAGAAGTTAGTGGTGAAATAGATTTTTGTATAATTTTAATAAAAGCCTGTATGAGATTTATCATTCAGGCTTTTTTATTTATAAATTATTCAAATACTTTGTGTTGCCTATTTTTGAAATGTCATTTACAATTAACTTTAATAAAGCTTTGCCATTCTGGTCTGATATATTATTTTTTTTTATAATTTTGCTTAAAACTTAAATAAAAATACTACACTATGATATCAAATATTAACTACGATAAATTGTTTAAATCATTTAATACCCAAAAAGTTATGATAATTGGTGATGTAATGATTGATGCTTATTTATGGGGAAAAGTTGATAGGATTTCTCCTGAAGCTCCTGTACCTGTTGTAGTTGTAAACAAAAGAGAAAATCGATTGGGTGGAGCTGCAAATGTTGCTTTAAATGTTCAGGCAATAGGTGCAACCCCGATACTTTGTTCTGTAATTGGTGATGATATTAAAGGTGCTGAATTTATTAATCTTCTGAAAGAGAATAATATATCTGATGAAGGAATTGTGCAGAGCAGCAAAAGACCTACAACTACCAAGTTTCGTATTTTTGGAAATAATGCACAAATGCTCAGAGTAGATGAAGAAGTTTCGCATCCTTTAGAAAAGCATGATAATGAGTTGTTTATAAAAAGAGTTGAAGATTTATTATATAGTCAGACAATTAATAGTGTAATTATTCAGGATTATGATAAAGGTGTAATATCTAAAGATTTACTTGATAGAATAATCGACAAACTCAATGAGCTGAATATTCCTGTTGCAGTGGATCCGAAAAAAAGAAATTTTTCATTATATAAAAATGTAAGTTTATTTAAGCCTAATTTGAAAGAACTCAGAGAAGGCTTGAAACTAGAAAATGAGATCTTATCAGAAGAAGAACTTATAGAAATAACCAATTCATTACTCGACAAACAAAATATCAGAATTATACTTACAACTTTATCGGAAAAAGGTGTTTTCCTTACTTGTAATTCACGTGACAGAGGTCGTATTAACGAATTAATTCCTGCTCAAATCAGAAGTATTGCAGATGTTTCAGGTGCCGGTGATACAGTGATTAGTACAGCTGCCGTTTGTCTGGGTCTCGATTTGAAAGCGGTGGATATTGCTTTTATTTCTAATTTGTCGGGTGGTCTGGTGTGTGAACAACTTGGTGTTGTCCCTGTTGATAAGGAAGTATTACTTAACGAATTAAAATCATTAAAACAGAATTAAAATTGCAACAGGAAAATATTTCAGATAGCTCAGGGAAAAAAGAATATGTTAGAACGATGTTTAATGACATAGCCGTTCGGTATGATTTTTTAAACCATTTTTTGTCGTTAAATATCGATTATTTATGGCGTAAGAATGTAATCTCAATTTTAAAACCATATAAACCAAAATTGATATTGGATGTAGCAACCGGAACTGCTGATCTTGCACTTCAAGCTACCACATTAAATCCTGATAAGATTATCGGAATTGATATTTCGGAAGAAATGCTTAAAATTGGTCAAAAAAAGATTTTTGATAAGAATAAAGAATCTGTAATTCAATTGATTAATGCCGATTCAGAAAATATGCCACTTGAGTCTGCTTATTTTGATGCTTGCATGGTTGCTTTTGGCGTCAGAAATTTCGAAAATCTAAAACAAGGATTGCACGAAATGCACAGAGTATTGAAACCCAATGGAATTTTAGTTGTTCTTGAATTTTCTAAGCCCAAGAAGTTCCCAGTAAAACAATTTTATAATTTTTATTTTAAAAATATTTTACCGATACTCGGAAAATTGATTTCAAAGAATGATAATGCTTATATGTATTTACCTGAATCAGTTAATCAATTTCCGGATGGCGAAAATTTTACAAAAATTCTAACAGAAATTGGGTTTAACGATTTGAAAATCAAAAAACAAAGCTTCGGAATTGCAAGTATTTATATTGGAATAAAATAAAATTGACAATTAAGCGTTTTGCAGATTATATGAATAATAAAATCATGTTTGTTTCAAAGAAGTATATTTTTGTTTTTTTAATTTGTAATTTTGCTTTTCTTCAACTAAATGCACAAAGAGCGAGAATTCCAAATAATCCTAATTATGATTTAAAGCCTTATCATTTTGGATTTATGTTGGGTTTGAATCAAATGAACTTTGCAATTAAACCGGTTAGTGATTTGGTTCCTCTTGATACATTGTATGATGTGGAAGCTGTGCCAAAATTGGGTTTTAATATTGGTATTATTGCCGATTTAAAACTGAATAATTATATGAATATTAGATTTATACCCTCATTATCGTTTGGCGAAAGGGTTTTGAACTATTCAATTAAATATAATAACACAATCATTTCTACTGTTGGGAAAAAAGTTGAATCAACTTATATCGAATTACCACTTGAAATAAAGCTTCGTTCTCAGCGTATGACAAATACAAGAGCTTACGTTCTGGGTGGTTTTAAATACTGTATTGATTTGGCATCTCAGGCAAAAAAGAAAGAAGATAATGATGACTATGTGTTAAAGCTCGAAAAAAGTGATTTTCTGCTTGAACTTGGAGTAGGATTTGATTTTTATCTTGTTTATTTTAAATTAGGTACCGAACTCAAAATGTCTTATGGCATAAAAGATTTATTAGTTAGAGAAGACAATGTCTTTACCAATGGAATTGAAAAATTAAATTCCAAAATGTTTCAGTTCTCGTTAACATTTGAATAGCAATACATTAAAGTTTTTAGCTGTATAAGATTTATGCAGTTTTTGAATATTTTCAAATATAAAAAATCATGATTAAAGAAATAGAAATTGCTCTTTTACCAGAGCAATTAAATAATAATACCTCTTACGAAAAAGCTATAGCTCAAACCATTAGAGTGCCTAGAGAAAAAATAAATACTTATGCTGTTCTGAAAAAATCAATAGATGCACGTAAGCAAAAAGTGATGTTTCGTTTGAAATTGATTGTATATACACATGAATCGCATCCAAAAGAGGAGCTGACAAAACAGATTTCTTATAAATATTCTCAGAGTGCTGAGAAAGTTATAGTTATAGGCGCTGGTCCTGCTGGTTTATTTGCGGCTTTAAGGCTTCTTGAATTGGGATTAAAACCCATAATTCTTGAAAGAGGAAAGGAAGTCGAAAACCGAAAACATGATATTGCATCTTTAAACAGGGAGCATTTGGTAAATCCTGATTCTAATTATTGTTTTGGTGAAGGTGGTGCAGGAACTTATTCTGATGGGAAATTATACACTCGATCCACTAAAAGAGGCAATGTGAATGATGTTTTACAGAAATTGGTTGATCATGGGGCATCGCCGGATATCTTAATTGACGCTCATCCTCATATTGGTACCGATAAATTGCCAAATATTATTCAAAATATGAGATATACCATAAAGGAATATGGTGGTGAGTTTTATTTTGATACCCGAATCAGCGATTTAGAGATAAAAGACAACAAAATAAAATATGTTGTTGATCAGAAGGGAAATAAATTTGATGCGAAGATTATTATTTTGGCAACAGGTCATTCATCCCGAGATATTTACGAATTGTTGAGTAGAAAAGAGATTTTAATCGAATCAAAACCATTTGCTTTAGGTGTCAGAATTGAGCATCCACAGTCATTAATTGATTCAATTCAATATCATACTAATAAAAAGAATCAGTTTTTGCCAGCTGCAACCTATCAATTGGTTACACAAGTTGAAGAAAGAGGTGTATTTTCCTTTTGTATGTGTCCTGGTGGAATTATTGTTCCGGCAGCAACTGAAGCAGGTCAGATTGTAGTAAACGGGATGTCTAATTCGAGACGAAATTCTCCTTTTGCAAACTCAGGAATGGTTGTTTCTGTAGAACTAAGAGATTTGCAGGCTTATGAAAAGTATGGAGCGCTTGCTGGTTTAAAATATCAGGAAGATATTGAAAAAGCTGCATTTTTATTTGCAAATAAAGGACAGACTGCACCTGCACAACGTATGACAGATTTTGTAAATAGTAAAATTTCCTCATCTTTAAATAGTAATTCCTATACGCCAGGAGCAATTTCTGCTCCATTGCACGAAATACTTCCAAAAAGTATTTCTAAGCGATTACAACAGGCTTTTATTGAATTTGATGTGAAGATGAAGGGATATTACACTAACGAAGCCAATATTTTTGGTGTAGAGTCCCGAACATCCTCTCCAGTAAGAGTGCCAAGAAATCCTGAAACTTTTACGCATTTGCAGATTGAAAATCTCTATCCATGTGGTGAAGGAGCAGGATATGCAGGTGGTATTGTCTCCTCAGCATTAGATGGTATTGCAGTTGCAGATAAAATTATTTAATTTTTTTTCTGTTTTAGTATAAAGAAAATCAATTTGATAAGAGAATATACAGATAAAAAGAGAAAAAAAAGTAAAAAAAAGTTTGTCAGTATGAAAAAAAGTTATAATTTTGCACCCGCATTCAGATGATAACACGGTCCGTTCGTCTAGCTGGCCCAGGACGCTAGGTTTTCATCCTAGAAATCAGGGGTTCGAATCCCCTACGGACTACATAACAAAAAAATTAAAAATAGAAAAATGGCTAATCACAAATCAGCGATTAAACGCATCAGATCTAACGACGCTAAAAGATTACGTAACAGATACTACGCTAAAACTATGCGTAATGCCTTAAAAGCTTTTAGAGAATTAACTGACAAAGCGGTTGCTACTGAAAAGTTACCTCATATGGTTTCTTTGATTGATAAAGTTGCTAAAAAATCTGTTATTCACAAGAATAAAGCTGGTAACTTAAAATCAAAATTGATGCACAAATTAAACAATATGTAGTTTTCTATTTAAGATTTATTAAAAAGGCTGTCTTACCAAAGACAGCCTTTTTTCGTATGCATATTTTTATACAATTCTAACATATTTATTTAAACTTATTGATTTTTTTTGTAGGTTTGTAGCATTAAACTAATCAATTTATTTATAATATGACCTTAATCGTAAAAGGAAGTGGCTTACGCATTGAAGATGTAGTAAATGTAGCCCGAAATAATCAAAAAGTTGAATTGCATCCTGATGCTATTGAAAGGATTAAGAAATGCAGAGCAATGCTCGAAAGAAAGATTGAAAATCACGAAATTATGTATGGTGTTAATACTGGTATCGGTGAGTTTTCCGAAATGGTACTTAATGATGAGCAGGTAAAAGATTTTCAAAAGTATTTGATATATAATCATGCAGCAGGTATCGGCGATCCAATGCCATTAGATCATGTGAGGGGTGCAATGTTAGGCAGAATCAATGTACATGCCCATGGAAACTCTGGTATTCGTCCTGAAGTTACTCTAACTTTAGTAGAAATGCTTAATAAAGGGGTAACTCCTTATGTTTGCGAAAAGGGTTCTGTAGGTGCTTGTGGAGATCTGGCTCCAATGTCGCAGATTGCTTTACTGATGATGGGAGAGGGAAAAGCATATTATCAGGGAGACTTGCTTGAAGGAAAAGAAGCAATGGATAAAGCTGGAATTCCAATTCCCGGTTTACAAGCCAGAGATGGTTTGGCAACTATTAATGGATCAAATGTTTTGACAGCTATGAGTGCTTTATTCTTATATGATGCCAATAACTGGTTGAAACAAGCCGAAATTGCAGCATCCATGTCATTGGAAGCTATGAAAGCCAATATGCGTCCCTATAATCCGAAATTACACGAGATCAGAGGTTTTAAAGGTGCAATACGCAGTGCTGCTTCTATTTTGAAATGTGTAAATGGCGGCGATTTGCATTTGGGAACTGTAAAATGCAAGGTTCAGGATGCTTATTCAATGCGTTCGACACCACAAGTAATTGGTGCAGCACATGATGCATTGGCTTATGCACGTTCACAAGTTGAAATTGAACTGAATGGAGTAGGGGATAATCCGATTTTCTTCCCTGATGAAGATTTACAATTATCAGGTGCTAACTTCCAGGGATCACCTGTTGCAGTGCCTATGGATATGGCTGGTTATTGTATTACCATGGTAAGTGTTATGTCCGAAAGACGCATGAACCGATTGAATAATCCTGCTTTAAGTGTAGGCCTTCCGCCGTTTTTAACAAAAGGAGCCGGTATGTTTTCAGGTTTAATGCTAAGCCAATATACTGCTGATACCTTAATTGTTGAACAACGAATATTATCAGCTCCTGCTTCAGTACAATCAATACCTGCTGCTGCCGATCAGGAAGACTTTGTTTCGATGGGAATGAATACTGCATTGAAAAATTTCCAGATACTCGACAATGCTTACGGTATTTTGGGAATAGAGTTGATGGCAGCTGCTCAGGCATTGGATTTCAGAGAATATAATTTTGGGAAAGGTGTGCAGAAAGCCAAAGAGGTGGTTCGCCGCCATGTCGATTTTCTTGATATTGATCGTCCCTTATACAAAGATCATAATGCAATGAAAGCTCTGGTAAAATCCTGCGAAATACTAAATGAAGTAGAAAAAGAAGTAGGAAGTCTGGAATAAATTGTAAATAAAGAGATTGTATTTAAACCTAACAGGTTTTTAAAACCTGTTAGGTTTATTTTAGAGTTACATATAAGGAATAAATTGTATCCCTGTCTTTTTATCCTCCCGCTTTCTTGGCTTTATAACCTGCTTTTATCAGTAAATCAAGCACTTTATCTCTGAAGTCACCTTGAATCAGAATTTCTCCTTCTTTGGCAGCACCTCCAACGCCGCATTTGGTTTTCAATAATTTGCCTAATATATTCAGATCATCGTCTGTTCCGATGAAACCTGTTATTAAAGTAACCATTTTCCCTCCACGTTGTTTTTTGTCGAGCATCACCCTTAGGTTTTGCTGTTGGGGAGGTAAAGTTTGTATTTCTTCCTCATTATCAAACTGATATTGAAAATCAGGATTGGTTGAATATACGATTCCTGTAGGTTTGAATTTCTTTGACATAATTTATGGTACGATTACTTTTAATGCTAAATGATTTACTTTTACATTTAAATTTTGAGTGAGTTTAATGGGTTCACCATCAATATTTACCACACGATTTTTTTTGCGTTCGATGCTAACTTCTTTGGTTTTAATAATATCGATATAGCTTGTTTTGTCCAATTGTTTTAAGAAAAGCAGATGAATAAAAAACGGCGTTTGATACATCGGTATTTTTTTTACAATGCATACATCCATCAAACCATCGTCAATTTTAGCATCGGGAGCAATGGCCGTATTGTAACCAAACTGATCTGAATTAGCAAAAACAATCATCAATGCTCTGCATGTAATTACTTCACCATTAATATGTAAAGTGTATTTTTTCGGACGGTAAGTTTGATATTCCTGTGTAGCAATTTTGAAATATGACCAAAACCCACGTTTATGATATTTAGCAAATTTTTTTGCAACCAACGCATCGAAACCCAAACCAGCTATACTAACAAATTCGGTTTCGTTAATACTAATAGTATCAATGCTTTGAGTTTTGCCTAAATTGATAAGTTGAATAGCTTCTTTAACCTGTAATGGTATCTTAAGAAAACGAGCGAGTCCGTTGCCAGAGCCTAAAGGAATGATTGCCAGTTTGATATCACTGCCTTTAATGCCATTAACAATCTCATTTACAGAACCATCTCCTCCAACTGCTACTATAATATCTGCTTTTTCATCCACAGCTTTTTTAGCAAGTTCAATGGCATGTTTTGCATATTCAGTTCTGAAAATCAAATAGTCATATTTGGCTTTGTCAAGATATTTACTGATTTGGTCTTCAATACAATTTTTTTTAACAACTCCTGAAATCGGATTTATAATAAAAATAATTTTTTGTTTTTCCACCGTATTAATTATTAGTCATTTTGTTGTTAATCATTCTGTTATTGTATTGCTGAATAAATGCTTTAATAAATGTTTCCATTTCTGCTTTTTTGTATATATTGCTGTGAATCAAATTATTTTTTAATAACGAATCACTTCTAATGTTGAAAAGAGAAATCCCGTTTTTTCCATCAAATTTAAGCATATAATTGTCGGCAATTAATTGGTATTCACCATTTAAATATGAAATTGAAAAACTTTTTTCATTTTTGTTAAAAATATTTTTTCCGAAACTTAGAAATTTTCCTTTGTAATTTAATAATCCTAAAACCGAAGGGAAAATATCTGTTTGTTGTGATATTTTTTTTGGAAACAGCTTTAAAGTGTCATTATCAGGTATATAATAAATTATAGGAATTGCATACATTCCGACATTATTTTTGTAATAATCTAAAAAAGCTTCAGAGGTATGATCTGCTGTAATTAAAAATAATGTGTTTTTGTACCATTGCATTTCTGATGCTTTTTCAAAGAATTTTTTAAGTGCAAAATCAGCATACATAATACTTTCCTGTATTTCAAGTTTTCCTTTTCTGAATTTTCCTTTATATTTTTCGGGAACTGTATAAGGATGGTGAGACGATAATGTAAAAATACTTGAGAAAAAGGGTTGTTTATATGTATTTAATTCATTTGCATAGTATTGCAGATAAGGTTCGTCGAAAATTCCCCATTTACCATCATAATCCTTTTCGTTATGATACTCATGCCTTCCTTTGTAGATATCAAATCCGGCAATTTTTGTAAAAGCATCAAAACCCATGGTGCCATTGCTTCCTCCATGATAAAATGAAGTAGTATAGCCTTCGGATTTTAAGATGCTTGCCAGGCTATTTATTTTATTTCCTGAATACATAGAAGTAACATAAGCTTCATTCATTAAGGTGGGAACACTTGCCAGAATAGCAGGAATACCTTCAATAGAGCGTTTCCCATTTGCAAATGCCTGAGCAACATATGATTTGCAGATCAGTGAATCAAGAAAAGGTGTAAATCCTTGATAATCTTTTATGTTGTTTAAACTCCCAAAATGTTCCTGCGAAAAGCTTTCAAGAATAATGATAACAACATTTAATTTCTTCATGTTAGTATCATTTTGATTTATCGTATTATACAGAGGTGAATAAATTGAATTCAATTCATTTTCATTAATAAAATATTCTTTTTTCTCCAGAACCGGAAGTCCAAAAGTTTTGATTATGCTGAAAGGAGTATTTAAAACAAGAGGAATGTTTTTTGAGCTTGTATATTTCCCTGCATTTATAATATCAATCGGCCTGAGCTGAATTCCACCACGAATTCCTACAATACTAATTATTAAAAATACGATATATAAAGCAATATGATTAAGTGTTTTTTTTGTAGAAAAATTCAAATTATCAATTATTTTTATTTTGGAATTCAAATAAATAAACAAAATAACTGTAATTATCCATAAAATCGGGATAAACCAAAAGTCTTTGATAAACTGTGGTAAGAGTTTGTCAAAATCGCCACCCACTGATACATAATTAAATATATCACTGGTTGTTCTTTTGAATGTAAAACGTAAGTAAATGATATCAATAAAGTTAAGTAAAAATGCAAAAGAGTTTATGATATAAAAGAGTATTAAAAAAACTCGTTGAAATATTGATGAATAAAAAAAATTAAAAGGCAATAATAATAGTATAAATATTCCATTTGTCATGAAAATTGCTGAAATATCAAATCTGATACCACCCCAAAATATAGATAAATATTTAATTCCGCTTATATCTGAAAAAAAAGAAAGATTACAAAATAAGAATAAAAGTCTTGTGAGTGAATATATTATTAATATAATAAGAAGTCTTTTTGAAAAAGAAATAAAAATATTATTTGAAAAAAAGTTGTTGTCTTTTAGCATATAAAAATAATGATTTGCAAAAATACGAATAAAAATAAGGTGAAAAAGGCAATTTTGAATTGCAAAATATTCATGTTTTGAATATAAATTTTCATATAGCTGTGTAAATTACAGATTATCAGGATATAATAAAAGTGAAAAAAAGTTAAAAAAAAGTGTGTTAGTACAAATATTTTTTTTAATTTTGCATAAAATTTTTAATAATAGTAAAAACAAATGAAAAAGTTATTATCTTTAATCGCTGTTGCTGGAATTTTCGCATTCGTAGCTTGCGGACCAAGTGCAGAAGAAAAAGCTGCTGCTGAACAAAAAATTCAAGATTCAATTGCACAAGTTGAACAACAAAGAATCAACGATTCTATCGCTGCTGCTGAACAAGCTGTTAACGATTCTATCGCTGCTGCTGAACAACAAAGAATTAATGATTCAATTGCAGCTGTTGAAGCTAAACCAGCAAAAAAAGGTAAAAAATAATTTATCTTTTAGCATTAAAAAAAAGGGAATTTTTTAAAAAAAATTCCCTTTTTTGTTTTTTGTATTAAAATTATTTATAAATTTGCACGTTAATTAATTAATCAAAAACTTAAATAGTAAAACAATGAAAAAATTTTTCGGATTATTTTTAATCGCAGGAATGTTAGTTATTTCTGCTTGTGGATCAGGTAATAAAGAAGAAGCTACAACTACAGATTCTACAGCTGTTCAAGAAACTACAGTTGATACAGCTGTTGCTCCTGTTGCAGACACTACTGCTACTCCAGCTCAATAATTTGTATTTTTACAAATTTTAAAAAAAGAGAGGTATGAAAATACCTCTCTTTTTTATGTAAAAAACTTTAGAGTTTAAATAAAATAGCTTAATTTTGACCCCAAAAAAAAGTAATTTTTATGGAATTTAATTTTGAAAAATCAGTTACAACTGGTAATAAAGGTAAAGGAATACGATCTGATTGCTTTATTACTCTGGAATTAACCGAAAATGGTGGTATTCAGATTGAAATTCAAAGTAAAGTTTATGTTTACTTTGGTGAAGCGATTAAAGAAATGGCACTAAAAGTTCTCAATTTCTTTGAGATTACAGATGCGAAAATTCTGATTGAAGATACAGGAGCTATAGATTGTGTTTTAGCAGCAAGAATAGAAGCAGCCATCAAACTATTAATGAAGACAGATAAAGAATTCTTTCCTGAAATGATTTCTACTAATTTGTATCATACAAAAAAAGACAGAAATAGATTTTCGAGATTGTATTTGCCCGGTAATTCGCCAAGTTTGATGTTAAATGCAGGAGTTCACAAACCGAATGGCATTATTCTGGATTTAGAAGATGCTGTGGCGCCAGATAAAAAGTTTGAAGCTAGCTTTTTGGTTAGAAATGCTTTACGAAGTATTGATTTTTATAGTGCAGAACGTATGGTTCGTATAAATCAGATTCCAAGAGGTTTAGACGATTTATCTTTCATTATTCCTCATAATGTGAACCTTATATTACTTCCAAAATGCGAAGATGCCGAACAAATCCATTTATTGAATCTAAAAATAGATGAATTAAAAAGAATTCATTCCATTGATTACCCTGTTTGGTTAATGCCAATCATTGAAAGTGCAAAAGGAGTTATGAATGCATATCAAATTGCTACTGCTGCAGATAATATCGTTTCGTTGGCTATTGGTCTGGAAGACTATACTGCTGATTTGGGATGCAGACGCACTTATGAGGCAACTGAATCTTTTTATGCAAGATCAGTATTAGTAAATGCTTGTCGTGCTGCAGGAATCCAGCCTATAGATTCTGTCTTTTCAGATATTTCAGATATGGAAGCTTTAAAGGAAAATGTTTTAAAATCCAAAGCATTGGGTTTTGATGGTATGGGTTGTATTCATCCGCGTCAGATACATGTTATTCATGAATATTTTGCACCAGATGGTATTGAAATTGACAAAGCTAAGAAAATTGTAATAGCTTTTGATGAAGCAATGGCAAAAGGTTTAGGTGTGGTCTCTTTAGGAAGCAAAATGATAGACCCTCCCGTGGTTAAAAGAGCATTAAAAACAATTGATTTAGCAGTTAATATGGGAAAATTATCAAAAGATTGGAGGAGTGAATAATGAAAAAATATGATAAATTAGTAAAAAATGCAGCTGGAAGAATTGTTCCAACTGAAATTAATGGAAAAGAAGTAGTTCCATATAAAGGTTTAAGGCAACATAGACCCAATGGTAAAAAGTATGGACCTCCGATTCCTACTTGTATAGATTATCCTGATGATGGTAATAAAACACTTGAAAGTCTTGCAGATGCATTAAAGAAATGTGGATTAAAAGATGGAATGACCATCTCTACTCATCATCATTTAAGAGATGGAGATTTGGTTAGTAATCAAATATTTGATATTGCTCACGAAATGGGGATTAAAGATTTGGTTTGGTTACCTTCAGCTTCTTTTCCTTGTAATGATCCATTAATAAAATACCTCGAAGATGGAACTATAAATAGAATTGAAGGAAGTATGAATGGTCCATTGGGTAAGTTTACATCTGCAGGCAAAATGAGTGGGTTGGCTGTTTTGCGTTCGCATGGCGGAAGGGTTCAAGCTATACAGGATGGAGAAGTTCATATTGATATTGCCGTAATTGCTGCTCCAACTGCCGATCCGTTTGGAAATGCAAATGCAATTTACGGGCAAAGTGCCTGTGGTATTTTAGGTTATTCTTTAGCAGATTATATGTATGCTGATAAAGTAATAGTTGTAACAGATAATTTGATTCCTTTTCCATGTATGCCTATGCAGATTCAAGGTAATTATGTTGATTATGTTGTTGTTATTGATAAAATAGGAATTCCTGAAAAAATAGTTTCTGGTACAACTCAGGTTACAAAAAGTCCTGATAGGCTTTTGCTTGCCGAATGGACTGCGAAATTTTGTGAAGAAGCTGGTCTTTTAAAAGATGGTTGTGGAATTCAAACTGGTGCCGGTGGAACTTCTTTGGCTGTTGGTTTATATTTTGAAGAAATGTTAAAGAAAACCAATCAAAAAGCACGTTTTGGTTTTGGAGGTAGTACACAATATCTTGTAAAAATGCTTGAAAATGGAGTTTTAGATTATATCCTTGATGCTCAGTCTTTTGATTTAGAAGCTGTAAAATCAGTAAGAGAAAATGCTAATCATATTGATTTATCAGTATTTCAGGCTTATAACTATCATAGTAAAGGGAATTATACTTCAATGACTGATATTGTAATTTTAGGTGCAACAGAAATTGATGTGAATTTCAATGGTAATGTTGTAACTCATTCTGATGGTTATTTATTGCATGGTATTGGTGGCTGGCAAAACTGTCTGCATGCAAAATGTACAATAATTCCGGTTCCATTATTCCGCGACAGAATTCCTGTAATTGTAGATGATGTTACTACACTTTGCGGACCTGGAGAACTTATAGATGTAATTGTTACTGAGAGAGGTATAGCAATAAATCCGAAACGTACAGATTTAATTGAAAAAATGAAAAACTCAAGTTTACCAATCAGAACTATTGAAGAACTGAAAGCTGAAGCAGAACGAATTTGCGGTAAAGCTGCCAAACCAAAGCTCAGCGACGAAATTGTGGCTGTTGTAAAATGGGTTGATGGCACTGTTTTAGATTCAATAAGAAAAGTGGAAAAATAAAGAAAGGGGCATTTTGCCCCTTTCTTTATTTTATGTTTTTACAATTAATTATTTACCCCTTCCCTGTAATATTATAATCATTGTGTATAAAAGTATTTTAATATCAGTTGCTAACGACATGTTCTCTATGTATAGCAAATCGTATTTCAAACGTTCAATCATTTCATCTACATTTTCGGCATAACCAAATTTTACTTGTCCCCATGAAGTAATACCTGGTTTAACTTTATGTAATAATCGATAATGAGGTGCTTTTTTAACGATCTCGTTGATAAAAAATTGTCTTTCGGGTCGTGGGCCCACCAGCGACATATTTCCCTTTAAAACGTTGTAAAATTGAGGAATTTCATCAAGCCTTACTTTACGCATAAATCTGCCAAATGGTGTTATTCTAGGATCATCTTTGCAAGATAACATTGGAGTACCGCTTTCTGCATTAATATACATTGATCGGAACTTGTGCATCATAAAAGGTTTTCCTTTAATTCCAATCCTTTCGTGTGAATAAAATATTGGCCCTTTTGAAGTGGTTTTTATTATAATTGCAGTGATTAAATATACTGGTGATAATAAAATAAAAACCAATATTGATGAAAAAATATCAAGTATCCTTTTTAATGATTGTTGCCAGGTTGGCATCAAATCTGGCGATATTAGAATTACAGGAGCATGAAAGATTGAACTCATTTTGACAGAGCCTAATAAAATGTCTTGTAAGTCAGGAATTATTTTTATCACTACCTCACTGTCTTCAAGGGCTGTAATAATACTTCCCAATAATTTATGTTCATATTCTTCAATTGCTATAATAACCTCTTCTACATTATTTTCTTTAATGATGGTTTTTAGTGATTTGTAATTTCCTAAAAAAGGGAGCAGGTTAGCAATTTCTGGATTTTGGCTGCCATTTAAACTGACAAATCCTGTAAATTTATTTCCCGAAGATTCTATTTGATTTTCAATATCCTGATATATTTTTACAGCTTTATCGTGGCTTCCAACAATTACCGTATTAAAACCCATTAATTTATGATGTATTTTATAAGCAGTACGAGAAGTTAATATTACTCTGAATAAGTAAGTAACAAAAAAATGCAATAAGAAGAGTACAATAAATGATTGATAATAATTCTTGTATGTGATAATTACATCGTCAAGTATGAGTGCAAAGAAAATGATGAGTACACCAATAAGGCTAATAATGAATGTTTGTTCAAGCTCCTGTAGTCTTGATTTACGATAAATTTTGCGATAAGTTCCAATCATTAAATATAATGAAAGCCAAAATAAAGGAATGAAAATAAGTCCTTTATATAGATTTGGATCGTTTATAATATTTAATATTCCTTTAATATATATCTGATCAACCTGATTTTTGCGATAAATAAAAAATAAACCCCAGGCAATTATGGCTGAAAAAATATCAAAGAAAACGTATTTAGAAACTTGTAAACTTTTGTTCATTACCAATGTACGAGTTTAATGTTGTCGAAAAGTATGGTTGCAGTTGTATTTGTTGAGCTTTTGTATTCTCCGAAAAAAACTTTGTAATCAAGTGCTGAGTATGAATCGCTAATATCTGGAGTGAAATTGATATAAATTTTTTTCCATTCATTTGTCGGATTTAAAACTACAGTTGCTGTTTGCACAATTTTACTCGAATAATATGATAGTAATCCAACTCTGATTGGATTGTTGGTTTTGTAATTCATTTCCAGAAAAACAGGAGATCCGTTTTTGGGTAATACAAATTTGTCAATGGTTTCAACTTCATAAAAATTCTGGATTTCATTAAGAAATATCATGCCAGATGAGAAGCCTTCAAATACATTGCCACTCAAACTTGTAGCAAATAAAGTAGTATCGCTACCGTTTCTTTTTTGAATAGAAACTCCACCATCCTCAAAATCTTCTTTCCATGAAAATTTGGCATTATCAGAATATATTGTATGAGTTGTTGTAGAGTCAAGATGTAAGATTTTTCCTTCTGCAAGATTTGAATCTGTTATTTCAACCTTTTTATAAAAAGGATAAACAACTCTTGTTCCTGACATTCCATTCATTTTTATACCAGGAGCCAGCGTTATTTTATGTTTCCCTTTTTTTAATACAGGAAACTTTGCAGGAAGTTCAAAGGCTCCAATTAATTCATCATCAATATAAACCCACACATCGGTTATTTTTTGAGATAAACTTCCTTCTGCCAGATTAGGATTTTTATCAAGTATAAACTTGTCAACCTGAATATAAGCAGGAATCGTTTGGTCGCCATCAAAATCTTCGCAAGAACTAATAAAGATAATTAGTCCAAAAAAAATTAAGAGTCTGAAATTGATTAATTTAAAATATAAAAACCTCATTGATATTTCTTTGAGTAAATAAATATTAAAGAGATAACGTAGAATTATCTGTTTTATTATGTAATTGATTAAAAATTAATCAATTTGTACATTTAATTTTTCAATTATTTGATATGCAACGTTTAATGCATTGTAGCCATCAATTATTGAAACCAAAGGAGTAGTGTTATTTACTATCGAATGATAAAATGATTCCAACTCCATTTTTATAGCATTTGTAGCTTGAATTTCAGGTTTTTCAAAAAATATTTGTTTAGAACCTTTATTCACGCCTAATTCAATAATCATTGCAAACGGATCGTTATTTTCAGGCGAAACTTCTTTCATTCTTACTATTTCAGCTTCTTTATCCAGAAAATCGACAGCAATATAAGCATCTCTTTGGAAAAATCTTGATTTTCTCATGTTTTTCAATGAAATTCTGCTGGCAGTTAGGTTTGCAACACAGCCATTATCAAATTCAATACGTGCATTTGCAATGTCTGGTGTATCGCTTACAACAGCAACTCCGCTTGCACTTACTTTGCGTACATTTGATTTTACAACACTCAAAACGATATCAATATCATGAATCATTAAATCAAGAATTACAGGAACATCTGTGCCTCTCGGATTAAATTGAGCTAAACGATGTGTTTCTATAAACATCGGATTTTTAATATGTTCTAATGCTGCCATAAAGGCTGGATTAAATCTTTCTACATGACCAACCTGCACTTTTACATTAGCTTCTTCAGCCAATTCTATCATTTTTTTTGCTTCGGCCGATGATGCTGCAATCGGTTTTTCAATAAAAACATGTTTTCCTCTTTTCAAAGATTTTGCAGCACATTCAAAATGAGAAAGGGTAGGAGTAACAATATCAACTACATCCACTTCGTCAATTAATTCCTCTATTGATCCGAATGCATAAGTATTATACTCTTCTGCAACTTTTTTTGCATTTTCCTGATCAGGATCAAAAAATCCAACAAACTCATATTCAGGAATTTGTTTTATACATTTTATATGTATTTTCCCAAGGTGACCTGCACCCATAACGCCAATTCGTAGCATATTTCTTTTTTTTTGCAAAAGTAATTTTTTAATCCTAATTGAAATCACTATTTTCGCAAAAAAAGTAATTTTTAAAGTAATTTTTTTTAATGCTTGATACATATAAACATAAAGGATTGAGAAAACAGCTTGTTGGAGTTGTTAGAGAAAAAGGAATTAAAGATGAAAATGTACTTGTTGCAATTGAAAAAATTCCACGTCATTTTTTTCTTGATTCATCTTTTACTGAATTTGCATACCAGGATAAAGCTTTCCCTATAGGAAACGGCCAAACTATTTCTCAGCCTTATACGGTTGCGTTTCAATCTGAATTGCTGAAAATTAAAAAAAATGAGAAAGTACTTGAGGTTGGTACAGGCTCCGGTTATCAATCTTGTGTTCTTATAGAACTAGGCGCTAAGGTATTTACTATTGAACGACAAAAAGATTTATATCAACGTACAAAAACTTTTTTGCCAACTATAGGCTACAGACCCAGAATGTTTTATGGTGATGGTTATGCAGGTTTGCCTGCTTATGCTCCCTTTGATAAAATTATTGTAACTGCCGGAGCTCCATTTATTCCAGAAGCTCTTGTACAACAATTGAAAATGGGCGGAATTATGGTTGTTCCTGTTGGTGAAGATGTACATACTATGATAAGCCTCGAAAAAATTTCTGAATCCGAAATTATTCAAAGAGAACATGGTAATTTCAAATTTGTTCCTCTTTTAGAAGACAAAGCTGATAGTAAAAAATAAATTTTGTTTCTTTGTATTGATATATCGTTGATTGAGTATTAAAACTCAACAATAATTCCTATTGTGGGCAATACATTACCAGAAAAATCATCTATTTTCCGCAAAACATATTTTGAATTGTCATTCGGATTGATAGAAATATTTCCATCAATATCCAGATTTGTATAAATAGGTTGTTGTTCTGCCTTGAATGCCAATAAATTCTGAATATCCATATAAATATTTAATGCCCATTTTTTAAAGAAATATTGTTTGTCAACTCTTACATCTAATTGATTGAAATTTCCTAATCTAACAGAATTAAAGGCATTATAATTTAAATATCCTCTGCCTCTTGAGTCCCAAACTTCACGTTTTGAAGATTCTGCTACATCAACCGGAGTATATGGTGACCCACCTACAAATCTCCACTTTGCACCTATTTCCCAGCTTTTCCCGAGATTTCTTTTCATAGTCAGGTTTAAAATATGTTTATTATCCCATGCAGATGGAATGAATTCGTTGTTTTTTTCTTTAAATTCACTTCGGACAAAAGTATATGATACTATAATGTTAAAGCCTTTTAAATCAGTTGTTCTATAATAAATTTCAAAACCATAAGCTCTTCCTTTACTTGTTGAAGTAACTTCTTCGTCACCAAAAGTTCCATAATCAGCACCTTTGCTGGCTATTGATACAGAGTCGTTTACTGAAAAAGGATAATTCTGATACCATTTATAAAATCCTTCCATCGTAAACTTTGATTTTTCGTTAAACATATAGTCAAATCCGGTAACGATATGATTTGAAGTAATATAACTTATATTGTTATTTTTATTTACCAATTCACCATTGTTGTTTCTGAATCCTAAGGTTGTATATGCAGGTCTTTGATAATATCTTCCAATATTAGCATTTAAGTAAAATTTCTCTGATATTTGAAATGATGTTGATAATCTTGGTGAAACTTGATTCAATATATTTGACATATCAGAGTCGTAATTATTTGCATCTAATCTTACACCCAATGATATGCTTAATCTGTCGCCAAGGTATTTTTTACTAATTTGTCCGAAAGTATTCCAAGCAAATAAATCGAGTTTTGAGTCGTAATTGATTGTTATTAAGCTGTCTTTAGCAAAAATTTTCTGGAATGTCCTATTTTTGTATCTGTTGTATTCTAATCCTAATCCAAAAATAATTTTGTAATCATTTAATTGTGTATTTCTTTCGAATCTGAATTTATTTTCAATTTCGTCAGAGCTGTAATCCAGTATTTTAGGTTTGTTTTCGTCATTTTCAGGATATTTGTATGACGTATTTCTCAGCATATTTCTACTGATTATATAACTGTCGTAGGAATTTGTTCTGAAATGTTTGTAAACTGCTCCTACAGCATAATTCCATTGTTCAAAAACAGGAAGATAACCCAAAATATATTTTTGGCTTTCCGTAGGGTTTTTTATATCGGTATTTAGATTAAACTGATCTATAGCACCTAATCCAATGACTATCAATTCGTTTTTTAAATCAAATTTAGTCTTTGATTTCCATTGAAAATCATTGTAAGTCGGTAAAAATGGTAAGCCTATGGCACTAAATAAAAATTGCAAATAAGAACGTCTCGCAGAAAAAATAAAAGATGTTTTTTTATTGATAGGCCCATCTAAAGTAAGTGCCAGATCTGAAGCTCCTACTGAGCCCTTAAATTTTAATTTATCAGGATTACCATCAATTAAGCGCATATCCAAAACTGAACTTAAAGCATTACCTTTATTGGCAGGGAATGCTCCCGAATAAAACTCAATTTCTCTCAGAAAATCAACATTTATTATGCCGATAGGGCCACCTGATGCACCTTGGGTCGCAAAATGATTAAGATTTGGAATTTCAATTCCATCCAGATAAAAACGGTTTTCACTTGATCCACCACCTCTAACAATCAGGTCATTTCTAAAACTTACAGATGAAGACACACCCGGCAATGATTGTAATACTTTTGAAATATCGCGATTGCTTCCCGGACTTTTTTCAATTTCAGCTATACCAATACTTTTCATTGATAACGGGCTTTCTTCATCACGTCTGAAAATTGCTGATTTTATTTCTACTTCTGATAGTTTAATTGATGTTTCTTTCATTGGGATTTCAATATATTTTGTTTTTCCTCCAGTTATCATAAATTCAGTTGATTGAAATTTTTCAAAGCCAATAAAACTTGAAATAAGTCTGGTGAAACCAGGTTTTACGTTGAAAAAAACAAAATTTCCTTCAAAATCTGATGTTGAACCCATATTTGTGCCTTCAATCAGAATATTGGCAAAAGGTATGGGCTCATTATTTTTTTGATTGAAAATTCTGCCTTTTATCGTACCTGATTGTGAATAGCTATATGAAAATGAGAGCAATAATAATATCGAAAAAATGCTTATGTTGATTTTTTTAATCATATATATTTATTTGTAAAATTGTTTTATATCTAAGTAAATGTGATATTTTTTAATAACGATAATAATTACAAATTGTTCATTTTCTAATAATTAAAAATCCAAATAAAAAAAAGTTAATAAAAAATATAAAAAATCTTAAAAAAAGCTTGTTTTTGCTTCAATATTTATGTAACATTGCATTACGAAAAATTACAAAAGTAACTAAACAATTTATTTTTAACTAAACGCTTTAATAATGTAGATTCTAAAATCTAAATATTTAAAACTTAACTTAACATTTATTAATTAAACTTAACTTTCTATGAGAAAAATTTCATTTTTACTTGTAGCTCTATTATTAATGGGGATGCAGGTAATTCAAGCGCAAAGAGTTATCACCGGAAAGGTAACAAGCGCTGAAGATGGTACAGGAATTCCTGGTGTCCAGATTGTAGTTAAAGGAACTTTACATGGTACTACAACCGATATTGATGGTAAATATCGGTTAACTTGTCCAGATAAAGCCGATATGCTAATCTATACTTTCGTGGGTATGAAAACTCAGGAAGTAAAAATCGGAGCTAAGAACATTATTGATGTTGTTATGGCTTCCGATGTTACTAATATTGAAGGAGTTGTTGTAACAGCCATGGGTATTAAAAAAGAGAAAAAAGCTTTGGGATACTCTGTACAGGATGTTGGAGGAAAAGAACTTACAAGAGGTGCTAACCCAAATTTGGCAACAGCCATTCAAGGTAAAGTATCCGGTGTTGAAATCCGTCAATCATCTGGTATGCCTGGTGCTTCATCTCAAATATTAATACGTGGTGCACGTTCTTTTGATGGTAATAACTCACCATTATATGTTATAGATGGAATGCCGATTAGTAGTAATTCTGACTATAATGTTTCTAATGGTGGTGTTGTTGGAACTGATTATTCTGGGCGTTCGATTGATATTGACCCTAATGATATTGAGTCAATTAACGTATTGAAAGGTCAGGCAGCAGCAGCATTATATGGTATGCGTGCATCAAATGGTGTAATTATTATAACAACCAAAAGTGGTAAAAATGTTGGAAAAGGAAGTCCGATACAAGTTTCATTTTCAACTAATTATAGCTTTGATAATATTTCAAGATTGCCTGAGAAACAGACAAAATATGCACAAGGTATAAATGGAGTTTATAAACACACTAATTCAAGTTCTTGGGGCTGTTTGATTGATAGTTTGCCGTGGGATCCTGGTTATGGATACCAAAGTTCATATCCTGGTGGTCAACCCGGACAGTATTGGAATCGTCAAAAAGGTCAATGGGTTACACCAGGTGTTTATGATAATTTAGGCGATTTCTTTAAAACAGGTTTTACTAATAATAATAGCGTAAATTTAAGTCAAGCTGGTAATTATGGTAATTATTCAATTGGTTTTGGTAATACACATCAGGAAGGAATTATTCCAAGTACCAATATGAAACGTTACAATGCAAAAGCTGCAGCAAATTTTGATATTAATGAAAAATGGAAAACTGGATTTAGTTCAAACTATTCAGAAACAAAAATTAACAAGGTTCCATCCGGTAATTCAAGTGTTTTGTTTACAGTATATGGTTCACCTTCATCATATGATTTAGCTGGTACTCCATATTATGAATTTGGATCTCCTTATAAACAAATTAGTTATCGTACCGGAGCTGTTGGTGATAATCCTTATTGGGTTTCTGCTAACAATAGTTTTCTTGAATCAACCAAACGTTTCTTTGGAAATACTTATTTGGATTATACTCCAAATAACTGGATGAATGTTCGTTATCAATTGGGTGTAGATCAATATTCAACTGATATGGAAGAAGTATATGAGATGGGTTCAGCTCAAACAGGGGGAAGTACAAATAATGGAACTTATCCTTCTTCTTTAACTCCTGGTGGAGGTCAGATAACCAATAAAGGAGTTATTAGCAGTGATATCAATTCATTGTTGAATATTACTTTTAAAAAAGAAATTACTCCTAATTTAAATGGAACTTTATTGGTTGGTAATGAATTTTCTGATGGTAGTCAGAGATTCTGGCAGCAAGATGGAACAGGTTTCAATATTGGTGGCTGGCATAATTTGTCAAATACAACATCTCAAACAGTTTCTGAAAGTAAATTCCGCAACCGTACAGTTGGTTTTTATGGAAATGCAAGTTTTGACTATATGAGAATGTTATATTTAAACATTACTGGTCGTAACGATATCGTTTCTTCTATGCCAGCTGGTAGCAGATCTTTCTTTTATCCATCAGTTTCATTATCATGGGTATATACAGAACTAGAGCAATTAAAAGAAAACAAAATATTATCTTTTGGTAAGCTTCGTGCTTCTTATGCAGAAGTTGGACAGGCTGGTACTTACAAATCGCCATATTATATTCAATATGCTACTTCAAATGGTTTTCTTGATGATGGTATTCAATTCCCGTTTAATGGATTATCAGCATATTCGCCTAATACAACTTTGTATTCAAAAGGTTTAAAACCACAAAATACAAAATCTGTTGAATTAGGTACAGAATTTAAATTCTTTAAAGGAAGAATTGGTTTAGAATATACATATACACATCAAACTACTGTTGACCAAATATTTGCTGTGCCATTGGCTGGCTCAACCGGTTTTGCACAGGAATACAGAAATGCAGGAAAAATGTCGTCTGATATTCATGAAATCGTATTAACATTGGTACCTTTAAAATTCAAAAATTTTGAATGGAATATGATGGTTAATTTTTCAAAAGTTATTAATACTTGTGATGAATTGGCTCCTGGTGTTGAAAGTATTTATTTAGGAGGTTTTGTTGATCCTCAGGTTCGTGCTTATGCAGGTTATTCTTATCCAACTATCTATGGATCTACTTTCTTAAGAGATGCTAACGGTAACATTATTGTTGATGATGATCCAAACAGCGATTATTATGGTATGCCATTAAAAGGTGGTGATGGTAAAATTGGTGAAGTTACACCTAAATTCTTAGTAGGTTTCAATAATTCATTCAAGTATAAATTTGTTACTCTTTCTGCTCAATTAGACTGGAAAAATGGTGGACAAATTTATTCTGGTTCAAACAGATTGATTGATTTATACGGTGTTTCTGAACGTACTGCTGATAGAACCACTCCTTTTGTGTATCAAGGTGTTAAATCTGATGGTACTCCTAATGACATTGTTAGAGGTGGTGCTGGTGATGAAATTGCTTATCAAACTTTATATTGGACCGTTTTGGCTGATATTTCTGAAGCTCATATTTATGAAACTTCGTACTTAAAATTACGTGAAATAGCTCTCTCATTTGATTTGCCAAGCAAGTTGTTAGCTCCTGTAAGAATTAAATCTGCTTCATTATCTATTTTTGCAAGAAACATTTTATTGTGGACAACATTACCTAATTTCGATCCTGAAACTTCACAAGGTAATGGAAATATGCAAGGCGGATTTGATTATATGTCATTACCTCAAACCAGATCATTCGGATTGGGATTAAATTTAGTATTTTAATTATCAACATTAAAAATTTTGTAAAATGAAAAATATATTTAAATATCTCGTACTTGTATTAAGTATTGTAGCCATTTCATCATGTTCAGATGATATAATGGATGATATAAACAAGGATTTGAATAATTCAGAAAAAGCAGAATCTAAACTTTTATTGCCTTCGGCAATAGTTGAAACTGCTTTTGGTACTGCCAGTACTGATATCGCATGGTATTCGTCAGTATATGTTGAACACAGTGCAGGAACTTTTGGTCAACTGCAAACTGCTGACAACCGTACCGGTTGCCGTGAAGCTTCTTTGTTTAATAATAGCTGGAATTCTGTTTATTCTAATCTTATGGTATTGAAAGATATCACAACTAAATGTTCGCCTTCTGGTACTGAACCCAAAAATTTTATTACTTTGGGTATTTCTCAGGTTTTAACTGCTTATAATTTAGCTGTTTTAACTGATATGTGGGGTCAGGTGCCTTGGTCTCAAGCTCTTCAGGGAGCTGGAAATTATCAGCCTAAATTTGATAAACAACAAGATATTTATAATAGTATCTTTACTATGTTAGACAGTGCTATTGTAAATTTTGGTAAAACCAATGCCGTAAATATCGCAAAATATGATTTGATTTATGGTGGTGATAAAGCAAAATGGAAAAAAGCAGCATGGGGATTGAAAGCTCGTTATTATTTACGTCTTTCTGGCAGAGTTCCTGCTTATTTGGATAATGCTTTGGCTTGTATTCCAAATTCATTTGCAAGTGCTGGTGATGCTTTTATGTTTAATAAATATGAAGCTTCTGCAATTGGTGAAAATGCTTGGTATCAATTTTATTATGATCGTTCTTATTTAGCGGTAGGTAAAAATTTGTTCGATTTGATGGAAGCCAGAAATGATACAAATCGTATTGTTGCTTATTTCCTTACTGATGCTGATGGAAATTATACTCCTGCTCCAAACGGAAATGCAAATCCAGGTCAAGGTTCTGGTGAATATTCTTTATCAGCTCTTACTGATGCCGGACAAACTGCTGCTACTCCTTTAATGACTTATCATGAATTGAAATTTATTGAAGCTGAAGCTAAATTTAAGAAAAGTGATGCAACTTATCAGGCTACTTTAAAATCTGCGGTTGAAGCTTCTTTTACCTATCAAGGTGTTAGTGGTGGCTCTACTTATTATACTGATAATGTTTTGCCAAGATTAACTGCTGGTAATGAATTGAAAGAAATTATTACTCAAAAATATATTGCTTTCTACGAATTTGAAGCTATTGAGGCTTATAATGATTTTCGTCGTACTGGATTCCCTGTTATGACCAATCCTAATAATGCTAATCCAAATCTGGGATTTGTAAACAGATTCCCTTATCCAACAAGTGAAGTAACTTCAAATTCTGCCAATGTTCCTTCTATTAATATTTTCTCTGGTAAAGTATGGTGGGCTGGCGGCACTGAATAGGTGTTTTGTGTTTTATAATTTTATATTTTAATTTGAAAAAGCTGTCGGGTTTCCGGCAGCTTTTTTTATTATATTGGATATTTAAAGTTTATTTTATTTATGGTGCCATTCGTTCTATACGCCATGGATTTCCATGTTTATTGCAATATTTTATACGGTCGTGCAAACGGTTTTCTCTGCCTTGCCAGAATTCTATACGGCGGGGTATTACCCTGTATCCACCCCAGTTTTCGGGTCGGTCGATGGTTTTATCTGACTTTTTCTTTAAAAACATTTGCAACATCATTTCCAGAAAGCTGCGATCGGGAATTACGGTGCTTTGTTCGGAAATACAGGCACTTATCTGGCTTTCGCGCGGGCGTGAGGCAAAATAGGCATCAGATTCTTTTTCGCTTACTTTTTCTACAATTCCTTCTATCCTTACTTGTCGTTCGAGCTCTTTCCAAAAGAATACCAATGCTACATTCGGATTATTTCGAAGATGCTTTCCTTTTCGGCTTTCGTAATTGGTAAAAAAAACGAAGCCTTTTTCGTCGTAAGCTTTTAAAAGTACGATTCTTGCAGTGGGAAATCCTTTGGTTGAAACGGTTGCCAAAGTCATGGTAGTGGGTTCCTCTATCTCTGCTTTTATAGCTTCATCGAGCCATATACCGAATTGTTTAAAGGGATTTTTGTCGATATTTGATTCGAGAAGTTGATATTTCTTATAATCTTTCCTTATTTTTGCAATGTCGTCGTGCATATCAATATTTTTTACAAAATTACAATAACAATGTTTAAATTTAAAAGTTTTATTATCGTTTTTTTTATATCTCTGTTTTCTTTTGTTTCTAATGCTCAAACTTCGGCTTTGTTGTATAATGATGCTGTGGCTTTGATGAAACAAACCAAATATACCGAAGCTATTGCCATTTATAATAAAATTATTGAGAAAACACCCTATTATTACGAAGCTTATGCCGATAGAGGATATTGTAATTTTAATCTTGGTAAAAAAGCTGATGCCTTAAAGGATTTCAACACTTCTGTTGCTAAAAATAAAGATTATTATCTGGTTTATTTTTACAGAGGTATTTATTATACTGATATAAACGATAATGCTTCGGCAATTGCCGATTTTAACAAGGTATTGAGCATTAAACCGAATTTCCCTGATGCTTATGCCAAAAGGGCTATGGCTTACGAATTGAACAACGAATTGGATAAAGCTTTGGCAGATTATAATAAATCTATTGAATACAATAAAAATAACCAGGTTTTTTATTTTCAGCGGGCTAATATTTATGTAAAACTAAAGAAAACAAATGAGGCTGAAAAAGATTATACAAAGGCAATTGGTTTAAAACAAGATTATTCTGAAGCCTATTATCAACGCTCTAAACTTTATTGGCAACTGGCAAAACCAACTTTGGCTATTAACGATTTAAGTAAACTAATTGCATTGAATTACATGCTTAAAGATGTATTGTCGGATAGAGGGAATGCTTATTTTCAAATTAAAAAATATGCCGAAGCTTTGCAGGATTTCAACAGATTGACCGAAGAACTGAAGGTTAAGGATGCAGTTATTTTTATTAAAAAAGCCAATTGCAATACTGCTTTGGGAAATACAGATTTAGCCCTTAAAGATTACACCAAAGTAATAAATCTGGACAGAAGCAACGAGGATGCCTTGATTAAAAGAGCCGAATTGTATGTAAAAACCAACAAAACACCATTGGCAATTGCTGATTATCGAAGAGTTTTGACCATTAATCCCAATAACCCCGATGCATATATTGGCAGAGCAAAAATGTATATCAATCAGAAAAGGTACGATCTGGCAATGGAAGATTTGAACCAATCAATCAAAATTAAAGCAAGTGGCGAAGCTTTTTATTGGAGAGGTGCTGTAAAAAGCATAAAGAATGACAGCAAAGGCGCTTGTACCGATTTAAAAACTGCTGCCAATATGGGTTTTGAAGAAGCTAAAGCCAAAGTTGATGAATTGTGTCCTTAAAATACCGAAAGAGGGTTTTAATAATTTTGTAGAATATTTACTCACCACTCATGACTACGGCAAAGTCAAATGATTATTAGGTACTCATCACTCATGACTATAGCAAAGTCAAATGATTATTATATACTCACCACTCATGACTATGGCAAAGTCAAATTACTATTAGGTACTCACCACTCGTGACTATAGCAAAGACAAATGTATATTAAGTACTCACCACTCGTGACTATAGCAAAGACAAATGTATATTAGGTACTCACCACTCGTGACTATGATAAAGACAAATGTATATTAAGTACTCACCACTCGTGACTATAGCAAAGACAAATGTATATTAGGTACTCACCACTCATGACTATGGTAAAGTCAAATGTATAATACCTACATGCAACTTGCATATATGGCAAATACATGAGTATAATATCTATATGCAGTTTGCATATATAATAAATACATATGTATAATATCTAATGTAGTTTGCATATATGGTAAATACAAGTGTATAATATCTATATGCAGCTTGCATATATGGTAAATACAAGTGTATAATACCTACATGCAGCTTGCAGGTATCAGAAAGTAAGCCCATAAAAAAAGCCTTGCTGTTAACAAGGCTTTTCAATTTAAAATCAAATATTAATTATTGTGGTATAGTATAAATATAATTATTGTCGCGATAAGCAGGATTGGTATCCCAATCGGTATATTGAGTTCCGTTACTAATAACCCAATCAATCAGTTTAAGATAAGCTTTTGTAACTTCAGCTTTTTCAATCGGATATTTAAAACTTTCGTAAGTACTGATTGCCCAAGGCAAATTGTTTTTTGTTCGGTAATATCTGTTTTGTGCAGGATTGCTATCGTCATCCAAAGTTCCGAATAATGCCGGATTAGCCAATGAAGTTGGTTTATAATCAGCTAAATGCACTTCTCTTTCTCTCACCTGATTTATAATAATAAAAGGATTGAAAGTATTAGAGCCTAATTGTGAAACATTAACAGCACCCGATGTTCCCGGAACACCATTTTCTATAAAAGTAACTTTAATATTTACAATCTGAGGAGTAGTATATGGTGCTCCTGGTGTTGTATTTATTCCTGTAACATTTCCACCTGCATATGGAAGTACATTTGTTACTTTTCCTATAGCAATTACTGTTGCATTGGTTTGTCCGTTTTCGGTACCATTGGCTGCTATGTTGTAAATACTGCCCGGTTCAACTATTGCACCAGTTACACTTCTTATCGCATTTGGATTTATATTTGTTAGTTCGAATCCAAAACCGTTTTTAAAACTGGCTCCAATGGCTCTTACTTTAAATTGATAATTCACTTCAACAACCTGATTTTGTGCATTAGATACAATTTCAGAATAATGATCAACCACTACATCGTTGAAATCGAAATCACCTTTAGCAGGCCATAAATCTTCAAAAGCCAATGAAGAAAAATGGTTAGGAACAGGGAAAAATGATTTAAATGCTTTGTATTGGTCATTAGGAAAAGCATCGTCAGCATCAGCAATGCCATCTAAGTCTGCATCCTGAATTGTAGGCAAAGGAATGCATGCATTTGAAGGATCAGACCAATAAGTTCCAGGTATAACATAATCATCAGAAATCATTCTTGAATTTCCACCAGTACCAACAAAACTGATTCTGATTTTATAAACATCATTTGAATTGGCTATAGCTGCTGGTATTACGGATGTTATATTGTTTACAGTTACATTAATTGCGGTCCATTTAGTTGAATCATAAATAACGGGCACACCTTCAAAATAAGGTGGATTAAGTGGATTGTAGGGTATATAAGAAAAAACAATTCCTCTTGTAGTTCCATTTACTGCACTTAATTTGGCTTTTAATGTTATATTCCCGCTACCAACTTTCATCCAAGGTGTTTTTACCCAACTGGCAGTTGGTGCAGGATTTGTTAGCTGATTACTCTGAGCTGAATAATTTCCTGTAATTGTATAACTTCCATGAGTTCCGGTACCTATTGTATTTATATAAGTTGTAGATCCAAAACCCCAGCAAGCTGCTTGATCTGTGGTTCTGTTACCCGATTCACATGTTAATGTTAACTGTGCTTTTGTATTGAAACTGAATAACAATCCAATTACTAATACGATTCCTGTTTTTGAAATAAAATTTTTCATGACGTTAGAAATTAAATGATTAGAATTTGTTTAAATCGAAATTACAATCAATGGTATTGTTTACAATTTTTACCACTCTGGTAAAAGGACCATAACTTACCAGTATTTCAGTAATTGTTGATGGTAAAGCAATGGTAGTTTCAACTTTGGCGTTAGGTTTTACCATACCTTTAAAATACTCTTCTCCATTTGCTGTTTTAATGGTTGTTGTCATAATATGCGAACCCTGTATTGTAACCTTTACATTTCTAACGGTTTGCCAGCTAAAATCTGCTGTAGCTGTTAATTCTTTAATAGATTCAGGACGATTAGTTGTCGGATTATTTATATCTTCCTCTTTAGTGCAGCTTACTAATCCCAAAGTCAGGATAAAGAAACTTAAAAAGATAATTTTTGCTTTCATGGCTATTTATTATTATTGTGATTATTTTATTAACTATTACTGATGTTTCAAATAGCGTGCCAAAGTTTTAGTTTATTATTTATCAAATAATTACATTGAATCATTAAAAACCCAATCTCAAAACGGGACAAATATTATTGAAATGAAACCAATTTAATAAATCTTTTGTAAAGATACAAAAATTTGAATAAATATGCATTAATCAATATACAAAACCAAGCCTTTTAAATATTCACTTTCAGGATGGTAAATATTTATCGGATGATCTGCTCCCTGCGAAAGCTGATATATATCAATTAAAAATTATGTAGCTCACTATTTGTTAGAATATAGCTCATTATTATAAATATTTGAGCTTTATTTTGTATATTTGTGAGCTTAAAAAATACTACCATGGAAAACAGAGAATTGGAAATCATTGAATTTGTAAAATTAAAAAAAGAATGTTCATCTAAAGAAATTCATGATAATATTTTAAAATCAATTAGTTATGCAACTGTAAAAAGAATATTATTAAAATTAACAGATGCGAATTTTCTTATTACTAAAGGTGATGGCAAAGGCAGAAAATATTTAGTTTCGCCTGCATTTAAATTGCTACAGCCCATTGATATGAAAAAGTATTTCGAAAAAGAAATTGATGAAAGATTCATAATTGAAAATTTTAATTTCAGCATTATCAATGATGTATTAAAGTATCATGATATATTTAATGATAATGAATTATTAAAACTCGATTCGCTACAGAAAATCTATAAAAATAATGTTTCACAACTTACAACATCAGAATATAAAAAAGAATTAGAAAGATTGGCAATTGATTTGAGTTGGAAATCTTCACAAATTGAAGGCAATACATATTCTCTCCTTGAAACTGAAAGATTATTGAAAGAAAGAGAAACTGCCTCTGGAAAAACAAAAGAAGAAGCAATAATGTTACTGAATCATAAAGAAGCAATAGATTTTATAATTGAAAACTCTGATTATTTAATTCCTTTATCTATTTCCAAAATTGAAGATATTCATAAAATATTAATTGATAATCTGGATGTTGAAAAGAATTTAAGAAAAAGGAGGGTTGGTATTTCAGGAACAAATTATCGTCCTTTGGATAATGAATTTCAAATATCTGAAGCACTTACAGATACTTGTGAATTAATTAATAAAAAAGAAAATATTTTTGAAAAAGCATTACTTGCTTTGGTGTTGATATCGTATATACAGCCTTTTATGGATGGAAATAAAAGAACAGCAAGAATAGTAAGTAATGCAATTTTAATGAATTATCAGTATTGTCCGATTTCATTCAGAACCGTTGATACCATTGAATATAAAAAAGCAATGCTGATATTTTATGAACAGAATAATATTTCAAAATTTAAAGAGATATTTATTAATCAATTTGAATTTGCAGTAAATACATATTTTTAGACTCAAATCTATCTAATCAATATACAAAACCAAGCCTTTTAAATATTCACTTTCAGGATGGTAAATATTTATCGGATGATCTGCTCCTTGCGAAAGCTGATGTAGAATTTTTAATTCTTTACCTGCTAATGCTGATGCTGAAAAAATCATGGTTCTGAAATCATCTTTAGAAATTGCCTGCGAACATGAAAAAGTAAACAATATGCTGCCTTTCTTCATTTTTTGAATTACCTTCTGGTTGATATTTCTATAACCTTTCAATCCTTTCTCTTTCAGATGCAATTGTTTGGCAAAAGCCGGCGGATCTAAAACTACAACATCATAATCTTCGTCCATTTTATCAATAAAATCAAAAGCATCAACTGCAAAAGCCTGATGTTTTTCGGTTTGTCCGAAATTAAGTTCAATATTTTTATTTGTCAGATCGATAGCTTTTTGTGAACTATCCACACTATGTACCATGTTGGCACCACCTTTTAAAGCCGAAACCGAAAAACCTCCGGTATATGAAAAAACATTCAACACTTTTTTGTTTTTGCAAAATAGCTCCAATAATTTACGGTTGTCGCGTTGATCGATAAAAAATCCGGTTTTCTGTCCTTCAATTATATCAATGTAATATTGATTATCAAATTCTTTTACAATTATTTCTGAGTTTGTATTTTGATACAAAAATTCATTAGCATGTTCGTAGTTCCCCGAAAGGGTATTTCCGCTTTTGTCATAAACTGTTTTCAACGAATTACCTAACAATTCTATCAGCAATTTTACAAAAGTATCTTTTAGCAAAAACATTCCATAAGCATGAAACTGAATTACAGTATTGCCATTATAATAATCAATAATTAGTCCGGGAATGCCATCGCCTTCTCCGTGTATAAGCCTTAATGCATTGGTATTTTGGCTTCCTAGCAATCCTATGGTTTCTCTTAAGTAAATGGCTTTCTGCAATTTTTCTTTCCAGAAATCTTCGTTAATTTCTCTTTTTTCAAAAGAAAAAATTCTTACTGCTATACTGCCTTCATCCTGATAATGTCCGGTTGCAAGATATTGCTTCTTAGAATCATAAACCTCAACAATATCGCCATTATTTAATTCTTTTGTAACCGCTTCAATAGCTCCGGAGAAAACCCATGGGTGAAATCTTTGTATAGATTTTTCTTTGCCCGATTTTAATATGATTTTAGTATAGTTGTTCATTTTCTGATGTTTTAATAAATATGCACGATTTTTTTTGTTTCGAAAAATGCTTCTTCAAAAATATTGCTGATGTCAAAAACGGTATGTCTTTTTTCAAAAGCTTTAAGTTCTTCGGTTAAATCGCCACCTTTCAGGTAAATAACTCCGTTTTTTAAGGTGTTTTGACTTTTTGAAATGATTTTGTTTTCAATCCACGAATAAAACTCCGGCAAAGTTGTAACTGCACGGCTTACTATAAAATTAAATTTCCCATTAACATCTTCTGCTCTTATTTTTTCTGCTGTAAGGTTTTGCAATCCAATTTCTTTTGCAATAGCTTCAACTACAGTAATTTTTTTTCCTATTGAATCAATTAAATGAAATTTGCATTCAGGAAACATAATTGCCAGCGGAATACCGGGAAAACCGCCTCCGGTTCCTACATCCAATATTTTTGTACCCGATTTAAAGGAAATGATTTTGGCAATTGCAAGCGAATGAAGTATGTGATTTGTTTCTAAATTCTCAACATCTTTACGCGAAATTACATTGATTTTTTCGTTCCATTCACTGTAAAGTGGCATAAGCATTTCAAATTGCTCCATTTGCCCGGCACTTAAATCCGGAAAATATTTTTTAATTATCATTTGTAAAATTGCTTTTTTAATAACATTGCTTTGTGTAAAACTATTGAATTTGTTTACTGAAATATTTATGCAAAATTATACTTTTGTACTCGAATATCAATATAATATGCAAATAAATAAAATATTACCAAGTAAATCAGTTTTTTGTTTTTTAATTATCATTCTGGTTTTTGTTTCTTTTTCTGCTAATTCACAGCAAAGTACAAAAAGAATTACGGTGAAGGAATATATTGAAACTTACAAACCCATTGCTATTAATAATATGCTGAATTTTAAAATTCCGGCCAGTATTACGCTTGCTCAGGGTATATTGGAATCGGCAAATGGCAATAGCGATCTGGCTGTAAATGCCAACAATCATTTTGGTATAAAATGTCATAAAAACTGGACAGGAAAAACTTATATTAAGGATGATGATGCAAAAGATGAGTGTTTTAGGGCTTATGATAATGCTGCCGAGTCGTTTAAAGACCATTCTTCGTTTTTAAGAAGTAAAGAGCGATATACTTTTTTGTTTTTCTTCAACATAAACGACTATAAAAGTTGGGCTTATGGTTTAAAAGAAGCTGGTTATGCTACCAATCCGAAGTACCCTGAGCTTTTAATTAAAATAATTGAAGACAATAAATTGTTCGAAATTGATAATGGATGTATCAATTCGCCATTATTGGCTCAGGAGTTTAACGAAAATTTGTTTCGTAATTCAACTGATGATGCTGATGATTTTGAAACGATTATGATTGGGAACAACAATCGGAAAGTATTTATAAACAACAGATCAAAATTTATTTATGCCAAAAAAGGGGATAATTTTACAGCCATTGCCGAAGATTTTGAGCTAAAGCCTAACGAAGTAATTCGTTACAACGATTTTGCCAAAGATTATAAATTGAAAGAAGGCGAAAGAGTTTATGTTCAACCCAAAAGAAGACGAGCACAAACCGATTTTCATATTGTAAGAAAAAACGAAACTATGTGGAGTATATCGCAATTATATGGTGTTAAGCTGAGGTTGCTTTATAAGAAAAACCGTATGGAAGAGGGGCGTAATGCAGAGGTTGGTCAGAAATTGTGGCTAAGAAAAAGAAAACCCTTATAAACCTCATTATAACCGATGGGAATTCATTGTGGAGACTTTGGATTGGTGCTGATTTTCTTTATATCTCATTTCTTCAGTTATTCAATTAATCATTTACTCAATTAATAATGGTAAGGCTCCCCTTGTAATCTTTCTCTCGGCCATTTCTTTTACTCTTTGCTTTTAGCACATAAAAATAAACACCATCGGCACAGTTATTACAACTAAAGTCGTTTTGGTAGTTGGTGGTTTCGTAGATCAGGTTGCCCCAGCGGTTATATATTTGCAGGGCTATTTCGTAGGTTTCGGTGTTTTGGATTACGAAATTATCGTTTTGGCTATCGCCATTGGGGGTGATAACATTGGGTATGGTGAGTGGTGGATTGCAAATATTATCATCTTTGGCACTTATTACAATGGTATCTGTTGAAGTGATATCATAATCTCCTACATAGGCACGCACCCAGTAAGTGCCGGGCTGTTTAACTTCAAATGTAGCAGCATGGCTGCTGTCCTGTCAGGTATAGGTGGCATTGGGTAAGTTGGAGTTGAGTATCAGACTTTTTCCCTCGCACTGGCTGGTGTCTGCTCCAAGGTTTATATCAAAACTGCACTCACAAACAGAGACGTCGTCAACAAAAAGAGATAAGCCACCTACCTGCCCAGCAGGCCATGGAACTGTATCGGTATAATTACCTATAGCAAAAAAATCTTCAGAACCATTTGCAACAAAACTTCCTCTTATAGCCCTCCAGCTGGAAGTATCAATACCTGTAATAGAATTATTCACCTGTGGGTTTAATCCGTATAAGGGTGTATAAGTATCTAAGATCGTATCGTGAGAAAAGAATATACCAATAGAATCTAAATAAGGAAAATTATGAGAACTGCTTTCAGTCACACATCTGTCCGCAACTGATATATTCAACTCCGTACAATATCTCTTGTTTTTGACCAGTTTGGTTTGCAATCTCGATTTAATATACTCCTTCCATGGTCCAATCTGGCTTGTATAGATAATAAAATGGGCATAAGCATCTCCTGTTTTAGCATTTTGATACCCTGAAGAACTATATGGTACACCACAATATGTATTATCGCAAGAATTCATATAATCACATGAATAACCCCACCAAAATTTACAAAATATAAATTGACCATTATTATAGGGACAGTTAAAATAGTCTTCAAAGGAATAGTTTTTTACTAAATTTGAACCCAAGTTTTGACTTTTAGTAACTATTCCGATAAAAAGGAAAACCAAAAATAATATGATTTTAAAATATTTCATACAGAACTACAAAAATAATCAAATCCTGCCAAAGAAGACAGGATTTGATTAAAAAATGTTTATTTGTTTAAGATGGTGATTTTACCGCTGCTAATTTTATCAGTATTTACATTCCCCCATTAAACCCCCCTCAACCGTACTTAAAGGTACCTCAGAGGTGGTTTTAAGCAGCAAAAAGGTGGTAAAAATAAGCCAGCTGATTGTCTGCTTCAATTAGTTAGCGCTCAATACAGCTATTGTTTGAAATTCTTTATCATAAGTTTCGTCGTTTTATATTACTCAGTTACTCAATTATTCAGTTACTCAATTATTGTTATCCGAGAAGACATAAAAAAAGGCCACTTCAATTAAGAAACAGCCTTTTATAAACTTAACTAAACGATTATTAAAACAGCTTTTACTCCTGGTATTTGAAAGTAAAACGATAAACAAATGTTTTTCCTATTACTTCATTGTCAGAATTTACTTTTATTTTCTTTAATTCAGCTTTTACATAATCCATCAAATCAGGTTCAATTGAATTTGTTTGATTTACAGTAATCTCTCCGTTTTCGGTAACTGTAAAGCTAACCCAAACATCTGCCTCCAATTTTTGCTCTTTTGCAAATTCGGGATATTGAATTTTTGTAATTACGGTTTGTTTGAAACTTAATTCATCATTTCCGGCTTTTGTTACTAAACTTCCTGCTAAAAGGATTACTACTAATGCTAAAATTTTAATTTTCATGATATAAATATTTTTAATGTTTGTATTTTGTTTGTTTGAAATTTGAATCTATGACGTTGTCGGTTTATAAAAAGTTACAAATTCATTTTCAAATTTTCTGATGCAAAATTATATTAAGAGGATAAAGTACTAAAATTTTAGTTGCTGAACCTGATTTTTTAATACTTGAATTCAGTTTTTATGTGGTTGAATGTTCTTTTAGAAAGTCAATTAACCCTAAAAAAGTGTTTTTTGATAGTAAAAAACTTATTTTTATCTATTATTGTCTGTAAAATTGAATTTCAATATTAAATTTGCATTAAATTTTAAATAAAAAACTAATGAATAAAAAAATTATTCTGCTTTTGTTATTACTCTATTCGGGTAACTATCAATTTTCTTTGAAGGCTCAAAATCTTTATGTTGACTTTAAAAACGGAATTGAAAATGCCAAGCAAATAGGAAGTATTCAGAAACTTACTTTCGAAAACAATAAAATGGTATTTACATATATAAGTGGTACTTCCGAAATGTTTAGTGTCTCATCAATTCAAAAAATCAGTTTTATTTCTGTTTTCACAGGAATAAATGATTTTGCTTCCGAAAAAAATAATAATCAGATTTCGGTTTATCCTAACCCGGTAGCTAATGAATTGAACTTTAAAAATTTGCCTGAAAGTAGTTCCGATTTATTTATTTACAGAATGGATGGTGCTTTGGTTTTACAAACTCAGATTAATGAATTTGAAAATACTGTTGATTTAAGTAATCTGACAGTTGGTATTTATTTAGTTAGAGTTAATAATCAGATAATAAAAATCAGTAAGATATGAAGAAATTAGTTTTTATTACTTTAATATTAATGTTAGCAACAAATGTTTTTTCACAGGAAAAAATGTTTATTCACAAACAGAGTGTAACTCCTGTTGAATTGCTTGTATCTTCGATAGATAGTATATATTTTAGCCCTGACAGTACCAATATTTTTTTCAGAATGGGTGCTAACCTCGAACAACATCTTATTTCAACAATTGATAGTATTACATTTAGTGCAAATACCGTATTTATTACTTATAACGGAACTTCGGCAAGTGTAATAAATCCATTTGCAAGTGCCGGAGTTTCGGTAATAATAGTTGGTTCTCAGGTAGTGGTTTCTACTTCAGCTACAGTAGCTCAGGATATTAATTATAGTATTTCGGGAAATTCTGCAAATGGTTCTTTAAAAATATATAGCGAAAAACGATTTAATTTGCTTTTGAATAATCTGAATCTGACAAATTTAACCGGACCAGCTATCAATATTCAATCTTCTAAAAAAGCAAGTGTAGTTTTGGTAGATGGCACTAATAATTATCTGGCAGATGGATTGAATTATGCAGATGCATATCCGATAACAGAAGATCAGAAAGCTGCTTTTTTTAGTGAGGGACAGATGGTTTTCAGCGGAAATGGAAATTTGTATATTCATGGAACAGGGACAGATAAACATGCATTATGCAGTGATGATTATTTGGAAGTTAATACCGGAAATATTACAATATCAAGTGCAAAGAAAGATGGAATTCATGTAAAAGAAGGCGTAATTATTAATGGAGGAAACCTGAATATAACATCAAGTGGCGATGGAATTGATGGAGATGTTTCTTATATTTCAATTACAGGTGGAAATATTAGCATTACCGACACCGCAGCTGATGCAAAAGGAATTACCTGTGATAGTATTTTTACCGTTACCGGTGGAAATATTACAATAATAAGTAACGGAAATCAATCAAAAGGGATAAAATCGGGCAAAGATATGGCATTAATGGGCGGAAGAATAAATATTACTACTACCGGAAACGCAGTTCTAACAGCATCTGGTTCAGGCTTTATTCCGTCTTATTGTACAGCCATTAAGTGCGATAGCAATATTCTGATAAATGGTTCCAATATAACAATAAATAGTTCGGGGTTAGGAGGAAAAGGAATTTCCTCAAATAAAAATATCACAGTAATGAGCGATACTGTAAAAGTAATTTCAACAGGAGCAGGAGCCACATATAGCAATGCTTCAGGTCTTGCAGATGCTTATTCTTCCAGTTGTTTCAGTTCAGATGGTGATATGAATATTTTAGGAGGAAACATAACAACGAATACATCAGGCACTGGTGGCAAAGGTTTTGATTCTGATGGAAATATCAATTTTGGAGAAACCGGAAATTCTTTAAATGTAAAAGTAACTACTTCAGGTCAAAGAATTCTTATTTCCGGTACAAGCGGAAGTGCCGCAGCTACTTTTGAAAGCCCTAAAGCTATCAAATGCAATGGTATTCTTACAATAAATAATGGTAATTTCACAATTAATACTGCAAACCCCGGAGGTGACGGAATAGATTGCGACAGCATATTGAATATAAATGGGGGTACAATAGGAATTACCATAGCCGGAAATCAGACAAAAGGACTAAAATCAGGCGGAGATATGAATCTGAAAGCCGGAAGTATTACAATAAACACTACCGGCGGAGTAGTATTGGAAACATCAGGTTCAGGTAGTATTCCCTCATATACAGCAGCAATTAAGAGCAGTAAAAATATATTAATTGAAGGTTCAACAATAAATACAACAGGAAGTGGTGCAGCATCAAAAGGTGTAGTTGCAGATGCAAATATTACCATGACAAGCGGAAATATTACCGTTAGCTGCACCGGAACCGGAAACAAATATACAAATTCGCTTGGTGCTCTGGACTCATACAATTCAACATGTTTGGGTGCAGATGGTCGCATAATTGTTTTGGGTGGTAGTTTTACCTCAACCACTGCAACTGCTGCAGCCGGAGGTAAAGGTTTTTCAGCAAATGGTTCTATAATAATAGGAGATGCAAATAATTCTCCTGTAATAAATTTAACTACTTCGGGTGCAAAATTTGTAGTTTCCGGTACAAATTATTGTCATCCAAAAACAATTGTAAGCGATAGTAATGTTACCATAAATAATGGAACTATAAATTTAACTTCTACAGATGATGGAATACATGCAGAAAAGATTTATACCCAAAATGGTGGTAATGTAACAATTACTAATTCATACGAAGGTATTGAAGGTTTTAATATTATTGTGAATGGTGGAAATTTGAACGTTGCTGCAACCAATGACGGAATAAATGCAACTGCCGGATTAGTAAGCGGTGGAACTGAATCCAATGATGGAAGTCTGTTTAGTGTAACAGGTGGTACAGTGGTAGTTAGCGGAGCTGATGCAATAGATGGAAATGGAAATATAACCATTACCGGAGGAATAACCATTGCAAATGGACCGATGAGTGGAGTTGAAGAAGCATGTGATTTTAATGGTACTTTTAATATGAATGGAGGTCTCTTTATAGGAGCAGGTTCCAATTCAAGTATGACCAAAGCGATGAGTGCAACTTCTACGCAGCCAAATATGTTTATCAAATCCAGTGCTGTTATTTCTTCATCTACATTATTGCATATCGAAAATGCTTCAGCAGCTGATATTGTTACATTTAAACCTAAAAACGGTGGCTATTATTTCTTGTTTTCATCGTCAGCACTTGTGCAAGGTGCTACTTATAATATCTATACAGGTGGTTCATATACAGGTGGTAGTATAAGTAACGGATTGCATACCGGCGGTGCATATTCCGCAGGAACGTTAAAGAAAACCGTAGTTTTATCAACTACTTCAAAAGTAAACACTATAACTTTTTAATTAATAACAGAGAGTATTTTTAAAGGCTGCCTCAATTTAGGTGGCCTTTTTTTAAGAAAATTAATATTCACTTTCAGTAATTAATACTCTCATCTTTTCACTTTTAGAAAATAGTTCTTCGATAAAATCCGGTTCAATAATCCATTTCAAACGGGTGTAAATTCCAAAAACAGATTTATTATTAAAAGCGGGTACATAATTCAGTTTAAAATTATTTAACCCAATTATTAATCCTTCATTAAGTTGTAATGTTTCCTGAATAATTGTTTGTAATTTGATATTATTAAGTCTTTTATCGAAATTTTGAGTATTTCCGGTAATAATTATGCTTTTGTCGAAACTTGCTGTGCCAGTTTTAATTGTGTTTTTATTTCCAAAGATATTTGCTTTGTCTATTATGTTTTTTTGTCTGATAATTAAGTTTTCATCATTATATCCTATTAATGGTGAAAAAACTCCGAAATATAAATCATTATCATTCATACTTTTGGGGTTATAATAAGCAACCAAAAAGCTTGATGCATTATCGTTGTTTGGGATGTAAACATTTCTTTCGTGATGAGTTACGCCATACAAGGCATTTCCGGGATAAGGAATTTCTGAATAGGTTATTTTTCTTTTAGAAATTTCTGCAAATTCAATCAGCTTTTCAATTACACTTTTTTCTGCTTCCATTTTTTGTTTATATTGTATTGATATATTGTAAAATATGATTTATGTTGTTTTATTAATATGAATTTTACAAATGTACATCAAAAAAAATATTTGTGAATATAAAATAACAATTATTATTTTATAATTCAGCTAATCTAATGGTTAAAACTGATAATTTAATTTGATTTTAATTTGTGTTTAATTTTAAATTAATTTAAAATATGTCATTTTGCATAAAAAATGAATTTATTTGTAATTATTCAAACAGTTAAACAAAATGCCGACGAATTGATTTTATTAGATCCTTATGGTCTTGGGCTAACGATTATATCTGTAACTATCGTTTTCTTAGTTTTGATTTCATTGTATCTGGTATTCAAAAGTATTGGAATCGTTTTCCATAAAATATATGGAAAGCAAATATTAAAAAGCAATGAAATTTTAGTTTCAAAATCAGAGAATGAAATTTCCGGAGAAGTATGTTCTGCAATTGCAATGGCTTTGTATTACTATAATAATCAAATGCATGATGAAGAAAATACAATACTTACAATAAAAAAGAAAAACAATGACTATTCGCCATGGAACTCAAAAATATATGGACTAAGAAAAACATCAAAATAATGAAAGAACAAGAACAAAATAAGACAAAAGACTTTCCGCTATTAAAAATAATTGTATTTAGTATTTATGGTTTATTGATTTATTTGCTATATTATTTAATCAAATATGGAATTTAATTTAATTTTGTATTCTTAATTATTGTAATTTTATAGCAAATAATTATAAAGATGGAAAGTATTAAGGTACTGATTGTTGAAGATGAACTAAAAGTAGCAGGATTTCTAAAAAAGGGGCTGGAAGAAATAGGATATGAAGCCGATATAGCTTATGATGGAATGATGGGTTTGAAATTGTATCAACAAGCTATTTACCAAATAATTATACTTGATATAAACTTGCCTGTAATGAATGGTTTTGATTTATGTAAGGAAATCAGAAAATTTGATAACCGGATACCAATTATTATGCTCACTGCCTTAAGTGGAACAGATAATAAGATTATGGGTTTTGATTCAGGTGCTGATGATTATTTGGTTAAGCCATTTGAATTCAGAGAATTAATTGCCAGAATTAAGGTTTTACTAAAGCGGTATGATGTAGGTTATTTTTCGAATTCAATTCTGAAAATAGCTGATTTGGAAATGAATACTGATAGTAAAATCGTTAGAAGGGGAGATGATATTATAAACTTAACAGCAAAAGAATTTGCTTTACTTGAGTATCTTTTAAGAAATCAAAACAGAGTAATTTCAAGAGTAGATATTGCTGAAAAAATCTGGGACATTAATTTTGATACCGGAACGAATGTAATTGATGTGTATATAAATTTTATCCGAAAGAAAATAGACAAAAACTATAATATCAAGCTGTTACATACAGTTATTGGAATGGGCTATGTATTAAGGGAAGGAGATTGATATGAATATCAGGTTAAAACTTTCAATACAATTTACTGCAATTGTACTTTCTATACTTGTGTTATTTTCTATTTCAATTTATTATTTCTCTTCTGATTTTCGCAAAAAGGATTTTAGTAATCGATTGCAGGAGAAAGCAATAACAACTGCAAAATTATTAATTGAAGTTAAAGAAGTTGATAGTGTATTATTGAAAATAATTGATAGAAATACTGTTAATATACTTGAAAATGAAAATATTATAATTTATAATGAATTAAACACTCCGATTTACAAAAATACAGATTCAATAAACATTAAATATAGTATTGATTTAATTGAAAAAGTAAAAAAGCAAAAAAGAGTTTATTTTTCAAAAAATAAATATGAGTGTATTGGTGTAATTTTTGAATGGGGCAATAAAGATTTTGTTGTAATAGCTTCGGCTTATGATAAATATGGATTAAAAGAACTAAGGAATCTGAAAATAATTTTAATTTTAGGTTTGCTGTTTACTTTTTTGCTTACATTTTTTGCTGGATTATTTTACTCAGAAAGGGCAATGAAACCAATTTTAATGGTTATAAAACAGGTAAATAATATTAGCGCATCTCATCTGGATGCAAGAGTTGAAGAAGGAAATGGGAAAGATGAAATAGCTCGTTTGGCAATTACATTTAATAAAATGCTTGCCCGACTTGAGTTGGCATTTGAGAGCCAACGACAATTTGTTTCGAATGTTTCTCATGAACTTCGAACTCCATTAACTTCATTAACAGGTCAATTGGAAGTTACGTTGATGAAAAAAAGAGAAATTGAAGAATACGAAACCATTTTAAAATCCTTGCTGGAAGATATTAAAACCCTTAACTCATTGTCGAATGGATTATTAGAATTAGCTCATTCTAATATTGATATACATGCTTTTGAATTAAATGCCATCAGGATAGATGAGGTTTTATATATTATACAAAATGAGTTAATTAAAAGTAATCCAGATTATATTATCAGTGTTGATTTTGAAAATTTTCCAGATGATGAACAAAATTTAATATTAAATGCAAATGAAAATTTATTAAAAATTGCATTTAAAAATATCATTGATAATGCATGTAAATTTTCAAAAAATAAGAGAGTAGATATTAATCTTGGTTTTGATGATAAGTATTTAATAATTAAATTTATAGATCAAGGAATTGGTATTCCCGATGAGGAAAAAGATAAAATATTTGAAGCCTTTTATCGTGCTAGCAATTCAAATGAAATATTGGGGCATGGCATTGGTTTGTCTTTAGTTAATAAAGTAATTGAGCTTCATCATGGCAATCTGGAAATTGAATCTGAAGTTAATAAAGGGACTATTATTAAAATCTCTTTGCCTTATTAATCTTTCATTTTTGATAGCTTTTAGTCAATTTTAATCTCTTTTTAATAATGATTTAATTTTGAATTAATATAAAAAAATCATCTTTGTATTATTAAAAGTAGTTTAATTTATTTCTGAAATGAATTTTATCTCTTATTCAGAAAGTTAATAATCAATAAAATGAAAGAAAGTTCAAAAGAAATCATGGATCGCCCTACTAAAATTGCTTTAGCAGTTGTAATTGTTTTATTTGTCATATTAATAGGGGTTTATAATTTTACAATGTAGTAATCATTTGATGATAATTATTATATAAAAAGACTTCTGATGATTTTTATCTCTGAAGTCTTTTTATGTTTTATATAGCGTATCTAAGTCTTTAGATTTTATATGTTTGTATGAAATTTTAGCTGCTATAAAAAATATTTTTTCAGTTATTAATAATGAATTTTGTTTTCTTATTACTCAATTTTTCAATCTGTTTTCCTTTTTTTTATAATTTTACAGGCTGAAATATTTACATTAAAGAAATTGACCTCAGATTATAAATATTTGCTGGTCAATTTAATTTAATGTGTATTTATCATATAATCAGTAAAATAGAATAAATGAAAAAACAAATTTCAATAATAGTTGCTATAGCACAGAATTATGCTATTGGTAAAGATAATGATTTATTATGGCATCTTTCGGGTGATTTGAAAAGATTTAAGGAACTTACTACAGGTCATACAATTGTGATGGGAAAACGCACTTTTGAAAGTTTGCCGGTAAGACCTTTGCCTAATCGCAGAAGCATAGTAATTACTGATGTTGCTGATGAGCAAATAGCCGGATGTGTAATGGCTTATAGTATTGATGATGCAATAAATAAGTTTGATGCGATTGATGAAAATTTTATAATTGGAGGCGGATCAGTTTACAAACAATTTATGCCTTATGCCAATAAATTGTACCTTACTTTAGTTCACAAAGATTTTGATGCAGATACTTTTTATCCCGAAATTAATTTTGAAGAATGGCATGCTGTTGAAAAACAAGAGAATATATATGATGATAAAAGTGGTCTGACATATTCATATTTAATTTATCAAAGGAAATAAAATGTTGACATTACAGACAGTTTGAATTAAAACGGATTGTCTGTTTTTTTTCTTCAATTCATTTTAAACATAGTTTTTTTATCGACAAACATATTCTTTGTAAAGATAAAACTCTTTTTTCCCCTTAATTTGCCTCTTTTTTGCCTTTATCCTGTTAAAATTGCAATTCAGATTGAATTTTTATATACTTGTATAATTAAGTTGTTTACACTTGATTATGAATGTAATTTTGCTTCATCAATTAATTAATAAAAATAATAACAAATAAAAAAAATAATAAAATGAAAGCAATAAAAATTATCACAGCAGCAGTTTTAATCGTAATGATTAGCACATTATCATCTTTTGCAAAAGATACAAAAACTACCGTAAAAAGCAATTTGAAAAAAGAAATTTCAAAACAAATTTCCTATCCCGAATTGGCAATCGAAACAGCAAAAGAAGGCACTGTTTATGTTCAGTTTACAGTAAATGAAGAAGGTAAGTTAGTTGTAAATCAAATGAATTATTTAGATGTAACTTTTGGAGATTATGTAAAACAAAGATTATCTAAAATCCAAATCGATAGCAATGATCCAGCAATCGGAAGTACCCACTCTATGAAATTCGATTTCAAACTTAAATAAGCTTTTCATAACAAACTCAATATATACTTAAAAAAGCCTTGTGGAGACACAAGGCTTTTTTTATTGATATATAACAGTGAATTAAGTATATACAAAAGCTATTTATTATTTATAATAATCGTTTTTATTTATTATTTTCTGATATGTATTATTGGTAGTTTTATCAATAATTATAACTTTTAATAATGCAGGATTATTATCAGGAATTAATAATAAAGTAAACCTATCAGGAGAATAGTTAAGCGTTTTTAAAATTGAAATATCATTTTGGTTATTAGTATTTTGATTGATAATATTTTGAGGATTATTTGAATTGATTTGTTTTAAATTATCACCAAAAGCTTTATCAGAAGAAACTGAAAAATCATATGAAGTTGTGTCGTTCAAAAATGAAACTGGCAATCCACTCCATGTTTCAATATGATTACGGCTTTTGATTACAATATAATAATCACCATTTAATGAGGGTGGTAATTTTCTAAGTAAAGCTATTCCATTTGTCTGCAAGAAAACATTAGTGTCAATATAAATAGTATCAAATGGTGCAAAAGAATTATGTAATTCAACAGTAATTTTATCTGCAACTTCATTACTCCAATTAGCTATCCCTGCTTGATTCATAACAGGATGCATAGAATTATTGCCAATATATAGACCCTCAAAAAATAGTTTTAAATCAAGAATTTTGTTTCTAACCAATACAGATACAGTATCTGAATTTGAGCATGAATTATTATCAATTCCTGTAACTATATAATCTGCAGATGTGTCGGGATAAAAGATAATATTCTGTGATATATTATTATTCCAAATGTAGCTATCACCTCCATTAGCATTTAATAGAATCCCTTCTCCTGCGTAAATAATTGTATCATTTCCTGCAAAAATAGATGGTAACGAATTTACAATTATTGTAGCTAAACCAGAGTAAACAGTATCACAAACTCCATTATAGCTTATGGCTCTAAAGTCCCAGACGCCAGTTTCTTGAGGAAATTCAGAATATTTATCAATAGTAATTGCTAAATCAAACCAATTGCCTGAATTTAAGCGTTTTTGCCATTTTATGATATTTGAATTGTAATTTATTAAGGTAAGTGTGTCAGTACTGTTGCCATAACAGATTGATTTACTACCTGTAATTTGTCCTCCATCTGGTGCTTCAATAACATAAATTGTAGCTAATGTAGAAAAAACAGTATCACAAACTCCATTAGAAACAGCAATTCTATAATTCCATTTACCTGCAAGATTTGGAATTTCCGTATAAGTACTATCTTGATAATCAATATCAATCCACATTTCATCGTTAAATCTTTTTTGCCATTTACTGATGTTTATTGTATTTCCGATAGCTTTTAATGTATCTGTTGAAGAACCAAAACAAATACTTTTATCTCCAGAAACATATCCGGCAATAGGGATTTCTTTAACAGTAATAACTGCACTTTCAGCGTAAGATACCGGACAAGGCTGATTTTCTAAAACAGCTCTATACATCCAAATTCCATGAGAATCAGGAATCTCTGAATATAGTGTATCTGTGTTGTTTATGTCTATCCAATTTCCATTGTTTAAGCTTTTTTGCCATTTTGTAATACTACCTGAATAATTCTTTAGAATTAAATCAGATGTAGAATTTCCGATACAAATAGATTTACTTCCAATAACTTCGCCTGCAATAGTTTGATTTTTGATAATAATCAAATTTGAAGGAGAATAAACTTCTGCGCAAACTCCATTTGTGATTTTTGCACGAATATACATTGAACTATCAACTAATAAATTAAGATTTGCTAAATTCATATTAAAAATATCTGACCAATTTGTATTGTCAAAAGAATTTTGCCATTGTATAGTCCCTTGATAATTCATTAAATCAGTGTTTAACATTGTTCCATAGCATAAAGTGTCATTTTCAAGAACAATGTTTCCGGCAATTGGATTTTCGAAAATCTTAATAAACAAATTATTACTATAAACACTATTACAACCGCCATTGCTTACTTTAGCTCTATAATAAGTTGATTGATTTAGGTTTTCTGTTTGATATGAATCTGAATTGAAATTTCCTGAAACTAAATTGTTCCAAGTATTCCCATCACTAGATTGCTGCCATTGTATTGTTCCAGTATAATTTGTTAAATTTAAAATAGTTGTTGAATTTACGCATAAAGTATCTTCTGCTGAGCTTGCAATTCCACTAATACTTGGGGAACTAACTAAAATTTCAACAATATTAGAATAGGAGGGTTCGCAAATTCCACTCATTAATTTTGCTCTGTAATATCTTTTTGATGTTAAAACTGGTGTATTATAGATTGAAGTACTATTGCCACTGCCACCATTTACCATAGTCCATGTTGTTCCATCATTAGATTGTTCCCATGAAATGTTTCCCGAATAAGAGGTTAAGTTGATTGAAGTTGAACTGCCTAAGCAAAGTTGAGAATTTAAAGCTGAAGCATTTCCTCCAATTGGTTGTGGGAAAACTACAACACTACTTATCGGAGAATAAACTATCGGGCAATTTCCACTTGTTAATTTTGCTCTGAAAGACGTTGAAGATAATAAGTTGCTTGTTGTTAAAACTGTTGAATTATAACCACTTCCACTTGTTACATTTGTCCAGTTTCCTCCACCCGTAGCAGATTGCAACCATTGGACATTTCCAGCAGAGTTATTAAGTGTTAATGTGGCATTTGAACCAGCACATAATGGTGATCCACTTACACTTATAGTACCTTGGACAGCTAATGGAAATACATTTATTTTAACTGTATTTGAATAATTTATACAAGAACCTAAGCTAAGTTTTGCTCTGAAATAAGTATTCTGACCTAATGATGATGTTGTATAACTTGCATTGGTGGAACCATTTCCGCCTGTTACATTAGCCCATGTTATACTATCATTGCTTTGTTCCCATAGGATGCTTCCGGTATAATTTGACAGATTTAATGAACTGCTACCTCCTGAACAGAAATTATTATTTCCAACACTTACCGTACCACCTGATGGAATTGGCGAAATTTGAACTGTAGCTATATTTGAATTTGTTGAAGGACATACACCGTTGCTCAGATTTGCTCTGAAATATTTATTTGATTGTAAAATTCCTGTTGTATAATTGGAATTAGTAGCTCCAGAACCATTGTTTACATTTATCCAATTGCTTGCATTGTCTGATACTTGCCATTGAATATTCCCAAAAGAGTTGGTCAGACTTATGTTTGCTGTATTACCATAACAAATATTTTGATTTAATGGATTAATACTTCCTGCAACAGGCATTAAATCTATATTAATTAATGTAGGAACAGTAAAAGCACTTGAGCAACTTCCATTTGTAACCTTTGCCCTGAAATATGAAGATGAACTCAAAGTGTTTGTTATGTATGAATCAGAATTATAACCAGTTCCACTTATTAAATCACTCCAATTGTCAATACCATTAATAGATTGTTGCCATTGGATATTACCATTATATCCATTAATATTTAATGTGGCAGAAGATCCTTCACAAATTGTTTGTTGCAACGAAGTTATTTCTCCTGATACAGAAGAAGTGTTGATATTGATAGCAATTATATTTGAATAAGCATCAGGGCATAAAGTTCCAGTTAATTTTGCTCTGTAATAAACGGGTGAGGTTAGGGGTGGAGTGGTGTAATTAGCTGTATTTGACCCATTACCTCCGATAGCATTTGCCCAGATAGCTGTTGTGTCATTAGTTTGTTGCCAGTTGATAGTCCCTGAACTACCATTCAATATAATTGATGTTGAGTTTCCTGAACAAACGTTGGAATTTGCAATTGCAGTTCCTCCAATAACTTGTGGATAAACATAGACATTAGAAATTGGTGAATATACAATACCACAAATGCCGCTGTTTAGTCTTGCTCTAAAATATGTAGTTGAATATAAGTTTGAAGTTGTAAAAACTATTGAATTATAGCCATTTCCTGTGGTTACATCAGTCCAGTTTCCAGTGCCAGTTGATGATTGTATCCATTGTATATTTCCTGAAGAATTATTTAAAGTTAATATTGCTGAATTCCCTCCACACATTGGTGTACCCTGAACATTGACAGTTCCGGCAATAGGAGATGGTGAAACTAAGATTTTTAATGAATTTGAATAAGCAATGCACGAATTTATATTTACTTTTGCTCTGAAATAAGTAGTTTGGGTTAAAGTGGAAGTTGTAAAATTCGCTGAATTATAACCAGTTCCGCTTATTACATCTGACCAAATCAGACTATCATTGCTTTGTTGCCATTGTATATTTCCAGAATAGCCATTTAATTTTAAAACAGTAGTGCCAGAATTACAAATAGAAGAAACAGTAGAAGATGCAGTTCCTGCAATAGGGGAATCATTCATTAATATATAAACTGCATTTGAATGCACTGGAGAACAATTGTTTAATGTTACTTTGGCACGATAATACATACTTGAGTAAACTGGTGTTGTTGTAAAATTATTTGAATTATAACCTATACCTGTTAATACATCAGTCCAGTTACCTGAGCCGGAAGTTGATTGTTCCCATTGAATATTTCCTAAATAACTGTCGAGGATTAATGTACTTATACCTCCTGAACAAACAGATGTAGAAGATGCAGAAATATTACCAACAATTGGCAAAGTATAAACTTCAAATGTATAAATATTAGAAAAAATGCTATTACAACCAAGATTAGATACTTCTACTCTATATTCCCAACTTCCTGCAGTTGTAGTAATTTCAGTATATGTATTGTTTGTATTTGAAATATCAGTCCAAGCACCATTATTATATCTTTTTTGCCATTTTAAAATATTTCCATTGTAATTTATTAAATTCAAATTACCAGTTGATTGACCTACACAGACATTTCCTGACCCAGTAACTTGTCCTCCAACAGGATTTTCAAAAATAGTTATATAATTTGATTTTACTATGGTATTTTGACCATTGATAGTTAAGCTAATATTTTTCATTCCAGAATTAGAATACTTAACAATATGAGGTCCTAATCCGGTTGCAGTTTGAGGTATTGCACCACTCCCAAAATTCCATAAATATGAATTAATTATCCCTTGAGATGTGTCATAGAAAGTTATTGAATCATTGAGGCATGTGTTTGTTCTGTTAGCAATAAAATTTGGTAGAGATGGATTATCTTCAATTCTAATGTTATCAATATACCAATAATCATATTTACCTAAACTATCAGATACTACAAGCGCAAGGTAGGTTGTTGGTGAATTTAGATTGTTAGATATCAACAGTGATACATCAATAGGTCCAATATTTCCATTTCCTGAAGCAAAAGCAAAACTTTCATCTGTCCAGTTAATTCCATTATTAGAAGATTGAATTTTTATATTAGTTCCTGTTGTAAAGTCATCAAAATAATGTTTAAATAACAACTTAATGCTATTTTTACCTAATGTATTAAATGCTGGTGAAACAAACCTAGTTGTGCCATTTAGTGTTTGATATGTTGATTTTAATTCATTTGCAAAACCACCTGCATTAGCCGTATTACTAATTGACCATTTATCAGTTAAACCTGAAGTATTTTGAACTGTCCAGCAATTTGGACGCATGGTGTTGTCAAAATTTTCAACTATTGGAAGATTAAATACAGTACAAGGCGTGTTGAAAATAACATCATTACCATAAGTAGTTCCAATACTATTTGTTGCTGAAATCCTATAGTGAAAAGTTGAGTTAACCGGTAATCCTACTAAATATTGATAAACATTAATATTTGTATCGCCACCAACAAGATTTGGAGTAGCGGTTATCGAATTTGTGTATGATATTGTTTGTCCGTAATCAAATTGTAAGTTTGTGGGTAAACCATTTGCATTTACTCGTCCATAAATAATAACTGTATCAGTATTTAATACTGTTGCGTTATAGGTAAATACAGTCGGCTTCATATAGCCATCAGGTATTATTTGAATATCATCAATATATAAATTATTGCCATAATCATTTACAGCTTGAAATTTAAGTTTTACATTATTACCTGCCAAAAAGCCAAGATTTACAACTTCCTGACGCCAGTCTGAATTTAAAGCAGGGGTGAAAGTTGTAGAAGCTGAGCCTCCGGTTGATAATTCTGCTCCTCCTTTAACATATATAGGTAAAGAATTATATGATGTTCCACAATCTGTTGAATAAAAAATTCTTAGTGTATCTACACTGGTTACCGAATAATATCTGTAAGCTACATTAAAAACTAATTTAGGATTTGAAGCAGTTGACAGATCAAACGTAGGCGAAAGTAAATCATCTGTTTGACCTAAATAAGTAGATGAATAATTGTAAAAATCTATAAAAGCAGCACTATCACTTCCACTTTGTTTGCCCGCAACAAGTTTATTTGCCCATGTTTTATTAGCATCCGGATTTACGACTGACCAACCAGTAGGAGGAAATGATGTTTCAAAGTTTTGTATATATGGAACAGATTGTTTAACACAAGTTAACGTAGAAAAACTTAGTTCGTTTCCATAGCTTTCTCCCATTAAATTTGCGGCATAAGCTTTTATGAAATATGTTGTTCCCGGGCTAAGATTACTTAATGTAATCATATAATTTCCAGTTGTATCCATTGGGTTTGTTGTTGCGGTTATTACACCTGCGTCTCCTGAAAATTGACCTGAAGTTGTTGAGTACACAATTGCAGTAAATTGGATTGGACTGTATAAATTTGAATTTAGAGTACAATAAATATTAGCTGTTGTTGTTGTTATGTTTCTGATAGAGTCGGTATTTATTATCGGTAAAAAGGCTTCTGTTGTAAACATAATATCAGTTCCGTAAGATGTTCCCTGACTGTTGATTGCATATGCTCTGGCATAATATGTTGATAAAGGATTTAGATTTGTTATATTTACACTAAAATTTCCGTTATAAATTATTGGATTTGTATTAACCTTAGTAACATCAGTTCCACCAATAACAGGATTTGGTGAACTTGAATAAATGATTCCGCTTTCTGTGATAGATGAACTTCCTATAGAAAGAATACTTCCGTTGCAACTAACTGAATTATAAGTTATATTAGTTGCAGGTAATGAATTTACAACCGGAGCGGATAACCAAATTAATGCTGCATATTCAGGATGATCTATAAATGGATTTCTGTTTCCCTGAATACTGTAAATGGCGTTGTTTCTGTTTATTTCTTTTTGGCTAACAGGATCATTATTATGCCACTCCAATAATAAATTTATCTGCCATGGTTTAAAACCAGGGAACGTAGTACCATCAAAACAATCAGCTGCATTAAGATTATAATTAATCCATGAACTTATTCTGTTTTCATAACGGGTAGCCATATATAGTAACATACGGGCAAAATCACCCTTGTATTCATTTATTGGTTCAAAAACAATAGATTGAGTCCCATTGTAGCCAGAGTAAGAGCAAGGTCCTCTTTTGCTTCCATTGCTTGAAGTATAATTTGGAGAAGAAACAGTTCCAAATGTATAATTACCCTTCATATTATTAACATAACCATCAGTTGGAATAGTTGTATTCAAATCAGTGTACATAGTATCTGTTGTTGAATTGTTCCACCAGCTAATTGGTATAGATTGTACACGGTTGAAGCAATTTCCTTCTGAAGTAATAGTCCCACATTGGTTAGTAACAAATGTATATTCATAATTTGTATCACATGTTTTATCACTATACATATCCCAAACTTTGCCATTATATTTTTTGTCAGTTGATTGAAAATCAGTCCACAAATTGGTAATTATGCGTTTTGTGTGAGTTTTAATAATATTATGCAATTGGTTTTTTAGTAATGCTCCATTTCCTGTTGCAGTACTATAATAATTTGTCGGTATTGCATTTGAGATGCAAGTTCCACTGACACTTACAGTTTTTGATGTAACACCTGTTGTTGCGATTGTTATATTTCCGTTTAAAGCACCTAATGTTGCAGGATTAAATTTAACCCAAACTCTTGTATAAGGAACAGTTCCTGAGGTAGGTATGATATTAATACTTGAAGCAAATCCTGTATTACAATTTGTTGAAACCAGATAAGATGTTGGAGCAGAAATTGTTATATAGCTTGTTAATCCTGTGCCTGAAACTCCAAAAAATTGATTTGAAGAATTATAATTTTTGTTTACATTACCAAAGGACGATAAAGCTGCTGTTGAAACATTTAAATTAGGAGTAATAGCTGGTGTTGAAGTGATGTTTATATCATCAATATACCAATAATCTAAATAATAGAGATTGCCATCCAAAACAAAAGCAATATAAGTCGTTGCATTATTCATGTTTTGATTAATTGGTAATGAAACACTTGAAGGACCTGCATTGCCACTTCCCGAAGGATATGTCCAACCAGCGTCTGTCCAATTTATTTTATCTGTTGATGTTTGGATTTTGTAAAAACATCCAGTACCATAATCATCAAAAAAATGCTTAAAATTTAATGTTAAACTACTAATTCCAATGGTGTTTATCGGATTTAAAATTAAACGGCTAGTACCGGGATTAATATTCTGATATGTTGCTTTAATCTCATTTGCTATCCCTCCGGCTGAATTTGTTGCAGAAATTGTCCACATATCTGTTAATCCGGTTCCTGTATTTTGTTGAATATAACAAGTTGGAATTGTAGTACTTGCAAAGCTTTCTGTATAAGGAAATATACTGATTATACCACATGGTGTTGTGGCATTTCCTGTTAAACCTGGAATTAAGTAACAACTTGCAGTAGTAGCATATTCATAAATCGCAAAATTATAAGTAACACCTTGTGTTAATCCAGTAATATTAGCAGATGTTGAACTTCCATTATATACTACAAAATTGCCAGTACCAATTTGATTTCCAGAACCAAAAATAGTATTTGCTATGTAGGTAGTTCCACTTACCGGATCAGAATCAACAGAACTGTTAGCTTTAGCAATTACAATTACATTATTTCCGTTTCCTCTTGTCCAACCTATTGTCATTGACGAGCTTGCCAGATTTGTTACAGTAAAATTACTTGCTTGAGTAGTTGGTGCTGTGCAACTCGATCCTCCCATGAAAGTAAATGTAACTGTTTTATTAGTTGTGTTTTCTGTAATAGAAGTTATCGGTTTACTTGTATTTGCGCTTGCCCATGATTTTGCCCATGGTGTTGTAGCATCTGTAAATGAAGTTTTTAGACCAGTTCCAGGAAATGGACAAGTAGTACCATTTATTGTTCCGTATGTTGTGGTTGGATTTCCTGTAGCTCCTGCACAAATAGGATACATACCTTGATGACTTGCAGCATTTATAGAGTTGCTTGCAGTACTTATATAATTGCCATCTACATGATAAATTAGCATTCCATGCCCTGGTATATAAGTATCAAAAAGCTGTTGCTGTCGATTTTCGATCAAAAAATATTCATTTGTTGTTGAAGTGTTGTATCTGTAAAAGCTATTGGTAAACTGTTCAGCATTATTTAAAGTTATAATACTTCCAGATGATAAAAGAGTAGGAGTTGCCCAATTGTAAACAATGGTTTTTGTGTAAGCATTATGATGTGCTGGAGTTGCACCGCTGTTATTCCATGAGCCTGAAGCCATCATATCCCAATAACCTGTTCCATCATACTGTCCTCCAGTACTATAATCTGTGTCGTAGAAATCAGGAGCACCTAAAACATGACCAAATTCATGGCAAATAACACCAATTCGTGTAATTCCAGTTCCTGAAGATCCTCTTAATTCAGGAGAACATGAATATTTGCTGATATTTTTTCCATCAAAGTTTAAAGTAGTAGATAGATTCCATGCATGTGCCCATATTGCATTACTGCTGGCTCCTGCTTCTTCACCATATCCTGCATAAATTACATAAACTCCATCAACATAACCATCCGCATCATTATCAAAATTAGCATAATTTACATCTGGATTTGCCAAAGTCACAGCTTCTGCTGCTAATGTTTGTGGTGCTGCATCGTTTCCGCTTACATCATTGGCACCATAATAAGCCATGTTGTTTGCTGCAGTATAAGGTCCGGCCACTGTTACAGAAAGACTTAATTGACCATAACTACATTCATTGTAATAATCTTTAACACTACCGAAAGCTGCATCTGTAGTATAATTCAACTGATTAAAAAGATTGTTGAATTCTGACTGTGTTTTAGTAAATGCCAAATCGGTAAATCCGATCAGAATACATACCAAATTTCGATTTCCTGTGGTTGGAAATGCTCTCTGGACTTCGTTTTGCTGTATTTTCCATATGCTTTTTATTATCGAAATTTGCGAGGATGAATAGATTAACCCTTTAGTGATATTACTTAGAAAACTCAAATCTTCTGCAGAACGCTCATCTTTATTTTTAGCTTGTCTTCCAGATGGTATCATGTTGCCTTCAGTATCTTGTTTGGCATATTCGTAAGTTCCTGTTTTATTAAACATTATAGAATAACCATCTATGGTTTCAGCCCATTTTACTTTTTCGTCTCCATGTAATATTATATTTATTTTAGTGCCATCAGGTTGAACAAATTCAATTGGGTAAGGAAATGCAGGTATTGCATTTACTTTTAAATTGTTAGATAATAAAAGTGTAAATATTAAAGTAATTAATAGGATAATAGTTGAGTTTTTTTTCATAAAATTTCAAATAAATAATTGTAAAAATAATACGTTAATAGTTAATATAGAAAAGGATGACAAAAATAATAAAAAATTTATTATCTACAATATTGATAAATAAAAATATAAACAGCTTAGTTGGAAAAATCTTTGCTGAGGTTTATTAAATTTAGGTATAATTGTCATTTATTATTACTTTTGTAATAGTTTTTATAAATCCATTAAATTATCAAATAATATTTAAATGAGAATTGCTGTATTTCCAGGTTCTTTTGATCCTATAACAATAGGTCATGAGTCGATAATCAAACGTGCTGTACCTATGTTCGACAAAATAATTGTTGCTATTGGCAAAAATGCTGATAAAAAAAACTTTTATCCCATAGAAAAGCGTATTGAATGGATTCGGTTGGTTTTTAGCCATTATCCAACAGTAGAAATAGCTGAATATAGCGGGCTAACAATTGATTTTTGTAAAAAAGTGAATGCACGCTTTCTGTTAAGAGGACTTAGAACTTCTGCTGATTTTGAGTTTGAACGAAAAGTAGGACAGATTAATAAGCAACTTTATCCTGAAATTGAAACAATTTTTTTGTTATCATTACCAGAGCATACTTCGCTTTCTTCATCTATTATTCGAGAAATTGAAGGTCTTGGTGGTGATGCTTCACAATTTGTACCTTTAGGTGTGGTGCTGAAATAATATTTAAACTCATTCTATATATAATAAAAGATAAACTTCCTTCTACAAAATCAAAAAGGATTCTACAAAATTTTTGAAATTTATTTCTTGAAAAAGTAGTTTATATTTATTAAATTCAGAATATTATATTTTATAAAATGCTAATTTTAAACTATGTTTTTAAATGGAATTTAAATTCTATAAATTCTATATGATAATAACTAAAAAAACATAGATAAACTGAATTAAAAATAATATAAATTTGAATATCTGAAAGTTAAAGAGCATTATTAATAGTAGATTGTTAATTGTAATTAATAAAAATATTATATCATTGATGTGCGTAAATATAAGTAACAGACGATCAGATTAATAATAGGAGTTATTAAAGTTTAGGGTATAAAATATCAGTATAATAGGATTAAAATAAATTAGATTATTAAGGCCAAATGTACAAGAGCAAAT